>NZ_FNUK01000011.1 GCF_900108045.1 Caloramator fervidus | reverse complement strand
CTTCGGATTTAGGAACTTTGAAAGGTTTAGAAATCGAATTCTTCATTGTTGTGTATAAACTTGTTAAACTATTAAATCTACAACAATTTTTAACGGCCTCGCGCAAAAAATTTAAGAAGAAAACCTTAGTCGACCTAAGTCAGTCTTTAAAGGTTTTCTTCTTAAACCTATACCAAACTACGTGCAAAAATAAACAATACGCTGAGCTTTTATAAAAGCCAACCTTTGATTGGCCTTTTTGTCATGCCCATTTTTAAAGCTTTTGCTTAAATTAATCTCAATTACATAAAAACTCCTTGGAAATTAGCAAGGGCGGGCATCTGAATAATTTGCCCACCCCAACTATTGACATAGAACCGCAAAAAACTAATGTATTTTAGGACAAATAACAAAAGCACCCACGAAGTTTTTCGTGGGTGCTTTTACCCTCTACATAGATGGTGGCGGCGAACGGATTCGAACCGCTGACACATCGGGTATGAACCGATTGCTCTGGCCAACTGAGCTACGCCGCCATATTTGGTTGCGGGGGAAGGACTTGAACCTTCGACCTTCGGGTTATGAGCCCGACGAGCTACCAACTGCTCCACCCCGCGACGTTGGTGCCGGAGACCGGGGTCGAACCGGTACGGTCCTTTCGGACCACAGGATTTTAAGTCCTGTGCGTCTGCCTGTTCCGCCACTCCGGCGTTCTTTCGTGCACCTCGCATCGACATTATTGATTATATAACACTATTTTGATTTCGTCAACACCTTTTTTAAAATTTTTTATAGAAATTTTTATTTTTTACAAAAGGGTATTTTACCGTGTGGTAAAATACCCTTTATAATTATCTTCTTGATGCAGTTCCATATCTTCTGCCTTCTCTATGTTTTAAGTCCTGAATTCTCTCCTCGCTTTCTTTTAAGAATTTTGCAAGTCTCTCCTCAAAAGAAAGTCCACTGTTTTTGTTCCTCTCACCCTGCCAGTCAATTTCAACCGGTCTTGAACTCTTTGGCATAGCTTGCCTTATTGATAAACTTATCTTTCCTTGCTCATCAATTGCAATAATCTTAACCTTTACCTTGTCCTTTTCTTTTAGATGTTGTCTTATGTCTTTTACGTAAGTATCAGCCACCTCGCTAATGTGAACTAAACCTGTTTTTCCTTCTACATCGACAAAAGCACCAAAATTTGTAATGTTTACAACAGTTCCTTCTAAAATAGTACCTACCTTTAAGGTCATGTTAAAAGACTTCCTCCTTAATATATTTTAATGATATTATTATACAAAATAATATAATTTTAGTCAATTTGTCTTCCTTTTATTTTTATCTATAAATAAAATCTCACCTGGTTTTATAAGCCCCAACTTTTCCCTTGCTAAAGTTTCAATATAAGAATCTTTTTGAACCTGTTTAAGCTCTTCCTTTAGTTGAGCATTAATAAACTTAACCTTCTCAAGCTGCTGGCTGTAATGCCTGTAATCTTTTTTTAACCTAAACATAATAGCCTGTTGTTTTATAAATATAGACAAGAAAAATATTAAAAAAAACAAATAAAAAAGCTTCTCTATTTTCTTCATATGCATCCCCTCTTAAACTTACTACATAATAAATTCTACGAAGATTTCAATTTTCCTGCTGTTTTATAAAAACTAATCCTATAAATTTCCTGACATAATACCCTAAATTTAAATAAAAAACCCTAATAAGTCTTAAAAACATTAAAATCATTCTAAATAAAAATCTAAAAGATTTCATAATATAATAAATTACAAATCTTAAAGAACCTAAAAAAGGTTTAGAAATAAGCTTAAAGTATAAATACAGTCCTATAATAAAAGCTATAAAAGTATAATATCTAATATTTACATTATTGGTTAAAAGCATAAAAATAAACGTTAAAAGAGCAGAAAATATCCAAAACAATAAGTCCGAAATTGCAGTTAAAGTCTTATTAGGATTTTTAAATCCCCTAATAATTCTATATGTGTCAAATAAAAATCCTATTATTATACCACATAAAATGTTAGAAAAAAAATACATAAATTGAATATTGATATCTAAAACCATATCATATCACCTAAAAAGCTTCTTTAAAAGATTTTCATTTTTACCTTCGTCTTTAGAAGTATAACTTAAAGAGTTTATTTGCCCAACTATAGATACATCTCCACTATCAACATTTAATTTGTTAACCTTCAAGTCCTTACCCCTAATTAAAAGATTTCCCATTACAGTAGATAAACTGACTTGTTCATCATTAAATGTATAAATCGCATTAACTCCACTTATATCTATCTTGCCCCTATTATCTATATAGATTTTGTGTTCTTTTATCATTTTATTTTCCATAAAAATATCCCCTCCATATTAAACTATATGAAGGGGATATATACTTTATTCCTTATGTTATCCACAACAAATAAGGAATAAATCACAACCTTTTAAACTAAAATCAACAAATTTATCACAAATTATCAACACACTTATCCACAAATTGTTGATAATTATTCAATTTCTTTTCCACTAATTATCTTATACATATTCCTTGCATCTTCTTTTGTAACATGCTCTTTGAGGCTTAAAACCTCAGCCTTTACACTTCCTGTTGCATACTGTATTTCTATAATATCCCCAACCTTTAAAGCAGTTCCTGGTTTTGCTACTTTACCATTTACTAAAACTTTTCCCATATCACAAACTTCTTTTGCAACAGTCCTTCTCTTGATTATCCTTGAAACCTTTAAAAATTTATCAAGCCTCATCATGTCCTTCCTTTCAAAAAAAAATCAGGTTAAAAAACCTGATTTTTTACTTATTTACGTTTTCTCTTAATTCCTTTCCTGCCTTAAATACAGGAACCTTTGTAGCTGGGATTATAATTTCTTCCATAGTCTTTGGATTTCTACCTTTTCTTTCTCCTCTTTCTCTTACTTCAAATGTTCCAAAACCAACAAGTTGAACCTTTTCATTTCTAGCAAGAGCTTCTTGAACGCTATCCATGAAAGCCTTTAATGCTTTTTCAGCATCCTTCTTTGTTAAACCACTTTTTTCTGCCATCATTGAAATTAAATCTGCCTTGTTCATTATTTTCCCTCCTTAGAAAATTTATTTTAAGTAGGATGCAGCTAAATTATATCATGTTTTTATTATTCTTCACAAAATCAAAAAATCCTTCTAATCTTAATATTTTTTTAATATTATTCCTCAAATTTCTTTGATTCTTCCCAAAGCTTATCCATTTCTTCTAAATTTAACTCTGCTAAGCTTTTGTTGAACTTATAAGCATTTTTTTCTATATACTCAAATCTATTTATAAACTTGCTAGTAGTACGATTCAAGGCTTCCTCAGGATTTACATTTAAAAACCTTGCAACATTTACTACTGCAAACAAAAGATCTCCTATTTCTTCTAATATTTTATCATTATCTTTAGTTTTATATACCTTCAAAAGTTCCTCAAACTCTTCTTTTATCTTATTTAAAGCATCCTCTACGTTATCCCAATCAAATCCTACCTCTGATGCCTTTTCTTGAACTTTTAGACTTCTTAAAAGGGCAGGCAATACAATAGGAATCTTTTTTAAGTTTTCTGTATAGCTTTTAACATTTTTCTCCTTCATCTTATTTTTTTCCCATATCTCAACCACATCCTCAGCTGTTTGTATCCTTTTATCACCAAAAACATGGGGATGTCTTTTTATCATCTTTCTTACTATTCCATCTGTTACATCCCATATATCAAAATATTCATTTTCTTTAGCTATTTGAGAATGGAATACTACATGAAGCAAAACATCTCCAAGCTCTTCACATAATCCATCATAATCTTTTTTATCAATAGATTCTATTATTTCATAACATTCTTCTATAAGATATCTTTTTAAACTTTCATGGGTCTGTTCTCTATCCCAAGGACATCCCTTTGGAGATCTTAACATTTCTACTAAATTAATCAAATCATTAAAATCTTTTCTCTTTTTTTCTTTAACAGGAGGTATATACAACGTGGTCAAATAGTCAATAAAATCCAACCTGTCGATTTCATAAAGCTTTACCTTTTCAATTCTTTCTAGATCTTTAACTCCTGCTGCCCTTACTACATATACTTCCTGCTCATCATCATAATATTCCATAAGCTTTATTTTTATTTCTCCCGCCACAAATTTATTATAAACTTGAGTTATTACATTAGAAGTATTCAAATCTGGAACTTGATCCCCTAACATAAGTCCATCAATAAGTTTAAATCCACAAGAAGGATCTATCTTGAGGACATTAAATACAGCATCAATAAAGCTTAAAGCAGGAATTACTTCAACCTCTATGTTATTTTCCTTTGAATATTTTAATATAAGTTCTACAGACTTTTCGGCAACTAAAGGATGCCCAGGAACTGCGTAAACACAATCCCTTTCTTCTATTATTCTTCTTGCTATTTTTTCATAAACTTCATCAAAATCTCTTCCTTCGTCATAAAAAATATCAAAGGTTTCAAATTTAATTCCAAGCTCCTTTAAATACCACACATTAGGATGTTTGTAAGTTCTTAAAAATACTTTACTACTATTTTTTAAGGTTTCTATAGTCTTTAAAGTTAAATCATCTACAGAACCAGGACCTAATCCTACTATTTTTATCATTTGTAAATTCACCTCACGTTAACCTTTTATAACTCTTTTTATATCCTTTAAACTAAATGTGTTTGTAATATTTAATAGTGTAAAATATATAAGAATTCCACTTAAAATTGAAAAAACAGTAGTTAATTTTGAGTTTAAATATAAGTTTAAAAATATATATATACAAATAACACCTATCATCATAACTAAAGTACTTAAAAGAGGATTTATCACAGAGTCCCTAAGGTTTACCATAACATTAGTATATTTTATAACCAAAATAATATCAACCATTGAAATTACAAAGTAAGCTATCAACGTGCTGTATGCAGCCCCTAAAATATTTAATCTTGTTGGAATCAACAAATAAGAAAAAAATATCTTGACCAGCGAACCTAACAATATTACAAAAAACGGCAAATAAGTTTTTCCAATGCCATTTAAAACGCTTGTAGAAGTCTGAGCTAATATTATAAAAAATGCAGCAACAGAAAGTATCTGTAAAACTTCCCATCCACTGTCTGTATGAAATATTAATCCCAAAATAGGCCTTGCAAGTACATAAAGACCTGCACAGGAAGGAAGGGCAAGCATCATAGCCATCTTATAAGCCATATTTATATTATTTTTTAATTTAAAATTGCTTTTTAAAGCATGACTTTCCGCCACAGCAGGAACAGTGCTTTGAGCTATAGCCATTGATAAAGTTAAAGGAACATTTATAAGAACAAAAGCCTTTCCTGTAAGCTGTCCATATAAAGCTGTTGCCATACTATCATCGTATCCTGAAGATTTCAAAAGCCCAACCACCAAAGCAGAGTCTATTAAAGCCATTATAGAACCTATTGTTTGGGCTAAAGAAATCGGAAGTCCTGTTTTAATGATTTCCAAAGTAAGAGCAAAAGTACCTTTGCTATTTTCATCTTTAAAATAATTTATTTTATTTTTCCTAAAATAAAATAACAAAAATAAAACTCCTATTAACCCACCAACAGTAGCTCCAAGGGAAGCCCCTGAAGCTGCAAATTCAATGCCATAAGGCAAAAGAATATAAGCTAGTCCAACTCCAAAAAATACCCTAGTCAACTGCTCTACTATTTGACTTAAACCAACAGGAAACATATTTTGAATTCCCTGAAAATACCCTCTAAAAACCGATAAAATGCAAGTAAAAAAAGGAGCTAATGAAATTGCTAATATAGAATAATAAACCCTAAAGCTCCAATTAAATATTTTTATAAAATTCTTTGCAAAAAATATCAAAATAAAACTTGATACTGCCCCAAATAATACCATTATAAAAAGCGCAGATTTAAAAATTAAAGTTGCCTCTTTGTTTTTTCTTATGGCTAACCTTTCAGAAATCATTTTTGAAATTGCTATAGGAATTCCAGAGGACATTGCAAGCAAAAAGGTATACAAAGGATAAATTATTTGATATATTCCTATTCCTTCTTCTCCAATCAAATATATAAGAGGAATTCTAAAGAAAAACCCCAAAAACTTTGCTAATATACCTGCCAAAGCAAGAAGTATTGTCCCTTTTATTATGTTTTTTCGAGACATAAAAAATCCTCCTATTTCTATCTTCAATAAATAAATATTTATGGATTGGTAAAATTAGACTACCAACCCATTTAAATTCGGCCACATAAAGCTAAGTTTATATGGCCGAAGAAATAGGAGGATGATATTTTTAAGATATCAATTGTTTGCTTAAAAAGGCCGCTGCAGTTTCGGCAAGCTTCTTTTCTAGCTCTCCCATAGTTACATTTGCTTCCTTTGACATTATAATAACTGCACCAATTGATTCCCCTTCTACTATTATTGGAGCTATTACTTGGGCTGTATAACTTGCTTCATCTTCTTCATCCTTTATAAGAGCAAAAGCTTTTCCTCCCTCTTTTTGATTAAAAACAGCTGTTTTTCTTTCTGCCAATACTTTTTCTATGTCCTCACTTATTCTTTTGTCTATATATTCCTTCTTATTAACTCCAGCAACAGCAATAATTGAATCCTTATCACATATCAAAACTGGCTTATTTACCTGCCCCTGTAATGCTTCTGCATATCCTTTTGCAAATTCACTAAGTTCACCTATTGGAGAATATTTTTTAAGTATTATTCCACCTTCTCTATCTGTAAATATTTCAAGAGGATCACCTTCTCTAATCCTTAAAGTTCTTCTTATTTCCTTTGGTATTACAACTCTTCCTAAATCATCAATTCTTCTTACAATTCCTGTAGCCTTCATTTTATCCCTCCTTAGTGTTATCTTCTATTATTTATAATTTCCTCAAATTCTCAAAAAATATACCAAAAAATTATCAAAAAAAAAGTTTCAGGAAATCCTGAAACTATTTAATAACTTCAAATGACAAACCGAGCAATTAAATTGAAAAGTGGAAGGTCTTGACTTATACATACAGTATGTGCAAGAATTTGGCATATATCTTTGACTGCTTCTTAAAATCTTTCTTGAATTGTTTTCAATAACATATTTCATATAAATCACCTCATAGTAATTTTATGCATTTATTTTTATAATTATACAAATAAATCCCAAAAAAATCAAGGGAAATTTTCCCTTGATCATAATCTATCTGTATACTTTTTTATATTTGATTCTTCCTTCCATTTTTGGAAGGTCTCATTGAGTTTGCTGGTTTTCTTTTGTTCCAATACGATTTCCCTTATTTGGTTTTTTACCTCTTTAAATGGTTTTAATTTGTATTCTTCCTTTTTATTAACTCTAATTATATGATACCCAAATTGCGTTTTAATTATTGGGCTTATTTTACCAACTGGAAGGGCAATAGCATTAGTTAAAAAGGTTTTATCATATCTATCATCATTATAATATATATCTCCAAGATTTCCTCCTTTATCCTTTGAACCTGGATCAATGCTGTATTTTTTAGCTAAATCCTCAAATTTAGCACCCTTTTTTAATTCCTCAAGAACTTTTTTTGCCTCATCTTCAGTTTGAACCAATATATGAGATACATTCATCTTGTTAGGTTTCTCTGTATAATCATACATATGCTCATTATAGTACTTTAAAAGCTCATCATCGCTTACGCTAACATCTTTAACTATTTTATCATAGACCTTTTCAATTATTATTTTATTAGTCATGTATTTTTTATAGTCATCAACTGTTAATTTAAATGTTTCCAATGTCTTTTTAAATTTATCCTCTCCACCAGCTTGACTTACAGCTTGTTTATACATTTTATCCAAGTTTTCATTTATATCTTTTTCATCAGGCTGTATATTAAATTCCTTGGCTTTTTGAAGTATTATTCTTTCATTAATCATTTCATCTAAAGTATCTTCCTTTAAATTTTTTATAAGCTCTTCATTTTCCTTTTTCTGAGCAAAATCCTGCCCATACATCATTTCATATTGAGCTAGCCTAGCTTCAAACAACTTTTGGAACTCACCTTTTGTTATTTTTTCACCATTTACTTTAGCTACAACGGTTTTCTTTTCTCCCTCTTCAGTTTTTGAAATTAACTCACAACCTGAAAATATATTTAAAAGAAACATAAAAGATAATACAAGGGATAACTTTTTAAACCTCACATCTATCCTCTCCTTTATCAAACTCTCAAAATATTATAAAACATTTCTAAATATATTGCAAATTTTTAAAATCTTGTAAAATATCCATTAAAGTATCTAAAACTTCACTATTTTTCTGTATTTTAATCTTTAATATGGGCTCCTTTGTGCTGGGAAAACTTACTATATTATTGTATTTCTTATTTATCTGTCTAATTACTTCTACATTTAAACAACTAGCATCCTTAAAATGTAAAAACACATCCTTATCAATTTGTTTTACACTAAATATTTTTAAGCCTTTAGATAAACTTTTAATATAAGAAACTTTTATTAAATTATCTACAACCTTTGGAATATCTCCAAACCTATCTATAAGCTCATCTATAATGTCCATTCTATCCTCATGACTATCTATTGATGCTATCTTTTTGTATATCTCTATCTTTATAACTTCATCTTCAATATAATTGCTTGGAATGTATGCACTTACTTGAAGTTCTATTTGTGTTTCAAATTCTTCTTCTTTCTCTTCTCCTTTTAATTCTTTTATAGCCTCATCTAAAAGCTTACAATACATATCATATCCAACCGCAGCTAAATGGCCATGCTGCTTTGTTCCAAATAAACTTCCTGCTCCACGTATTTCAAGATCTCTCATTGCAATTTTAAAACCAGAACCAAATTCAGTAAACTCCTTTATAGCCTTTAGCCTTTTTTCCGCTGCTTCAGTTAGCACCTTATCCTTTCTATAGGTAAAATAAGCATAGGCTATCCTATTAGACCTTCCTACTCTTCCTCTTAATTGATAAAGTTGTGAAAGTCCCATTTTATCCGCATCATAAACAATAAGGGTATTTACATTAGGCATATCAATTCCCGTTTCTATTATTGTAGTACAAAGCAAAATATCAGCTTCTCCGTTTATAAAACTTATTATGGCATCTTCTAACTCTTCTTCCTTCATCTGTCCATGAGCTATTATAATTCTTGCTTCAGGAACAAGCTTTAATATTTCCCTTTGCATATCTAAAATAGTTTCTACTCTGTTATAAACAAAAAACACCTGTCCACCTCTTGATAGCTCCCTTAATATAGCCTCCCTTACTATAACCTCATTATATTCTAAAACATATGTCTGAACAGGATATCTATCTTCCGGAGGCGTTTCTATTATGCTCATATCCCTTACCCCAATCAACGACATATGCAAAGTCCTTGGAATTGGTGTTGCAGTTAAAGTTAAAACATCTACATTCCTTTTCATAAGTTTTATTTTTTCTTTATGACTTACTCCAAATCTCTGTTCCTCATCTATTATTAACAAGCCCAAATCTTTAAATTTTACCCCTTTACTTAAAAGTTTATGGGTTCCTATTATTATATCTATGTTTCCTGCAGCAAGCTCCTTTAAAGTCTTTTTCTGTTCACCGCTGCTTTTAAATCTGCTTAGCATGTCTATGTTTACTGGAAAACCCTTAAATCTTTGAATAAAAGTGTTAAAATGCTGCTCAGCCAAGATTGTAGTTGGAACTAAAACAGCTACTTGTTTTCCATCCATAACCGCTTTAAAAGCTGCCCTCATGGCAACTTCTGTTTTACCATATCCAACATCACCACACAAAAGCCTATCCATAGGCTTTGGACTTTCCATATCTCTTTTTATCTCTTCTATTGCCTTTAATTGATCTTCTGTTTCTTGATAAGGAAATTCATCTTCAAATTGCTTTTGCCATGGAGTATCAGGTGAAAAAGCATATCCTTTTATTCTGCTTCTTTCTGCGTAAAGCTCTATAAGCTCTTTAGCTACTTCCTTTAAAGATTCTTTTACTTTGTTTTTAGTTTTTATCCAGTCTGAACTTCCAAGCTTGTTTACCTTTGGAGGCTTTTCATCTGCTCCAATATATTTTTGAACAACATCAAGCTGTTCAACAGGAACATACAAGGTATCATTTCCATGATATTGTATAACTAAATAATCTCTTTTTATTCCTTCTATAACAAGCTCGCTTATTCCCTTAAATATTCCTATACCATGTATTTCATGAACAACATAATCTCCAACTTTTAAATCCGTAAACACATCTATTTTCTTTGTTTTTTTATCTTTAATCTTTTTTCTTTGTTTTTTAGAAGAATGCATCTCTCCATCGGATACTATAAAAAGTTTTATATCTGGGAAATCCATACCTTTTGCTAAAGTCCCCGTCGTAATCGTTATAAATCCTTCTTTAATTTCATCTAAATTTTCCTTATATATGGCATTAAATCCTTCTTCCTTAAGGGAATTTTTAAACCTTAATGCCTTTGCTTCATTTTGGCTAAAAATAATTATCTTATAGCCATTGTTTAACTTTAATTTAAACTCCTCCATCAACATTTGAATATTATTAGAATATGATGGTAAAGATATGCAATTAAAATTTATTATAGACTTAGGTTTAAAATTTTCAACTACCCTTGGCAACATATTTAAAGAGATAATGGGAAAAAGCTTTAACTTAGATATTATAACTTCCGGTTGTAAAAAGTAATTTCCCTGTTTTGGAAGTACATTACCGTTCTCAAGCATAGTTTTAAACATCTCTTGAAAATCTTCATAAGCTGCAAAAATCCTTTGTGATATTCTTAAAGATTCATCTAAAATTATTACAGGATCTATAAAATAGTCTAAAATATTATTTTGTAAATCATAAAAGTAAGGTAAAAAGCTATCCATTCCTTCAAAGTATCTAAAATTAACTAATTTTTCTAGAAGCTCTTTAAATTTATGTTCCAAAACCTTAGCCTCGTCTTTTTTCTTTTTTGAAAAGCTTTTTAATTTACCTTCAAAATCTTTTTTTATATCTTCATAAGCTTTTTTAACAATAATATCATTAAGCAAAATCTCCCTTGCTGGATATAAGGTGACTTTTTCAATTCTTTTTATGCTCCTTTGACTTAAAGGATCAAAACTTCGTATTGTATCAATTTCATCTCCAAAAAACTCTATTCTAATAGGCTGCTCTAAGTTTATGGGAAATACGTCAATTATACCCCCTCTTTGAGCAAACTGCCCCTTTCCTTCAACAACTTCTGTCCTTTCATATCCAAGTTCATAAAGCTTAGATAAAAATTCTAAAGATTCTAATTCCATTCCTTCTTTAATTTCAAATTGATTGTTTTTCAAAATATCAGAAGGAGGCATAATAGGTAAAATAGATTCAATAGTAGATACAACTATTAATTTTTCTCCACTTAAAATCTTTTTTAAAATTTTAATTCTTTCTGATTTTACCTCAAAGGATTCAACATCTATATTTAAAACCATTTCTTTATAAGGAAAATAATAACAATCGTCTGTAAACGTTTTTATATCATCATATAATTTTTTGGCTTCTATATCATTGTAAGATAATATAAAAATCTGCCTATTCAATTTCAAAAAAAGGCAAAAGGCAATAAGGGCCTTTTGGGAATCCGAAAGACCATGAACTTGGCAGGGTATTTTATTTTCAGCATTATTAAGTAAATCTCTGAACTCCTTATATTTTAAAATCTCCTCCAAAAGCCCATTATAGTTCAATCTTCCACCCCCTCTTATTATTTTAAACTTGCATCATAAGAATTATACTTATTCATAGCACTTTGAAGGGAATTGTTTATTATTTCCAATACCGCCTCTACTGCAATATCTACAACCTTTTTTATCAAAGCCTCTTCTTCTTGCGAAAATCTACCAAGAACATGAGATACCATATCCCCCTTTGGCTTTCCTATACCTATTCTAACCCTTGGAAACTTGTTATCCTTAAGATGATATATAATATTCTTCATTCCATTATGTCCTCCATCACTCCCACTACCTCTTATTCTGAGCCTCCCAACATTTATATCCACATCATCATATATAACTATTACGTTTTCAAGATTTACTTTATAAAAAGAAACTGCTTCGATTAAGCTTTCTCCACTTAAATTCATAAATGTAGTTGGTTTTAATAAAACAACCTTTTTCCCATTAACGCTAGCTTCACCAACAAGCCCCTTAAACTTTATCCTATTAACTTCAATGCCTAACTTTTCAGCCAATCTATCTATAACCTCAAAACCAACATTATGCCTTGTTTTTTCATACTCCCTTCCTGGATTTCCAAGACCAACTACTAAAAACATATTTCCACCCCTTTTATAAAATTTCATTTTAAATATTACCACAAATTCTTCAAAAAAAACATGGCTGCTTAATGCAGCCTATCTTATTTGTTCTGTAAGTTTTATTTTAACTTCAATATAACGCCCATCTCTCCAAATTTTAGCTTTTACAACATCTCCAACCCTATGCTTTTCTTTGGCCTCTTGCAAATCTTCAAATTTAGTAAGTTTTTTTCCATCAAACTCAACTATTATATCCCCTGGCCTTATTCCTGCAAGCTCTGCTCCACTTCCTCTTACAACCTCTTGAACTCCAACTCCTACTGGAACTCCATATTCTTCTGCTTGTTCTTTATCTATAAAGGTTCCTGCTATTCCTATATATGGTCTTGATACATATCCATGTTTTAAAAGCTCATCAACTATTTTTTTAACTTCATTTATAGGGATAGCAAATCCCATTCCTTCTGCCGATGCTATTTTTAAAGTGTTTATGCCTATTACTTCTCCCTTTTCATTGCATAAAGCTCCACCGCTATTTCCAGGGTTTATAGAAGCATCTGTTTGAATAACCTTATACCTTCTATCTTCAACCGTTATTTCTCTATTAAGAGCGCTTATAACTCCAACAGTTACGCTTCCTGCAAATTCTTCTCCTAAAGGATTTCCTATAGCAATAGCTAAATCCCCAACTCTAACCTTTGAAGAGTCACCAAACTTAGCAGTAGGAAGATTTGTAGCATCCACCTTCAAAACTGCAATATCCGTTTCATAATCAGCTCCAATAATCCTTGCAGGAAGTTTTTTGCCTCCTGATAAAGTGACGGTAACATCCGTTGCACCTTCTATAACATGATAATTTGTAACAATATATCCATTCTTATCAAAGATTATACCCGAGCCTGTTCCTTGCTTTTGCTTCCCCCAAAATATAGTATTTACATTATTACTAACTCCAACAACAGCTGGACCTACAAGCTCAACAACCTTATTTACTGAATTTTTAGGTATAGAAGATACATTCTGCTGCTCAGTTAAATTTGGTATATTAATGCCTGAACCTGCTTCATAGCTTTTCTTAACATAGTATCCACCTAAAATTCCACCTATAGAAGCTGAAAAAAACACTAAAAGTATAATTCCAATAAGCCTAAAAGCCTTTTTAGGCCTCTTTTCTTCAACAAATTTAATACCACTTCCCCAATTGTTTTCATGAAATTCCATATTCACACCTCCTTTTTATTATTCTACCCCTAAATTTTTAAAATTGTATGAATAAATTTGAAAAAGATTAAAAATTACACTATTTCAAGAGTAAACGTAAACTTTGTTCCCTTTTCTCCAGACTCAACCCAAATGGTTTGATTGTGTTTATTTATTATCTGTCTTACTATAGATAAACCAAGCCCTGTTCCTCCACCTTTTGTTCTTGATTTATCTCCTTTGTGAAATCTATCCCAAATATATTTAATATCTTCCTTAGGAATTGGTGGACCATCATTAAATATGCTAACAAGAAGCCTATCTTCCTTTATTTCTGTTTTAATTTCAATGTTTCCACCTTGATTAACAAACTTTATAGCATTATCTATTATATTTGTTAAAACTTGATCTATTCTATCCCTATCCCCTTTAACTAGCATTTTTTTATCCATTAAAACAACATTAACATTTATATTTTTCTTATTTATTTTATCTTCAAACTTTATAATCCTTTGCCTTATAAGCTCATTTATATCAAAAACACCCATATTTAAAGAAAATTCTCCTGACTCTAAACTTGCAAGATCTAAAAGGTCATTTATAAGCCTTATAAGCCTTTTTATTTCATCATGAACTATGGAAAGATACTTTACCCACTTATCTTGAGGTATTGTTCCATCCAGCATTCCAGATATAAATCCGTTTATGGAAGTCATTGGAGATCGCAACTCATGGGATACATTTGCTATAAAGTTTCTTCTCATGTTCTCCAAGTTTTGTAAAGTATCTGCCATGTAATTAAATGAAACCGCAAGCTTTCCTATCTCATCTTCAGAATTAATTTCAACCCTTTTTTCAAACTCTCCTTTAGAAATAGCCTTAGCTGTTTCATTTATCTTGCTTAAAGGAATTATCAATATTTTTTCAGAAATGTAGTAAATTATAAATATAGAAATAATTGTAGCAAAAGTCGCTGAAAGCCATATGACAATATATACCTTCTTTAAAGCAACTTTTATCTCATCAAGGGGAGCATGCAAAAACACAACGCTTAAAACATTGTCATTTACATAAACAGGAACTCCAACTGTAAGCATAGGCCTTGAAAATAAACCTTTAAAACTATCCCTTTTAACTATTACTTTGCCATTTATAACCTCTTGAAACTCTAAATAATTAAGCTGTTTATCATCATTTATTTTATCACCGGCATAGGAATATATATATCCATATTTATCCACAACCCAAATCCTTGCACCAAGGAGTTTACTTAACATAGTAATTTCATTGTTAAGCTTTTCTTTATTTATTTTTTTATTAATATAATCTGATACAATCTCATTTAATATAACCCCTTGCTTTATTAAAGTATTTGCTTTTTCATTCACAGAGTAATTATAAAACCACTGGGATAAAAAAATAGCAACCAATCCAAAGGAAATGGCTAAAATTACAAAATAAGTTGAAATAAGCTTAGTAAAAAGGCTTTTTCTCACATCACTTCACCTCAAACTTGTATCCTACTCCCCAAACAGTTTTAATCTGCCATTCATCATGTTCAGGAAGCTTTTCTCTAATTCTTTTTATATGAACATCCACCGTTCTTGAATCCCCAGGATAATCATATCCCCAAACTTCGTATAAAAGTTGATCCCTTGTAAAAACCTTATTAGGATTTGATGCAAGAAAATATAAAAGTTCAAATTCCTTTGGAGGCATTTCTAACTCTTTACCTTGATAAATAACAATATATGAATCAGCATCTATTATCAAATCTTTATATTCTAATGATTTTTTCTGAAGCTGAGGCTTATATCTTCTTAAAACTGCCCTAATTCTTGCAATAAGCTCCTTAGGTTCAAAAGGCTTTACTAAATAATCATCTGCCCCAAGTTCTAATCCTAAAACCTTATCAAAGGTTTCTCCTTTTGCTGTTAACATAATAACAGGAATTTGAGATGATTTTCTAATCTCCTTTAACGTCTCATATCCATCAAGCCCAGGCATCATTACATCCAAAACTATAA
Organism: Caloramator fervidus; assembly: GCF_900108045.1. Classification (GTDB taxonomy): domain Bacteria; phylum Bacillota; class Clostridia; order Clostridiales; family Caloramatoraceae; genus Caloramator; species Caloramator fervidus. The sequence continues at coordinate 42,281 of NZ_FNUK01000011.1, read as the reverse complement.
GATCAAGTTGTTTTTCTTTAAAGATTTTTAAGGCATCTATTCCTGTATTTGCTTTATAAACCTTATACCCTTCCTTTTCAAGATAGATTTCTATAAGATCACAAATGTTAACATCATCATCCACTACCAATATCCTGTATTCCATAATCTCAACCTCCTTAAAATATTTTCTCATTATTTTGTTGTTATTACAATATAAGAATTTTTAATAAACTTTTAATTCCTTTTTGGATATATTTTCAAACATTTTAAATTTTTATGTTAAAAATTATTTAAAATTTTCTTACAATATGTTATCATATTTTTGTAAATAATTTTTCTAAACAGGAGGTATATTTTATGAATGCAAAGGAACATGTAAAACAAGTTTTTGAACAAGTTATTAAAAGAAATCCTAATGAACCTGAATTCCATCAGGCTGTTAAAGAAGTTTTAGATTCTTTAGTTCCTGTTCTTGAAAGAAGACCTGAATACATAGAAGCAGGAATAGTTGAAAGAATCGTAGAACCTGAAAGACAAATAATATTTAGAGTTCCATGGGTAGATGATAACGGAAAGGTACATGTAAACAGAGGGTTTAGAGTTCAATTCAATAGCGCTATAGGACCATACAAGGGAGGACTTAGATTCCATCCATCTGTTAACTTAGGTATAATAAAATTCTTAGGATTTGAACAAATCTTTAAAAACTCATTAACAGGCCTTCCAATTGGAGGAGGCAAAGGCGGTTCTGACTTTGACCCTAAAGGAAAATCCGATGCTGAGATAATGAGATTCTGCCAAAGCTTCATGACAGAACTTTACAGACACATAGGTCCAGACATAGACGTTCCAGCTGGAGATATAGGAGTTGGAGCAAGAGAAATAGGATATCTTTATGGAATGTATAAAAAGATAACAGGGGCATATGAAGCCGGCGTATTAACTGGAAAAGGATTAACCTATGGCGGTAGCCTTGTAAGAAAAGAAGCAACTGGTTATGGACTTGTTTACTTTGTTGAAGAAATGTTAAACGCTAAAGGATTATCCTTTAAAGATAAAGTTGTAGTAATTTCAGGTTCTGGTAATGTTGCTATATATGCAGCTGAAAAAGCAATGCAACTTGGCGCTAAAGTTGTTGCAATGAGTGATTCAAATGGATATGTATATGATAAAGATGGAATTAAGCTTGATACAATAAAGCAAATAAAAGAAGTAGAAAGAAAGAGAATTTCAGAATATGTAAAATATCATCCAAACGCAGAATATCATGAAGGCTGCAAAAACATATGGAACATAAAGTGTGATATCGCTCTACCATGCGCAACTCAAAATGAAATAGATGCAGAAGCTGCAAATACTCTTGTTAAAAATGGAGTTATAGCAGTTGGTGAAGGTGCTAACATGCCATCAACATTAGAAGCTACTGAAATATTCTTAAACAACAAAGTTCTATTTGCTCCAGCAAAAGCTGCTAACGCAGGTGGAGTTGCAACTTCAGCCCTTGAAATGTCACAAAACAGCCTAAGAATGTCATGGACTTTTGAAGAAGTTGATCAAAAACTCCACAACATAATGGTTAACATCTATAAGAATGCAAGCAAAATAGCTGAAGAATATGGATATAAAGACAACCTTGTTGTTGGTGCTAATATAGCAGGCTTTATAAAAGTTGCAGATGCAATGCTTGCACAAGGAATAGTATAATAATATAATAAAAGGCTGCCATATGGCAGCCTTTTATTATTCAAATATTCTGCTTACAGAAAGGTCTTCGTATATTCTTCTTATAGCCTCTGCAAATATAGGCGCAACAGAAAGGACTTTAATCTTATCAAGTTGCTTTTCTGGCGGAAGAGGTATAGTATTTAATACAACAAGTTCCTTTATAGCTGATTTTTCTATTCTTTCCACTGCAGGTCCTGATAAAACAGCATGAGTACAGCATGCAAAAACTTCTTTTGCACCCATATCCTTTAAAGTATTTGCAGCATTTGTTATAGTTCCTGCAGTATCTATCATATCATCAACTAATATAACATATTTATCCTTAACATCTCCTATAACATTCATTATCTCAGAAACATTTGCCTTAGGTCTTCTCTTATCTATTATTGCAATTGGAGCATGTAGCCTATCTGCAAATTTTCTAGCCCTTGTTACACTTCCAAGGTCAGGAGATACAACTACAACTTCATCTTCATTAAAGTTCTTTTCTTTATAATACTTTGCAAGTATTGGAACCCCTAAAAGATGGTCAACTGGAATGTTAAAATATCCTTGTATTTGAGGTGCATGTAAATCCATAGTTAATACTCTATCAGCTCCAGCAGCTGTTAAGATATCTGCTACAAGCTTTGCTGTAATTGGATCCCTTGCTTTTGCTTTTCTGTCTTGTCTTGCATATCCGTAATATGGTATAACAGCTGTAATTCTTCCTGCTGATGCCCTTTTAAATGCATCAATCATTATAAGAAGTTCCATTAAATTGTCATTAACAGGTGCACAAGTTGATTGAACTACAAATACATCTGAACCTCTTACAGTTTCATTAATATCAACAGAAATCTCTCCATCGCTGAACCTTCCAACAACAGCATTCCCCATAGGAACACCTAAGATGTCAGCAATTTCCTTTGCAAGTTCTGGATGAGAATTCCCTGTAAATATTTTTATGTTTTTGCCATTCTTAAACATATTTAACTCCTCCTAAATTATTTTTTCCAAATTCCTTTTTTCTCAACCCATCCTTCTTTATTAACTTGCCTTTCTCTTGCAATTGCCAAAGCTCCATCTGGAACATCTTCTGTTATAGTAGAACCTGCTGCAATATAAGCATTTTCTCCCACCGTTAAAGGTGCAACAAGGTTTGTATTACAACCTATGAAAGCATTATCTTTAACTACTGTTTTATGCTTTTTAGAACCATCATAATTTACAACAACAGTTCCACATCCAAAATTGCATCCTTTACCTACCTCTGCATCTCCTATATAGGTAAGATGGGAAACTTTTGTTCCATCGCCTATTACAGATTTTTTTATTTCAACAAAGTCCCCTATTTTAACATCTTTACCTATAACGCTTTCAGGTCTTACATAAGCAAATGGACCAACGGTTGCTCCTTGCATTACTTTGCTATCCAAAACAACAGAATTTTGGATAGTTACAAAATCCTCCACCTCTACATTAACAAGCCTTGTATTAGGCCCAATTATACAATTTTCCCCTATTTTTGTGTTTCCTTCTAAAATAGTTCCGGGGTATATTATAGTATCCCTTCCTATTTTAACATCCACGTCTACATAAGTATTATTAGGATCAATAAAAGTTACTCCATCCTCCATCAACTTGCTTATTATTCTGTTTCTCATTATAACGCTAGCTTGATAAAGCTGGGACCTTGAATTTACTCCTGTAAATTCTTCAAAGTCAGTTACATATGCTCCAACCTTTTTTCCATCATTTTTTAATATTTCTATAACATCAGTAAGATAATATTCTCCCTGTGCATTGTTATTATTCAAACGCTTTAATGCGTTCAAAAGATCTTCAATATCAAAGCAATATGCCCCAGAATTAACCTCTTTAATTTGTTTTTCAAGTTCATTAGCATCCTTATCTTCCACTATTCTTTCAAGGTTACCTTCAGAATCTCTAACAATTCTACCATAACCTTTAGGATTTTCTACAACGCCTGTGATAACCGTTGCACTATAACCCTTCTTAATATGATATTGGAAAACTTCTGATATGGTCTTTGAAGTAACAAGCGGCGTATCTCCTGCAAGAATTATTACTGTTCCTCTTTTACCCTTTAAAAATTCTTCTGCACACATAACTGCATGACCTGTTCCAAGTTGCTTATCCTGATATGAAAACTTAAACTTATCTCCTAAATATCCTTTTACTTTGTCTGCACCATGGCCTACCACAATAGTATAATCATCTACAACAGAATGGAGGGCATTAATTACATGTTCTACCATTGCCTTGCCACAAACTTTATGTAAAACTTTGGGAAGATTTGACTTCATCCTTTTTCCTTCGCCAGCGGCCAAAATTATGCCATAACAATTATTCATATTATGCACCTCTATTCGATATTTTTCTACCTTTTATATTATATTGTACTGTAAATATTATTTCAATTAATTTAACAAAAAATAAAAAGGAAGTTTAAACTTCCTTTTTATTCTGAACTTTCTAGTTTTGTATTTTTTACCTTTTCATACTCTGCAAGTATTGCCGCCTGTATTTTCTCCCTTGTTTGTGAATTTATTGGATGAGCAATGTCCTTAAACTCTCCCTCTGGAGTTTTTCTTGATGGCATTGCTATAAATAATCCATTTTGCCCCTCTATAACCTTGATGTCATGAACCACAAACTCGTTATCAAAAGTAACTGAAACAATGGCCTTCATTTTACCTTCGTCTAAAATTTTTCTTACTCTAACGTCTGTAATTTGCATTAAAATCCACCACCTTCCATGTTGCTTAATTAATATATTCTTCATTTTTTATCAAAATCCTTCTAAAATTTATGAAAATTTCGAAAAATTTTTGATCCTTTAGGAAACCCTAAAGGATTCTAGGATATATGTTAATTATTTGATTTTCCTCATCAACTTTTTCCAAACTTAGCAATGATACATAATCTTGAACCAATTTTCTTTCTGTTTTAACCTCAATTAAAACTCCTATCCCAACAACCTTAGATTCAAATTCCTCCATAAGCTTTATTATTCCGCTTGCTGTTCCTCCACCCCTCATAAAATCATCTATAAAAATTACATTACTTCCCCTTTTAACAGCCCTTTTTGAAAGGCACATGGTTTGAATTTTTTTTGTAGAACCTGAAACATAATTTATACTAACAGTTGGCCCTTCTGTTACTTTATTTTCCCTTCTTACAATAACAAGAGGAACATTAAGATATCTTGCCGTCATCATAGCAATTGGAATTCCCTTTGTTTCAACTGTTAAAACATAATCTATATCTTTATCTTTAAAATAACTTGCAAAAATAATTCCTAATTTATTAGTAATATCTGGCGAAAATATCAAATCATTTGTATACAAAAAACCTCCTGGCATTATCCTATCAGGATTTTTTAAGCTTTCACAAAGCTCTAATAAAAATCTTTCCTTTTCTTCTTCTTTAATTCCAGCAACAAACTTTACTCCTCCAGTTGGACCTGCAACAGTTTCAACGCTTCCCACTCCTATATCTTCAACTACTTTTTTTAAAATCGTAACATCTTCGCTTAAGGTAGAGCGGGCCATATTAAAATTTTCTTGAAAATAACTTAAACTTATCACTTTATTAGGATTATCAGAAAGTATTTTAAGTATAGCAGCTACTCTTTCTTTCCTGTTTAGTCTTTCCATATTTCCCACATCCTATTCACTTAAATATTTTTATCATATTTTTAAAAATTTATGCATATGATTTATTGGCATTCAAATATCTAAATTTAATTGTAAAAAAAACATTTTTTCATTTCAATGTTTTTAAATATTTTTCAATTGATATACTAAAACTTAAGTTGTAAAATATTATTAAAAAATGCTTGGGAGTGGTTAGATGTTCGACCTTGATAAAGATTTTAACAAAAAAGTTCACTTTATTGGAATTGGCGGAATTAGCATGAGTGCCCTTGCAGAAATACTTTTAAAATATGGTTATAAAGTTTCAGGATCTGATAAAACAAGATCCCATATAACAGATAAACTAGAAAAATTAGGAGCAAAAATATTTATTGGCCATGATGTTAAAAATATACAGGATGCAGATATTATTGTATATACTGCAGCTATAAAAGACGATAATCCTGAACTTATTGAAGCAAGAAATAAAAATTTATTAATTTTTGATAGAGCAGAATTTTTAGGACAAATAATGAAAAGATATAAAAAAGGAATAGCAGTTGCAGGAACTCATGGTAAAACTACAACTACTTCTTTAATATCTTTAATGCTTTTAAATGCAAAGGTAGACCCTACCCTTTTAATAGGGGGAGAAGTAGATACAATTGGCGGAAACGTAAGGGTTGGGAAAAGCCCCTATTTTGTAACAGAAGCCTGTGAGTACAAAGAAAGCTTTTTAAAATTTTATCCTTACATAGGAGTAATTTTAAATATAGATGAAGATCATTTAGATTACTATAAAGACATAAATCATATAAAAGAAGCCTTTCTAAAATTTGCAAAATTAATTCCAAAGAACGGACTTATAATAGGCTACGCTGAAGATCCTAATGTAATTGAAATAATGGAAAAACTTAACTGCAATAAATTAACCTATGGAATAAACAAAGGAGATTTTAAAGCTAAAAATATAAGTTATGATGAAAGGGGTTGTGCATCCTTTACAGTAACATTTAATGATAAATATTACTCAGACTTTAAAATATCAATTCCTGGAGAGCATAACATACTGAACGCTTTAGCTACAATAGCCTGCGGACACTTTTTAGGAATTGATGTTGAAACAATAAAAGACAGCCTTTATGAATTTAAAGGAACCCACAGAAGATTCGAAAAAAAGGGAGAAAAAAACGGAGTTATTGTAATTGACGACTATGCACATCATCCCGCTGAAATTAAAGCAACCATTAAAGCTGTAAAAAATTATCCTCACAAAAGAATATTCTGTGTATTTCAACCCCATACCTACACAAGAACATACGCTTTATTTGATGAATTCTCTAAAGCTTTCTATGGTGTAGATAAACTTATACTAACAGATATTTATGCTGCAAGGGAAAAAGATACAGGGCTTGTTAATTCAAAAATGCTTTCCGACGCAATTTCAAAAAATGGAGTAGATTGCATATATATTAAGAAATTTGAGGACATATTAGATTACCTTAACAAAGAAGCTAAAGAAGGAGATATTGTAATAACGATGGGAGCAGGAGATGTATATAAAATAGGTGAAATGTTTTTAAAATAATCCCCCTTTTAGGGGGATTTTTTAAAAACAATATGCAAGTTTTTTTATTCTTTCTATATCCTCCTTGGTTACAGGCTTTTCAAAACTTCTAAATCCAGCAAGTTTAAATCCATGCTTTTTGGCAATAGCATCTATTTCCTTTACCTTTTCAATACTTAAATCCCTTCCTAATGAGTAATTTTCAATCCTTCCCTCTAAAGCCAAAAGCATTGTTTCAGCCATACAAGCATACGCCATTTTAGGAGGAAAACCAAAATTAAAATTAAAATTAACATCACCTGGAACTTCTACAACTCCTCCTTCTATTATTAAAACATCTTGTCTTTTTTTAGCAACATCCTTTGATACATCCCTTGGTCTTGCAACATCACAAACTATAGCACCTTTTTTTAAATATTCCGCTTCAATTATAGCATCCTTTGAACTAGATACAGTAACAACAACATCTGCATCCTTCAAAGCCTCTTTAATATCGGAAGTTATATATACTTGTCTTTTATACTTATTCTCTAATTTATCTTTAAACTCCTTTAATCTTTCCATATTTCTTGCAACTAACACCATATTTTTAGCATCTTCAATCAACAACTCTGCACATACTTTCCCAATTGAACCTGTAGCACCAACTACAACAACATTGCATTCATCTAAGTACTTATCCATAATATCAACTGCCTTTTTAACTGCCTCAACAGCTGTTGCAACAGTCAAGCTATTTCCTGAGGTTACTGCAATATTTACATTTTTTGCAATAGTAATCCCTGCATCCCCAACAACAGAAGTCATTGCACCAAGTCCAACTATATCTACACCTAAGTTCTCAGCCATTTTAGCTGCCTTTATTATTTTTTTCATAACAAAATCCTCAGGTAAAGATAACATTTGATTTGTAGTAAGGGGAACTGCTATAAAATATCCTTCTGTTTCTGAAAATTCACTTTTAACACCTGTAATCTTTGAAATCTTAATGGGTGGTAAAAACTTTATAATTCTTTCTACTCCTTGCTCAGAAACTCCCCTTAAAAACTTAAATTTTCTGCTTACATCAGTATATTCAATAGGATGAATAATAAACGCAAACCTTTTCACCCCAACCCCTCCTATTTGCACATTTTGTGCACATGTTTAATTTTATTTTACACCTTTTTTCCATTATATTCAAGTTCGCATGAAATAAAAGCACTTTTTAGATGTAAACATCTAAAAAGTGCTTTTATTAACTAAAATTCTGCATTTCTTGGTGTTCTTGGGAATGGTATTACATCCCTTATGTTGCTCATGCCTGTTAAATACATTATCATTCTTTCAAAGCCAAGTCCAAAACCAGAATGTTTTGTTCCACCATATTTTCTAAGCTCTAAATACCACCAGTAATCCTCTTCCTTCATTCCAAGTTCTCTTATTCTATTTAATAAAACATCATATCTTTCTTCTCTTTGACTTCCTCCTATTATCTCACCAACACCAGGAACTAAAAGGTCTGCAGCAGCAACCGTCTTTCCATCATCATTAAGTCTCATATAAAAGGCCTTTATGTCCTTTGGATAATTTGTAACAAATACAGGCTTTTTAAATATTTTTTCTGTTATATATCTTTCATGTTCTGTTTGAAGATCGCATCCCCACTCAACAGGAAATTGGAAATTTTCTCCTGATTTCTTTAAAAGTTCTATAGCTTCCGTATAGGTTATTCTTTCAAACTTTGAATTTACAACATTGTTTAGTCTATCAAGCAACGTATTATCTATAAAATTATTGAAAAATTCCATCTCTTCTGGACAGTTTTCCATAACATAAGTTATTATATATTTTATCATTTCTTCAGCAAGATCCATATAATCGTTAAGATCTGCAAAAGCAATCTCTGGTTCTATCATCCAAAACTCTGAAGCATGTCTTGGAGTATTTGAATTTTCTGCCCTAAAAGTTGGCCCAAAGGTATAAACCTTCTTAAAAGCAAGGGCATAAACCTCTGCCTCAAGTTGTCCGCTTACTGTAAGATTAGTTTCTCTTCCAAAAAAGTCCTGTGAAAAATCAACTGTGCCATCTTCTTTTCTTGGAAGATTGTTAAGGTCAAGGGTTGTTACCCTAAACATTTGACCGGCGCCTTCGCAGTCGCTTCCTGTAATTATTGGAGTATGAACATATACAAATCCTCTTTCTTGGAAGAACTTATGGATAGCATAAGCAGCAACTGATCTTACTCTAAATACTGCTGAAAATGTGTTGCTTCTTGGTCTTAAATGAGCTATTGTTCTTAAATACTCAAAAGTATGTCTCTTCTTTTGAAGTGGATAATCCGAATGGGAATACCCCTCAATTATTATCTTATCAGCATGAACTTCAAAAGGTTGTTTTGCTGTTGGGGTCTCAATCAATTTACCTTCAACAGTTATTGATGAGCTTATAGGAAGCTTTTCTATCTCTTTAAAATTATCAAGTTTTTCATCAAAAACTACTTGCAAGTTTTTTAAGAAGGTTCCATCATTCAACTCAATAAAACCAAAACTTTTAGAACTTCTTATGGTTCTTACCCAACCACTAACCCTTATGTTTTGGTTTAAATACTTATTTGTTTCTCTATAAAGCTGTTTAACTTCAACAGTAACCATAGTATCCCTCCTTTATATAATTAAAAGCCTTTCATCCCTAATGGGACGAAAGGCTTTCCCTTCCGCGGTGCCACCCAAGTTGCCAAAAAGGCCCCTTTTACCTGGATATAACGCTCCAGACACGTCTTAGCCTACTCTCTTTAGATTTCGGTAAGAAACTCCGGGATGTTCTTCAATATGGGCTTCGTATCGGTCTCCCACCAGCACCGACTCGCTGTAACTACGTCCCATATCTACTCTTCCCATCATAGTTTTTTAATATTTGTTTAATTTATAATTATAATATTTATACTCAATGTTGTCAAACATAACATTTACGAAAAAACTTTCTAAATATAAATCATCTTCCTTGTCATACCTCCATCAACTATAAAATTTGCACCTGTTATGAAGGAATTTTGTGGATCTATTAAAAATAAAACTAACGATGCTATATCATCTTCGTTACCAACTCTTCCTGCTGGATGTTGCTTGTGGTCCATTTCCGTTAAATTTGCTATACATCTTTGCCTTTGTTTCTTAAGGTGACTAACTTCAATCCATCCTGGACTTATGCAATTTACCCTGACATCAGGACCAAGGCTTATGGCAAGAGCATGGGTTAGGGCAAATACTCCCCCCTTTGATGCTGAATAAGCCTCAGTGTTAGGTTCCGACATGAAGGCCCTTGTTGAGGCTATGTTAATTATAGAGCCTTTTCTTTCTTTTATGTAGGATGAACAATATTTTGAACATAAAAATGCACCCGTCAAGTTCACTCCAATTACCCTATTCCACTCATCAAGGCTAAGTTCTGTTATAGGCTTATTTATTGAAATTGCAGCATTGTTTATTAAAACATCAATTCCACCAAAAAGTCTTACCGTTTCTTCAACAAGTTTTTTAACGTCATCCTCTTTAGATACATCGCAGTGAATAAATTTTATGTTGCCTAATGCCCTTAATTCTTCCTCAGTTTCTTCTCCTGCCTCTTTATCTATTTCAGCAATTATGATGTTATAATCTTCTTTTAATAATCTTTTAGCTATACCTTTTCCAATTCCTTGACCTCCACCCGTTATAATTGCCACTCTTTTATAATTCATATTACCACCCCACACTTTTTATCCATTGCTAATTCAAAGTAAAAAAATAGACCCGTAGACTACAAAGCCACAGGCCTACTTGGTCGGGGCGACAGGACTCGAACCTGCGACCCTATGGTCCCGAACCATATGCGCTACCAGCTGCGCTACGCCCCGGAAAATTTTTCCTTTTATAGTTATAAAATAAGGTTTAGCCTTATGGCTAAACCTATGGTCGGGGTGACAGGATTTGAACCTGCGACCTCATGGTCCCAAACCACGCGCGCTCCCATCTGCGCCACACCCCGCTGTTTACGTAGTTAATTATAAAACATTTTTTTTATTTTTTCAAGTATTTTTTTGTGGAATTTTTGCCCATTTAGTTTCAACGAATAAAATTAGTGAAAATCTTTTTCTCCTTTTCAGGCTCAAGGACTACACCTTCTCCATTCTTTTTTAATTTCAAAAGCCATGCCATGTTTTTGCCAAGGACCCTCATTATTTGAACTCCCTCTTCATCTTGATAAACTTCTCCTGGCTTTGCACCATGAATTACATTCCAATAGTTTGTCGTTGGAATGAGCATTTCTGAATAAAGAAGATAATTATTAAGCTGTTGAAAGGCTGTAACCCCACCTGAACGTCTTACAACAACTATTGAAGCTCCTACTTTATGCCTAAAAAGCCCTCCATTTGCTGATGCAACATAAAAGGCTCTATCTAAAAAGGCTTTCATGGTTGCTGCAATACCTGAATAGTGAACTGGTGAACCTAAAATTATCCCATCAGCATTTTTTATCCTTTGGATCCATTCATTTACCTCATCATCCACTATACATCTTTCATTTTTATTTTTGTAGCACATCCCACAGGCCATACAGCCTCTTATAATTTTATCTCCAACATGGACTATTTCAACTTCTATTCCATCCTTTTCAAGTTCACCTGCTACAATTTTTATAGCATTATATGTATTTCCTTCCTTTCTCGGACTCCCATTAAAGGCAATAACCTTCATACACCTTTCCCCTTTCTTTTAAAATTATTTGAACCTCCCACGACTAAAGTCGCGGGATTCCTGCTTCATCGACCTTATACCCTACTATCTCCACAGGCGTTAATTCGGGTAGTCCCTACCCTACTGTTTTTACTTATGCTATGCCTACCTTCTTTTAATATATTTTTGCTTGCATTTACATCCCTATCGTGGACTGTCCTACATATTGGACATTCCCACTCCCTTATGTTTAGTTTTTTTACTTCTTCATTTTTATAACCACATACACTACATATTTGACTCGATGGATAAAACATATCTACTTTTACTATTGTTCTTCCATACCATAATGCCTTGTATTCTAACATATTCACAAATTTTGACCATGCTACATCTGATATGGACTTGGATAGTTTGTTATTTCTTAACATATTCTTAACCTTTAAGTCCTCTAAAATTATAACTTGGTTTTCGTTTATAATTTTAGAGGACAGCTTTTGCAAAAAATCTTCCCTTTGGTTTTTTATCTTTTCATGTATTTTGGCTATTTTCTTAGCTTGTTTCTTAAAGTTGTTACTACCTACTTGTTTTTTAGAGAGCTTTCTCTGTTCCTTAATAAGTCTTTTTTCTAACTTTGTAAGATGTTTAGGATTGGATATTTTGTTACCTTCACTATCTATAAGAAAATACTTTACTCCTAAATCTATACCTATTACTTTGCTAGTTTTAGGCTTTTCTATAGTTTTTTCTATCCTGCAACAAATTGAAACAAAATATTTCCCTGTTGGAGTTCTACTTATAGTTGCGTTTAGTATTTTACCTTCTACTTCCCTTGATTTTACAAACTTTACCCAGCCTAATTTGGGTAGTTTGATTTTGTTTCCTTTAATTTCAATGTTGTTATTTGTAAATGTTGTTCTATAGCTTTGATATTTACATTTCTTTGACTTAAACTTTGGATAATTTGCTCTGCCTTCAAAAAAATTCTTAAATGCTTTGTCTAAGTCCTTGAGCGAATTTTGAAGTGCAAACTTATCTACTTCTTTTAACCATGTATTAGTTTGTTTAAGTTTAGTTAAGTCAGCAGAACAATCTTTATAATTAAATGTTATCCCTTTAGTTTTATATATTTCTTCTCGTTTTGCAAGATAATAGTTATATACAAACCTAACACAACCAAAGGTTTTATTTATAAGCTCTATTTGCTGTTTATTAGGATAAAGCCTAAATTTAAAAGCTTTTTCCATATTTACACCTACTTTTCTATTTTGTCTGTTATAATTTTATGTCTATATTTAACGCACCAAACTATGTGATATTGTACAGAATATACATAACCTCTACCATGATAAACATTAGCCATATTTTCACCTCATAATTATTATAACATATGTTGTTACTAAAGCGTCCTTACTCATGACTAAAGTCACGAGTGTGCGGACGCTTTTTTAATCAAATAGACTAAATCAATACAATAAAATCATATTATAAAAACCCATGAAAGGATTAAACACATAAATCCTTCATGGGACTTAAACTTAAGACTTTTTTTCCTCCACACCACGCCTTGGAACACATGAAGCAATAAACCCTATAAGAACTGATTGAACTGCCGGGGCAATATAATTTAAGTATTTTTGATATCTTAAAGAGTAGACTATTAAGGCTGTTATTGAATTTATTATAACTGTAACTAAAAAAAGATAAATAACAAACTTTGAAAAAGAACTTATATATTTTTCCCAAATTTTATGCCTTTTTTCCCCTGAGATAAGCTTTGAAAACAAAAAGAAGGTTAAAAGAACAATTAATATATCTACCGCAAGCATGATAAAAAAAGTTTTTACTCCTAAATAGTTCCTCATAAAATCCCTCCATTCTATTTTTATTTTTTACATTTTTTTATATTTAATGTATATTGTTTGTAATGTATAATTAAAATATAGATAGGATTGGGGTGGTTCAATGATTGAAAGAAGAAAATTTGAAAGGGTAAAAATGGACTGTGAAATACTTTATCCCACTATAATTTACAATAATGAAAACAAAACCTTCTTTGATGAAAATATAAAACTTCATGTTTGCGATGTTTCAGAAACAGGCATATGTTTAAAGTCAAACTTTTTTATACCAAAGGACAGTTTTTTATCATTTTATTTTAGAATAGAAGACAACATTCCCTTTAAAGTCTTAGTTAAAATCATATGGACAAAATGTGAAAACGGAGAATATACCGCAGGTAGTGAGTTTATAGCCCTTAAATCAGAAGAGATGCTAATTTTAAGAAATTTTGTTGAAAAACACAAAAAAATGGAGGAGTGAACATGGCAAAAGTTTACCTAAAATACAAAAAAGGCTTAAGAGCAGAAATGGGGCATCCTTGGATATTTTCAGGAGAAATAGAAAAAATAGATGGAGATTTTGAAAACGGAGATATAGTTGAAATTTATAATTACAAAGGGAAATTCATAGGCAAAGGATATATAAACACAAAATCTCAAATAACCATAAGAATTCTTACAAGAAATAAGGATGAAGAAATAAATGAGGAATTTTTTAGAAAAAGAATACTCGATGCATGGAATTATAGAAGAAAAGTTATTGAAACAACTTGCTGTAGAGTAGTATTTGCAGAAGCTGATTTTCTTCCTGCTTTAATAGTTGATAAATATAGCGACTATCTTGTTATTCAAACCCTTGCTCTTGGAATAGATAAATGGAAAAATACCATAGTTAAAGTCTTAAAAGAGATATTTAATCCAAAGGGAATATACGAAAGAAATGATGTTCAGGTAAGGGAACTGGAGGGACTTCCTCAAATAAAAGGTTTTTTAACAGAACCCTTTGATACAACCATCATAACCGAAGAAAACGGAGTAAGATTTTATGTAGATATAGAAAATGGTCAAAAAACAGGGTATTTCTTAGATCAAAAAGAAAACAGAGCAGCTATTAAAGATATAGTAAAAGGTGCAGATGTTTTAGATTGTTTCTGCCATACAGGTTCCTTTTCTCTTCATGCTGCAAGATATGGAGCAAAGAGCGTTTTAGGGATAGATATATCAGAACATGCAGTAGAATTTGCAAGAAAGAATGCTAAATTAAATGGATTTGAAAACATATGTAAATTTGAAGTTCACAATGCCTTTGACGTTTTAAAACCATGGTCTAAGGAAGGTAAAAAATTTGATGTAGTAATATTAGACCCTCCTGCCTTTACAAAAAGCAAACAAACAGTGGAAAATGCAATAAAAGGATATAAAGAAATCAATCTAAGGGCTATGAAGCTTTTAAAACCTGGAGGATTTTTAGTTACAGCTTCATGCTCCCATCATATGACTCCTGAACTTTTCTATGAGGTTATCCTAGATGCTGCCCATGATGCTAAAAAAACAATAAGACAGGTTGAATATAGAACACAATCTAAGGACCATCCAATCCTTTGGAACTCAGGTGAAACTTTATATTTAAAATTCTTGATCCTACAAATAATATAAAGGCTGATTTTTCAGCCTTTTTTTATTACGCTTTCCCTTGATATTAATTTTGTCTCAACTATAACGGCTTGTTTTTTATCTTTTCCCCTTATTTCATCTATAACAATCCTTGCTGCTTCAAAACCTAATTTATAAGCATTTATATCAACGGAACTTAAAGGAGGAGTTGCATGTTCACAAAGGGGTATATTGTTAAAACTTAAAATAGATATATCATCAGGAACCCTATATCCTGCCTCCTTTATGGCTCTTATTGCTCCAAAAGCCATAAGGTCATCAGTAACAAGAACAGCCTCTGGGAGATTTTTGCTAGATAATAACATTTTCATGCAATCATATCCACCCTGCTGAACAAAATCACTGGAAGTTAGCAAAGTCTCATCAATATCTATGTTGTTTTCTAATAAAGCCCTTTTATAACCTTCAAATCTATCCAAAGATACAACTAAATTTAAAGATCCATTTATAAGCCCTATTCTCTTATGCCCCATATTTATTAAAAACTTTGTAGCCTCATAAGCAGCTTTTATATTATCATTATCAACATAGTTTATTTCTTCACCATTAAAGGGCCTTCCTATCATAGAAAAAGGTATGTCAAGCTTTATTATCTCGTTTAAAATAACATCATTTACCCTTGAATACATTAGTATAAGACCATCGACCCTTCCTCCATAAACTATAGATTTTAATGACTCCAGCTGTTCTTTTTCTGTATTGCCCGTAGTAAGAAGTATACAATATTCCTTTTCATGGGCATACTTTGTAATACCCCTTAAAGCCTCAGGAAAGAATGGATTTAAAAAAACCCTTTCTGCAGATTGAGGCATAACAATTCCTATAGTTTTTGTTGTCCTATTTACAAGACTTTGAGCTATAGCATTAGGATGATATCCAAGCTCCTCCATAGCCTTCCTTACCTTTTGCTTTGTCTTTTCACTAATCCTTGGACTATCCGCAATAACCCTTGAAACCGTTGACGGAGAAACTCCTGCTTTTTCTGCAACATCCTTTATAGTAACCATAACTCCCCCTACTTTCCTTTTAAATTAAATATAGCTATAACCGTTTTAAATACCATAGCTTCTTCAAATTTCTTTATATCAAGCCCTGTAAGGTTTTTTATTTTTTCAACTCTATAAAGAAGGGTATTTCTATGAAGATACAATCTTCTTGAAGCTTCACTTATGTTAAGATGACATCTAAATAAAACTTCAGCTGTATTTATAAGTTCTTTATCCTTATAAACGTAATAAAACCCATCATATCCTCCATTTAAATAAAAATCTATTTTGGAAGCGTCGCTTTCTGAAATTATACCATAAAGTATCATTTTATCAATATGAAACAATCCTTCATTATATCCTAAATTTTTTGCAAGAAAACATGAAATCTTAGCATGAACAGCAGAATTTTTTATAGTATAACTTCCTTTCACAGCTCTTCCACAACCTATTAATATATTAGAAAAACCTTCTTGCTTTAATTCATCAATTATTGATTGAGCTTCTTCTTCAAAATTTTCTACTTCCTTTACTATATAAAATCCCTCTTCATCTTCAACTAAATCTACTTTGCATCCTTCGTAGATGCTTTTTAAAATATCAACGCATTTTAATGGGCACATAATATACATAACTGATTTATTTATAAATTTTCCAACAAGACTTTCATTTGGAACATCATTTTTTAAAATATGCTCAAGAGGCTGCAGAGTGTCTGCAGCCTCTTTTTTATAAAAAGAGTTATAATAAAATTCTATAAGATTACAAGCATCCCTTGATAACTTACCCTTTATAGCAAGTATATCCTCTCCCAATTTTATATAAGTAAATTCATCATTTTTAAGCCCTACATCTTTTCCTTCTTTTAAATTTCCATTTAAATCATAAAGTCCCATTTCATATTTTAAAATATTTTGTAAAGTATCACAAAGCGACATATATATCCTCCTTAGCAGACAGCAAGCTCTGTTTCCTTGTCAAATATATGCATCTTGTTCATATCTATAGCAAGCCTTATAACATCATCAACCTTAGCCCTGCTAGTAGGCTCTACCCTTGCAGTTATGTTCTTGCCTTCGCATACAACATAAAGATACGTCTCTGCCCCCATATGTTCAACAACTTCAACTTTAGCCTCAATTATGCTATTGCTGTGGGCATTTAAAAAGTCTGTGCTATCATCTATATTTTCAGGTCTTATACCAAATACTACATCTTTTCCTACATAACCCTGCTGTTCTATTATTTTTGCTTTATCTTCGGGAATTGGAAGCTTAACTTTACCGAATACAACGTATAAATAATCTCCTTCTTTTACTATTTTAGCATCTATAAAATTCATCTGAGGACTACCTATAAAGCCTGCAACGAAAATATTTGCAGGATGCTCATATATCTCCTGTGGTGGTGCTACCTGTTGAATTACACCATCTTTCATTACCACTATCTTTGTTCCCATAGTCATAGCTTCTGTCTGATCATGGGTTACATATATAAACGTAGTATTTAATCTCTTATGAAGCTTTGATATCTCTGTTCTCATTTGAACCCTAAGCTTTGCATCAAGATTTGATAAAGGCTCGTCCATTAAAAACACCTTTGGCTCTCTTACTATAGCCCTTCCAAGAGCTACTCTTTGTCTTTGTCCTCCAGATAAAGCCTTAGGCTTTCTATCTAAAAGATGTTCAATATCAAGTATCCTAGCAGCTTCCCTAACCTTTTTATCTATTATATCCTTTGGAACTTTTCTAAGCTTTAATCCAAATGCCATATTCTCATAAACCGTCATGTGTGGATATAAAGCGTAATTTTGGAAAACCATTGCAATATCTCTATCTTTTGGTGGAACATCGTTCATTAATTTATCCCCTATGTAAAGCTCTCCTGATGATATCTCCTCAAGCCCTGCTATCATTCTTAAGGTAGTAGATTTACCACACCCGGAAGGTCCAACTAAAACCACAAACTCTTTGTCTTCTATTTCCAAATTAACATCTTTAACAGCTACAACGTTTCCAGGATAAATTTTATAAACATTCTTTAAAACAACCTTTGCCATAAAAATCCCCCTTAAAATTCTTAACTTTAATAATATAATAACAAACAAAAAAAATACCTTAAATGTATAAGGTATACAAATAAAATAAGCAAACTAAACAAAATTAAATAACCTTATTAGCCCTATTACAGCTTTTACCTTTAACCTTTTCTTTCTTGGGCAATATAAAGTTTAAAATGCCCTCAAATTTCTTTTTAAATCTTATCCATCTGATGTTAATAACTTTAATATCTTTTCCCCAACTCATAAACCCACCCCAACTTATTTCTTAATTATAATTATACTTTCAAATTTAAAAAGTTACAATCAAAATTGTTTGATTTGTCTGAATTTTTTGCTTTCAAAGTCATAAATCCAATCTCCCTTCAACTTTTTTTCTTCCTGTGTTGCTCCGGATTTAACATCCACCTTAAAAACAAACTCCTTATCGGATATAAAGAAAGGATCCTTTAACGAAAATACATCTCCTTTAAATTGAGATTCAAAGGAAAGCTCAATTAAAGTCCCATCATCACTATTATATGCTTTTATATCGCTTTTTCCTCTTTTATCTTCAGTTACTACTAAAATTTTTTTGCCATCAGGAGATATGATTACTAGATTTATTACTTTATTCAAAAAATAATCTAAGGCTTTAAACTTAACTTGTTTTTGTTCTTTTTCTTCCTTTTCTTCATCTTCCTTATCCTGCTGTGTTCCTTGAGTTTCCTCTTGTCCTTTTTCAGCCACCTTAAAAACTTGCTCTTCAAGTTTTACAACCCCAACAAAGGAATTTTCATCTACGCTTGATATAACAAACATATCCCCTTCGCTGCTTACAGCACAGGGCCCAAACTTTTTTTTAGGAACTTGATACTTTTGTTCTAAAGATAACATATTTTGAGCTGAAACAAAATTAGGAAGCTCATCAAGGGATATTACAAATTCTTCTTTTGAATTTTCCTCCATCCTTTTGTATAATTTTTTACCCTTTGAATATATCTCTGTTGAGGTTTCCCTTTTTATTTCATCTATAAGCATCTTCCCATCCTTAAGTATAATCTTGTATTTAAACACATCATCAGAAAAATAAGGATATCCTAAATAAGCGTTAAAAACATGAACTTTATATTCACTTTCCTCTCCTTCGGTTTCAATTTTATATCCCACAGGCCTTGGTTCATCTAAAACCTTTGAAACGTTATAATTTTGCTTTAAGTTTGAGCTATAATAAGAAGACATAGCATTTATATCCCTTTTCATTGCATGAAACATATAATTGTTTAAAAATTCCTCCGCAGCCTTTTTATCTATTCTTTCAATTTTAACCTCCGTTTTATCAGAATTCGATTTTTTATTTTTATCTGGACAACCTGTTAATAATAGCAACATAATAAATAACATTACTGCAAATATCCTTTTCATACCATCACCTACCTTTTTTATTTATTTTTCCTCAAATTAATCATTATTATTAATTTTTTTTCATATCATAGTCTTGTAGTAATATTCATGGTGATAAAGTGAAGGAGTTAAAAATTGCCTTTGTATTTGTAGGAACAATAATAGGTGCTGGATTAGCCTCTGGTCAAGAAATACTTCAATTTTTTACAGTATATGGCTCAAAAGGATTTTTAGGCATTATTTTGTGCTGTATTTTTTATATATTTTTCTCAAAAATAATAATAGAACTTTCTATAAAATTTAAATTTAAATCCTACAAGGATTTTATGGATTTTATATTTGGCAGATTCAGCTTGTTAAGCGATATCATCTATTCCTTTTTTATATTTGCAAGCAATGTAATAATGATTTCTGGCTCTGCAACAATGTTATATGAGTACTTTCATATTGATAAAAAAATAGCCGTCATATTTGTAAGCCTTATAGTCCTTATAATATCTCTTTTTTCCACCAAAGGAATTATAGAATTTAATTCTTTAGTGGTTCCCTTTTCAACCCTTAACATATTAGTCCTTGGTCTATTTGTCTTTTTTACACAAAAAAACGCCTTTTATCACATATCAAGCATATATAAACCATTAAAATCAAACTGGATTACATCATCAATAATATACTCTGCCTTTAACATAATGTCCCTAGTTGGAGTTTTTACCCCAATGATGGATGAAATAAAAAATAAAGGAGCCTTTTTAAAAGGCTCCATTATAGGAAGCATAATATTAACAATAATGGCATCTTTTATAAACTTTTCAATAATGTCCTTTTATCCTCAAAGTTTTATAAAAGAAATACCTAATTTATATATAGCAAAGTTTTATGGTAAAATTCTTCCCACAAATCTTCTCATTGCTATTTGGCTTGAGATGATATCTACGGAAATAAGCGATATATATGCCCTTTCAAATAGATTCAAAAGTCTACTAAAACTAAGCTATAGAAAAACGGTTTTTTTAATAATAGCCGTATCAATTCCATTTTCCCTTATAAGTTTTTCAAAACTTATAAGGATTATATATCCACTTTATGGAGTTATAAGCCTTATATTTTTGATAATAAGCTCTATTAAAGCTTTTTTA
This sequence comes from Caloramator fervidus, assembly GCF_900108045.1. GTDB lineage: Bacteria > Bacillota > Clostridia > Clostridiales > Caloramatoraceae > Caloramator > Caloramator fervidus. The sequence goes on along the minus strand of NZ_FNUK01000011.1, from coordinate 21,593 downwards.
ATCCGCTAATTTAAGCTTTACTTCTTTTTCAAGATATATTTCATTATCATAAACTAAAACCTTTAAAGGTTCCCCACATAAAAGGCTTAATACAACATACTCTTTATCAACCAAAACCAAATACTATTCCCATCCATGACCCAGCCATATTAGCAGCATGAATTCCATCTTTAGTATTTCCATGGTGATCATCAAGGTCCATCCTTGCAGTCCTCATAAAATAATCATAAGCTTTATCTAGGTATCCAATATCACAAGCCACTATGCTAAAAATACAAGAAGATAATGAAGAGTCGTTGGTAGTTATTTTTGATGCCTATAAATAACAAGAGGATGATAATGTAAAAGAAGAGGATATTTTTCCCTTGGAGTATTCTTAAAACTTTTTCATATACTCAATTTGTTCACTTTTTATACTATCATATCCTTTATAAACTGCTTTATTTAAAACATCATCCTTTATCCTAAATAAATCATTTTCATTATAATCCCTTGATTATCAGGAATCATAACTCTAACAGTTTTTGTTTCTTTTACCTTTAAACTCCTTGCTACGGCATTAGGATTATAATCGAGTTCCTTTATTGCTTTTAAAACTTTTTCCCTTGTTTTTCAGATACAGAAGGATGATTATTTAAAACCCTAGATACAGTTCCTATCCCAACCCCTGCTTTTTTGCTACATCTTTAATTGTTGCAGCCATTGTTTCATAATTTTCATTAAATTTCAACATAAGTATTTTGTTTTCAACAAACTTATTGTATAATAATCTAAAAATACCTGGAGGAATTTTAATGAAGCTTCAACGTAAAATACTAAAGGATATGACATTATTGGCTATTTTTCTTGTATTTATTTTTTTATTTACTGCAAGGTTTTTTATAATAAATTCCATAATTGAAACAGATAAACAAAGAGCTATTGAAAGAATAAATAGGTTAAATAAATACATTTTAAAACATCAAAACATTTTATATAACCTTTGTTTAGATTACTCAAAATGGAAGGAAACTTACGATTTTATAACAAATAAAAATCAAGATTATATTAAATTAAATTTTTCCTTTTCAAATTCCTTTGATAAAAACGGCGTAAATTTTTTGTTCATTCTAGATAAAAAAGGCAACATAATATATGAAAGATATAATTCAAATAGCACTGCCGATGAAATACTAAATAAAACCCTTAAGAAGGATATATTAAAGGACATTAAAACATATATACAAAATTATAATAAAGACACTGCTGGAATAAACAATTACAAAAACGTTCCTACAATATTAATTATACAAGCTGTTGAAACAGGTAAATTAAATAAAAATGGATATTTTGTAGTTGGAAAATATCTAAACGAAGAAGAAATATCTGAAATAAACGATGAATTAACCATAGATATATGCTGTATAACAAACATTTTTAGCAGTGACTTACAACATAAAGATAGCTACATAATAGTTCCAACAACGTTTAAAAATATATTCGGTAAACCCTCTATAACTTTTAATATTAAATATAAAATGAATTTTTATCTAGAAACTTTAAAAAACATTAAAATATTTTTCTTAACATACACCTTAGTTATAATTTTATCCACTTTATATTTTATGTTTAAAATCAAAAAAACTGTTTTAGATAGGGTAATTATAATAAAAGACACGGTAGATGAAATTACAAGAACTTCTAACACAAAAATTAGAATCTCTCTTAATGGAAATGATGAAATCTATATTCTTTCTTGTGGTATAAACAAGATGCTAGATACAATAGAAAACATGACAAAAAAATTAGAAAATAACATTAAAAATTTTTATCAATTAGCCTACTATGATACATTAACTAAACTTCCTAATAGAAACCTTGCTATAAAACATATTGAAGAACTTATAAAACAAAACAAAACTTTTAATGTTATCCTTATTGATATAGATAATTTTAAAATTTTAAACGATGTCAAAGGACATTTTTTTGGAGATGTTGTATTAAAACTTATATCTAAAAAATTAACAAGTAAAATTAACAATGGGTTTATATCAAGGTTTGGCGGAGATGAATTTTTAGCCGTTTTAGAAAATGATTCAGAAATTCAAATTATAGTAAACAATATAATAGAAATGTTTTCAAGTCCTTTATTAATTAAAGGCGACAAAATATATATAGATATATCAATGGGGATTGCATCTTTTCCTAAGGACGGAACAAATCTTCAATGTATATTAAAAAATGCTGAAATTGCAATGTATCACGCAAAGAAAAATAAATTAAACTATCAATATTTCGACACATCTTTAAACGAAAAAGCTTTAACAAGCTTTGAATTAAGCAACAAAATTAAAGAAGCACTAGAAAACAATGAATTTGCATTATATTACCAACCTATATACAGCCTTACGGAAAATAAAATAAAAAGCGCAGAAGCTTTACTCAGACTTTTTAGTAAAAATACTTCTATGTCTCCTGATAAGTTTTTGCCTATTGTAAAGGATTTAGGCCTTATAAATGAAATAAACAACTGGGTTTTAGACAATGCTTTTAAACAATTAAGTATATGGAATAAATATAAAAAAGATTTTTCAATTTCAATAAATATTTCTTTTTCTCAAATATACAGTCAAGACTTTATAGATTTTACAAAAGAATGCATTAAAAAATATAAAATAAACCCTAAAAATATAATCTTTGAAATAACAGAAGATGAAACTTTAGAGGATATAGATAAAGCCTCTTACATTTTAGATTCCTTAAAAAACATTGGAATAAAAATTGCAATAGATGACTTTGGAACAGGTTATTCTTCCTTAGCATATATTACAAAACTTCCTGTAGATATTTTAAAAATTGACAAATCCTTAATAAAAGATATTGAAAAAGAAAAAAATATTGAAATAATTAAAGCAATTTTATCAATATCTAAAACTTTAAATTTTTCTGTAGTAGCTGAAGGAGTTGAAACTCAAAAACAGCTAGAAATTTTAAAAAATTTAAAAGTAGAAAAAATTCAAGGATATATACTGGATCCTCCCCTTAAAGCATATGAATTTGAAACAAAATATATTAAAAGCAAAACTTAATATAAACTTAACATAGATTTAACATTGTTTTGTTATTATTGTGTTGCTAATTACTTTTACAACGGAGGTAGAGTATGGTATGAATTACAAAAATGTTTTTGAGCTTTTAGGTGGGCTTGGCCTTTTTATTTTTGGTATGAAAATAATGGGGGATGGCCTACAAAAAGCCGCAGGAAACAGCCTAAAAAAAATTCTTGAAACTTTAACAAAAAACAGAGTTCTTGCCATACTAGTAGGTACTTTGGTTACAGCTATAATTCAAAGCAGCAGTGCTACAACGGTAATGACAGTAGGATTTGTTAATGCAGGACTTATGAATCTTTATCAAGCAGCAGGAATAATAATGGGAGCAAACATCGGAACAACTATGACAGCACAGCTTATAGCTTTTAAACTTACAGATATAGCTCCTTTGGCCATTGCCATAGGAACAGCCATAACAATGTTTGCTAAAAGAAAAAGAACAAAGGACATTGGAGAGATAATCTTAGGTTTTGGTATGCTATTTGTTGGAATGAAGATGATGGAAAAATCCATGAGACCATTGACAGAACTTGAAGGTTTTAAAAATTTAATAATAACAATAGGTCAACATCCTATAATGGGTGTTCTTGTAGGGTTTGGAATGACAGCAATAGTTCAAAGCAGTAGTGCAACTATAGGTATCTTACAAGCTTTAGCAGGATTAAATGCCATGCCTCTTTCTGTTGCCCTTCCAATACTTTTTGGAGATAATATAGGAACCTGTGTTACTGCTCTTCTTGCAAGCATAGGAACAAATAAAAATGCAAAAAGAGCTGCTTTAATACATTTAACATTTAATATAATTGGAACTTTAATATTTATGGCTATACTTCCTATTGTTGTAAAACTAATCCCTATATTAGGTGGGGATATAAAAAGACAAATTGCAAATTCCCACACTATATTTAATATTACAAACACAATAATTCAAGCACCCTTCATACCTTTATTAGTTAAATTTGTTAATTGGATAATTCCTGGAAAAGAAGAAAAAGAAGATGTTATGGCCCTTGAACATCTTGATACAAGACTTTTAGAAACTCCTTCAATTGCTGTAGGACAACTTATAAAAGAAGTTGTAAGAATGGGAAAACTTGCTTCTAAAAACCTCTCAACAGCAACAGAAGCAATAATAAATGGTGATGAAAACGCTATAAAATCAGTATTTAAAACAGAAGAAGTAATAAACTTTTTAGAAAGAGAGATAACTCAATTTATGGTTTCTCTTTCTAATACTTCTTTATCTGAAGAACATTCTAAGATTGTATCCGGCCTTTTCCATGTTGTAAATGACCTTGAAAGGGTTGGAGACCATGCCGATAACCTTGCTGAACTTGCAATATATAAAATTGATAACAAACTTCCTTTCTCTGAATCTGCTATATCTCAATTAAAGGAAATGTATAAAACTGTTAAAGATGCCCTTGATTTAGCAGTAGAATCCCTTGAAAAAACAGACTTTGAAAAAGCAAAAAATGTAATTCTAACCGAAAAGAAAATAGATGAACTTCAAAGGAAATTTAGAGAAGACCATATAAATAGACTTTCAAAAGGAGTATGTAACCCAGTTAGCGGAACAATATTTTTAGATATTTTAAGCAACCTTGAAAGAATCGGAGACCACTCAAATAATATTGCTCAAATGGTTCTTGACCAAGAACACAAAGATTAAAAAGCGGCAAGGAAATCCTTGCCGCTTTTTATATTAATTCTAATGGGGGAATATTGTAAACCTTAATATAAACAATATAGCTAAAACATACAGTAAAGGATGAACTTCTTTAAATCTTCCTGTTACATTTTTTACTATAGGATAGAATATAATTCCTGCTGCTATACCATTTGCAATGCTGTAGCTAAAAGGTATTATAGATATTGTAAAAAATGCAGGAAGAGCTTCAGTAAAATCTTCAAAATCTATATCTTTAACTGCCCCCATCATTAAAACACCCACTATAATAAGGGCAGGTGCCGTAGCTTCAGGAGGAACAACCCCAACTATTCCTTTAAAGAATAGGGAAAGCAAGAATAAAACTCCAACGGTAAAAGAAGTTAGGCCTGTTTTACCCCCTTGGGAAATTCCAGCTGTTGATTCTACATAAGTTGTAACAGTGCTTGTTCCAAGTAAAGCTCCACAAGCTGTTGCAACAGCATCAGCTAAAAGAGCTTTATTCATATTTTTCATTTTTCCATTTTCATCAAGCATATTTGCCTTTTGAGCAGTTCCAACTAAAGTTCCAATAGTATCAAACATATCAACTAAACTAAAGGATATAACAATCATAATAAGGCTAGATAAAGCTCCTAAAATTCCACCCTTTAAGCTTAAAAGCCCTTTAAAATCAAGCTTCATAAATGTAGGTGAAAGGGATGGTGGCATGCTTATAATCTCTGCCCCGTTTAAATTAGTAATTCCCATGGGGATTCCTATTATAGTTGTAAGAATAATGCCTATCAATATTGAACCTTTTACCCTCCTTGCCATCAATACTGAAGTTATTATAATTCCAATTAAAGTTAAAAGAGCATGCTTGTCCGTAAATTTCCCAAAGCTTACTAAGGTGGCAGGATTATCAACTATAATACCACCGTTTTTAAGGCCTATAAAGGCTATAAAAAGTCCTATGCCTGCTGATATAGCAAGTTTTAAATTTTTAGGCAAAGCATCTACTATTTTTTCCCTTAAAGAAGTTACCGTTATTATTATAAATAAAATTCCAGATATAAATACCGCAGCTAAAGCCTGCTGCCAAGTATATCCTAAATTTATACACACGCTATAAGTAAAAAATGCATTAAGTCCCATGCCTGGAGCTTGAGCAAAAGGAAGATTAGCGTATAAAGCCATAATAAAGGTTCCTATCGCTGCTGAAATTGCTGTTGCAGCAAAAACAGAAGCTACTACCGGATCGTTTATAGCATTAAATCCTGAAGCTAAATCTCCTATGACACCTTTACTATTCATTCCTGCAAACTTTAATATATTAGGATTTACAAATATTATATAGGCCATAGTGATAAATGTTGTTATTCCTGCAAGTATTTCCGTTTTAACATCTGTTCCTGCTTCTTTAAGCTTAAATAGTCTTTCAAGCATCACATAACCCCTCCTTAAAAAATATTGCCATCCAGCTATGGAGAGCTAGATGGCAATATCCCCCTAGCTCATCCATAGTCGAGGAGTTTACGGCCCCTCGGTAGAGACTCCCAAGCCATATTCTTGGGATTATATGGATGGCCTTAAGCTTATTCTGTTGATTTTATATTAACACATCTTAATATTTTTGTCAATTATATTACTTGTTTGTATAATATATTTCGATATTTAACAAAATATATTATACAATACAAAATATATAATTCGAATTAATTTTGATGCTTATACGGAACTGAACCAGTTCTAGGATATCTTGCCATGTCAAAGCTATGATCTTGTAAAATTTGACTATCGGTTATAATAAAATAATCATATCTTATAACATCTATTTTTCCTCCATTTACAACAGGGTCATCAAAGGTAACATCCACATGATACCAAGTCCCGTCTAATTTTACCATGTTCCAAGCATGAGGCAGACCATTGGCAAACCCAAAAACTATTTTAGATTCAACACCTACCATACTTAAAAGCATATTAAAAGCTGTGGCATAACCATCACATACTGCAACACCGTTTATCAAAGTCCCATAAGGGGTATGGGAAACCTCTGGTATTGTATCATTTAAAACATTTAAATAATCATATTTAGTATTCTTTATGATATAGTCATGAATAACCTTTACCTTTTCATAGTCAGACATCTCTGGTTTTATTATATCCTCTATTATGCTTTTTGCTTTTTCCTTTACTTTATTTCTCATCAAAATTAAATCTTCCTTATTAAACATATACTCTAATAATACCACCACATTAGAATCAAAGGATATATAACCATAGGACTTTATATAATAAAGTTCTCCATTATCCTCTAAAACTTTTGCTATATAATCAAATATAATATCTGTACCTTTACTTTTTATAGAATCTGAAAACATAAGATAAATCCTATCATTTAAATTGTAAATTCCATTCTTTAAAGCCCTATACAATTCATCTTCATTTTTTACTATAATCCTTGGACCTGACCTTTGATAACTTGATAAATTAACATAAGAAAAATTAAAATCAACAACAACCTGACTTGGCATTAATTTAAACTGATAAATTTTATATGAAAAACCTGATACAAAATACATTGAAGTTGAAAGATCTAATGAGCTTATAACTGTCTTAAAATCATAATTTGGGGTATAATTATTTACCTTTACAGATACATTTTTTCTGCCAGACTTTATAACTGATAATAAAATATTTTCAAGTTCATCTTTGTTATTGGCTACATAATGGGCAGATTTATAATTTAAGTAAACATAAGTAGTTTTTTTATACTTTTTTATCCTTATTTCAGATACTACATATTTTGTATTTTTATATTTTAACATTACATTTTTTACAACATAGCCAGCGTTAAATTTTGAATAATCATATCCATACAATTTAACAACACTTTTTTTATACAAAACAGCATCTTTTAAAGAACTATAAAACTTGTTATAATATTTGTTTGACGAAGCTTTAACATTTATGTTTAAAAGTAATATGATAAAAAAAATAATATATATCTTCTTTTTCAAGACTTTATCCCCCTTGAATTAACTTAAAAATATTTTATACTTATTTTTTATATTTCATCAAGAGGTGAAACTATGGGAATTTATGTTGATATAGATCTAGATTTTTTAGTAAAACCTATAAAACAAGAAGGAATAAACAATAAAAGGCTTTATAAAGGCGAAGAATGTTTTGTAAGCGATATAGAAGAATTTATTTTGAATTTAAAGGAGCATGGCCTTTTAAACACAAAACAAAAAAAGTTTTTCACAAACCACAAAAAATCATACACATATTGGTGGATAAACAGAAGCTTAAACAACACAGTTATCCACATAGATGCCCACAGCGATCTTTATAGAAATAAACAAGAAAATCTTACGCTTTTAAAAGACACAGATATGAACTGTGATGATTATATGTGGTATGCAATAAGAGACGGATTTATAAGCAAAATATACTGGGTTGTTCCTTATAATTCTTATAATCTTAACGACCCAAAGGTTGCTGAAAAATTTGTTCCTCAAAAGCTTGTAAAATCTATAAATATAAAAAACAACTGCATAGACTACACCCTTGAAGTTATAACAAGACTTGGAATAAAAAATATAGAATACTCCATTTTAACCTTTGAAAACCTTCCAAACTTTAAAGAAATAGAACTTTTAACCGTTGCAACCTCTCCAGAATTCTACTCTGAAAAAGCCGATACCTATATATTCAAAGCCCTTAGCCTTTTAGGAGCTACAGAAGAAGAACTTGAAAGAATCAAAAAATTTCATGAAAAAATGATATAAGCACCCAAAGGGGTGCTTATACTATTTTACCATGTTCTTCATGTAAATATTCAACAATCCTATTATTATCATCAACAAGAATAACCTTTGGCTTTAAAAACTTTGCCTCTTTTTCCTCCACAAAACAATAAGCCATTATAATTATCTTATCCCCCGGATGAACAAGCCTTGCTGCAGCTCCATTTAAGCAGATCTGCCCTTTACCCCTTTCTCCTTTTATAACATAAGTGTCAAATCTTTCTCCATTGTTTATGTTTACTATTTGCACCCTTTCATTTTCGTATATGCCAACAGCATCCATCAGCTCTTCATCTATTGTTATACTGCCTACATAATTTAAATTTGCTTCAGTAACAGTTGCTCTGTGTATTTTAGCCTTTAGCATATTTAAAAGCATAACCATCCTCCTTATACTTTTACAACAGTATTATCTATAAGTCTTGTTTTTCCAATTTTAACTGCAATGGCAATTAAAACTTCACCTTCTATTTTTTCTAAAGGCTTTAAATTTTTATTATCCACAATTTCCACATAATCTATAACAGAATCTTTGGCTGTATTTATAAGTTTAATCATTTCACCCTTTATTTTTTCTACATTCCTTTCTCCATTTTTAATTAAATCCTCTGCCAGTTTCAAAGATTTATACAAAACTAAAGCCTGTTTTCTTTCATCTTCACTTAAATAAACATTTCTTGAACTCATAGCAAGGCCGTCTTTTTCCCTTACTATGGGACATGGAACTATTTCAACATCCATATTTAAATCTTCCACCATTCTTTTTATTACCGCAAGCTGCTGAGCATCCTTTTGCCCAAAATATGCCCTTGTAGGCTTTACTATGTTAAAAAGTTTTGTTACTACTGTTGCAACTCCTCTAAAATGTCCTGGCCTTGAAGCCCCGCACAGCCCTTCAGTAAGATTTAAAACTTCAACATAGGTAGAGTAATCTTGTCCATACATATCATCTTTATTAGGAATAAACATTATATCGCATCCTGCCTCACTACAAACCTTTATATCCCTTTCCTCATCCCTTGGGTATCTGTCATAATCTTCATTTGGCCCAAATTGAGTAGGATTTACAAAAACGCTTACAACCACAACTTCATTTTCTTCTCTTGCCCTTTCTATAAGGCTTTTATGGCCATCATGAAGATAACCCATAGTTGGAACAAATCCTATAGTCTTTCCTTCTTTTACTATGGAATTAATTTTCTTTTTCATGTCAGATACCTTTCTTATTATCTCCATTTTAAGTCCCCCTAAATTTCTTTTTTTATCTCCTCTATTATTGTTTTATCTATTTTAAACGAATGTATATCCTCCGGAAAACCACCGTTTTGAACATCTTCTATATATTCCTTTATAGCACCTTGTATATCTTCTTTAAGATTTCTATATCTTTTTACAAACTTAGGAACAAAATCGCTAAAAAGTCCTAACATATCGTTTACAACAAGTATCTGGCCATCACAAAACCTTCCTGCTCCTATCCCTATAGTTGGAATAGATACAGATTCGGTTATAAGCTTTGCTACCTCATCAGGAACTGCCTCTAAAACTATAGCAAAAACCCCTGCCTCCTCTAGATACTTCGCATCCTCAACAAGCTTTTTTATCTGCTCTTTAGATTTTCCTTGAACTTTAAAGCCACCAAGTAAATTGACTGACTGAGGCGTAAGCCCTATATGTCCCATAACTGGTATCTGAGCCTTTACAATTGCCTTTACCTTATCTAATACTTCAACTCCTCCTTCTAGTTTTACAGCATGACATCCTCCCTCCTGAATTAATCTTCCTGCATTTTTAATGGATTCTTCAACAGATACATGGTAGGATAAAAATGGCATATCTCCAACGATCAAAGCATTTTTTGCACCTTTAACTACCGCTTTTATATGATGAATCATATCATCAAGGGTTACAGAAAGAGTATTTTCATATCCTAAAGCAACCATGCCTAACGAATCTCCAACTAAAATTCCATCTATTCCTGCTTCATCTATAATCTTTGCCATAGAATAATCATACGCTGTAAGCATGGTTATTTTTTTGCCGCTTTTCTTTGCTTCTTTAAAATATGAAACTGTTTTTTTCATAGTCTACCCCCTCAAAATTTCCTCTATTTTATCAAGCTTTTCTTTTTTACCTTGAACATTTTTTAGTCTTTCTATACAAAGAGCAATTTTCCCAAGTTCTTTATATATATTTTTATAAATACCTGCATTTTCTACATGCCTTTTAACAGTTAAATAATCTCCTCTTACAATAGGACCTGTTAATGCCCCTTCTACTCCTTTTTCTTTTATATTATTAAGGGCCCCCTCCATTAAAGGATATATAGCATCTATTATAAATTCTTCTTTTATTCCAGATTCTAAAAGTAACTCCTTAGATATCTTCGCTAAAGAAACTAAATAATTAGAAGCAAAAACCGCAGCTAAATGATACTTAGCTTTATTTTCTTTTTTTATTAAAAAATATTTAATTTGTGATTTTTGTAAAAAATCCTTTATGCCTTCTATATTATCTCCCTCTAAAGAAAATATAACACCTTCTAATTTTTTAAAACAATTTCTATCGGTAAAGGGATATAAAGGATGAAGACAATAGCACCCTAAGCCTAAATCCTTATAACCATCAAATACATCAAGGCTTAGGCACCCACTCATATGGAATATTCTTTTCCCCTTGAGATTAAATTTTTTAAGACTTTGCCAAACCTCTGATATGACATCATCGGGAGTTGTAATAAATATATAATCAGAAACTTCTACAAGCTCCTTCATAGAAAGAGGCTTTGATTTAGTAAACAAAGCAGCTTCCTCTGAGGATTTCAAACTTCTGCTAAAATAACCTGAAATTTCAAGTCCCTTTTCAAAGAGGTAGCGCCCAAAGGCAGAACCTACCTTTCCTGCACCAATAAATCCTATTTTCATACTAACACCTCTTTGCCCAAAGTCCCGCTCCATAAAGGATGCAGGCTAAAGTTAATTTTATCACTTTTTTTGATATTAAACAATAAAAATTACCTTTTAATTAATAAAATATTATTGTAAAATAAACTAAGAAAAATAAAGAGGTGGTATGATGAGAAAGGATAGTCCTTTAAAATATATACTTCCAATATTGTTTATACTAATAGCCTTATCATATTTCCTATTTTTTATGCCTTCAAACATAGATTGTGGAATATTAATCGAAAAAAAAGAATTAAAAAATTCATATAAATTAAAAATATTATGCGGAAAAAATACAAAATGGGTTACAGTAAAAAAAGAAGATTTTATAGAATCTGAAGCCTATAAAATAAAGCTTAAAGGATTAAGAACCGTTTATATAAAACCTTTAAAATCAATAAAAGGCAAAGTTTTTGCAAAAGATATTAATACTATCAACATAGATGATAAAATTTATAATCTTAACAATACATTTTACTACTTAACCCAAGGTAAAACTTATAAATTAGTAACCCCAAACTATGTAATAGTAGGCCTTAACTATAAATTTATACTAGATGATAACAACATAAAAGCAATTTTAATAACTTATCCTAAAATTGAAAAAATAAGGGTGGGACTGTCTAATCAAGATTTTTCTTCTTATGACCACAACATAATAACTATTACCTCAAAAAAAGGATTTAATATATTTTCAAAAGATTTTCAAATACAAACAAAAGGAAAAGACGTCGTTACCTTCAGTCTTCTAAACGATAAAATAAAAGTTGAATTAAATAAAAATATTTTCATTACAGATAAAAGAATATTTATATATCCAAAAGAATCACCAATTTTAATAACATCCCTTAGAAGAAACAACGGATATATTCCTGAGTATTTTGGAAGTATAGAAATATTTTTAAACAATAAAAAACTTAGAATAATAAATGAAATAGATATTGAAGATTACTTAAAATATGTAGTCCCCTCTGAAATGCCGGGATATGGAGGAGTAGAAGGATATAAAGTTCAAAGCGTCGCAGCAAGAACTTATGCTATATCAGAAATTCTAAATGGAAGATTTTCAAAGTATGGATTTAACATAGACGATACAACAAAAAGCCAAGTTTATAATGAAAGACCTACAAACGACCTTTGTAAAAAGGCAATTGAAGAAACAAAAGGCGAAGTTTTAACATATGAAGGTAAAATAATAGATGCAAAATATTATTCAACTTCCTGTGGATTAGGTGCAGCATACGATGAATTTTACAAAGAACCATTAAAACAAAATCCAAAGCCTTACCTTGATTTTAAAAACTATACAAATGAAAACATTGCTAGAATAGATTCAAAAGAAAAAGCATCAAAATTTTTTAAAGATTGGACTTTAAGTGCTGTGGATTCTAACTCTCCATATTTCAGATGGAAATTTACACTACCCTTTAGTGAAATGAATAAAACTATAAATGAAAACATATATAAAAGATATTTAAAAAATCCAAACGACTTTAAAGAAAAATGGTTTTTAAACTTTTATAAAAAAGCTAATATCCCTAAAGAAGGTATAGGAGATATAAAAGACATATATATATCAAAAATAAGCCGTAGTGGAATTCCTCAAGAAATGATAATAATAACCAATGTAAAAAAGATTAAAATTTTGGGGCCTTCAAACATTAAGTATATATTAACTCCTAAAGAAATAAATATTGAAACAATATCAGGATTAAAATTTAAAACTGAAAACATTCCTTCTCCATTTTTCATAATAGACAAAATATATAATAAAAACAAAATCAAAGAAATAACCATATTTGGAGGAGGATATGGCCACGGAGTAGGTATGAGCCAATATGGAGCTATGAATCTAGCAATAAAAGGGAAAAATTATAGGGAAATTCTAAGCTTCTTTTATAAAGATATTAAAATACAAAACTATAATGAGATCTTATATTAAAGGCACCCTAGGGTGCCTTTATCTATTGATTTCAAGCGGATATCTTTGCTTTACCCTATCTAATACAACACTATGATTAAACGCAAAATATATAATATAAGAAACTATTATTCCTGCTAACACATCATAAACATAATGCTGTTTTATAAAAAGAGTCGAAAGTATTATACTGACAGCTATCAATGTGGATATCATTTTATAATTTTTAAGTATACCTTCCCTGTTTACATAAATAGCTGCTAAGCATGAATTTATAACATGAATACTAGGAAAACAATTATATGGGTTGTCCTTTTTGTAAATAAAAAACACTAATTTCGTAAACACATCCTCCCCCTTTAACAAAGGCCTTGAAACAGTTGTTGGAAAAAAATAATATATTATACAACTTATACCCATACCTACTAAAATACTTAACAAAAGCTTGAAATATTTTTTCCCATCTACCACAGCAAAATAAATTAAAACAGCAGCTATATAAATATACCAATAAAGATATGGTATTACAAAATACTTATTAAAAGGAATCATATCATCTAATACAGTTTTTAAATGATATACCTTTCCCCTGTAATTGTTAAGAATAAGGTATATTTTACTTAGAAAACCTATTGACAAAGAAAACAAAAGCCTAAAAATTATACCCTTATAATTAACTTTTATTTTCTCCATTAGCATAGCAACCACCAAAAAATATTTTATACTTTATAATATATCCTACGCAAACATCATGTTAAACAAAAATAGGCTGCTTGGCAGCCTATACAAACATTTTTCTATGTTTATATGCTAAATAAATAGTATAAGTCGACGTAACTAACATTATAATTCCTAAAACCAAAGATCCTGTAAAAATAAATTTAACAGCCTGTAATGATTTTCCATAAACCTTTGCAATATCCATTAAAAAGTCATCCAAGTTATTTCTTACAAGATATGCATTCTTTAATATTATAGTTGAATTTAAAACCGTCATTGGCATTACAGATAAACCTAGTATAAGTCCGTTTAAACTTCTTTTTTTCATTCCCCTTAATCCTAAAAATATAGGGATTATCATCAAAAGAGGAAGCATATAGGAAAGATATTGAGGAGATAAAATCATAAAAAGCATGCAACTTATTGTAAAACTTAAAGTTATATTTTTTAAAGGCTTTAAGTTATCTTCAAAATCATATATGGCTGCATAACAATATCTTATAAAAACCTCTAATTTATTCTTAAAATCCACATCCTCCTTTAAAAGCTCTCTTCCATTTTTTATTATGCTATCTAGTATAATCTTCTTATCTTTTTTAATTTCAAGACCTTTATATATACTTTTTATCCTTTCAATATCATAGATATACTTATCTTTATTTTTTAAATTCATAAGCTTTATTTTCTTTATAAGATCATCAAAAATACAAAACAAAACCTTGTCCATAAAATCCCTCCAAAAATGCCTCCCAAAAGGGAGGCAATTATTATTTACTATGCTTTAAAAGAGAACTTAAAGTTACAAAAACAGCTGCAAATATAACACCCCAAGCAAGTATCATAAAGGTTAAAGCTCCGTAAGACACATTATCCCCTCCTTACAAGGACCTTTCCCTCTTGAATTTCTTTTCCATACTTTCTTCCTATGTTTTTATATGCCTGAGTAAAGCCTACTATTAATATAAAGAGCATAACAAATCTTGCTAAAAGAACCCATGGAACAAGTTCAGGAGTTTTTTCTACAAAGCTTGGTATCCATTTAAAGTATCCTGCCTTTATATAATCCTTTGTTGAAAACACAAGAAGTATAATTATTGTAATAGGAGTTAGAAATTGAATAAAAATATTATAAAAGGCCTTTGATACCTTCCAAAAGCTACCTTTGTTCATCTCCTCAAGCCCTTTAATTCCTAACAACCATCCAGTTACTATAACCTCTAAAAGCCCAAGAACTACAAGTAAATAGCTTCCAACCCAATTATCAAGTTCAGTAAGGTAGGCAAGCTCTGCAGTTTTTGTAAGAATAGGTTCAAGAGCAACCGGAAGACCAAACAATATATATATTAAAAATACCAAAACTGAACCCGTCTTTCTTGGCATTCCAACTTCCTCTTCAAATAAAGCCACAAGATAGTTATACATAGCAATAGCACTTGTAAATCCTGCAAAGAACAAAAGTAAGAACCAGAAAGTTCCAAATATCCTTCCTCCAGCCATTTCTCTAAATATATTTGGTAATGCTATAAAGGAAAGTCCAACGCCGCTTTTTAATCCTTCGGGGCCTAAGAAGGTATAAGTTATTGGAATAGCAATAGTTCCTCCAAGGATAACTTCAGCAAGCTCATTTAACGAAACAGTTGCAAGTCCAGAAAGAACTATATCGTCCTCAGGTTTTAAATATGAAGCATAATTTTGAATTATTCCCATACCAAGGGATAGGGTAAAGAATATCTGTCCTGCTGCTGCAAGAGCTGATGTCCAATTAAGGTCCTGCCATCTTGGAGACCATATAAAATCAAGTCCTGCTATTGGAGTCCATTCAGGCTTTATAGGGGATCCTAAAGTTAATGTTCTAATTATAAGAATTATACCAAACACATAAATCGTAGGCATCATGAATTTTGCCCAAGCCTCAATACCTTTTTGTATTCCCCTCATTACAGCAAAAGCTAAAATTGCAAGAGCAATAATCCAGAATAAAACAACTTTAAAAGGATTTTGAATATATTTAACAAAATACTCTCCCGTATTTATAGCCTTATCCATATATCCGCCAGAGGCAGTCTCATAAGCATATCCTAAAGTCCACCCTATTATGTGATTATAATAAGAATTAAGCAAAACTGTAACACCAAGGGCTAACGCTCCTGCTAAACCTCCAAGTATTCTTGCAATTTTGGGACTTGTTCCTTCCCTTGCTTGAAGATAAACCATAGGACCTAAAGTTCCATGCCCATATTTTCCACCATATCTTCCTTGATTCCATTCAACAAGCATTAAAGGAATACCAAGAAGTATAAGTGCGGCAAAATATGGAATCATGAAAGCTCCTCCGCCATTTTTAGCAGCCTGATAAGGATATCTCCAAAAGTTTCCAAGTCCTACGGCATTTCCAGCCATAGCTAAAATAAGCCCCAACTTACTCCCCCAGTTTTCTCTTTTTTCAGTCATTTACATCCCCCCATCTACTGAATTTTAAATATAATAATACTTCATTTTTCAGAAAAGTTCAACGTATTTTTTTGTATTTGTTAATTATATAACATCTAAAATTATCTCGGGAGGATGTAAAACACATCAAAAAGCTTAAAGTCAGCATTCTTGTTAAGTTTTGTTAAAATAAAGTATTAATAAAAATTAAAATCACTGATATAACGTTAACATTACAAATCTATCTCCAATTTTATGCACTTTCCTATAACAGTGAAGGATTTTATATCCAAAGTTTCAGTTTTTATATCATTTCCATGGCTTATTATTATAACTTTATTTGAATCTAATCTTTTAAGCTGTCTTATATATCTTTTTCCTGCTATATCAATTAAAAATATACTGTTGTTTTCTATTTCAGAGGTTTTAAAAAGCATTATTTTATCTCCCTTTGATATTTTAAATCCTCTCATAGAATCATCGGGAGCTTTAATAAAAATTATTTTATCTTGATTATAACCTTCTATTTTTTTATCTATAACTGGCATTAATTTGTAATCATAAATTTCTTTAAAATAAACATCACAAACAGGAACTTTTTTTATAATGTTTGAAAAAGCATCTTCTATATCTTTATTTATTGGTAAATTATCATAAGTTTTTATATTTTCAACAGGCTGTTGTATATCTTCATATAAATCATCCTCAAGACTTACATTTAAAATCTTTTCAAGCCTTTTTATCATATTTTCATTTATAATTTTTTTACCCATTTCAATTTCCGTTATGTAGCTTGGGGAAACCCCTAATTTCTTTGCAAGTTCCTTAATACTTATAGCTGACCTATTTCTCGCCTCTTCTATCTTTTTACCTATTCTATTCATAACTTGTCACCCCATCATGTTTTTATTATTTATTATTTCAATTATTTATCCTTCTATAACCTTTACATAAAATTTTCTACTTCTTGGTCCATCGAATTCGCAAAAATATATACCTTGCCATGTTCCAAGTTTTAAAGTGCCATTTTCAATTATAACTGTAACAGAAGAACCAAACATTGATGCCTTTAAATGGGCATCGGAATTGCCTTCTATGTGCATATAGTTCCCCCTTTGTGGAATAAGCCTATCTAGAGTATTTATCATATCATAAACCACATCAGGATCAGCGTTCTCATTTATAGTAACTGCGGCTGTAGTATGAGGAACAAAAACAACAGCTATTCCATCTTTAACATTTTTGCTTTTTACAGCCTCTTTAACATAATAAGTTATATCTATAAACTCTTCCCTTTTTGAAGTTTTTACTGTAAACTCCATATAAATTCCTCCTTTTATTAATAAAAAATTTAAATTTTTCTCACCAACTTTTAAACATAAAATTTTATGATAATAAATGGAGGTGATAAAATGAAAAAGCATTTTAAAACCTTAATTTTGTCAATAATAAGTTCAGTAACAACATCAATTATATTAGGTTCTATATTCTTTATTAATAAACAAGAAACATCATGTAAAACTTTTCCACAAAACTTAATGTATATAAGTACCTCTAACGCTAGTAGCTCCCTTACAATTCCTCAAATTGTAAAAAAAGCTGCTCCATCTGTTGTCGCAATCAAAACATCAATAACGGTTCCAAATAGATTAAATCAAGCATTATCTCAAACAAGTTCAGAAGGATCCGGAATAATATTTGATGCAAATGGATATATAATGACCAATTACCATGTTGTTGAATATGCAGATCCTAAAAATCCTTATAGTAAGTATACTACTTTAGAGGTATTTTTGCCAGATGGTAGACAATCTAAAGCTCAATTTATAGGTGGAGATAAAAAAACCGATCTTGCCGTTATAAAAATATCCCTTGATAATTTACCTGTTGCAGAACTTGGAAATTCAGATTCCCTTGAAGTTGGAGAACTTGCTGTTGCAATTGGCAACCCCCTTGGAATAAACTTTGCAGGAACAGTTACATCAGGAATAATAAGCGCTGTAAATAGAAAAGTTCAAATAGGAGATAAAGTATTAAATTTAATTCAAACCGATGCCGCAATAAACCCTGGTAACAGCGGAGGAGCCTTAGTAAATTCTAAAGGACAAGTTATAGGAATCAATACAGCTAAAATTTCTAATTTAGGACTTGAAGGCTTAGGTTTTGCAATTCCTATAAATGATGCAAAACCAATAATTGACCAACTAGTTATGTTCGGCTATGTAAAAGGAAGACCATTTATAGGAATATCAGGAAGAGAAATAACCCAAGCCATATCAAATATATATAAAATTCCTCAGGGAATATATGTAATATCAGTAACTAAAGGTAGCGGAGCTGAAAAAGCAGGAATAAAAGTAGGGGATATAATATTAAAACTTGATAATAAAAGAGTAATATCGCTTTTAGAATTAGAAAATATAAAATCAAAATATAAAGCAGGAGATACTGTTGAGGTTGTATTATACAGAGACGGAAAACAAATAACCACAAAACTTACATTTAGTGAAGAAAAATAACCCCCTTTGGGGGTTATACTTCTGGTAGATTCTCAACATCATCAAATCTATTAGCCCCTAAAACCGAATGAATTGTAGGATGACCGTATTCATCAACTCCTAAAATAGCCCCTTTTATTTTCCCTTCTTTAACCATTTCAACAGCTTCATTTTTGCTTACAATTTCCCCATTGTTTAATTCAAAAGAAATAATATTGCCTTCATTATCCCTTAAAACTTTAACTATTTTAAGCATAAAATCCCTCCAAAATTATTATGCGCTAAAATATGAATTTTATATCTTGCAGAAAAACTTGTTATGTTATATAATTATTTTAGATACCCCTTATAGGTATTTGGAGGTGTAAATATGAAAAAGGCATATATAGATCCAAACATATGCGATAGATCTCCTTTTTGCCCTGCAAAAAGAGTATGTCCAACAGGTGCAATAACTCAAGAAGTAAAGCTTTTTGGTGCATCCACCCCTAAAGTTGATCAAAACAAATGCATAGGCTGTGGAAAATGTGCCCAAATATGCCCTCAAAGAGCTATTAAAATGATTTAATGCTGCCTCTTGGCAGCATTTTATCATTAATATATTTTTTCTTTGTCTATATACTTTTTAATTTCGTCTATAACAAATTCCCTCATATAATCCTCATCTTTATAACTTACATACCCTTTTTTATCTTCAAAGGAATAAGAAAATACTTTAGAATAAGGATTTAACTTCCTTATTCTTTTCATATGTTCTTTGCTTACCCTAAAAGCACCAACGTTTACATCTCTTATAAGTTCTTTATCTAATTCACTAAAAATCTTTTTTATAAAATTTTTATATACATGCTCAAAATTTTTTATTTTTATCAAAGGCTCAATTGAAAGCCTTACCTCTAAACCCTTTGATTGAGCCATTTTTATATCCTTAAGCCTTAAATCAAGGGAAGGCGTTTTATTTTCATATAAAGAAATTACTTCTTCAGGTAAAAGCGTCCAAGCAAATATTACATTATCAGGAATCTCTAAATCAAAAACAAGATTAAAATTTGAGCTCTTTGTCCTTATTTCAAACAAAATGTTTTTGTTATATTTTGCATATTCTATATAATCTTTACAAAATCCTGTTAAACCTTCAAAGGCTAAAATATCTGAATCGTATGAAAGAGCAACATAAATTTGTTTATCTTTAGATTCTATATCCATGCTGTTTAAAAAATCCTCTATATTAACGAATATAACGATATTTGATGAGTTATATAATCCCTTTAAATAACAATATTCACAGTCATATATGCAGTTTAAAATATTAGAAGCATAGAAAAAATTTCTATAACCAAAATTCTCACAAAGCTCAGAACCTTTATATAAAAAATCATCCTTTTTTCTTGCTAATATAAGTTTTTGGCTTAACTTTTGAATTAAAAAATTCTGTTTTGGTCTGTTAAAAACTTCTTTGTAATCATCAATTAATATTATGTTTTTATTGTTAATTTTATCTAATATTTTTCTGGTTTTTTCATGATCTAAAATTTCTTTTTCAACATAAACATGGGAAAATTTATTCTGATATAATTCTAATAAGCTCATTGTAATACTTCTTCCCTTCATTTTTATTTTTAACTTTAAGCTTTAAAAACCTATCTATTTTATTTAAATCCTCTTTTCTTAGTTTAAAAGAAATGTAATTTTTTATAAATTCATTTTTTTGAAACTCCGTCAAACTTAAATTATCTACTATGGTATTTATAACAATTTTATCATTAACATCAAAAAACTCATCTTTTTTAAAGGCTTTATTAAGGCAATTTATATAATCCTCTACATATTCTACATTTTGCTTTACTATATCATAAACAAAATCAAAATCTAATCTTTCTCCATCTAATTTATCTGAAACTATTTTTATAAGCTGTATCTTATGAGGTGGCAAAAATCTAGATAGGGCCTCAAAAAAAGCACTCCCCTCCATATCACACAAATCTTCTACTTCAAAATTTACCACCTTTGAAAAAGTTTCTAGAAAACCTTCTTTAAATTTATGCTTAAGTAAAATATCTGGATAAAAAGTCCTTTGTGTATCATAGTCTTTCAGCTTATTTATTAAAACAGCCTCTCCAATTTTTCTTTTTCTACTTCCTGCAATTCCTATATTTAAAAAAGCATTACAATCCAAATTTTTGCTTACTAAATAAGTAGCACTAGAGGATGCATTTATCTTTCCATATCCTGATATTATAAGCTTTATATCATCGTTTTCAAAAACCTCAAAAAAATTTTCCTTCATATTTTTTTTAAGATCAAATTTTTCTATTAAAGGTTTTGCTTCAACATAAAGTGCACATTGAATTAATATCATAACAACCACCCAACTTAGTTATAACAGCATTAGAAAAGTTAGTCAATAAAAAAGGCACCTTTAGGTGCCTACAGACCGTCGACAAACCCCACTTTTCAAAAAACGAAAAGTGGGGTTTGAGTATTTTTACAAGCATTTTTGATAAATATTTTATAAATACAA
>NZ_FNUK01000001.1 GCF_900108045.1 Caloramator fervidus | reverse complement strand
GATTTAGGAACTTTGAAAGGTTTAGAAATCGAATTCTTCATTGTTGTGTATAAACTTGTTAAACTATTAAATCTACAACAATTTTTAACGGCCTCGCGCAAAAAATTTAAGAAGAAAACCTTAGTCGACCTAAGTCAGTCTTTAAAGGTTTTCTTCTTAAACCTATACCAAACTACGTGCAAAAATAAACAATACGCTGAGCTTTTATAAAAGCCAACCTTTGATTGGCCTTTTTGTCATGCCCATTTTTAAAGCTTTTGCTTAAATTAATCTCAATTACATAAAAACTCCTTGGAAATTAGCAAGGGCGGGCATCTGAATAATTTGCCCACCCCAACTATTGACATAGAACCGTCTATAAAAAATACCCTGCCAAAATAGGCAGGGTATTTCTATAATTCTACTTTATCTAAAATTTCCTTTTCAAGCTTTAAAGTTTTTTCTTCTAATTCTTCCACTTCCTTTTTAATCTTTTCAACAAATTCCTCATCCTTTATTGAAGCTAAATTTATTTTTACGTTTAAAAGGGCTGACAATATTGATGTTCTTGCCATCATACAGGATACCGCTCCATCTGTTATTGCATTTTTATTTCCATTTACTATAACCTTCCTAGAAAGCTCAAAAATCTTAAAAGCTTCCCTTGCAGTATCTAAAGGAACTATTGCAGCCTCCTTTAATGCTTCTTGTATAGCTTTTTTTCTTTTTTCCTTTTCTTCTTCTGTATCCTTTGGCATTTTAAAGGCCTCCATAACTTTATCAAAAGCTTTGCTATCTTTATCTATTGCCTTTAAAAGATTGCCTCTTATTTTTTTTGCTTGTTCTATTATGTTTTTCATATCTTCTTGAACATCTTCGTAACCCTTTTTCCCTACAGTAAGATTTGCAACCATTTCAGATAATGCCGCTGCTACTGCACCAGAAAAAGCAGCAACACTTCCTCCCCCTGGAACAGGAGATGAACTTGCAGTTTCCTCAACAAACTCCTTAACACTTTTCTCTATAAGCATACCTTCCATCCCTCTCCTTATCATAAACTAATTTTCCATTTTTAATAACCTTCTCAACTATGCTTACACCTATATGGTATGGAATAAACTTATAAGATGGATGTTCCAATATGATTATATCTGCTTTTTTGCCTACATCAATGCTTCCTATTTCTTTTTCTTTTCCTATAGCCGCAGCTGCATTTATTGTAACGGCATTTATTGCCTCTTCAAGGGTCATATTCATATATAAAGTAGCAAGAGCTATAACAAGGGACAAATTTTCTGTAAAACAGCTTCCCGGATTAAAATCAGAAGCTAATGCTACCGCAAGCCCCCTATCTATCATTTGCCTTGCTCTTGCAAATTTTTCCTTTAAACTAAAGGCAGTTGCAGGCAAAAGGGTTGCTATAACTCCTTTTTTTACCATCATTTCAATCCCTCTATCGCTACACTGCAAAAGATGATCCGCTGATACTGCTCCAACCTCTGCAGCAAGCTCTGCTCCACCTAATGAAACTATTTCATCTGCATGAATTTTTAATTTAAATCCCATCATCTTTGCAGCTATTAAAAGTTTTCTTGACTCATCCACAGAAAAAACATTTTTTTCACAAAAAACATCTACAAATTCAGCAAGATTTTTTTCTTTGATGTAAGGTAAAACTTCGTTTATTATATATTCAATATATTCCATGTTCTTTCCTTTATATTCCTTTGGAACAGAATGAGCACCTAAGTAGGTTGTAACTATATCTATAGGGTGGCTTTTATTTAAACTTTTATAAACTTCAAGCTGTTTTACTTCTGTATCAAAATCAAGGCCATATCCAGATTTTCCTTCAACAGTAGTAACTCCAAAGCTTAACATAGAGTCAAGCCTTTTAAGGCCTAAATTAAAAAGTTCTTCTTTAGATGCTTTTTTTGTTGCCTCAACAGAATTTATTATTCCCCCACCCTTTTCCATAATCTCCATATAAGTAGCACCTTTAAGCCTTAGATAATACTCATCAGCTCTATATCCCCCAAATACAAAATGAGTGTGGGAATCTATAAAACCTGGTAGGACAGCTTTATTGGAAGCATCAATAACTTCATATTCATTTATATTTATATCCTTTAATATATCCTCCGTTTTTCCTACTCTTTTTATGTATCCATCCTCCACAACAACAGCACCATCTTCTATTATACTAAGCTCCTTCATCTCATCTCCTTTTTTAGCTTTAAATGAGCTGCAGGTTACAAGTTCTGATGCATTCTTTATCAAAAGCTTCATAAAATCACTCCATTATTCTATTTTCAAGTATCTGATCCATAGAAAAATCTTCTATTCCAAGATAATATACAGCAGTATCAATAAGAGCCTCCATAGGAACAAGACCTATTATTTCGCTTCCAACTACAGGAACACCATATCTTCTTGCTTCAACTTTTATAAGTTCAAAAGCTCTATAAAGGGCTGTTTTTGTATAATCCGTCATGTTCATTGAAACTTGAACTATTCCTCTATCTTTAAGCTCTACTCCTATTGCCTTGCAGTATCTTAATCCTCCATTTAAAAACCTTACATTTCTTGCAATCCTATTTGCAATTTCTATATTGTTAGTTCCAAGATTTACATTAAACGCAACAAGAGGCATTCTTGCACCAACTGCTGTAACTCCTGCAGTTGGATGAACTTCCTGTGGACCAAAATCTGGCTTCCATTCAGGAAGCTTTATTTTTTCAAACATTCCTTCAAACTCACCTTTTCTTATATTAGCAAGGTTTTCTCTATCTGGACTTGTTGCTGACTTTTCATATAAGAATATAGGAACGTTATATCTTTCTGCAGCTTCCTTTGCAAATTCCTTTGAAAGTTCAACAGCCTCTGTCATAGTCATATTCTTTACAGGAATAAAAGGAACTACATCCACTGCCCCCATTCTTGGATGCTCTCCCTTATGATTCCTCATATCAATAACTTGAATTGCAACTCCCATAGCTTCCAACATAGCTTCTTTAACAGCTTGAGGTTCTCCAACAACAGTTACAACTACTCTATTGTGGTCAACATCCCTGCTATAATCTAATAATTTTACTCCATCCTTACCTCTAAAGGGATTTACTATTTTTTCAATTTTTTCTAAATCCCTTCCCTCGCTAAAATTTGGAACGCACTCAACTATTTTTGTCATTGCCATAAGCAAACTCCTTTCCTTTAAATTTGGATGGGCTAAAAGCCCATCCTTTTATCTTTGGATTCCATGCTTTTTGAAGGCAAAGTCAACAACTTCTTTAACAAGGTTATCATCAGCAAGATATGGCAAAGTTATATGGTCTGTTGAGCTCTTTTTGTTGTGTTCTATAGAAACTTCTAAAGCATGTTCGTTTCTTGCCCAGGCTCTTCTAGCAACTCCTCCCATAACATCCCACATCATAGCGCTTCTTATTATTTCATCAACCCTTAAGCTTCCATCAAGAACAAGCCCAAATCCACCATTTATGGATTTTCCAATTCCAACTCCACCACCATTGTGAAGAGCTACAAGACTCATTCCCCTTGCAGCATTTCCTGCAAAACAATGAGTTGCCATATCCGCCATTATGTTGCTACCATCTTTAATGTTTGCTGTTTCTCTAAATGGTGAGTCAGTTCCTGAAACATCATGATGATCACGACCAATCATTATTGGACCTACTTCTCCTTTTCTTACCATTTCATTAAACTTAAGAGCTATTTTTGTTCTTCCTTCTGCATCTTGGTAGAGTATTCTTGCCTTAGTTCCAACAACTAAGTTGTTCTTTTCTGCATCCCTTATCCATATCCAGTTGTCCCTATCCTGTGGTCTTCTATTTGGATCTATGCATTCCATAGCTGCTTTGTCTGTTTTTCTTAAATCTTCATCCTTTCCACTTAAGCATACCCATCTAAATGGACCATATCCATAATCAAAAAGCATAGGTCCCATTATATCTTCTACATATGATGGGAATATAAATCCATTCTTTGGATCTCCACCCCTTGCAATTTCCTTTACTCCAGCATCATATACCGCCTTCATGAAGGAGTTTCCATAATCAAAGAAGTAAGTTCCTCTATCAACAAGAATCTTTATAAGCTCAAAATGTCTTCTTAAGCTTCTGTTTACTAATTCCTTAAACTTTTCTCTATCAGTTTCGAGAAGCTTTGTTCTCTCTTCAAAAGTTATACCTTGTGGACAGTATCCTCCCTCATAAACTGCATGGCATGAAGTTTGATCTGATAATAAATCAACATGAATGTTGTTCCTTACAATATATTCTAATAAATCAACTACATTTCCATAGTATGCAATTGACATAGGTTCTTTCTTTGCAAGATATTCTCTTGCAACTCTAAATACTTCATCAAGATCTGAAGATATATATTTTACCCAACCTTGATTATATCTTGTCATTATCCTTGAATAATCAACTTCTGCAATTATTCCAACACCCTTTGCAATTTCAACTGCCTTTGGCTGTGCACCGCTCATTCCTCCAAGCCCGGATGATACGAATAATCTTCCTCTTAAATCCGCATCATGTCCAAGTCCAAGTTTTATTCTACCTGCATTTAATATTGTGTTATATGTTCCATGGACTATACCTTGAGGTCCTATATACATCCATCCTCCTGCTGTCATCTGACCATAATTTGCAACTCCCATCTCTTCTGCAATTTCCCAGTCATCAGGATTATCAAACATACCTACCATAAGAGCGTTTGTAATTATAACCCTTGGAGCATCTGGTTTTGATCTGAAAAGTCCAACAGGATGTCCTGATGCAACAACTAAAGTTTGATCTTGAGTCATAACCTCAAGGTACTTTTTAATTAACCTATATTGCATCCAATTTTGACATACTGAACCTGTTTCACCATAAGTTACAAGTTCGTATGGATAAAGGGCAACGTCAAAATCAAGATTATTATCTATCATTACCTGAAAAGCCTTTCCTTCAATGCAATTTCCTTTATATTCATCTATTGGCTTTGCTTTTATATTTCCTTCAGGTCTAAATCTATACCCATATATTCTTCCTCTTGTTATAAGCTCCTCCATAAATTCTGGAGCAAGCTTTTCATGATACTCCTCTGGAATGTATCTTAATGCATTTTTAAGGGCTATTTCTGTCTGTTCCCTTGTCAATCTAAAACCTCTACTGGGAGCCCTCCTTATACCTTCAACAAACTTTGGATATTCTGGAATTTCATCAAGCCTAATCTTCATTGCATTTTTAATGTCTAAGTTTGTAATCATATTATCCCCCCCAAAATCTTTTGTTAGAAAAGTCCTACTATATTTCCATTTTCATCTATATCTATCTTTTCTGCAGCAGGAACCTTTGGAAGACCTGGCATTGTCATTATATCCCCCGTTAAAACTACTATAAATCCTGCACCAACAGATGCCCTAACTTCTCTTACTGTTATTTCAAAATCACTTGGAGCACCTAAAAGGGCTGGATTATCTGAGAAAGAATATTGGGTTTTTGCCATACAAATTGGCATTTTATCAAAACCTAACTCTTCAATTTTTTGAATTTGTTTTAAAGCTTGTGATGTAAAGGTTACTTTGCTTGCTCTGTAGATTTCCTTTGCTATTTTATTTACCTTTTCTACTATTGGAATATTTACATCATATAAGAAATTAAAGTTAGGTCTACTGTTCTCAACAAGCTCCACAAGCTTTCTTGCCATATCTATTCCGCCTTCTCCACCTTTTGCCCAAACTTCATTTAATGAAACCTCTACATCCATCTTTTTGCAAAGCTTATAAAGAAGTTCTATTTCAGATTCTGTATCGCTTGCAAACCTATTTATTGCAACCATAACAGGAAGCCCAAACTTTCTTACATTTTGAACATGCCTTTTAAGGTTTTCAAATCCCTTTTCAAGAGCTTCTAAGTTTTCCTTTGAAAGGTCTTGTTTTGAAACTCCTCCATGCATTTTTAAAGCTCTAATGGTTGCAACTATAACAACTGCATCTGGTCTAAAGCCTGCATATCTACATACTATGTTAAAGAACTTTTCAGCACCAAGGTCTGCACCAAATCCTGCTTCTGTTACTAGATACTCTCCAAGCTTCAAACCAAGTTTTGTAGCAATAATGCTGTTAGTTCCATGGGCTATATTAGCAAAAGGTCCTCCGTGGATTAAAGCTGGAGTATTTTCAAGAGTTTGAACAAGATTTGGTTTTATAGCATCCTTCATTAAAACTGCCATAGCACCTTGAACATTTAAATCACCAATGGTAACAGGCTTCCCATCATATGTATAAGCAACAACCATTCTTGCAAATCTTTCTTTAAGGTCCATAAGATCCTTTGCAAGACATAATGCTGCCATAACTTCTGATGCTACTGTAATCATAAATCCATCTTCCCTTGGGAAACCATTTGCCTTTCCACCAAGCCCTACAACTATTTGCCTTAAAGCTCTATCATTCATATCAAGAACTCTTTTCCAAACTATTTGTCTTGGGTCAATTCCAAGGCTA
The DNA here is from genome assembly GCF_900108045.1 of Caloramator fervidus. Lineage (GTDB taxonomy): Bacteria > Bacillota > Clostridia > Clostridiales > Caloramatoraceae > Caloramator > Caloramator fervidus. Next base: position 218,586 of record NZ_FNUK01000001.1, on the reverse strand, counting down.
TTTCCTTGATGAATATGATTATCTATGGCAGCTGCAACTAAATTATGGGCTGCAGTTATGGCATGCATATCTCCTGTAAAATGCAAGTTTATATCCTCCATTGGAACTACTTGAGCATATCCTCCACCTGCAGCTCCACCCTTTACTCCAAATACAGGTCCTAATGATGGTTCTCTTAAAGCTATAACTGCCTTTTTTCCAATTTTATTAAGAGCTTGTCCAAGTCCCACTGTGGTTGTTGATTTACCTTCTCCTGCTGGAGTTGGATTTATTGCTGTAACTAATATAAGTTTCCCATCTGGCTTATCCTTTAACCTTTTAAATATATCTAAAGATATTTTAGCTTTATATTTTCCATAAAGCTCTACCTCATCCTCTTCAATTCCCCACTCTTTTGCAATATCCATTATAGGCCTTAACTTTGCACTTTGAGCAATCTCAATATCACTTGGAACTTTAACCTCCATATCCTTACCCCTTTCAAAACATTCTTAAAATTAATTATAATTATAAAGAGTCAAAAAAACGTCTAATTTATTTTAGCACAGTTTGTTAAAACTTTGTAAACTTAACTGAAGCGTTTTTTTCTCAACAAAAATATTTTTTGATTTAAAAGTATAGTTTTTAATTTTTTTATTTTCTGAAAATTGCTTTTAAATCCTTCATTGTAAGCAAAAAACAGTTCAAAAATAATTCAAGTTATAATTCACAACCAAAATATGACAAATTCAAATTCTTTAATTTCATATTTTTGAAATTAAAAAATTTAAAAAATATTATTACTTTTTGTAGAATTATTGATTTATTTGTCGTTTTTAGTATAATGTATTTGTAAACAATTCGTAAAAAGGAGGTTTTAAAATGGCGCACGGTCCAAACAAAGGACAAAAGCTAACTTTGGTATCATTGATACTCATGATTTTTACTTCCGTGTATGGCTTTAATAACATTCCAAGATCCTTCTACAAAATGGGTTATGCTGCTATTCCATGGTATATTCTATCAGCAATAACATTCTTCGTTCCATTCGCACTTATGATGGCAGAGTTTGGTGCTGCCTTCAAAGATGAAAAAGGTGGAATATACTCATGGATGGAAAAATCAGTAGGTCCTAAGTTCGCCTTCGTTGGAACCTTCATGTGGTATGCTTCATACATTATTTGGATGGTTAACGTATCATCAGGTATATGGGTTCCACTTTCAAACGCTATATTTGGTAAAGACACTACAAAGAACTGGGCATTTTTAGGTCTACAAGGACCAAAACTTCTTGGAGTTTTAGGTATTCTATGGATACTCTTCGTAACTTATCTTTCATCAAAGGGACTTGAAAAGATTAAAAAAGTTACTTCAATTGGTGGATCAGCAGTTGCTGCATTAAACATTCTTCTTTGGGTTGGATCATTACTTGTTCTTATATTAAACAAGGGTAAACTTGCTGAACCAATAGTTGGACTTTCAACATTCACTCAATCACCAAACCCAAAATATGCAGGAAATATATTAGCTGGTCTTGCATTCGTAGTTTACGCAATATTTGCTTATGGTGGAATTGAGGTTGCAAGTGGTCTTGTTGACCAAACTGAAGAACCAGAAAAGACTTTACCAAAAGGAATTACAATTTCAGCTGCAATTATATCAATTGGTTATTCACTAGGTATATTCCTTGTTGGTGTATTTACAAACTGGGCTAAGGTTATAAACGTTGAAGGCGTTCACCTTGGAAACGCAAGCTACGTTGTAATGGGTAACCTTGGATATCAGTTAGGTATAGCAATGGGGTTAAGCGAAGCTACAGCTATCGCAATGGGTCAATGGATTGCTAGATTCATAGGACTTTCAGTATTCCTTTCAATAACAGGTGCATTCTTTACTTTAACTTACGCTCCATTAAAGCAAATGATTGAAGGAACACCTGCAGAACTTTGGCCAGGAAGACTTGGAGAAATTAAAGACGGTATGCCAAAGTTTGCTATGTGGGTTCAAGGAATTACTGTTGCTGTAATGATAGCACTTGTTTCCTTTGGTGGAGATTCAATGGCAAAATTCTTTGATATCCTTGTTATGATGACTAACGTAGGTATGACTTTACCATATATGTTTATTTCATATGCATTTGCTCCATTTAAGAAAAATACTAACATTCATAAACCATTTGAAGTATTCAAAACTTACAACAGTGCTCTATTCTGGACAGTAGTAGTTACTCTAACAGTTGGTTTTGCAAACTTCTTTACAATTCTTGAACCAGCTTTAGAAGGAGACAAGCTAACAACATTCTGGTCAATAGCAGGACCAATATTCTTCTCAATAGTTGCTCTTGCTATGTATAACAGATACGAAAAGAAAGTTGCTGAAAAACAAAACAAAGTTGCGTAATAAAAAGTCCGGCATGTGCCGGACTTTTTTATATCAAATAACAAGCATTTTTTACATCAAAAAGCCCCATGTCAGTTAGTTTAAGCTCTGGAATTACAGGCAATGCTAAAAATGCAAGAGTCATTATAGGATCAAAATTTCTTGATACATTAAGCTTATTATATGCAACTTCTATTATTTCTGATAAATCTTTATTAACAGTTTCTATATCCTTATCGCTCATAAGTCCTGCAATAGGAAGAGGCAATTCCTTTAAAACTTTTCCTTGTGAAACTACAATTATTCCACCCTTTAATTTTTCAGCCTCTAAAGCTGCTATATACATATCCTTATCATTATCTCCAATTATTATTAAATTATGGGAATCATGGGCTATTGTTGTTGCAATAGCTCCTTTTTTAAGCCCAAAACCTTCAACTATTCCAAGCCCCACATTTCCTGTTCCTTTATGCCTTTCAATAACTGCCAGTTTTAAAAGACCATCATTGTCCTCACATTTAAACTCTCCATCCCTTAAAACTACCTTCTTTTTTACATTTCTTGTTATAAGACTAAAAGGAACTAACTCAATTACATTTACAAAGTCTTCTTTGAACTTTATTTTAAACATATCTTCCTTTAAGCCTTTTATATTTATTTTATTTAAAACTTTGTTATCAATAAATTTTTTAACTTCAAATAAAGGCTTTCCATCCTTTGCAACAAGCTCTCCTTTTTTGAATACCAAAACAGGTTCAAAATCAATTAAATCTTTAAAAATAACTATATCTGCATCATATAAAGGAGCTATAGCGCCTTTATATTTTAAACCATAACATTCCGCTGCATTTAATGTAGCCATAACTACAGCAGAGATTGGATCTAAACCGTTTCTAACAGCAATTTTTAAATTGTTATTTATATGTCCATCCTTTATTATATCCTCAGGATGTCTATCATCGGTGCAAAATAAACACCTTCTTAAATTATATGGATTTACAGCTTTTATAAGCTCTGTTAAATTCCTTGCAGCTGACCCTTCTCTAATTAATATATACATACCAAGCCTTAATCTATCTACAAATTCCTTTAAAGTAGAACACTCATGTTCGGTTTTTACTCCTGATGCTAAATAAGCTAAAAGTTCCTTATCCTCTATAAAAGGACCATGGCCATCAATTATTTTCCCTTTTGCAGCCTCTACTTTCTTTAAAATCTCCTCATTACAATTTATAACAGATGGATAATCCATAAGTTCTCCAAGCCCTAGTATTCTTTCATTATCTATAAGCCTTTTTATATCCTCATCTGTAATAACAGCACCTGAAGTTTCAAATTTAGTTGCAGGAACACAAGAAGGAAGCATTATAAATACATCAAGGGGTAAGTCTTTGCTTGCATTTAAAATATATTCTATTCCATCTATTCCACAAACGTTGGCAATTTCATGGGGATCTGCTATTATGCAAGTGGTACCTTTAGGAACTACTGCCTTTGCAAACTCCTCTACAACAACTAAAGATGATTCTATATGGACATGACCATCTATAAGGCCTGGCGAAGCATAAAGACCTTTTAAATCTATTTCTTTAAATCCTTCATATTTTCCTACAGCAACTATTTTACCATCATCAATTGCAATATCTCCTTCTATTATTTCATGGGAAAAAACATTTATTATTTTACAATTTTTCAAAACAAGCTGTGCTTTTTCCTCTCCCTTTGCTATCTTAATTCTTCTTTTTAAATCAACCATATAATCACCCTTTATTAAGTTGTAAAAGTATCTTTTCACAAGTTACAGGAATTTCATAAAATCTTACCCCTATAGCATCATATATTGCATTTAATATTGCCGGAGCAACAGGAAGTAAAACAGGTTCTCCTATCCCCTTTGCTCCGTAAGGTGCGGTATCTTCTGGATATTCAATAAGGACCTTTTCAATATTTGGTATGTCCAAAGATGTTGGAATTATATACTTTTCAAAACTAGAATTTAACATCTTTCCATCTTTAAGACCTACATCCTCCATAAGAGCATATCCAACTCCCATGGCAAAGCCACCATCTATCTGACCTTCTACAAGGGTTGGATTTACAGCCTTTCCAACATCTAAAACTAATTTTGCCCTTAAAATAGTAACTTCTCCTGTTTCTGTATCAACTTCAACCTCAACAGCACAGGCTGCAAATGTATATGGCCAATAAGGAGCACCTTGACCATTTTCATCCATTTGAGTTGTATGGGCTATAAATACTCCTTCTCCTTTTAGATTATTATTAATGTTTGCTATCTCCTTAAAACTTACCTTTTTTGAAGGGTATGTTTTTACATAAACACTTCCTTTTTCACAAACAAGCCCTATCTTAGAATTAACATTTAATATTTTTTTAGCCTCTTGTAAAATATTATCCTTTAAATTTTCACAAGCTATCTTTACTGCATTCCCCGAATTGTAGGTCTGCCTTGAAGCTGCGGCTGTTCCTGCATCTGGAGCTTTAGAAGTATCTTCATTTACTAAAATTACATCCTCTATAGGAATATTTAAAGTTTCTGAAGCTATTTGAACCATAACGGTTTTTGCACCTTGACCAACTTCGGTGGCACCAACTAAAATTTCCACCTTTCCATCTTCTAAAAGCCTTGCATAGGCCCTTGAAACATCTGGAAAACCATTACCATAACCTGTCCCATAAAATGTAACTCCAATACCTTTTCCTCTTTTTTTCAATATATCACCACCTAAAACCTTTTTAATTCTTCTATACATTTTTCAAGGGCAACCTTCTCAAGAATTTGTCCTGTGGCAGTTTCACTACCTTCCTTAAAACAATTTTTAAGTCTTATTTCAATAGGACTTAAACCAAGCTTTCTAGCTAAAATATCCATCTGCTGTTCATAGGCTATAGGAACTTGAGTTGCTCCAAATCCCCTCATAGCACCTGTAAAAGGATTATTAGTATATACCGCAAAACTATCAATCTTTACATTTTCAACTACATAAGGACCTGTTGCATGAACTGCCGCTTTTCTTAAAACATTCATCGACCACGAAGCATAAGCCCCAGAATCACCTATTATCTTTGCTTCTAAAGCCAAAAGTTTTCCATCTTTAGTAGCACCTGTTTTATAATACATCTTCATGGCATGTCTTTTAGAGTGAGCAATAAAAGATTCTTCCCTTGAATAAACTGCCTTAACAGGCCTTTTTAAAGTAAAGGCAGCAATTGCAAGATGAATTTGCAAAGTTATATCCTCTCTACCACCAAAGGCTCCCCCTACTGCTGGGGTTAAAACTTTAACTAAATCTTTGCTAACTCCTAAAGCTTGTGCAATTTCTTCCTGATCAAAATGTGGATACTGAGTGGATGCTATAACAACTATTTTCCCATCTTCATCTATATAAGATACGCCAGCCTCTGGCTGTAAAAAGGCATGATCAACCATTGGAACTTTATAAACATTTTCTACAATCACATCACATTCTTTAAAAGCCTTTTCAACATCCCCTTTTCTTATCTTAAAGTGATAAAATACATTATCTTTATCATGGACCTTGGGGCTATTCTCCCTCATGGCTTCTTCAGGATCAAATACAGCTGGAAGAATATCATATTCTACCTTGACAAGAGAAGCTGCATATTCTGCTATTTCTTTAGACTTTGCAACAACAAAGGCAATGGGATCTCCTATCCTTTTTACTTTTTTACTTATAAAAACTTCATGGTCCTTTAAAACTACTCCATGATGATTTTTCCCAGGAACATCCTTATAAGTAAATACTTTTACAACACCATCAACTTTTTCAGCTTCAGAAACATCAACCTTTATAAAAGCATGGGGAAATTTTGACCTTACAGTAAAACCATAGAGCATTCCTTCAATATATATATCTTGAGGGTAAATAGCCTTTCCTTCTACTTTATCCTTTGCATCTATCCTTTTTATGTTTTTCCCAATAAATTCAAACATTTCTTCCACCTCTTTTTATCTCTGCTGCCTTTTTTATTGCACTAACTATCTTGTTATAACCTGTGCATCTACACAAATTCCCAGATATTGCTTCTCTTATATCTTGTTCACTTGGATTTTCATTTTTATCTAGAAGGCTTTTTGCTGCTAAAATCATTCCCGGGGTACAAAAACCGCACTGAACAGCTCCTTCTTCTATAAAGGCATTTTTTATATCCTCATCCTCAACTCCTTCTATGGTAATTATTTTGCTTTTATGAGCTTGAAAAGCCATAACAAGACAAGAATTTACTATCCTTCCATCCATTATTACCGTACAAGCTCCACATTCTCCTTCTCCACATCCTTCTTTTGTTCCTGTCAAATTAAGTTTATCCCTCAAAAGGTCTATAAGTCTTAAATGTTCCTCAATTTCTATTGAATAATCCTTACCATTTACATTAAGCTCAATCTTCAATTTTACCTCCCCCTTTAGCTAAACAAAGAGCCTTTAAAAGAGCCTTTTTAAAAACTCCTTTTGCCGCTATACTTTTAAACCTTGCAGTGTTTCTTCCATTTAATCTTTCATATATATCCTTCTCTAATATCTCTAAAGCCGTATTTAAAGTATCTTCATCTAAAATCCTTCCTGTTAAATAATTTTCAATTTTATATTCCCTCATAGGAAATTTCCCTACTGAACCGCTGGCAACTCTAATTATTTCAATTCTATTTATATCATCTATCTCTAAAAATACTGAAAAACTTATTCTTGATATTGCTAAAGATTTTCTAAGACCTAGCTTATAAAAACCTAAACCTTGATTTTTAGTTGGTGTTTTAAATTTTATTGTAGTTAAAATCTCATCATCCCTTATATCTGTTTTTCCTTTATCCTTAAAAAAATCCTTTAGATAAATTTTTCTTTTTCCTTTTTTGCTCTCTAAAGTTAAAATACTATCTAAAGCCAAAAGAGGAACTACGCTGTCTGCAGCTGGCGAAGCATTACATATGTTTCCTCCAATGGTACCTCTATTTCTAATTTGAGGTGAACCTACACTTCTTGCAGCATCTTTTAATCCCTTTAACCTTTCATTTAAAAGAATACAGGAAGCTAAATCATAAAAAGTAGTCCCACACCCTATTTCCATATACTCTCCAACTTCTAATACTCCTTTTAATTCATTTATAAAGCTTATATCTATTAAAACTTGAGGATTTATATTACCTTTTCTTAACTTAATTATAAGGTCCGTTCCCCCTGCTATTATCTTTGATTTATCCTTATATTCTTCTAAATAATCCAAAGCCTCCTTTAAGGTTAAAGGTCTATAACAGGCTTTTAAATTCATATTAAAGTCCCCCTAAATTCCTAATCTTTTAACATGCTTTTTTATAGCTGCATTAACATCTTCCATTAATGCTTTTTCATTTATTGTAAGCAACTTTCTATCCCTCATAACTATATTTCCATCTATTATCGTAGTTTCAACATCTTCTGCCTTTGCTGAGTAAACAATTTGAGACACTATATCAACCTTTTCAGTTGGTAGATTATGAACTTTATTTAAATTTAATATAATCAAATCTGCAAGCTTTCCTTCTTCTATACTTCCTAATTTATCCTCCATTCCCATTGCCTTTGCTCCATTTATTGTAGCCATCTCTAAAACCTTAATTGCGGGCATAACGGTTGGACTTAAAAGCCTTGCTTTTTGAATCAAAGCTGCCATTCTCATCTCTATAAAAATATCTAAGTTATTATTACATGGTGCTCCATCTGCACCTATTGATACATTTGCTCCCATATCAAGAAGTTCTGGTATTTTTGCAATTCCCGATGCAAGTTTTAAATTAGAACTCGGACAGTGGGCTATTTTTGTTCCTGTATCAGCTAATATCTTCATTTCCTCCTCATCAAGCCATATACAGTGAGCTAAAACAAGTCTTTCACCAGTTAACCCTAACTTATGAAGATATATTATGTTTCTCATTCCCCTATCCTTCTCAACGAATTCTATTTCTCCCCTGTTTTCAGATGCGTGGGTATGAATTAAAACATCGTATTCCTTTGCAAGGTCCCTAACCCTTAAAAGCAATTCTTCTGTGCAGGATACCGCAAACCTTGGATTAAAGGCATAATATATTCTTCCTGCTTTTTTATGCCACTTTTTCAAAAGCCTTAAACTTTCTTTTATTGAATCCTCTTTGTTTTCCATCAGAGAACTTGGAACTTCATCTCCATAATCCATCATACATTTTCCTGCAACCGCCCTAAATCCCGTTTCATAAATAGCCTCAAAGGCACTATCGGTATGATGGACTGTTTCCATATCAATAATTGATGTCGTTCCACATTTTATAAGCTCTGCAATTCCAAGCTTTGCAGAAATATAGTTTGATTCTTCAGTATGCCCACCCTCAAGGGGCCATATTTTCTTTTTAAGCCAATCCAAAAGCTCTAAATCATCAGCCTGTCCTCTAAAAAGGGTTTGAGTAAGATGTATGTGAGTTTGAATAAATCCAGGTAAAATAACTTTTCCCTCTGCATCTATAATTTCATCTGCAAAAACCTGTAAATCCTGCTTAATTTCCTTTATTTTATTTCCTTCAATCAATATATCCGCCTTTAAAATCTCTCTTTTTTTGTTCATAGTAACTAAAGTTCCATTTTTAATTAATATCCTTTTCATCTTTATCCCCCCAATTGAGTTTAGGATGAGGCGTTGCCTCATCCTAAAATGCTCTTTAATATAAATAAGATAGCTAAAACATACATAGTTCCTGAAACTTCCTTATATCTTCCTGAAATAATCTTTAAAACAACATATGAAACTATACCAAATACCAAACCTTCAGCTATGCTATAAGTAAATGGCATCATTATTATAGTTAAAAAGGCTGGAATAGCTTCAGTATAGTCTTCAAAATTAATCTTAAATATTGGAGATAACATGAATAATCCTATTATTATCAAAGCTGGTGCGGTTGCCGCTGATGGAACTATAGTGAATATAGGTGCAAAGAAAAGAGATAAAAGCATTAACACAGCTACTGTAAAAGCAGTAAGACCTGTTCTTCCACCCTCCGCAACGCCTGCTGCACTTTCAACATAAGTTGTAACTGTACTTGTTCCTAGTATTGCACCAAAGGTTGTTCCTATTGCATCTGCTAAAAGTGCCTGCCTTGCTCTTGGAAGCTTTCCATCCTTATCAAGCATATCTGCCTTTGAAGCAACTCCAACCAATGTTCCAACAGTATCAAACATATCAACAAATAAGAAGGTAAACATTACAATTAGAAATTCTCCTGTTAAAACCTTGCTAAAATCAAATTTAAAAAATATAGGAGAAAGTGATGGTGGTGCGCTTATTATAGATGATGGAATTGGAGTAACCTTAAGAGGAATTCCTAAAAGGGTTGTTATCAATATACCTATTAAAAGAGCACCCTTAACTCCCCTTGCAAGAAGATATCCCATTATAATTAGTCCTATTATAGCTAACAAAACTTCTGGGCTCTTTAAATTTCCTAAAGTAACCCCTGTTGCTTCAGAGTTTACAACTATTCCCGCACTTCTTACACCAATGAAGGCTATAAAAAATCCAATACCTACGCTTACTGCATGTTTTATTGTAAGTGGGATGGCATTTACTATCATCTCTCTAACTGGAGTTACAGAAAGCAATATAAATATCAAACCTTCTATAAGTATTGCAGTAAGAGCTACCTGCCAAGGATATTTCATTCCAAGGACAACAGTAAATGCAAAAAAGGCGTTAAGTCCCATTCCAGGTGCAAGAGCAAAAGGATAATTAGCATGGAAAGCCATAACAAGGGTAGCAATTGCAGCCGACAAAGCTGTTGCGCTAAACAATGCTCCCTTATCCATTCCCGTGTTGCTTAAAATTTGTGGATTTACTATAAGAACGTAGGCCATTGTCATAAATGTAGTAAAACCTGCAACTATTTCTGTTCTAACATTGGTTTTATTTTGGCTTAATTTAAAAACCTTCTCTGCCCATCTTGAAAAGCCAGAAGTTGAAGTTGCCATTTCTGGCTTAATAGACATAAAACCCCCTCCTAATCTTCAATTACTGGGCTTAATATTTTAAAATTGTTAACATCCACAAGCCCTTTGTCAGTTATCTTCCATTTAGGACTTGTAGTTAAAGATAAAAATGAAAGATGCATAAATGGTGCATGAACTTTACATCCTAACACATTCTTTGCAGTATCCTCTAAACTCTTTATCCTTCTTGCAACCTCATGACCGTCAAGCTCATCTGTTATAAGCCCGCCAACTGGTAGCCTAAGTTCTTCTAAAATTCTTCCTCTGTTTGATATTGCTATACCACCCCCCATCTCAATTACCCTGTTGGCAGCATTAACTATGTCTTTTACATTACAACCAACAGCAATTATATTATGGGCGTCATGGGATACACTTTCTGCAAAGGCCCCTTCTTTAAGGCCAAATCCCTTTACAAATGCCTTTCCTATTCCTCTTGTTCTTCCATATCTTTCAATACAAACTATTTCTAAAATATCCTTTGAAGGATCTGGTAAAACATATCCCGATACTGTTTTTAATTCTTCTTCTAAGGCTTCTGTTAAATTTTGATCAGGAATAAGCCCTATGCATCTTACCTTTTCATAATTTTTATTACCTTTTATTAAAATATCCTCCTCACTTATCTTTGAGCATTTTACAGATTTTTTTACTTCATCTGGATATATATATCTTGGAATATCAATAATAAGCTTTCCTTTAACTGCAACAAGTTTTCCCTCTATAAACACAGCATCAATCTTCATAGTTTCAAAATCGCTTATAACAGCAATATCTGCAAGATATCCAGGTAAAAGGGCCCCCCTATCTCTAAATCCAAAATATTCAGCAGGATTTATAGTTGCCATTTGAATTGCCTTTACAGGCTCAACACCTTGCTTTATAGTCCTTCTTATTATTTCATTCATGTGGCCTAAACTTTCAAGGTCAGCTGCCACCATATCATCTGTTGCAAGAATCAATCTTCTTGTATCCAGCTTATCCTCTGTATATGCTCTTATACACTCTGCCATGTTCTTTTGAGTGGACCCTTCCCTCATAAACACATAAACACCCTGTCTTAATTTTTCTACACATTCTTTTTTAGTGGTTGTTTCATGACAGGAACATTTTGTTCCAGTTGCAATTATGTGAGCTGCAAGTTCACTTCCAAAAAGCTCGGGAGCATTTCCATCAACTACTTTTCCTATTGATTTTGCATAGGAAGTTGAAGCTAGAAGATCGTCTATTATCTCTGGGGTATTTTTATAGACATGTTTTGCATTGCTAAAACCTTGAAGCTCTCCTATACCTATTACATTTTTATAATTTAAAAGCTCCTCCATATCCTTTGAAGTTATATCATATCCTGCAGTTTCAAGTTTTGGACAGTCTGGGGTTAATGCTGGAATAACAAGATGGACATGGTTTGGAACATTTTGTATTTCATCAGCCATGGCCTTTATACCTAAAGGTCCTAAAGCATTTCCTATCTCGTGGGGATCTGCAACTATAGTCGTTGTTCCAGATGGAATTGAAAGTCTTGAAAACTCTGTTACCGTAAGCATACTGCTTTCAAAATGCATATGGGAATCTATAAATCCTGGAGATATGTATTTTCCTTTAACATCTATCACTAAAGTATTTTCACCTATTAATTTTTCAGCATTTCCAACCATAAGTATATACTTTCCCTTTATTGCAACATCTGCTTTATATATTTCCCCTGAAACTACGTTAACAACATTACCTTTATATAAAACAATATCTGCAAAACCATTTCCCATCAAAACATCTATAAGCTGTCTATGTTCTATTGCTTTTTTAATGTTATCAACTTTCAATATTCCACCCCCTAATATAAATCAACTCTATCTACTATACCTATAATAGCTATGTCAATTGGGGCCTCTAATTTTTTTGCCGCAAGCCTTGCCGCTGTTCCTGAAGTTGTATATATAACTATCTCTCCAATGCCAGCCCCAACCGTATCCACCGCAATAAAAGGACTGCCTAAAGGCTTATATTTAAAATCAACCGGCTGGGTTATCAAAAGCTTACAGCCGGTTAATCTTTCATCCTTTCTTGTTGCAACAACCGTTCCTATAACTTTTCCTAAGTTCATATTAACCCTCCTAAAACGAGGAATCAGTCACCCTTTATTATTTTTATCCCCTTTGATTTTGCACAATCTAATGCAAGAGGCGTTATTATACTATTTTTAGGTATATGTAATACCACATCTTTGTAGTTTAAAATATCCCTTTCTGTTATAACAACTTTTCTTGAATTTTTTGTTTCTTCTTTAGACTTTTTATCCTCAACAAAGCTATCAAAAGTTACCACTTTTTTTTCTTTACTTTTTCCTTTTAATCTTCTTATTAAATCATCAAGTATTTTTATTGTAAAATCGTATTTGTCCATTTAATCACCCATAAATCAATTTACTACTGGCTATCGCTTTTTAATATTACCCTTTCCACCTCTGCATGGGGCCTTGGAATTACATGGACAGCATGAAGTTCTCCAACCTGCCTTGCAGCTTCAGCACCAGCATCAACAGCAGCCTTTACTGCTCCAACATCTCCCCTTACCATTACAGTCACAAGACCAAACCCTATCTTTTCATAACCAACCAAAGTAACATTAGCAGCTTTAACCATAGCATCTGCAGCTTCTATAGCCGCCGTTAATCCTTTTGTTTCAATTAAACCTAAAGCTTGACCCATAAATATACCTCCTATTCAATAGTTTTTATGTTCTTTTTAAGCTCATCTAAAATCTTATCAAGCTCCTCATGGGGTCTTGGAATAACCTTAAAATAAGCAACCTTTCCAACCCTGTTTGCTGCTTCAACGGCTGCCTCTACTGCTGCATAAACTGCTGCAACCTCTCCCTCAAAGTGAATGGATACTCCAACAGCCTTTTCAACTCCAATAACCCTATCCATTCCAACTAAGTTAACATCTGCAGCCTTTGCTGCTGCATCCATAGCAGCAACAGCAGCACTAAAACCTACAGTTTCAACAATCCCTAAAGCCCTTCTCAAAACCACACCCCCTAAACTTTAAAAAGTGCCTCCAAATCATCTATGGATATATATTTAGCTTCAGAGGTCTTACTTTCTTTTAAAAGGCTCCTTTCTTTATACAATATCTCCTTTAATATTTTTTCTTCCCTTTCAGTTAAGTTTGTGGTAGTTTTTTCTGAATATTCTAAACCTTTTTCCTGCAAAGTTTTTTCTATAAAATTATTAAAAGCAACCTTATTTAGCATTTAATCCCCCCTAAAACATCTTATCAACTTCATCATGGGGTCTTGCAATTACATTAGCCGAAATAACTTCTGATATTTCCTCAGCAACTTTCTTTGCATTTTCAACAGCTGCCTTAACTGCTGCTACATCTCCAGTTATAGTCACAGATACAAGCCCTGAACCTACAACTTGATAATTTAGAATCCTCACATTTGCAGTTTTTACCATTGTATCAGCTGCCTGAATTGCCGCAACAAGCCCCCTTGTTTCAATCAAACCTATAGCTTCCCTCATCATATCACCTCATATTAAAAATTAGGTATTTTACATCTTTCAAATCTTTCATTATTTAAAGGCTTTGTGGCATCTATTCCCATTTTATCCGTAACTCCCTTTAAGGTATGGGAAGGATCTAAAGATGATCCACATGCATCGGGAATTATAACAAGATCCCTTGAAGCTTGAAATCTTGTTGCAATTGCAAGTTCAACATCATCCCTATCAAAAATATCTATATCATCGTCAACTATTACAACATGCTTTAAGTCCTTTATGCTACTTAAAGCTCCAATTATTGCAGTTTTTCCATCACCCTCTTGTTTTTTTCTTATGGAAGCTATGGCATGGAATCTATATCCACCTGCCAATGTAACATGTACATCTTTAACATCTACAAGCCTTTTTAAAGAGTAGAAAAGTTCAACTTCTCTTAAAAGTCCGTTTGCAAGATGCTCTTCTCTACATGGAAAAGCTGTTTGATAAATTGGATTGTTTCTATGCATTATAGCCTGTATTTGTATTACAGGATGCATAGCCTGTTGACCATAATATCCCATAAGCTCTCCAAAAGGGCCTTCCTTTTCCCTTACATTTGGAAGTATAACCCCTTCCAACACTATTTCAGCATAAGCTGGAACTTCTAAATCAACCGTTTTACACTTTACAACCTCCAGAGGCTCTCCCCTTAAGGCACTATCTATTTCATATTTATCAACTCCATAAAGTTCACTGCTAACCTGAGAAGCAAGCAAAAATGGAACATCATATCCTAAAACTATTGCAACCTCTAAGGGTTTATTTTGTTTTTCTATTTCTAAAAACTGATTTGTAAGATAAGGCGAAGCTATAAGAATGCTTATTTTATCCTTCCCTAAAACTTGAAATCTTCTAATTGATGTATATCTTTTCCCTGTATTAATATCCTTTACAACAAGCATACCTGCAGTTATGTAACAGGATGAATCCTTTTCATGAAAATAAGGATGAGGAAATTTAGTTATATCTATATTATTTGTAATTATATTTTCCATAACAGGACCATAGCTTAAAAGTTTTACAGGCTTTGGATTTGCAATAGATTCCATAAATTTAAATATTCTTTCCTCATGTTTTATATTAGCAAGTTTATATAAAACCTCTCTATCAGTATAAAGAGCTCCACAAACAGGAATTTTATATCCTTTAACTTTGTTAAAAATTATAGGCCTTCTATTTTTATATTTTTTAAGTATACCGCCAAGCTGGAACTTTACATCCACTTCATCATTTACTTCTAATAAAAGTCCCATATCTTTTAATTTATTCAACTCATGCCTTAACATCTGTCTATCCATCATTTTCACCCCATCTTATAAAGAGGCTATGCTCTATATTAAGCTGGTCAAGTATCCTTCCAACCATAAAAGCAACAAGATCGCTAATAGACTTTGGATGATTATAAAAGGCTGGGGAAGCAGGCATTATCTTAACTCCTATTTTTGAAAGTTTTAACATGTTTTCAAGATGAATAGCACTTAAGGGAGTTTCTCTTGGAACAAGAATAAGTTTTCTTCCCTCTTTAATACAAACATCAGCAGCCCTTGTTAAAAGACTTTCAGAATATCCATTTGCAACAGCTGAAAGTGTTTTCATAGAACAGGGAACTATAACCATTCCATCTGTTTTAAAAGAACCGCTAGCAATGGGTGCTGCTAAATCTTTATTATCATGAACATAGGTTGCAAAATTTTTTAAATCCTCTAATTTAAATCCACACTCATGTTCTAAAACATATTCCCCCATTTTAGATACTACAAGATGAGTTTCTATGTTAAGCTCTTTTAAAACCTTTAAAAGACCTACACCATATATTGCACAGCTTCCTCCTGAAATACCAACTATAAGCCTCATAAACACCACTCTTTACTAAAAAATATTGCACAAAGGGGCAGATGCCCTGCCCCATTATTCAACTTTATTTTCCCTATCTCCAGCTCCTATCCATGGATCTATTCCGTTTTCCCAAGCCTCTATATATTCATCTATTGTCATTATCTTTGCAAATAAACTTAAGTCTCTAAGTCCAGACTCATGCATTTCTTGAGTTTTAGATTGAGTTCCATCTGATAAAACTATTACTTTATAAGCATGATGGAGAGCATCTGATGCTGTGCTTCTTACACATACATTTGTCCAAACACCTGTTAAAACAACCGTATCTATATTTTCTTCTCTTAAATAAAGGTCAAGATCAGTATAAGCAAAGCCTGAGTGTCTTCTCTTTTGAACTATATATTCATCTCCTTCTGGTTTCAACTCTTCTATAAAATCTGAACCCCAAGTTCCCTTTACAGCATGAACAGGCCTTACCCTAAAGTCTGCATCATTTTTCCTGTGGGCTTCTTGAATATGAACAAGCTGAACGTCATCTTTACCGCTTGCTCTTCTTTCCCTAACCCACTTAAAAAGTCTTTGAAGATTAGGAACTATAAGATCAGCTCCTGGGCATCTTAAAGTTGCCTTTTCACCGACAAAGTCATTTAGCATATCTATAACTAAAATGGCATGTCTTGGCATATTATCCCTCCTAGAATTTTAATACTCTATCAAGTTTTTGAATGCTTTGTCTCTTTATCCATTTACCATAGCCTGGTTCTCCAACTATTCCTTTTTCTTCATCATATACAAGTCTTCCGCGAACAATTGTCTTTACTACCTTTCCTTTTAACTTCATTCCATCAAATGGAGTATATTTATTTAGGCATTGAATTTCTTCTTTCTTAATTATCCATTCCTTATTCAAATCTATAATTGTAAAATCAGCATCTGAGCCTATCATCAATGCACCCTTCTTTGGATAAAGCCCATAATGCTTTGCTGGGTTAGTTGATAATATTTCAACAAGTCTTGATAAAGATATTCTTCCTTTGTTATATCCTTCACTAACCATTATTGGAACCATTGTCTCTGTTCCTGGTATTCCTGGAAAAGCAGTCCATATATTCATTCCTGGTGCATCCTTTTCAGTTGCTATTTCATATGGAGCATGGTCTGTAGCTATAAAGTCAACGCTACCATCTTGAAGCCCTTTCCAAAGCTCCTCATTATCCTTCTTTGTTCTTATTGGAGGTGCTATTTTTACAAATTGTTTATATTTAGTCATATGTTCTTGATAGTTTAATGTAAGATAATGAGGACAAGTTTCTGCAGTAACATCAAGTCCCTTCATTTTTGCTTCTTTAACAAGCTTTGCACCTATTCCTGTTGACATATGAACAACGTGGAACCTTGCTCCTGTTTCCTCTGCATAGCTTATGCAAAGTTGAATTGCAACTTTTTCTGCAAGCTCCATTCTGGCCTCCGCCCAAGCTGGTCCATCCATTCTACCTTCTTCTTGGAATTTCTTAACCATGTAATCACAAATTGCAAAGTTTTCAGCATGTACACCAACAGGTAGTCCTGTTTTTGCAACTTCCTTAAATATTTCTAGCATTTCAGGATCTGTAACCCTAGGATATGATGGAACTGATGGAGTCATGTAAATTTTAAATGCTACAACCCCTTCAGCCGCTTGTTCTTCTATTATATTCAACTTTTTATTTCTAACATCTTCCCCAGTAACTCCTCCCCACATAGCATAGTCAACAATTGCTTTATCCTTTATAGCGTTTATTTTATTGTAAAGCTCTGCAACTCCTCTTACTGATGGAACTGAACAGCAAGGCATATCAATTATAGTTGTAACTCCACCAACAGCTGCTCCTTTTGTTCCTGTTAAAAAGTTTTCTCTGTGGGTAAATCCAGGATCCATATAATGTGTATGGGAATCTATACATCCTGGTAAAGTTAAATGTCCTTCAGCATCAATTATTGTATCTGCCTCAATTCCTTCTATATTATCAACAAAACCTGCAATCTTCTCATCTTTAACAAGAATGTTGGTTAAAACAGTGTCATCCCCCTGAGGAATCCTAGCATTTTTAACTATGCAATCATATCTCATAACATAACCCCCTTAATCCATTAAATGATATTCTATTATTTGTTCTTTTCTAAAGTTCTCAAGACCTAAGAAGTATTCAAGAGAATTTATAAGATAATCAAGTTTTACAGGACCTACTATTTCTGAGCCTGTAACTTGAACTCCATATCTTGCAGCTTCTTGCTTTATAAAGTTATAAACCCTATAAAGTGGAGTTTGTGAACAGTCAAACATGTTCATAGAAACTACAACTCCGCTTCTTTCAGGGAATTTAATTCCTACAGCCCTTACTGTTGAAAAGCCTCCACTTGGTCCCCTTACTGCCTTTGCTATTTTTTTTGCAATATCTAAATCTTCAGTTCCAAGGAATACATTATATGCAGTAAGTCCTTCATAATCTGCGCTAACTATTGTTGCTCCAGCAGTTGGATGAAGTGCAGGAGGTCCTATATCTGGTCTTCTCTCCTCTGTATGTACAACTTTTTTAAGTCCTTCATATTGACCTTCCCTTATATTAGAAATTGATTTTCTAAATTCGTTTCTTGCATTCTTTCCAGAGAAATATACTGGAACTTTATATCTTTCATAAATTTCCCTTCCTATTTCTTCTGCAAGATTTATAACTTCCTCTATTGTTATGTTTTTAAATGGGAAAAGTGGAATTGTATCCTGTGCTCCTATTCTTGGGTGTGAACCAGTTTGCTCTTCCATGTTGATAAGTTCATACGCCTTTCCTGCCATATTAAGCAAAGCTTCCTTTAAAGGTTTAGGTTCTCCTATTACGGTTACAACAGTTCTATTAAAATCATATTCTGGCTCATAGCTTATAAGTTTTACCCCTTCAACATTTCTTAGCTGATCAACTATAGCCTCTATAACTTCCTTTCTTCTTCCTTCACTAAAGTTTGGAACTGCTAATACATATTGTTTTTTATTATCCATCTTGTCCATCCCCCCTCTAATAAAATGTTTATTATAAAGTTCAATAAATATTAACCTAAACCTTTATAATTTTTTTACAATTACTCTGTCGAATTTAAATAAAATAAAAGCCTACTTTTGTGTAATATTTATAATCAAAATTAATATAATTCTAATTAAGGTTAATCCTAAAAAGGGGGGGAGTTTAATGCCTTTTAAAGTAATAGATTTATCTCAGGAAATATATCAAGGCATGTCTGTATTTCCTATGCATCAGAAAACCTTTATAATGGTTAATATGACCCATGAAGAAAACATGAAACAAACAGGTAGTAAAACCTTAGGTTTTTCTGCAAGAAACTTACTGATAAGCGAACATGGTGGAACTCATTCTGATGCTGTTTGGGAATATAAACCATCAGGGCCTACAATTGATAACATGCCTCTTGAATATTTCTTTGGAAGCGCAGTTTGTATAGATGTATCCTTCGTGCCTTCTTCAAGGTACATAGAAGTTAAAGATTTAGAGCTTGCTATTAAAAATTCTGGACAAGAAATTAAAAAAGGAGATATACTACTTTTATACACAGGACATTACGATAGGAATTTTGGAACAGAAAAATGGCAAACAGAATATACAGGCTTAAGCTATGAAGCTGCAAAATACCTTGCTGAACTTGGAGTTGTAAATATAGGAGTTGATGCACCATCAATTGATCATCCAAAGGATCTTGATTTTTCAGGACATCTTGTTTGTGGAGAATATAACATAACAAATACCGAAAATCTATGCAACCTAGACAAGGTTGTAAACAGAAGATTTTTATACTTTGGGCTTCCATTAAAGATAAAAGATGGTTCAGGTTCGCCAATAAGGGCAATAGCCCTATTAGAAGAATAAGGTCCGCTTAGCGGACCTTATTTTATAATATCTTTTATTTTTAAAGCCAAATGTAAGCTTATTCTGTCGTTCTCCTTTTCTACATCAAGCCCTGTTATTTGCTTTATCCTTTGAAGTCTATAAAGTATCGTATTGTAATGGGTGTATAAAACCTCTGACATCTTTTTTAAGTTTCCGTTACATTCAAAATAGGCCTTTAGAGTTTTTACAAACTCTGTAGATTTTTTTCTATCATAATCCTCTAAAGCTTCTATTGTGGTTTTGTAAAAATCCTTAAGTTCATCAGCTATTTCGTCACTGCAAAGGAGTTTATATATTCCTAGATTTTCATAAAAAACAACATTCCTTTCTTTTAAAATATCTATAGCTTTTATTGCCTTTTGAGCTTCTTTAAAGCTAGCTTTAATATTTTCAACACCCTTATAACATCTTCCAAATCCAACCATATATTCTATAAATATCTTTTTATTAAATATATCTAAAACTTCATCTTTAAAAAAGTTTATTTTTTTTCTAAAATTCTCATCCTTTTTAAAACAAAGAAGGATATCTATTTGATCCTTCTTCCCAACAACTATTCCATTTATATTGTTTTTATGTAAAATATCCTCTAAAAGATTCAAAAGATATACGCTATCGCTAATAAAATTAAAGTCAAATTTTTTATAATTTCTTCTTATTTTTATTATTAAATAACAATAAAAATCATCCTCTTTAAAGTTATATATACTTAAATTTGATATGGCCCTTGCTAGTCTTTTTTCATCTGTTGAACAAAGATCTTCAACAAATTCAATTTTATGCACATTCTCAGATTCCCTTAAAGAAAGAAGCTTTAATATCTCAACTGCCATGGTAGTCGCTGCTATTTCTAAAACTGAAAGGTCAAATCCACCTAATGGAGTTATAACAGCCCATGAAAATATATGTCCGTAAACCATCTCCTTAACAACAATCGGCATTACCATTCTTGTTATATTCTTTCCACTAATCTTTTCTACAGTTTCATAAAACCTTTTTTCTGATATTTTTTCCTTACTTTTTAAATAAAACTCATCAAAATTTTTTTTAATTTTTTCCCTTATATTTTCCTCTAACATATCAATTTTAAATATAGTTTTTTCTGGATAGTTTAACTTTAAAATAACAGGGTTTTTTACGTTTTCATATACGACATTTATAATATCCTCTATGCTTCCTCCCTTTAACATAATATTCATCATATCTTCATGAACCTTTTCGAGCCTTTGAAGAAGTATTGTTTGTTTATTAAAAATTTCTTTAAAAATAGGAGTCATAATCTCTGAAAAGGGAGTTAGATAATAAAGCTCTATTATTGGAAACGAAAGATTCTCTGCCAACTCTATAACTTCATCATCTAATTTTTCAAGATAAGGATAAATTTTTATGCCAAGACCTGAAAGCTTTTTTTGACTGCAGGATAATATAAATTTTTTTTGAAACTCAACATCTGCCGTCAAAGCATGGGCAGTAGTTAACAAAAATTCTCCTTCGCTTACCCAATTTAATATATCAGGGTCCGCCATTATATTAACCCTTGAAACCACATTTTTTATTCCTGAATATCCTGCTATAAGCTTACAGTTTTTCATACAATCCATTTTTAGAATATCTTCAATGGTAACTCCATTTTGTCGTGCCATTCCCATCCCCCCATAACCCTTTTTATAATTATACCAAAAATTTTTGTTGTATTATGTAACAAAATGGCAAAAACAAACATAGTTTATATTAGATAACTTTTAAAAGGTGTTTAAAATGACCTGCAACAACTATATAAACTGGTGCTTAAAATGGCTCTGTGAAGAAGAACAATGGAAAAATTTTTGTGACTTTGGATATATATACAGAATTGAAAAAGACGATTATGAAACCTTTCCTCAAAACTCTTTCATATCCTTTGAAGGAGCAATAACAAAAGGAGGAATAATTTTTGACCCTTTAGTGCCAACGGATATAATTATAAAAAACCCTGGAATATATGAAGTTATATTCTATTTAAACTGTAATTCCCAATCTATAGTTGCTTTAAAAATTGATTCGCAAAACATATCATTTCAAAATACTTATAAAAACAATGCAGCAAGTCAAGCAATATATGGGCATTCCATTTTAGAGATATTAAATCAAAATACAATATTAAGAATAATAGTATTAAACTTCACAGGGTTAAAACTCGAAAAAACTCAAGGTAACGAACCAAAAAGTACAAACGCTTCAATCATAATTAAAAGAATATGCTAATTAAGGAGGGAGCTTTATGACAACAATTACAATCCCACGCCAAGCTGAAAGCATAATAAAAATTCAAGATGCTGAAGCACAAATTTTGTCTTGTTTAAGCAAGCTTTTATACACTAACACTTCTGAGGATGACCCTACTCCAAAGGCACCTTCCATTCTTTTTAACATCTATAAACTTCTAAAGCCTGAAAATCAAGTTATACCAATGACAGCTGAAATTGCATCCTTGATAAAACAACTGCTTTGTGCCTATGCTTGTAAAGAAGCTTCTATTGCAGATATATTAAAGTCAATCTCTTGTAAGATAGCCGTTGACAATGGATTGGTTTCAATTGATGATGACTGCGATTGCTGTTTTATAAAACATGATTGCTAAAAGAGGTGATGAATATGTCAAATTTAGAAATCATGATGGATGCGCTTGCTAATGAAGTTAAAGGACTTTCTTGGATTTTCTGTAATGTTATAAAACCTTCTTTAGAAAATACTGTATCCAACCCTAATAATATAAGTGAAGTTAAAGATCAAATAAACTATCTAAAATCAATCCTTTGCGGCTATACAGCAAAGGAAAGTGCAATAGCTGACATTATAAAATCAATCGCCAAAATAGAAGCTACAAATTTAGGAATAGATCCTACAAAACTTTGTAAATTTTAATCCTATCTGCCTTTGGCAGATAGGATACATAGCAATTAAAGGAGTTAAAAAGTATGAAAAAGTGTGTAAAATGCTATAATGAAATTGAAAATACCCTTTTAGATATTCTAGAAGCTGAAAAAGATATGGCAAAATGCTTAAGTGAATTATTCTGTAATTTATCAAAAGAAATAAAAAACGTATATCCAATAGAACTTAGAATAACTCTTGCAAAAAAACTTATAGATTCCTATGCCTGCAAAGAAAAAGCGATGGCAGATTTGATAAATGCTATTAATTGTTATAAAAAACAAAGAAAAGAAATATATAAGCTTCGTTTAATATTAACCTTGTTTTTATTATATAAAATATTTAACTGTTAAAAACAAACCATAGATAAAGAATAATAAACCAATTATAATCATAATATCTTCAATTATCCTTGAAGTTTTATAATTAGCATCAATAAACCTTGCAACTCCCTTTAAAGCAAGTATATTTAAAATAACAAACCATACAGCCATACCTAAAATTATGGATATTAAATAATAAATAAAGTCTTCTTTTCTAAACTGCTGAATTAATGTTCCACTCACCATTATCCAAAAAGAATGATTCATTGGATTTAACACAGCAAGCATAAATCCCTTTAAAAAAGGCAAAGAATCATATTTTAGCAAGGATTTGCTTTCTTTTTTTCTATCTAAAAATGTAAATAATAATATTAAAATACCACAAAGCATAAAAAATACTGATTCTAACTTTTTATCATCAAATAAGCTAAAAAAACCTATATTTATAAGAATTATATCTAAAGTATCTGCAAAAACAGCTCCAAAAGCAACCTCTATTCCTTCTTTTAAACCTTTATTTAAAGTTCTTTTTATAGATTCAATTCCTACAGGGCCTAAAGGAAGAGCAAAAAATATTCCTGTAAAAAAACCTGCTATTATATTTTTTAAAAAACGTAAAACTTCCCTCATAAAACCTCATCCTTTTTTTAATTAAATTATATAATAATTAAAAAACACATAAAAGCTCTTTATTCTAAACTTATATGCATATAAATTAACATCTATTACAAAAAATAATTCTTGACAAAAAAATTAGAAGTTTTATAATCAAAGTCGTTGATAAAATTTTTGAAAACGAGGGGATGAAATTGGCAAAGGCAAAGAATGGAAAGATAAAATTATATGGATTTAACAATTTAACAAAATCTTTAAGCTTCAACATTTATGACATATGCTACACAAAAAACGAGGAGGAAAGAAAAAGATATATTGAATACATCGACGAACAGTATAACTCTGAAAGACTTACAAAAATACTAAAAGATGTTACTGAAATGATTGGAGCAAATATACTAAATATAGCTAAGCAGGATTATGACCCTCAAGGTGCAAGCGTAACCATATTAATCTCTGAAGAAGAAGTACCTCTATACGTTCTTGACCCAAGCTGTAATAGGGGAGTATTAACTCCATTGAGGGAAAACATAGTAGCACACCTTGACAAAAGCCACGTAACAGTGCACACATACCCAGAAAGCCATCCAAAAAATCAAATATGCACCTTTAGAGTAGACATAGATGTTTCTACCTGCGGAACAATTTCACCTTTAAACGCTTTAAACTATCTTATAAAAAGCTTTGACTCAGACATAATAACCATTGACTACAGAGTTAGAGGATTTACAAGGGATATAGATGGAAAGAAACATTTTATTGACCATGAAATAACTTCAATCCAAGATTATATAGAAGAAGATATATTACAAAAATATGACCTTATAGACATGAACGTATATCAATCAAATATATTCCATACTAAAATGAAGGTTAAAAACCTTAACCTTTCAAACTATCTATTTGACATAAATGAAGAGGATTTAAGCGATGAAGAAAAGCAAGAAATTTTAAAGCAACTCAACAGGGAAATGACAGAGATATTCTATGGAATAAATATAAACAACGTATAAAAAGCTGCCCTAGGGCAGCTTTTCTGCACTTCTTGAGGCTATTATGTTTATTCCTGTATTTAATATATTTTCTACAATAACCTGTCCCATTTTAACTGGAGCTTCAACCTCTATTTTATTTAAATAATCAATACATTCAAATAGTAAACTCTTTGGAATTTCCCCCTCTGACCTTACAGGAAGTCTTTTTAAATAAGAATTTTTTAATATTACTGTTGTTGTTAATACTCTCTTTGGATTTTCTATCTCTTTTAGAGCATAATCTTTTCCTCTTTTACATTTATTACCCTTAACTTCTATATCTTTATGCTTAATTACCTCTAAATTACAACCCATAGGACATTCTATACATATTAAATTTATTTTTTCCATTTAATCACTCCTTTACTTCAACAAAAAGCTTATCATCCTGTTTTATATCTAATTTTGAAAAATCTATATTTATAGTTTCCATCTCTCCAGGCGTTACTTTATCTTTCTTTATGCTTTTTATCACCTTTTCATTTAATCTTACTTCTAATTTGCAATCTTTATATATATTATCTACTCTAAAAAATAAAGTAACTTCCTTTGAATTATTTATATTTATAATTTGAGGAACAACATATCTTATACCTTTTCCATTTATTGTTATAATTTTAACACCATCACGTCTTAAAGTTCCTTTTATATATTTTGCTGCAGCTTTTCCTGCCCTTTTAGCCTCCAAAGTTACATAATCAACAAGATCATGAACATGAACTACATTTCCACAAGCAAATATACCTTCTATATTAGTTTCCATAGATTCTGTAACAAAGGGCCCTGAAGTTCTTTTATCTATAATTACCCCTGCTTTTTTTGAAAGCTCATTTTCTGGAATAAGCCCAACTGAAAGAAGAAGCGTATCACACTCATAATATATTTCTGTTCCCTTTATGGGATTTTTATTTTCATCAACCTTTGCAACAACTACCCCCTCAACCCTACTTTTCCCTTTTATATCTATTACAGTATGTTCAAATAAAAGAGGTATATTAAAATCCTTAAGACACTGAACTATATTTCTTGTAAGCCCTGTAGAATAAGGCATTATTTCAACTACAGCAATAACCTTGGCTCCTTCTAAAGTTAACCTTCTTGCCATTATAAGTCCTATATCTCCTGAACCTAATATAACAACTTTTTTCCCTACCATATATCCCTCTATATTTAAAAACCTTTGAGCTGTCCCTGCAGTAAATATTCCCGAAGGCCTAAATCCAGGAATTGATATAGCTCCCCTTGTTCTTTCCCTACAGCCCATTGCCAAAATTACTGCCTTAGCATTTATTTTTTTATATCCTAATTTTTCATTTAGAATATAAACTTCCTTTTTATCTGTTATATCAAGCACCATAGTATTTGTAATATACTCTATATTTTTCTCCTTTAAAATATTTATAAACCTTTCAGCATACTCAGGACCTGTAAGTTGCTGTTTAAATATATGAAGTCCAAATCCATTATGAATACATTGTTGTAAAATTCCTCCAAGCTCTCTATCTCTTTCTATCAAAAGAATTTTATCAATACCATTTTCTTTAGCTTCAATAGCAGCAGCAAGTCCAGCAGGACCACCGCCTATTACAACTAAATCATACTGCATATCAGTCCACCTCTTTCTTTGTAGGTCCTGTTAATATATACGACCCTTCATGATCTTTTATAATATCCTCCATTTTAACCTTAAGTTCCCTTGAAAGTATTTCCATGACCCTAGGACTACAAAATCCTCCTTGACATCTTCCCATTCCTGCCCTTACTCTTCTTTTTACTCCATCTAAAGTAGTTGCCCCAAGAGGTCTTCTTATTGCATCTACTATTTCACCTTCTGTTATTTCTTCACACCTGCATATTATTCTTCCATACCTTGAATCTTTTTTTATAAGCTCATTTTTTTCTTCAAAGCTTAAATCTGAAAATTTAATTATTCCCTTTCTTTTATTTTTAAAGTTATTCTTTCTTACAAACTCAAGTCCTGAAGATTTTAAGATATCTAAAACATAAAGGGCAATAGCTGGAGCTGCTGAAAGACCTGGAGATTCTATACCCGCAACATTAATAAAACCTTTTGAATCCTCAGCTTCTTTTATTATAAAATCATCAAGCTCTGTCCTTGCTCTAAGACCTGCAAAATTTGTAATAGACATGCCTATAGGAATATCCTCCACCGACTTTTTAGCGGTATCTAATACAAATCTTAAACCTTCCCTTGTTGTGTTTATAGCCTCTTTATCCTCTAAATCCTCAGCATTAGGCCCTATTAAGGTATTTCCATGAACAGTTGGGGTTATTAAAACGCCTTTTCCTAATTTTGTTGGACACTGAAATATAATATGATTTACTAATTTTACTGATTTATCTAAAAGATAATACTCTCCCCTTCTTGGAATTATTTTAAATCTATTTTTAGATACCATATCATTTATCTTATCCGCATAAAGTCCAGCACAATTTACAACGTATCTTGCTTTAAATTTTTCATTTTTTGTATAAACAACATAAACATCTTCTTTTTTTATGTCTATAACTTCACTATTTAATCTAAACTCAACTCCATTTTCGTAAGCGTTTTCAGCAAGGGCTATTGCCATTTCAAAGGGGCCTATTATCCCTGCCGTTTTAGCATATAAAGCTGCTTTAACAGTTTTATTTACATTAGGTTCAATATTAATAACCTCTTCTTTTGATAAAATGTAAAGGTCCTTTACTCCATTTTTTATTCCATTATCATAAAGTTTATGTAAAGTATTTAAATCATTATCATCAAAGGCCAAAACCAAAGAGCCTATTCTTTTAAAAGGAACATCTAAATCCCTACACAATTTATCAAACATTTGATTTCCTAAAACATTTAATCTTGCCTTTAATGTTCCATTTTTCGCATCATATCCTGCATGGATAATTGCACTATTTGCCTTAGTTGTTCCATTTGCAACATCATTATCCTTTTCAAGAACGCAAACCTTTAAATTATACTTAGATAACTCCCTGGCTATACTTGTTCCTATAATCCCTGCCCCTATGATTAAAACATCATACATTTTTTATCCCCCTTTTTACCCCCAAAGCTTTGCTTTGGGGGTTATTTTAATCATTATCCCAATTTAATACCCTATTAACTGCTTTTTTCCATCCTGAATATCTTTCTTGTCTTGTCCTTTCATCCATCAATGGTTCAAATGCTTTATCCACCTTCCACTTGCTTGAAATTTCATCTGTATCTTTCCAATATCCTACTGAAAGTCCAGCCAAATATGCAGCTCCTAAAGCAGTAGTTTCTGTTACAACTGGTCTTAATACATTAACTCCTAATATATCTGCTTGGAATTGCATCAAAAAGTTATTTACAACAGCTCCTCCATCTACCTTTAAATTCTTAAGCTTTATACCTGAATCCTGCTGCATAACCTCTAAAACATCCCTTGTTTGATAAGCTATAGATTCTAACGTAGCTCTTATAATATGAGCCTTATTAGCTCCCCTTGTAAGTCCTAAAATAGCCCCTCTTGCATACATATCCCAATAAGGTGCTCCCATACCTACAAAAGCAGGAACTACATAAACTCCATTTGAATCTTTAACGCTTGTCGCATATCTTTCAGACTCCGCGGCATTTTCAATAAGTTTTAATTCATCCCTAAGCCACTGTATTGCCGCTCCTGCTATAAATATACTTCCTTCAAGGGCATATTCTACTTTTCCATTTATACCCCAAGCAATAGTGGTTAAAAGCCCGTTATTTGAATGCACTAGCTTTTCTCCTGTATTCATAAGCATAAAACAACCTGTCCCATAAGTATTTTTAGCCATTCCAGGCAAGAAACATGCCTGTCCAAACAGTGCCGCCTGCTGATCTCCAGCATCCCCTGAAATTGGAATTTCCACTCCAAAAATATCTTTGCTTGTATAACCGTAAACATAGCTTGATGGACATACCTTAGGAAGCATACCTTCTGGAATATCAAGTTCCTTTAATATATCTTTATCCCACTCAAGACTATTTATATTAAAAAGCATAGTTCTTGAAGCGTTTGAATAATCCGTTACATGAACCTTTCCTCCAGTTAAATTCCATATAAGCCATGTATCTATATTTCCAAATAAAACTTCTCCCTTTTTAGTTTTTTCTCTAACTCCCTCTACATTATCTAATATCCATTTAATCTTGGTTGCTGAAAAATAAGCATCTATAACAAGCCCTGTTTTGTTTCTTATAACCTCAGAAAGCCCCTTTGCTTTTAATTCATCGCATATAGAAGCTGTTCTTCTGCACTGCCAAACTATTGCATTATATACAGGCTTTCCTGTATTTTTATCCCATACAACTGTTGTTTCCCTTTGATTTGTAATGCCAATTGCAGCGATATCCTCTGGTTTTATATTTGTCTTTCTTAAAACTTCTTTAGCAACAAAAATCTGACTTTCCAAAATTTCAACAGGATCGTGCTCGACCCAACCGGGCTTTGGATAAATTTGCTTAAACTCTTTTTGACAAACTCCAATTATTCTTCCTTCCTTATCAAAAACTATCGCCCTTGAACTTGTAGTTCCTTGATCTAAAGCTAAAATATATTTCATCAATATCCCTCCTTTTTAAAACAATGCAACGTAAGTAAAGGCAGCCAATAATGCTCCTATAATAGGTCCTAAAACAGGAATCCAAGCATATGACCAATCTGAGTCTCCTTTACCTTTAATAGGGAGTAAAGCATGGGCTATACGAGGTCCTAAGTCCCTTGCTGGATTTATAGCATAACCTGTAGGCCCTCCAAGAGAAAGTCCTATTGCAATTACTAAAACTCCTACTATAAATGGGTTAAGGCCATCTGCAAATTTATTAGCACCAATTGCTAGAATACCTAAAACTAAAACAAATGTTCCTATAATTTCACTTAAAAGGTTTGCAAAAGTACATCTTATAGCTGGAACAGTTGAAAATATTGAAAGCTTTGCAATCTTATCCTCTGTAACCTCCCAATGTTTATAATAATGTAACCAAACAAGAACTGCACCTAAAAATGCTCCTATAAGTTGTGCTACTACATATCCTAAAACCTTTGACCATTCAAATTTTCCTATTGCCGCTAGAGCTATAGTAACAGCCGGATTTAAATGGGCTCCACTTATTCTTCCTACCGCATATACAGCAATCGCAACCCCAAGTCCCCATCCTGCAGTTATAACCATCCATCCGCCATTTTGAGATTTTGACTTATTTAACAATACTCCAGCAACAACACCATCTCCAAACAATATAAGAAGCATTGTTCCTAAAAGTTCTCCTAAAAATGGTGACATATAAAATCCCCCCTCTTAAATTTTAAAATTTAAGCTTTAATCTTTTCACCTCCAGTAAATATATATTTTAAAAATTTTTGAATATTCATTGTAACTATTACACAATTAAAAAAGACATTTCTTAAAAAAACTGTTTTTAAAAAAATAATAAGCCCTACATTGCGACAAAATTTTTTATAAAAAATATATAATCACCTTTTGGTAAACTATTAAAAAAATAAATAGGGGGAATTTTATGGGTGAGATTGTTAATCAAACTACAATTCAAAAAAATGAAATAATTTACAAGATTGATGACAAACCTCCTTTAGCCTTAAGCATAGTCTTAGCCCTACAACACATATTAGCTGCCTTTGGAGGAATAGTTGCAGTTCCTTTAGTTGTTGGTCAAGCAATAGGAGTTAAAATTGAAGATCTTTCATATCTTGTAAGTGCAGCAATATTCATGGCCGGACTTGCCACCTTTATACAAGCAAAGGGAATTGGAAATTGCGGTGCAAGAGTTTCCTGTATGATGGGAACAGATTTTTCCTTTGTAAGCGCAGGAATATTAGTTGGAAAAAGCATGGGGCTTCCTGGTTATTTTGGAGCAACAATACTAGGTTCCTTTGTTGAAATAATATTAAGTAGATTCATAAAACCCCTTATGAAATACTTTCCTCCAATTGTAACTGGAACAGTAGTTACACTTATAGGGCTTACTCTTTTACCTGTTTCAATAGATTGGGCTGCAGGAGGATATGGTTCCCCAGACTATGGAAGTTTACAAAATATAGCTATAGCAATGACAGTTCTTTTAATAGCCCTTTTCTTAAATAAATATGGAAAAGGAATAGTAAGCAGCGCTTCAGTTTTAATCTCTATATTCTTTGGGTATATAATTTGTTCCTTTTTAGGAATTATAGATTTTACTCCTGTTTTACAAGCAAAATGGATTGAACTTCCAAGAATATTTAAGTACGGAGTAAAATTTAGCCTAATTGGAGTTTTACCTTTTATAGCTCCATATCTTGTAACTACAATAGAAACAGTAGGCTGCCTAATAGCAATAGGTGAAGCCTCTGAAAAACCCTTAACCAGCGAAGAAATATCAGCTGGAATATTAGCAGATGGAGTTGGTAGTTTCCTTGCTGGATTCTTTGGTGCAGGACCTAATACTTCCTTTAGTCAAAACGTTGGACTAATTCCCCTTACAAAGGTGGCAAGCAGATATGTAATGATAATAGCTTCAATCCTTCTTATGCTTCTTGGTATATTTCCAAAGCTTGGCGCTCTTATCGCTATAATGCCAAACCCGGTATTAGGGGGAGCTGGTATTGTAATGTTTGGTATGGTAGCTGCAGCAGGAATAAAAACATTGTCAAGATGCGAACTAAACACTAGAAATCTTTTAATTCTTGCTGTTTCAATAGGATTAGGACTTGGAGTTACTGTAAGACCTGACTTTATATCCCACCTTCCACAAGCCTTAAAAATGTTCTTTGGTTCAGGAATAAGCACTGGAACAATAACTGCATTTTTATTAAATATAATCCTAAAAGATAATTAAGGCTGCCTTCTTGGCAGCCCTTTACTTTAATTAAAACCAACTGTATAATTATATTTAAACATACTCTATGGGGGTGATTTAAATGATAAAATGGAAAGATGAATATAGCATAGGAGTTGAAAAAATAGATCTTCAGCATAAACACCTTTTTGAAATTGCTAATAGAATCTATGAAACATTAAAAAACCAGTTCTACATTGATAAATACGATAAAATATTAGAAATTTTAAAAGAACTTGAAGAATACACAATCTATCACTTTAAGGAAGAAGAAGATTATATGAAGGAAATAGGATATGAAAACTATTTTTTACATAAAATAGAGCATCAAAAATTTATAAATAAACTTAAAGAAACAGACCTTGAAAAAATAGATTTCAATCAAGACGGATATCTTTTAGACCTTCTAAATTTTATCTCAGACTGGCTTGTTAACCACATATTAAAAGATGATAAAGCAATAAATAGTGCAGAATAATTCTGCACTATTTAAATAAATAAAAGTGATCTAAAGGCCCAAAACCTAAACCTATGTTAAGGGAATTTTCAATGGCTCCTTGAATATACTCTTTGCTTTTTTCAACTGCATAAGGCACATCATACCCTAATGCTAAGTTAGCAGCTATTGCAGAAGATAGTGTACAGCCTGTTCCATGGGTATTTTTAGTGTTAATTCTTTTTCCCTTAAAGTAGTAAAAATCTTTTCCATCGAATAAAATATCAACAACATCATCACTATCAAAATGTCCTCCTTTTATAAGGACGCTTTCACAGCCAAAGCTTAAAATCTTTTTGCAGGCTAATTTTATATCATCTATGCTTTTTATTTCCATTTCAGCAAGTAAGCTAGCCTCAGGAATATTTGGGGTAATAACTTTGCAAAGAGGAATTAATTCATCATATAAAGTCTTTATTGCCTCATCCTTTAAAAGTTTAAAACCATTTTTAGAAAACACAACAGGATCTAAAACTATATTCCTTGCTTTAAAGTACTTCAATCTACAAGATACAACTTCAATAATTTCTTTAGAAGATAGCATACCTATTTTTACTGCATCTATATCAATATCTGTAAATATAGCCTCTAATTGAAGCTTTACAAAATCCTTTGGCAAATCAAAAGCAGCAATAACCCCTTTAGTATTTTGAGCAGTTACAGATGTTATTACACTAACTCCATATACAAAATGAGCCGCAAAAGTTTTTAAATCTGCTTGAATACCCGCCCCTGCGCTACTGTCTGAACCTGCAATCGTTAAAGCTTTTTTCATACGCCACCTCCAGCTTGTTTAGGCTTTATAAGTGGAATTTTATTTTTGCAAAGAGGACAGTTTTCTTTATCAAAAACCTCTATATTAAGCTTTACCCCACTGTATATAGGATAACCTAAATCCTTTATGCTTCTATCTACTATACAAGCAATTCCTACAACTTCACCTTGAAATGACTTTACAACTTCAGCTGTTGCAAGGGATGATTTCCCTGTAGTTACAACATCCTCAGCAATCAAAACCTTTTGACCTTTTTTAATTTCAAATCCCCTTTTTAATACAAAACCATCATTTTCCTTTTCAACGAACATGGCTATTTTCCCCATCTGTCTTGCAATTTCATAGGCTACTAATACCCCACCCATAGCCGGGCCTAAAACTATGTCAAATTCAACATCCTTTAATTTTTTAACAACTTCCCTTAGAACAATTTCTGCTTTATCTGGAAACATCATGAGCTTTGAACACATTATAAATCTATCACTGTGTTTTCCTGACGTCAATAAAAAATGTCCTTCTAAAAGAGCTTTGGTTTCACTTAATATATTTAATATACTCATTTTACCACCCCAATTAAATTACTCCTATAATTTCATTTATCGAATTTATTCCCTCTTCTTTTAAAAAATTCTCAATTCCATTTATTATATCCCTGCATGCAAAGGGATTTATAAAATTTGCTGTTCCAACCTGAACAAGACTTGCCCCTGCCATAATAAATTCTATAGCATCTTTATAATCCTTTATCCCACCTATACCCATTATAGGAACATTAACTGCCTTTGAAACTTCATAAACCATCCTCAAAGCAATTGGTTTTATTGCAGGACCTGAAAGCCCTGCAAATACATTTTTAAAAACAGGCCTTTTTTTATAAATATCTATTGCCATAGCTTTAAACGTATTTACAAGTGAAACTCCATCTGCTCCTTCCTCTACACAGGTTACTGCCATATCAACAATATCCTCTGCATCAGGAGAAAGTTTTACTACAAGAGGTTTTTTAACAACCCTCCTAACCTCTTTTACAACCTCTCTTGCTATATTTGACTTTATTCCAAAATTTACTCCACCTTCTTTAACATTTGGACATGATATATTAAGCTCTATTATATCAACATCACTTTTATCAAGCTTTTCTGCTCCTTGAACATATTCCTCAATGCTTCCTCCTCCAAGGTTAGCTATTATAATGGTATTCAAGGTTTTCATAAAGGGAAGTTCATTTTCTATAAAATAATCTATTCCAGGATTTTGAAGACCTACGCTATTTAACATCCCTGACGAAGTTTCAAAACATCTTATTCCTTCATTACCTTCCCTTTTATTAAGGGTTAACCCCTTTGTTACAATCCCACCAAGTATAGATACATCATAAATTTCATTATATTCCCTTGAAAATCCAAAAGTCCCTGAAGCTGCAACAACAGGATTTTTAAAAGTTTTTCCCCATAGAGAAATATTAAGCATCAAAAACAACCTCCTCCCCTTTAAAAACAGGTCCATCTTTACATACCCTTTTCATGCCATCCTTTGTTTTACAAGTGCAAACAAGACACGCTCCTATGCCACAAGCCATTTTGCTTTCCATTAAAAGATAAAGGGGAGTTGCTGTTTTTTTGCATACATCTTTGACCTTTTTCATCATTGCTAAAGGCCCACAGGTTATTACAAGGTTATAGTCAAAAGGATTAAATATATCAGTTATATAACCTTTATATCCAACCTTTCCACTTTCCGTTGATATATACAAATTTTTGCACTTTAAATTTTCTATTCCATAAACTTCATCCCTAAAACCAAAGTATATATCAACATGCGCTTCAATTTTTTTGGCAAAGTAAAACAAAGGAGCAATTCCAATTCCTCCTCCTACTAATGCAACTTTTCCTTTTATCCTTGATATATCCATACCATTTCCTAATGGACCTAAAACCTTAACAGTATCTTGGCACTTTAATTTTGCCAGTTTTTCTGTCCCTTTTCCTTTAACTTCATAAAGAAAACTTATATAATTTTCTCCTTTATCGTATATGCTAAAGGGCCTTGAAAGGGTAGGCTCGTCCTCCCAAGACCTTAGCATAAAAAATTGTCCCGGCTTTACGTTATATTTTCCCTCTAATTTAAGCTTAAAAATATTTTTAGCTACTTCTCTATTTTCTAAAACTTTAAGAGAACTATATTGCACTTAAAATCTCCTCCTTCATCCTTAGAAGTTCTTTCCTTGCTGCAAGAAAAAATTCATCATCATATTTTTTATAAGCTAAAAGTATTGCCCTTGATGAGTTTACAACTCCTCCGTTACCATCCATTAAAAGCTTTTTAACATCTTCTTTTTTTCCTCCTTGGGCACCATATCCAGGTATTAAAAAGAACATCCCCTTTAAATTTTTTCTTATATCTTCCGCCTCATCAAAATTTGTGCAACCTACAACTGCACCAATTGGGCTATATCCATATCTTCCTAAATTACTTTCAATGTATGGCTTTAAAAAATCGTAAACCCTTTCAAAAACTCTTTTTTCTCCTGCATATAAAGTTTGAAGATCCTTAGAAGAAGGATTTGATGTTTTTACTAAAACAAATATTCCTTTATCTTTATCTAAATACTCTAAAAAAGGTATTATACTATCCATTCCCATGTAAGGATTCAATGTTACCAAATCCACTTCAAAATCTCCTTCAAAATGCGCTTTTGCATACATTTTTGCAGTATCTAAAATATCAGATCTTTTTATATCTCCAATTACTATATTTTCTCTACTTCTTAGATATTTTACAGTTTTGCTATAAACTTTCATTCCTTCTATTCCAAGGGCTTCATAGTAAGCAATTTGAATTTTAAAACAAGAGGCTATATCCTCCGTTGCATCTATTATTCTTTTATTAAACTCAAATAAAGCATCATAAAGAGATGTAAATTTTTTTAAAAAATCCTTTGGAATATAATCTATTGAAGTGTCAAGTCCAACACAAACAGGGCCCTTTTTTTCTACTGCTTCATAAAGCTTATCTATAATCAAATCAATCACCCCTAAAAATAACTTTTCCTGCTTTTATAGTAGAAATTACTTTTCCATAAACTTCATATCCAGTAAAGGGATTGTTTTTTCCCTTTGATAAAAAATTATCCGGATCAATTTTATACTTTTTCTTTACATCAATCAAAACTAAATCCCCATCATATCCAACTTCTACTCTTCCTTTGTTAAGTCCCATAATCCTTGCAGGGTTTTCCGACATGATATTCACAAGCTCATTTAAAGTTATATGTCCCTCCATAACAAGCTTTGTAAAACATATTGAAAAGGCAACCTCAATTCCTGAGATTCCAAAAGCCCCCTTTTCCTTATCCTCCTTTGTATGGGGAGCATGATCCGTTGCTATAGCATCAACATATCCCTTTTTTATAGCCTTTATTAAAGCCTCTACATCCTCTTTTTCCCTCAAAGGAGGATTTACTTTATAATTAATACTATTTGTCCCAAATATATGATGAGGGGTAACTTCACAGGTTATTTTAAATCCCTTATCCTTTGAGTTTGCTATCTCCTCTATTGCTTCCCTTGTGCTTACATGGGCAACGTGAAGGCTACATCCTGTAAACTTTGCAAGCTCTATATCCCTTTTTATCATAAGGTTTTCCGAAAGCCTTGTATCTATCTTTGAAATTTCCTCATCTTCAGCATGGGATATTACAGTAATATTCTTTTTCTTTGCAATTTGCATTGCAAGAAGCATAACTTTATTATTCACTATACCCTTTCCATCATCCGAAATAAATTTAACCCTTTCATCTATTAAATTAAGATGATCTATATCTTTTCCTAACATATCCCTTGTTATTGTAACGGTTTGGTGAACATCAAGAAGGCCTACTCTTTCTGATTTTTTAAGGACATAATCAACTACTTCCATATAAGAACAGGGAGGATTTGTATTTCCCATAAGATTTACTGCGGTATATCCTCCCTTTACTGCTGCCATTGAACCTGATAATATATCCTCTTTATATTCATATCCTGGTTCTCTAAAGTGGGCATGAAGATCTACAAAGGATGGTAAAAGGAATAAACCTTTCCCATTTAAAACTTTACAATCCTTGTTTATATTTCCAATTTCAAATATTTTACCATCCTTTATATAAACATCCCCATAAAAGGTCTTTAAGCCGTCAACTACATTAACATTCTTTATCAAAAGCTCCATAATCAAACCTCCGAAAGGGCATATATTTCATCACAATACATGCACCTATATTCTCCTTTTTTGCTGTCCACAAGATAGAAAACTTGGTCTATATACTTTTCAATTGAAGTTACACATCTTGGGTTTTTACACCTTAAAATATTTTCCACCCTTTCTGGAAGCTTTAGTTTTTTCTTTTCAACTATAACCTCATCTTTTATTACATTTATCGTTATATTAGGATCTAGTATCCCAAGAATTGTAAAATCTATATCAACTACATTTTCTATCTTTATAATGTCTTTTTTACCTAGTTTTTTACTTTGAACGTTCATAAGAAGGCAAACTGCGCTGTTTATCTTATCAAGCTCAAGTATTTTAAATATTTTTATACCAAGACCAGCCTTTATATGGTCTATAACTATTCCATTTTTTATACTATTTACAGTTAACATTCTTCCACCCCCAAAAGCTTAATTATAAGGGCCATTCTAACAAACATACCGTATTTTGCCTGTTCAAAGTATTTTGCCCTTTTATCCTCATCAACTTCAACTGCAATTTCATTGACCCTTGGAAGAGGATGAAGGATTATCATATCCTCCTTTGCGTTTTTCAACTTTGAATTATCAAGAATGTAACTATCTTTAAGCCTTAAATACTCCTCTTCGTTAAAAAATCTTTCCCTTTGAACGCGAGTCATGTAAAGTATATCTAGCTTTTCTATTACATCTTCTATCCTTTCAACTTCTAAAAATTCTATATTATTCTTTTGAAGAACTTCCCTTTTTATATAATCAGGAACTCTAAGCTCTTTTGGGGAGATCAAAATGAATTTATTATCTTTATATCTTGACATGGCCTTTATAAGGGAGTGGACAGTTCTTCCAAATTTTAAATCTCCACAAAGACCTATTGTAAGATTTGATAATCTACCCTTTAAAGATTTTATAGTTAAAAGATCCGTCAAAGTTTGAGTTGGATGCTGATGTCCTCCATCTCCTGCGTTTATAACTGGAATTTTAGAATACATAGCTGCAACCCTTGGTGCACCTTCTTTAGGGTGTCTTATAACGGCAATATCTGCATAACAGGCTATGGTTCTTATTGTATCAGCTATGCTTTCACCCTTTGCAACAGACGATGAATTTGGCTCTGAAAAGCCTATAACTTGTCCACCAAGCCTTAGCATTGCAGCTTCAAAGCTAAATCTTGTCCTTGTGCTGGGTTCATAAAAAAGAGTTGCAAGAATTTTACCCTGACATGCCTTTGAAAACTTTTCTGGATTTTTGGAGATTTTTTCTCCAAGATTTAAAATTTCTTCAATTTCCTCTAAAGAAAAGTCCATTGGGTCTAAAAGATGTCTTCCTTTTAACATATTATCTCTCCTTTCTAGCCTCACTGGGCTAAATTAAAGGTTACTAAAAAAGCCTTCCCCTTCGGGAAGGCATAGTAAACCTTGTTAATTATTTTTTCCACCTTCCCGGCCTCACAGGACCAGAATTAAAGGTTTCTCTTACTAAAGTAACACATATATAAAATATTGTCAATACTTTTGAAACCTTATATTTTTGAATACTTGTTGGAAATAACTTTAAAATATATAATTTAAACTGAATACTAAGTTAAGGAGGTTTAAAATGTTGAAGCAATTTATCAATAAAGCAAAGGAAGATATTGTTCTTCTGATATCCTTCATACTAGCCTTTACAACTTCATTTATTAATTTTCCAAAAATAGAATATATAGATTTTAAAGTCTTAATTTCTCTTTTTAATCTTATATTAATAGTTGAAGCCTTTGAAAGATTAAAGATTTTAGAAATGATATCTATTAAAATTTTAGATAAATTCAATAATGAAAGAGCCGTTTCATTAGCATTAATTTTAATAACTTTTTTCCTGTCAATGTTTGTTACAAACGACGTTGCCCTTATAACTTTAGTTCCTATAACATTAATAATTGCAAAAAAATCAAACATCAATCCCCTTGAGATTATAATATTCCAAACCCTTTCTGCAAACATAGGAAGCAGCCTAACCCCTATGGGAAACCCTCAAAACTTATTTTTATACTCAAAATTTAATATAAATACAATAGAGTTTATTAAAACCATGCTTCCTTTTGCTAGCTTAGGATTTTTATTTTTAGCTATTATAAATTTTATAATTCCAAATAAAAAAATAAACTTTTATATAGAAGAAATTAAAATAAAAGATACTAAAAAAGCTCTTGTTTTTGTTGCCATGTTTATAATAATTCTTTTATCTATCTTTAATGTATTAAACTACAAAATAGTCTTTATAATAACCTTAGTATTAACACTACTTTTAGATAAAACCCTTTTAAAAGAAGTAGATTATACATTGCTTTTAACATTTATATTCTTTTTCATATTCATAGGAAACCTTTCAAATTTTGATATTATAAAAAATACTATATCAATGTTTCTTAATAAAGAAAAATTAACATATTTATCTTCAATAATACTTAGCCAATTTATAAGCAACGTTCCTTGTGCAATATTTATATCGGGTTTTTCAAAAAACTATAAAGAATTACTTCTTGGCGTTAACATAGGAGGAATGGGAACATTAATCGCATCCCTTGCTAGCGTAATTTCATATAAATTTTATGTTGAAAGCTACAAAAATGAAAAGAAAAAATATCTTTTAAAATTTTCAATATATAATTTTATCTTCCTTGTTATATTTACAGTAATATTCTGGTTTTTTATATAGTCTATATATCCCTTCTATAATACATCCCTTTAAAATAAATTTTTTCTATATCCTCATAAGCCTTTTTTCTTGATCCATCAAGGGTTTTATCAATTGCCGTTACTGATAAAACCCTCCCTCCTTTTGTAATTAAATTTCCATTTTGATATTCTGCCCCTGCTATAAAAATTTTATTTTTAACATCGCCTATTTTTATTATATGCCCTTTTTCAAAATTACCTGGATATCCCTTTGATGCTACAACTACATTGCAGGAAAATCCTTCTTCCCAGTCTATAACATAACCTTGTAGTTTTCCACATATAGCCTTTAAAATTAAATCAAAAAAGTCGCTTTTCATAAGAGGTAAAATAGCTTGAGCCTCTGGATCTCCCATTCTTACATTATATTCCAAAAGATAAACTCCATTTTCAGTTATCATAACGCCAAAAAATATTATTCCACAAAAACCCAATCCTTCTTTTTTTATTCCCTCTAAAGTTGGAAACATAATATTTTCTTTAAAATCCTTTAAAACTTTTTCGTTAACATAAGGATTAGGTGCAATAACCCCCATTCCCCCTGTATTAGGTCCTTTATCTCCATCAAATATTCTTTTATGGTCCTTTGCTGATATAAAAGGAATTATAGTATTTCCATCGGTTATTGAAAGAATAGAAGCTTCTACCCCTTCTAAAAATTCCTCAATAACAACACTTTTCCCTGAACCTTTAAATATATCTTCTATCATAAACTTTTTTAAAACATCTTTTGCTTCATCAAAAAAGTTGCAAATTACAACTCCCTTCCCCTGAGCAAGTCCGTCAGCCTTTATAACACAAGGATATTTGCAATTTTTTATATATTCCATAGCCTCTTTAAAATCATAAAAAACCCTATACTCTGGAGTTTTTATGTCATGCCTTTTCATAAACTCCTTTGCAAATATTTTACTTCCCTCAAGCCTTGCAGCAGCCTTTGAGGGACCAAATATTTTTAAATTATTCTTTTTGAATTCATCAACTATACCTTCAACTAAAGGCGCCTCAGGACCTACTATAGTTATATCTATATTATTTTGTTTTGCAAATTTTATATATTCATCTATATTCTCTAAATCAACATTTTGACACTTTTCCTCCATATAAGTTCCACCATTTCCTTTTGCAACAAATACCTTTTCAACAAGAGGACTTTTTGATATTTTCCAAGCTATTGCATGTTCTCTTCCACCTGAACCTATTAATAAAACCTTCATATCATCACCCTTTAATGTTTAAAGTGTCTTATCTTTGTAAAAACCATTGAAATACCATACTTATTGCAAGCATCAATGGACTGTTTATCCCTTAAAGCCCCACCCGGTTGCATTATAGCTTTAATATTATACTTTGCAGCCTCCTTAACAACGTCATCAAACGGGAAAAATGCATCAGAAACTAAAACATTTCCCCCTTTTCCCCTTTCAAGAGCTTGACAAGCTGCCCATATTCTATTTACCTGTCCTCCTGCAATTCCAACCGCCTTTTTATTATTTACTACAACTATTGCATTTGATTTCACATACTTTACAACCTTCATACCAAATATCATGTCCTCAATTTCTTCCTTTGTTGGAGATTTCTCTGTTACAACTTCCAATTCATCTATCAATTTATCATCAACACTCTGAACTAATATACCCCCATCAACACTTACAACCTCTATTTTATCTGAAGGCTTTGATTTCATCTTTATTACCCTTAAATTTTTTTTGGAAGATAAAATTTCTAAAGCTTCCTTATCAAAATCCGGTGCAACTATAACCTCTAAAAATATTTCAACAAGTTTTTCTGCTGTTTTTTTATCTATCTTGGTATTAAAAGCTACAATCCCCCCAAAGATAGATACAGGGTCACATTCTAGTGTTTTTAAAAAAGCATCCTGAGCATCAAATCCTAAGGCAACACCACAGGGTATATTATGTTTTACAGCACAGCAGGCAGGCTCTTCAAATTCACAAACTAGTTTCCATGCTATATCTATATCTTTTATATTGTTATAGGATAATTCCTTCCCATTTAACTTTTCAAAATCTTTCATAGAACCATTTCCATCTAATTTTACATAAAAAGCAGACCTTTGATGGGGATTTTCTCCATACCTTAAATCCATTGCTTTTTTATATGATAAGGATAAATATTCAGGATATAGATCTTCTAAGAGAAAATTTGCAATTAGAGCATCATAACAAGAAGTTAGATTAAATACTTTTCCTGCTAAATATTTTCTTGTTTCATATCTTACATCACCAAATTTTTCAAATTCATCTATTACAAGTTCATAATCCCTATAGTCACAAAGAACAACTACATCTTTAAAATTCTTTGCAGCAGCCCTTAGCATAGAAGGTCCTCCAATATCTATAAACTCCATCTTTTCTTCAAAAGTTAAATTTTCATAAATTTTCTCAAAAAATGGGTAAAGGTTTACAACTACAAAATCTATTGTCCCTATTCCTTTTTCTTTTAAGGAATTCATATGATTTTTATTATCTCTTACTGCAAGTATTCCAGCATGAATATTAGGATGTAAAGTTTTAACCCTTCCATCTAAAATTTCTTCAAATCCAGTAATTTTCTTAACTTCTATAGCAGGTATGCCTTTTTCTTTTAAATATTTGTATGTTCCTCCTGTTGATATAATTTCAACTCCCTTTTTATATAAAAAGTTGCAAAATCTATCTATTCCTTCTTTATAAAACGTGCTAACAAGAGCCCTCATATTATCCCTCCAAAACCATCTTTATAGCTTTAACTATTAAATCGTGCTCTCTTTCAAGTACCCTTTTTGAAAGAGTATAAGGAGTATCATTAAAAAACACAGGAACTTTTTCTTGAAGTAAAATCTTCCCTGTATCAATTCCTTCATCAATAAAGTGAACCGAACAGCCTGTCTCCTTTTCCCCCGATTTTAAAACAGCCTCATGGACTTTTATTCCATACATTCCTTTTCCAGAAAATTTAGGTAAAAGGGAAGGATGGATGTTTATTATTTTGTTTTCATAAACCTTTAAAATATCCCCCTTTAAAATAGATAAAAAACCAGCAAGAACTATTAAATCTAAATCTTTACCTATTATCTGTAGAATTTTATCTGAAAGATCAAGTCCTTTATCTAAAACGGCTGTTTTAATTCCCCTCTTTTTAGCCCTCTCAATGGCATAACAATTTCTATCAGCAATAACATATTCAATAAAACAGTTTAAATTCCCCTCATCTATCGCATCCATTATGGCTTGAAGATTAGTACCGTTTCCTGAAACCAAAACAGCTATTCTATACAAACTCCACCACCACCTTTTTCAACATGTCCTATTACAAAAGCTTTTTTACCCATAAAATTTAACTCATCTAATATATATTCTTCACTACCTCTTTCCACACATAAAACAAAACCTATTCCCATGTTGAATGTGTTAAACATTTCTTTTTCTTCAACTCCAAGGCTCATTATATATTTAAAAATACTTGGAATTTCAAAGCTTTCTTTATCTATAACTGCAGTAAAATCCTCTTTAAACATCCTTGGAATATTTTCATAAAATCCTCCACCTGTTATATGGGCCATACCTTTTATTTTATATTTTTGTAAAAGAGGCAAAACATAAGGAACATATATAGTAGTTGGCTCTAATAAAACCTCACCAATTTTTCTTCCCTCAAAATCCTTATCTAAATCTTTTATAAGTTTTCTAATTAAAGAATAACCGTTGCTATGACAACCTGACGATTCTATGCCTATTAATAAATCTCCATCCTCTATGCTACTTCCATCAACAATCCTATCTTTCTCTACAATTCCAACTGCAAAACCTGCTATATCATAATCCCCTTCTTGATAAAAGTCTGGCATCTCAGCAGTCTCTCCACCTATAAGACTGCATCCTGCCATTTTACATCCCTTTGCAATCCCTGAAACTATTAAAGATACTATCTCTGCATCTAATTTTCCACAAGCTATATAATCAAGAAAAAAAAGAGGTGTTGCGCCACAGCATAATATATCGTTTACACACATGGCAACGCAATCTATTCCTACTGTATCATATATCCCCATTTTAAAAGCAATTTTAAGCTTCGTCCCCACACCATCGGCTCCTGAAACTAAAAGCGGATTTTTATATCCTGATATATCATAAAGAGCTGAAAAACTCCCTATACCGCTTAAAACTCTATCATTATAGGTCCCTAAAGCATGTTCCTTTATAAACTTTACAGCTTTATAACCTTCTTGTATGTTTACACCAGCATCTTTATACTTCATTTTAATTCTCCCTTTCAAATTGAAATTTATCTATATTTAAAGGAGCACAAACAGGATATAAGCCATTAAAACATCCAAGGCAAAATCCTTCTCTATTTAAAGATTTTAAAAGTCCATCTATGCTTAAAAAAGCTAGAGAATCCGCACCTATATT
Organism: Caloramator fervidus; assembly: GCF_900108045.1. Classification (GTDB taxonomy): domain Bacteria; phylum Bacillota; class Clostridia; order Clostridiales; family Caloramatoraceae; genus Caloramator; species Caloramator fervidus. The sequence continues at coordinate 174,513 of NZ_FNUK01000001.1, read as the reverse complement.
ATCCTTTATCTGGTCAAGCGTCATGGTAGCTCCTATAAGCTCTTTTCTATAAGGAGTATCGATACCAAAATAACAAGGATATGCTACAACAGGAGATGCAATTCTAACATGAACTTCTTTTGCTCCTGCCCTTTTTAAAAGATTAACAAGCATTTTCATGGTAGTTCCTCTAACTATAGAATCATCTACTAAAACTACTCTTTTACCAAAAATATTCTCCTTTAAAGGATTTAGTTTAATTAAAACTAATTTATCTCTAAACTCACTTTTTGGTTCTATAAAAGTTCTTCCTATATATTTGTTTTTTACAAATCCTATACCATAAGGAATATTAGAAGCCTGAGAATATCCAACAGCTGCAAATGTTCCTGAATCTGGAACGCCAACTACTATATCTGCATTCAAAGGTGCTTCTTTATAAAGCTGAATTCCTGCTTTTACCCTAGATTCATAAACACTTAAGCCATCTATTACGCTATCTGGCCTTGCAAAGTATATATACTCAAAAACGCATGTTCTAAGCTGAGTTTCTTTAAATAACTTAATGCTCTTTAATCCATCCTTATTTATTACTACCATTTCCCCAGGTTCTACGTCCCTTATAAATTCTGCTCCTACTGCACTTAAAGCACAACTTTCAGAAGATAAAACAAAACCTTTATCAATTTTTCCAATGCATAAAGGCCTTATACCATTTGGATCTCTAATTCCTATTAATTTATCTTCAGTTAAAATAAGTATTGAATAAGATCCTTTTATTTTCTCTACAGCATTAAATACAGCCTTTTCTATACCATCTTTAAGGTATCTTATAATAAGATTTAAAATAACCTCCGTATCAATAGAAGTTTGAAAAGCAAATCCTTCCTCTTTTAAAAACTTTCTTAAAACATCAGCGTTTACAAGGTTCCCATTATGAGCAACAGCTATATTGTTAAAAAGAGGCTGTGCATTCTCTTTTTTATTGCCACCTGTTGTAGAGTATCTAACATGTCCTATAGCAGAAAATCCCTTAATATTTAAAAAATTCTCATCAAAAACCTCCCCAACAAGTCCCACATCCTTTTTTATATAAAAATCTTTTCCATTATATATAACCATTCCCGCACTTTCTTGTCCCCTATGCTGAAGGGCAAACAATCCATAATAAACTAGTGACGCAACATCCTTATAATCATTTAAAAAAATTCCAAAAACTCCACACTCCTCTTTAAATTTATCTATTCCACAAAACATTTAAGTCCACCTTCCCACTCTTTTTTTACTTCATTAACATCCAAATCTAATACCTTTTGAGAGTTTATAGTTACTTCAATTTTTCCTTTTTGAGTAAATCCTATAACCTGCGCCATAACTCCAAGGCTTTTAAATATTTCAATTATTTTATCTTCATCTCCTTTTTTGCAGGATAATATAAATCTTCCTTGACTTTCAGAAAATAAGAATCTATCAGGCTTAAGATAAGTTTTTATATCTATTTTTGCTCCCATTACATTTTTAAAAGAAGCCTCAAGTAAAGCTATAATAAACCCTCCATCCGAAATATCATGACAACTTTTTAAAAGCCTATTATCTATGCACTTTAATATTCCTTCTATTGTATTTTTTTCAATTTCAATTTGAGCTTCAGGTACCCTTCCTGCCTCAATTCCATGACAGACAGCTAAATATTCACTTGCCCCTATTTCATCCCTTGTTTCTCCAACAAGTATTATTAAATCTTCTTCTTCTTTAAAATCTATTGTTGTAGCTTTATTCACATCATCTAAAATCCCAATCATACCTATAACTGGGGTTGGATATATTGCTCCATCTTCTGATTCATTATAAAAACTTACATTTCCACTTATAATGGGAACATTTAAAATCCTTGAAGCTTCTGTTATTCCCAATATGCAGTTTCTAAACTGATAATATACTTCTTCATTTTCAGGATTTGCAAAATTTAAGCAATCAGTTACCGCAACAGGTCTTGCACCTGTCGAAGCAATATTTCTTGCTGCTTCTAAAAGAGCTATCTTCCCTCCTTCGTAAGGGTTTAAATAACAATATCTTGAATTACAATCAACCGTTAATGCTACTGCTTTATTTACTTCCTTTATATAAATTAAAGCTGCATCCCCTCCGGGCTTTATTACTGTCGAATTTCTAACTTGATAATCATATTGACTATAAACCCACTCTTTAGATGCAATGTTATAGGACTTTACAAGCTTATAAACATCTTCCTTTAAATCATGGGATTTAATATTTGATAAATCAAAACCCATGAGCTTGTCCATATACATTGGCCTTTTATAATCTCTTAAGTTTACCGGTGCTCCATCAGCAAGAAGATAAGCAGGAACTTGTGCTACTAAGTTTTGTCCATCATAAACCGATATAAAACCATCATCTGTAACTTCTCCAATTATTGAAGCGTTAAGATTCCATTTTTTTAAAATTTCAAAAACTTTATCTTCATTTCCCTTCTGAATAACAACAAGCACCCTCTCTTGAGATTCTGAAATCATTATTTCAATTGGATTCATACCCTTTTCCCTTGTTATAACTTTAGTAATATCAATTTTTATTCCACATCCTCCCCTAAAGGCCATTTCACAAGATGCTGAAGTTAATCCTGCTGCACCAAGGTCTTGAATTCCTATAACAAATCCCTCTTTTATAAGTTCAAGACAGGCTTCTAAAAGAAGTTTTTCCATAAAAGGATCTCCAACCTGAATGGAAGAACGTTTTTCTTGAGACTCCTTAGTTAAATTACAGGATGCAAAACTTGCTCCTCCAATCCCATCCCTTCCTGTTGTATGTCCAACCAACATTACAGGATTTCCAACTCCCTTTGCAATTCCTTTTTTAAAATCTTCCTTTTTAAGAAGCCCTACGCTCATAGCATTAACCAAAGGATTACCATTGTAGCATCTATGAAAAACCGTCTCTCCACCAACGGTTGGGATTCCAACTGAGTTGCCATAATCCCCTATACCCTTTACAACACCTCTTAGCAAAAATTTATTTTTATCTTCCTTTAAATCTCCAAATCTTATAGAATTAAGATTAGCAATAGGTCTTGCCCCCATAACAAATATATCCCTTAATATTCCTCCAACTCCTGTTGCTGCTCCCTGATAAGGCTCAATTGCTGAAGGATGGTTGTGACTTTCTATTTTCATGGCAATAGCATATCCATCCCCTATATCTATAACCCCTGCATTTTCTCCTGGACCTTGCAAAACCATATCTCCTTTAGTATTAAAAAGCTTTAAAAGAGCCTTTGAATTTTTGTAGCTGCAATGTTCAGACCACATAACTCCAAACATTGAAAGTTCAAGGTCATTTGGCTCTCTTCCAAGGTATTTTAAAATTAAGTCATATTCCTCCTTTTTCAAACCTACATCCTTATAACTTAACATAATAATCCTCCTTAATAATACTTTTTGACATCTTGTCAACTTCAAGCTCAAGCTCCTTTTTATAACATTGAAGTTTTCTCATCAAATCTTGATCAAAAATTGAAAGCATCTTTACAGCCAAAATTCCAGCATTATATGCACCATTTATAGCAACCGTTGCAACTGGAATCCCTTTAGGCATCTGAACTATTGATAGCAACGAATCAAGTCCGTCTAAGGATTTGCTTTTAATAGGAACGCCTATAACAGGAAGATTTGAAATAGAAGCTACCATTCCCGGAAGATGTGCCGCTCCTCCTGCCCCTGCAATTATTATTTTTATTCCTCTTTTTTCAGCTTCCTTTGCAAATTGAAACATTTTATAAGGAGTTCTATGGGCTGAAACAACATCTATTTCATACTCAATTTCAAAATCTTTTAAAACTTTTTCTGCTTCCTTCATAACTTCATAATCCGATATACTCCCCATTATGATTGCAACTTTTTTCATAAAAATCACCTATCTTTATATTTTTAATCACAAAATCCATCTTTTCCTTTAAAGATTCTAAATCCTTATCAACAATGGTTATATGGCCTATCTTTTTCCTTTTATCCACCTTGTCTTTCCCATATAGATGAACATAAACTCCACCAAGTTTTAATATCTCTTCTAAATTTTTTATAGTATATTTCCCTTCTATTTTTTCTTCTCCCAAAATATTTATCATACAGGCTGGGCTTAAAAGATCTGTAGAGCCTAATGGAAGATTTGTTATGCTTCTTAGATGGTTTTCAAATTGGCTTGTTACGCAAGCTTCAATAGTTAAATGTCCTGAATTATGGGGCCTTGGTGCAACTTCATTTATCAAAAGATTATCATCCTTATCAAGAAACATTTCTATACAAAATATTCCAAAATCATCAAGAGCATCCAAAACCCTTCTACCTATATCTTTAGCATTCTCTTTAACCTTTAACGAAACAGAAGCTGGTGCAAAGGTATATTTTAATATCCCATCCTCATGGAAATTTTCAAACAAAGGATAACTTCTAAAATCTCCCCTTTTATTTTTACAAACTATAATTGAAACTTCCTTTTTAAAATCTATAAACTCTTCTGCAAAAACTTCTTTTGATTTAAAATCAAAATTTTCATATTTTAAAAGATCCTCATATTTTTCTATTTTAATATTTCCTTTTCCATCATATCCTCCATGGCAATACTTTAATACAAAAGGATATCCTAATGCTAAGGAAGCCTTTTTTAAATCCTCAAAACAATCTATTTTAAAAAACTTTGGAATAGGTAAAAAATTATCCTTTAGAAATTTCTTTTGAAAATATTTATTTTGAATTATCCTCAAAATCTTAGAAGATGGAATAACTTTATATCCTAAAGTTTCAAGTTTTTCTAAATTATGAACGCTTATATGTTCAAATTCATAGGTTATAACATCAGTATCCCTTGCAATTTTTAGGTAAGCTTGAAAATCATCAAAACTTGCAACATATTGTCCATCACAAATCTGCCCTAATGGAGAGTTTTCTTTAGGATCAAGCCCATAAACTATATACCCCATCCTTTTTGCCTCAAAAGCAAACATCCTTCCAAGTTGTCCCCCACCTATTATTCCAATCCTTGAAGGAGGTAAAAGTGTATCCATAATATCACCCTACCCAAAATAACTTATAATTGATTTAAAGAACCTAACCCCATCTTCACTCCCTAGTATTTTATAAAAAGCCCTCTCAGGATGAGGCATAAGGCCTAAAACATTTCCCTTTTGATTTATTATTCCTGCTATATCATTAGTAGACCCATTAGGATTAACTTTATATCTAAAGACTATTTGTTCATTTTCTTTAAGCTTTTTTAGCCCCTCATCATCTATAAAATAATTCCCTTCTCCATGGGCTATTGGAAAATTTACAACTTCTCCCTTTTTATAAAGCCTTGTAAAAGGAGTATTATTGTTTTCAACAATTAAATTACAATCGCTACATACAAACTTTAAATTTTTATTTTTTAAAAGGGCGCCAGGCAAAAGCTTTAATTCTGTAAGTATCTGAAAACCATTGCATATACCTAAAATCAATTTATCTTTTTGTGAAAAATCATATATATCCTCTAAAACCCTTGAAAACCTTGCAATAGCCCCACACCTTAAATAATCTCCGTAGGAAAAACCTCCCGGCAAAACTAAAAGATCAACATCAAGTTTTTTCTCATCATGCCAAATATATTTAACATCAACATTTAAATCTTTTAATACGTCAAAAACATCCCTATCGCAATTTGACCCTGGAAAAACAACAACTCCAGCTTTCATATTCACACCTCAAATCTAAATGTATAGGTTTCTATAACAGGATTTACAAGAAATTTTTCACACATCTCTTTAACCAACTTTTCTGCTTTATTAATTTCTAAATCCTTAAGTTCAATTTCAATATGCTTTCCAATTCTCACATTGTTAACATCATAACCAAGCTTAATCAATCCATCTTTAACTGCATTTCCTTGAGGGTCCATTATCCCTTCTTTTAACGTAACATCAATTAATACCTTCATCTTTATCCTCCCCATTTAATCTTTTTAAAATTTTACTATAACCTTCTAAAACATCCCCAAGTTCTTTTCTAAAACGGTCCTTATCAAGCTTTTCACCCGTATTTTTATCCCAAAATCTACATGTATCAGGAGATATTTCATCGGCAAGAAGTATTTCACCATTAAATCTTCCAAATTCCAATTTAAAATCTACAAGTTCTATGCCTATTTCATCGAAAAAGTCCTTTAATATCTTGTTTACCTTTTTAGATATTGAATAAATTTCCTTCAATTCCTCAAAGGAAACAATTTTAAGAGCTACTGCATGGTAATCATTAATAAGAGGATCACCTAAAGCATCGTTTTTATAACATATTTCAAATACGGGAAAATCTAATTTTGTGCCATCTTCAATTCCAAGCCTTTTGGAAAAGCTTCCTGATGCAACATTTCTTACTATAACCTCAAGGGGAACTATTTCTACTTTTTTAAGGAGCTGTTCTCTTTCATTTAGCCTTTTTATGAAGTGGGTTTTAATACCTTTATCTTCAAGAAATTTAAAAAGATAAGAGGATATGAAATTGTTTATCATGCCTTTCCCTTTAATTTTGCACCTTTTTTGTCCATTAAAAGCTGTTATATCATCCTTATAATATGCTATTATTTTGTCATCACCAACATCATAAAGAATTTTTGCCTTTCCTTCATAAATTTTAACTTTTTCCATAACAGTCCCTCCAAGTAAAAAACCCCTTTTTGACCATGGAAGAGTCAAAAAGGGGAAAGTAACCCAAAAAGCCACTGACTCATCCATAGTCGGGCAGTTTACGGCTGCCCGGTAGAGACTCCAAGGCCATATCCCTTGGATTATATGGATGATTGTATCTTTTATTTATAATTATATTAAACCATATACTGAAATATGTCAATATATTTTTGTTATTGTTCGTATGTATACGAAATTAATTTTTGTTCATATAACAATATTTCGTTCCATGGTCATCTCACATTATTAACAGGACAAAGCCTTCCACACATAGAACAATACTTATTATTATCTTCTTTATACTTTTTCATTTTTTCCCCATCTATCCCTAACTTAAACATCTTTTCCCAATCCATGTTTGCCCTTGCAATGCTCATTTCAAAATCTCTTTCAAGACACTTTTTAAACCCCTTTGCTAAATTAGCAGAATGAGCAGCCAACTTAAAAGCTATTATCCCCTCTTTAACATCTTCTACATCAGGAAGCCTTAAATGTTCTGCTGGAGTTACATAACATAAAAAGTCAGCTCCATTCAAAGCAGCAATTAAAGCTCCCATAGCTCCTGTTATGTGATCATATCCTGCCCCTATATCAGTTGTCAAAGGACCTAAAACATAAAACGGTGCTCCATGACAAAGTTTCTTTTCAAGGGTCATATTAGCAGCAATTTCATTTGCCCTCATATGTCCTGGCCCTTCTATTATCACTTGAACTCCTTCTTCCCACGCTCTTTTTGTGAGTTCACCTAAATTTATAAGCTCCTCTATTTGAAGGGCATCCGTTGAATCAAATATGCATCCCGGTCTTAAAGAATCTCCAAGACTTAAAGTAACATCATGCTTTTTACAAATCTTTAAAATGTCATCGAAATATTCATATAAAGGATTTTCTTTGTTGTTCTTTATCATCCAATTATAAATCATTCCACCACCGCGAGATACTATTTTCATAATTCTTTTGTTATCTTTAAACCTTTCAATAGCCCTTCTTGTTATTCCTGCATGAAGGGTAAAAAAGTCAACCCCTTCCTCTGCCTGTTTTTCTATAAGTTCTAATATCTGATTTACACTAACCCTTGTAAAATCATCCTGCAAAATAGCCATATCATATATAGGGACTGTTCCTACTATAAAATCATAATTTTTAAGTAAAAATTCCCTAAATTCCCTTGAATTTTTCCCGCTTGATAAATCCATAACGGATTCCACTTCATACCTTTTACAAAGCTCTAATTTTTCAATCTCCTCTTTGAAACTACCACATTCACTTGAAACACCTATATTTACATTTATTTTAACTAAAGTTCCTTCTCCTATTGCAAAATATCTTTTTCTTTTTCTGTTTTTATTTGCAGGAATTACAATCTTTCCCTCAGCTATCCTTTGTAAAAAACTCTTTTCTTCTATATCTTCTATCTCTAAAGCTTTTTTCATCTCATCCGTTAAAATTCCTTTTTTAGCATAATCCCTTTGAGTTTGCACTTTTATCCCTCCAGTAACTTAGCTTGTCCATTATAGCTTTTATTTTTCCTTCTATATCCTCTGATGCAACTATTTCACTTACCATTGCAACACATTTTGCTCCTCTTTTTAAAACTTCCTCTAAATTATCCTCTTTAATTCCACCAATTGAAACAAAGGGTATTTTGCTTTCAGAAACTGCAATATCTAAATATTCATATCCTACAGGATCGCATACATCCTCTTTAGTAAAAGTTTTGAATATAGGACCTACTCCTATATAATCTGCTCCCCTTTTATGAGCATCATGAAGTTGCTCCCTTGAATGAGTTGAAATACCTATTATAAAATCATCCCCTAAAAATTCTCTAACCCTCTCTAGTGGATAATCATCCTGTCCTATGTGAACTCCATCTGCTAAAACCATCTTTGCAATTTCAATATTATCGTTTATTATAAATATGCACCCATAATCTAATGTCATTTGTCTTATCTTTTCACACTCTAAGAGTTTCTCTCTTAGAGTTTTTTTCTTTTCTCTATACTGAATTATTTTAACTCCAGATTTTAACATTTTTTCTACTACCTCTATATTTTTTCTCCCCTTTGATAAAGCTTCTGCTGTAATACAATAAAGGTTGTAATCATTAAAAAGCTTTAGCTTTTCACTTTTCACTTTATCACCATCCTTAAAACTTCATCTGCCTGTAAACTTGCAACAACCATAACCTTAGGAGCTAAGGGTTTAAATTCATATACAGATTTTTGAAAATCCCCAACTATTGAAAAAAACTTACCCCTTTTAATTTTTATATTTTCACAATCTCCAAATCCTGCAATACCACAGGCACAAACAACTTTAATTCCATTTTCAATGCAATATTCAAATATCATTTTCTTATAAATTTCCTTATCAACTGCTTCTATAACTATATCTGCATCTTTTAACAAGTCTAAATTTTTATCAGTTAATTTTAAATCTAAAGTCTTTATGAGAATATCTTTATTAATTTTCATAAGGTTTTCTTTTAAAGCTTCAACTTTTTTGACTCCTATCTGATTTGTATAAAAATCTTGCCTATTTAAATTTTTAAGTTCCACAACATCAAAATCTATTAAAGTTAAATTTAAAAAACCTGTTCTGACTAAAATCCTTGCAACATTAGAACCTAATCCTCCACATCCTACTATAAAAACTTTTGTATTTTCTATTTTTTCTAACTGCTCTTTGGACATATAATTTAATAAAATATTTTTCATATCATCACCCAATTTATAAATTCTGCATTATAGCCTTTAGACCTTATAACTTTTATAATTTCATCTAAACTTCTTTTGTCAGATACTTCAAACTGCCCCAAAGAATCGCTTTCTTTAGAATATCCCCCAACACTAGTTTTAGATTCAGCTGACATTTTTGTAACTCCAAGGCCTATTAAATTATCCCTTAAATCGCTCCTTTCTCTAGTTGAAATATTAATGCCTACATTTTTTAAAAGTAATCTTGTATAAACTATAAATTTTACAAGTTCTAAATCGCTAACCTCTGTATAATCAAAATTCATCCCCTTAAAAGGCCTTATCCTAGGGAAGGATATTGAAAGCTCTATTTTAGGATATTTTTTAAGAAGATACATAGCATGCATAGAAAGCAAAAATACATCTTTTAAATAATCGCTACAAAGACCTAAAAGGCATCCTATATTTACTTCCCTAACTCCAGCTTCAATTGCCCTTTCAATTGCCCAAAGTCTTGCTTTAAAATTCCTCTTTTCCCCTAAAAGATGAACTTTTTTATAAGTATCTAAATCATAGGTTTCTTGATATAAAGTAACTCCTGTCAATCCCTCATTAACAAGCTCCATATAGCCATCTAACGTTAATGGAGAAGTTTCAATCAAAACCTCTGAAAAGTACCTTCTTGCAAGCCTTACAGCATCTTTTAGATGATTAAAACCTTCTTTTGTATTATCCTCACCTGTTAAAATAAGAATGCTTTGAAAACCCCTTTTCTTTAAGGCTTTCATTTCATCTTCTATTTCTTTTATGTTAAGCCTTTTTCTTTTAATTTTGTTAAAACAAGAATATCCACAGTAGATACAACCAGAAGAACAAAAATTAGATATATAAAGGGGAACATATAAAAATATATTTTTGCCAAAATATCTTTCCGTAATATCCTTTGCTTTCCTTGCTGCAATCTCTAAAACATCTAAATCATAACAATTTAAAAGTTTTATATAATCAACTTCTGTTATTTCATCTTTATTTAAAATGTCAATAGCCTCTTTTTTGGACGGCTTCTTTTTATACTCTTCATAAAGATTAACAAATTCATCTAAGTTCATATCAAACACCTCTTAAAAAACCTGTTAAAGGTGATGATGCATCAGCATATTCCTTTTCCTTTAAGATTCCAATTTCATAAGCCTTGCGTCCTGCATCTATTGCCATTTTAAAAGCCTTTGCCATATTAACAGGATCCTTTGCCGTAGCAATAGCAGTGTTTATAAGACAAGCCTCTGCTCCAAGTTCCATAGCCTCTGCTGCATGGGATGGCCTTCCAATTCCAGCATCAACTATAACAGGAATTTTTACCTCACTTATTATAGTCTTTAAAAGCTCTTTAGCAACCAAACCTTTATTCGTCCCAATTGGTGCTCCAAGAGGCATTACAGCACATACCCCAATATCTTCAAGTTTTTTGGAAACTATAAGATCAGGAGATATATAAGGAAAAACTTTAAATCCTTCCTTAACTAGTATTTCGCAGGCCTTTATAGTCTCTTCATTGTCAGGCAAAAGATATTTTGTATCAGCCTCTATCTCTACCTTAACCCAATCTGAATTGGTAAGTTCCCTGCCTATAAGAGCTATTTTTACAGCTTCTTTATGATCTCTTGCCCCTGATGTATTTACCATAATTATGGTATCTTTAGGTATGTAATCTAATATATTTTCTCTTGTAGAATCTTTAGAAGCTCTTCTTACAGCAACAGTAACAACATCTATATCTGCTTCGTTTATAATATCTTTTATAAGTTCATAATTTGGAAGTTTTCCTGTTCCAACAAAAAGTCTTGATTTAATCCTCTTTCCTCCTAAAACAAGGCACAAATTAACCACCTCCTACAAAGGTTACAACTTCTAAATAATCATCTTGTTTTAGAAACACTTCATTCCAAAAATCCTTTTTTACAATTTCTCCATTTAATAGCACCACAACTTTATCTTTATCATACCCCTCCTTTTCTAAAAGCTCTAAAATCGTTCCATTAAAATCAACCTTTTCATCGTTTATAAATGCCATTATCTCCCTCCTAAAAAAAATTGCACTACCCCAGCGCAGTGGTAGTGCAAAAAAGCACTACCCAGCAAAACAGAGTAGTGCTAACTTTCTAACACTTCCCTACGCTGGTATTACCCAGATCAGGTTCAAAGGGTCTAAGGTTTCATCGGACCTTACTCTCAGATGGCCTCATCCATCTCCCCTAGTGTTTGACTTTATTCAATTTTCTAAAAAAATTATATATCAAATAATAATGCTTTGTAAAGCTAAAATTTACTCCCATTCAATAGTAGCAGGTGGTTTGCTTGTTATATCATATACAACTCTATTTACTCCCTTTACCTCATTTACAATCCTTGAAGAAATTTTTGAAAGAACATCATAAGGTATCCTAAACCAATCACAAGTCATACCATCTACGCTTTCAACAGCCCTTAAAACAATGGTATGAGCATATGTTCTTTCATCTCCCATTACTCCAACACTTTTTATATCTGGTAAAACTGCAAAATACTGCCATATACCTTTATCAAGACCAGCTTTTTTTATCTCTTCTCTAAATATAAAATCTGCATGCCTTAATATATTTAATTTCTCCTCTGTAACCTCTCCTAAAACTCTAATTGCAAGTCCAGGTCCTGGAAAAGGTTGTCTTGATATTAACTCTTCAGGTAAAGAAAGCTTTCTTCCAACCTCTCTAACTTCATCCTTAAATAATTCTCTTAATGGCTCTATTAATTTAAACTTTAAATCTTTAGGAAGTCCTCCAACATTATGGTGAGTTTTTATAGTTGCTGAAGTTTTTGTTCCACTTTCTACAACATCAGGATATATTGTACCTTGAACTAAAAATTCTGCACCTTCTATCTTGCTTGAAGCCTCTTCAAAAATCCTTATAAATTCTTCACCTATTATCTTTCTTTTTTTCTCTGGTTCGCAAACACCTTTTAATCTTATTAAAAATCTCTCCTTTGCATCAATCATTATAATATTCATATTAAATTTTTCTTTAAAAATATTGTAAATCTCTTCAGCTTCATTAAGTCTTAAAAAGCCATGATCTACAAATATACATGTCAAATTATCTCCTAATGCTTTATAAGCTAAAACTGCTGCAACTGAAGAATCTACTCCACCTGATAAAGCACAAATAGCCTTTTTATCGCCTACAACTTCCCTTATATGCTTTATTTTTTCATCAATAAAGGAAGACATATTCCAATTTCCTTTTAATTTACAAACATTAAATAAAAAGTTTTTTATAATCTCCCTTCCAAACTGAGTGTGATAAACTTCAGGATGAAATTGAAGTCCATATATCCTTCTTTTTTCATCCTCCATACCTGCAATTTTACAATTATCACTTGAAGCTATTATTTTAAAGCCTTCAGGAAGCTTTACTACTTCATCTGTATGGCTCATCCAACATATGCCTTCTTCCTTTAAACCTTTAAATAATAAAGAACTTACGTCAAATTTAACTAAAGTATTTCCATATTCCCTAACTTTAGCTTTATCTACTTTTCCACCAAGACTTTGAGCAATTAACTGATCTCCATAACAAATACCTAAAATAGGAATACCTAAGGTAAATATTTCAGCATCTACTTTAGGTGAATTCTTTTCATAAACGCTATTAGGCCCACCAGAAAATATTATACCCTTAGGGCTGTTTTGTTTTATTTTTTCTAATGCTTCATCATAAGTAATTATCTCACAAAATACTCCACTTTCTCTAACTCTCCTTGCAATAAGCTGTGAATACTGTCCTCCAAAATCAATTATATATACAAAATCCCTCATAGTATCCTCCTAAAAACAAATTTTTAAAAAGTTAAGTGACTAGCACTATAATTTGGAGCTTCTTTGGTAATTTGTATATCATGAGGATGGCTTTCTCTAAGACCTGCATATGTCTGAACTACAAATACAGCTTTTTGTTGAAGTTCCTTTATATCCTTTGCTCCACAATATCCCATACCTGCTTTCAATCCTCCAACAAGTTGGTATATTACATCGCTTACAGGCCCTTTATATGCAACTCTTCCCTCAACTCCTTCAGGAACAAGCTTTTTAGAGTCTTCTTGAAAATATCTATCCTTGCTTCCTTTTTGCATAGCTCCCAAAGAACCCATACCTCTATAAACTTTATATCTTCTTCCTTGGTATATTTCCTCCTCTCCAGGGCTTTCTTCACATCCTGCAAACAAACTTCCAATCATTACTACGTTAGCTCCTGCCGCAAGAGCCTTTACTATATCCCCTGAATATTTAATACCTCCATCTGCAATTATAGGTACATTATATTTTTCAGCCTCTTTTGCACAATCCATTACAGCTGTAAGCTGTGGAACCCCAACCCCTGCAACAATTCTTGTAGTACAAATAGAGCCTGGACCTATTCCAACCTTTACACAATCAGCTCCTGCAATTATAAGATCTTTTGTTGCCTCAGCTGTTGCAACATTTCCCGCTATTACTTGAAGATCTGGATATTTATTTTTTATATCATATACTGCATCTAAAACTCCCTTTGAATGCCCATGGGCAGTATCTATAACTATAACATCAACGCCTGCTTCATAAAGCGCCTTTACCCTATCCTGCATATCCTTTGAGACTCCAACAGCAGCTCCAACTAAAAGCCTTCCTTTTTCATCTTTTGCTGCATTTGGAAATTTTTCAGCCTTTTCTATATCCTTTATAGTTATAAGCCCTTTTAGATTAAAATCTTCATCTACAAGGGGAAGTTTCTCAATTTTGTGCTTTTTTAAAATTTCTTCTGCCTCCTTTAGGCTTGTCCCAACAGGTGCAGTTATAAGATTATCCTTAGTCATAACCTCCTTTATCTTTTTTGTATAATCCTTTTCAAACCTTATATCCCTATTTGTAATAATGCCAACAAGCTTTTTACCAACAACTATTGGAACTCCTGATATTCTATATTTTGCCATGAGATTATCTGCATCCTGAATTGTATCCTCTGGTGATAAGTAAAAAGGATCTGTAATAACTCCATGTTCTGAACGCTTTACCTTATCAACTTCACAAGCTTGTTCTTCAATAGACATGTTTTTGTGAATAATACCAATTCCGCCTTCCCTTGCTATAGCTATTGCCATTTTTGCTTCAGTTACAGTATCCATTCCTGCACTCATTATCGGAATGTTAAGCTTTATTTTCTTAGTAAGATATGTGGAAACATCAACATCCCTTGGTAAAACATAAGATTTTTGAGGAACTAATAAAACATCATCAAAAGTATAAGCAGTTTTTAAAATCTTTGCCATGTTATCCCCCTTTTCTTATAAAATAAAAAGGCATACTACGAGTAAAGCGTAGTATGCCAAAAAAAGCATATTAAGCCTTACTCATAGTCGGGTAGTTTACGGCCACCCGGTAGAGACTCCAAGGCCATATTCCTTGGATTATATGAGTAGGTAGCTAATTTATTTATTTTTTGATATTATATAATTTTAAAAAAATTTCGTCAAGCTTAATTATTTTTCTAATTGTATTTTTGAATAAACTTCCTTTAAAGGTAAATTATTTTCCTTTGCAATTTTCTTTAAATCCTCAAACTCAGGAGATATATTTACAACTTCCCCTTTATATTTTGAAATTTTAAATTTTACCGTTCCAAAGTTAGTATTAACCTTTTCTATTTGCCTTTGAAGTTCATATCTTTTTATATCAAATCTTCTTATTCCTATGGTAGTAGTTTCTTTAAAGATTGTTTCAACTATATTTTCCTCATCTTCTACTTTTGTAATAACCGACATAACAATCCCTGGCCTATTTTTTTTCATATAAACAGGCGTAAAATAAACATCAAGAGCTCCTACCTCAAACAATTTATCCATAACATAACCATAAATTTGAGGATTCATATCATCTATGGTTGTTTCAAGTAAAACAACATCATCTTTGTTTTCTTCTCCAAGAACAACCCTTAAAACATTAGGTTTTTCACTATTTATCTTACCACACCCATATCCAACAGCTTTTACCTTCATGTTAAAACCTTCAACAAATTCGCTACAAAGCCCCTTTAAAATTGCAGCCCCTGTAGGAGTTGTAAGTTCAAATTTTCTTTCATCAGAATATATATATACATCCTTTAAAATATTTAAAGTTGCAGGAGCTGGAACAGGCAAAATTCCATGTTGACACTTTACAAACCCACTTCCTGTATTTACATAAGAGGATATTATCTTATCAGGTTTTAGATAATCTATACAAATAGCCACTCCTACGATATCAATTATTGAATCAACTGCTCCAACCTCATGGAAATGAACTTCTTCTATATTTTGGCCATGTACTTTAGCCTCTGCTTCTGCTAATATTTTAAATATTTTTTTAGAAATTCTTTTTATATTATCATTTAAACTACTTTCATCAATAAGCTTTACTATATCAACATAATGTCTTTCATGTTTTTGCTCTTTTATATAAACATAAAAATCAGTTCCCTCAATTCCATTTTTAATACTTTTTTTAATTTCAATTTCATATTCATCATCTATATTAAGCTTCTTTAGGTTTTCTAAAAAATAATCCTTAGGAACACCAACATCCAAAAGAGCACCAACTGCCATATCTCCACTTATTCCTGAGAAACAATCGAAATAAAGTATCATTTTATCACTCCATTTCCTGAAAATCCTTTATTAATTAAAGAAGCTATATATCCTGCACCAAAACCATTATCTATATTTACAACAGAAATTCCTGCCGCACAGGAATTTAACATAGTAAGAAGTGCAGAAAGTCCTTTAAAATTTGCACCATATCCAATGCTTGTTGGAACAGCAATAACAGGAACATCTACAAGCCCTGCAATAACAGAGGGAAGAGCCCCCTCCATTCCAGCAACTGCAACTATGCAGTTTGCGTTTTTTATTTTATCAAGGTTCAAAAAAAGCCTATGTATTCCTGCAACTCCTACATCATAAACTCTTACAACGTTATTTCCAAAAGTTTCAAGGGTTACTGCTGCTTCTTCTGCAACAGGAATATCTGCTGTCCCTCCAGTTACTACTGCCACTTTCCCAACTTTTTCATTTTCCTTAGGGTTTATAACCAATATTCTTGCAAGTTCATTATATATCATTTTATCCGATATATGTTTTATTTTTTCATAAGTATCTTTACTCATTCTAGTTGCAATAGCAGTAATTTCTCTTTTTATCATATCTAAAAGTATATGCTTAAGATGTTCTATATCTTTGCCCTCTGTAAAAATCACCTCAGGATATCCAACTCTTAAGGCCCTATGATAATCAAGCTTTGCAAAATCTAAATCTTTAAAGGGGATATCCTTAAATTTTTCTAAAGCAGAATCTATATCCAAATACCCCTCTTTTACTTTTATTAGAATATCCCTTAAAGTTTCCCTATCCATCATTCTACCTCCATATTTAAGCTTCCCATTTTATATCCTGAAAGGTCTAATGATACATATTTGAATCCTATATCCTTTAATGCTTTTTCAACTTCATTTATCATTTTTACATCAAAAAACCTAACAATATCTTCCTTTAAAACTTCTATTCTTGCTAAATCTTTATGGCACCTTACTCTAACATTTTTAAATCCTTTATCTAACAAGAATTTTTCTGCATCATCTATCATCTTAAGCTTTATTTTATTTAACTCTTCGCCATGTGGTATCCTTGTTGCAAGACAAGAAAAAGAAGGTTTATTATAAAACTTAAGCCCCATATCCTTAGCTAAAGACCTTATTTCCTCTTTTGTAAGACCTGCCATTAAAAGAGGGCTTTTTATTTTAAGTTCCTCTACTGCCTTAAGTCCTGGCCTGTAATCCTTTAAATCATCAAGATTAGTTCCATCAACAACATAATTTATGCCAATTTCATTTGAAAGACTAACAAGCTTTGAAAATACACTCCTTTTGCATATATAACATCTATCAACAGGATTGTTTTTAAATCCTTCAACTTCCTTTAAAGGGTCAAACTTAATTTCTATATGTTCAACCCCTAACTCTTTTGCCAACTGCCTTGCTTCTTCTATTTCCCAAGAAGGATATATATAAGAAACTGCCGTTGCAGCTAAAACTCTACTTTTTAATACATCTCTTGCAACTTTTAAAAGGAATGAACTATCAACTCCACCTGAAAAAGCTACTAAGACACTTTCCATATCACTTAGTATATCCTTTAACTTTTCTAACTTACTATATTTATCCATTTAAAATCCCCCTTAAAAACCCTTTTCTATTTTATTATATATTTTACTTTAAAAACCCTCAACCAAATTTGCCTAGCCTTATAAGACAACTTTAAAACAATCATATTTTAAAAACAAGTAAAATATTAAATATAACCACTACAATTCCTATACACCAAAGCAAGATTTTGAAAATTAAATTATTTTCATACTCCCCCATGATTTTTTTTGATGATGTTAAGTATATAACAAGAAATACAGTAAAAGGAAGTTGCAAGCTTAAAATTATTTGAGATATAACAAGTCCTTTAAAAGTATTTTTAATAAAAAATATTATAAATAAAGAAACTAAAAAGGTGCTTATAATTCCTATTTTAGTCTCCTTTTGCTTAACATTATATGTCTTTTTAAAAAGACCTGAATATATAACACCTCCTGAAATGCCTGCTGTAATACTGGATGATAGACCTGAAAATAAAAGAGCTAGTGCAAAAACAAAGGAGGCAGCTTCTCCTAAAATAGGTTTTAAAAGAACCTTAGCCTGCTCTAATTTTTCAACTCCAATCCCATTTTCAAAAAAAGCTGTAGCAGCAACTATTATCATGGCACTATTTATTGCCCATCCTATTATCATAGAAAATAATGTATCTAAAAACTCAAAAGTTATTTGTTTTTTGAAGATTTCTTTATTATATAAATTAAAATTCTTATTTTGAATTATCTCCGAATGCAAAAACAAATTATGGGGCATAACAACAGCGCCAAGAACACTCATTATAATAGGAATAGAATCTTTAGGGAAAGACGGGCATACCCAACCTAAAGCTGCACTTTTCCATTCAATATCCACTAAAGCAAGTTCAAATATAAAACAAAATCCTATTAAAGATACAAAACAAATTATCCATTTTTCTAGTTTATTGTAAGAATTTGTGTATATCATAATAAAAGAAATCACGGAAATTATAAAGGCTCCTAATTTAAAATTAATATTAAAAAGCATATTCAAAGCTATAGCTCCTCCCAATATTTCCGCAAGAGCTGTTGAAATTGAAGCTAAAAAGGCCCCTATCAATATAAACTTACTTAGGTAAGGATTAAGATAGCAAGTTGCTGCTTCAGATAGACTTTTTCCTGTTACTATGCCAAATTTTGCAGCAGAATGTTGTAAAATTATAAGCATTATAGTTGACAAAGTAACCATCCAAAGAAGCTTGTATCCATAATAGGAACCCGCAGCAACATTTGACGCCCAATTGCCAGGATCTATAAAACCTACAGTTATTAAAAGACCTGGACCTACATATTTAATAAAATCCTTAACCACTACTATTTCCCCCAGATACAATCCTTACAGTATATAATATACTTTTATATTAAAATTTGATAATTATGTATCATATTTTTGCTTTAAAACATATATTTATTTTATTGTAAGCAATTTAAAATTGGGGGTTTTTATGTATCAAATACCAATGTGTCCTTTTATGCATCTAAATCCATATATGCCAAATACAATGATGCCTATGATGCCTATGATGCCCTTGCTTCCAACTATAATAGACCTTGAAGAAACTGAAGATGAAAGAAGTCCTGAAATGACTAAGGTTGATGAGATACTTAAAAAAATTGAAAAAAACGATCCTCAAATATTTGCAATATTAAGATCATATGGGATACCACTACCTACAGCCAGAAGAATCGTAAGAAGAATTATAAGGTTAACCCTTATGTATTCAAAATAAGCCAGGCAAAAGCCTGGCTATATATATATCTCCTTTTCATAATATTCTATAGTTCCCCTGTAAATAGCTCTTATTATAAAATCAGGGCTATCTATTGAAAAATCTTTTATATCTGAATTTATAACCTTTTTTAAAATAGGCAATATTTGAATCCCATAAAGTTCCATGCACTCTAGAGGTTTTACTCCAGGCCAAGCATTACAACTTACTACTATTCTTCTATTTTTTGTATTAACCTCTTTTGGAATTTTATCATATTCTTCATCATCAGGATAAAAAACAAATTTATCTAGGCTTCCTGTTGGTATGCCTTCTATAGCTTTAACTTGGATAGGATTTGTATCTGTAAGATACGGATCTGCAGTTAAATCTAAAATTATAGCATGGGGCTTCATATACCCTATAAGTTCATTTTTTATTATATATTTTGTAGGGTCCCTCCTTGTAGTAGCATCTACAAGAATATCACACCCTTTTAAAACTTTTATAAGCTCTTCTTCATCCTCTGTTATATTTCTTGGAATCATCTCAACTAAAACTCCCTTTGCTCCTATAGTATTTATCTTATCTTCTATCTCCTTTACATATCCAAAATGTCCTGCTGCTTTAGCCGCATAAAGCCCTACCATTCCCATTCCCATAATAGCAACATTTATAGGATCTCTATCCTTGGAATAAAAGCTTTTCATTGACTTTTCTAACTCTTTAAAGGCTACCTCCATACCATAAAAAGCTGTTCCTTTATAGTTTACTACCATTCTTTCTAAAAAATCATTTCTTACAGAATCAAGGGATATTGAATATATACCCTTTTCTTTTAACCTTTCTACTCTAGTTGGCCTTGTTGGATAATGAAGCATGCTTATCAAAATGCTTCCCTGCTTCATATAATCCAATTCATAAAATTCAGGTGCTCTTAGCACAACAACTATATCTTTTTTGTAACATTCCTTATTAGTAGTAAACTTTATATTAGGATTCGCCTTTATATAATCTTCTTCCTTAAATCCAAGACAACTTCCATATCCATATTCTAGATATATCTCTGCCTTTTCATCCCTTAAAGCTTTAAAAAAATTAGGTGTAAAATCTCTTCTTTCATTTTTCTCTTTGTGCATCCTTGGGAAACCTAAAGCCTTCATAATATCCCTCCTTTTGTTGACATAAAAGATATAATTTGATATCTTAAATTAATAAAAAGGGGGATACATATGAATATACTTGAAAAAATTAAAGAAGAAGGCTTTCAATTTTACTTATCAATAGATTGTGAAGGACCAAATTTTGATAAAAATCTAATCAAAAACATAAACAATATGGAAAAATTCTTAAAACTTTGCACATTAAACAACATATACACAATACTTTTTATAACTCCTAAATTTGCAAAAACGTTATATGAACTTAATCTAGTTGATACCATAAAAAAATATAAAGTAATTTTTGGACTTCACATTCATCCTGAAGATCTCCCTGATAAAATAATAGAAAAATGTCCCTTTATAAATCCTAAAATAGAACTTATATCTGACTACCCCTTCGAAGAACAAAAACAGATTATTCTTAACTGTATAGATTATTTAACAGAACATGGAATAAGTCCAATTGAAGCATATAGAGGCGGATATTTTTCTATGAATGACGATACCCAAAGGGTTTTAAAAAATTATACAAATATTAAATGGGAATCCCATAACATATATAGAAAACAATACAATGTTACTAAGCATTTAATTGAATCAATTCCTGTATACGCAAAAAGCAATACATATGAATTAAGACTTGAATATTTTGATATTGAAACTCTTAAAGATATGCTAATAAACGCAATAAAAAACAAAGATAAGGTAGTAGCAATAACTCATAGCTACCTCTTTGACGAAAACGACTTTCACTACAAAAGGGATAACATAAAAGAGCCAATATATTTTAGACTTCAAAAACTTATAGATGTTATAAAATCCCTCGGCTAAAAGCCGAGGGATTTATTTTAATACATATCTGCCATTCCGCCTGGCATTCCGCTTTCTTTCTTTTCTGGTATATCTGCAACAACAGCTTCAGTTG
Organism: Caloramator fervidus; assembly: GCF_900108045.1. Classification (GTDB taxonomy): domain Bacteria; phylum Bacillota; class Clostridia; order Clostridiales; family Caloramatoraceae; genus Caloramator; species Caloramator fervidus. The sequence continues at coordinate 153,048 of NZ_FNUK01000001.1, read as the reverse complement.
TCAAGAAAGTAGCAGCAACTGACGCAGCGTTTTGAAGAGCTGATCTTGTAACCTTAGTTGGGTCAACTATACCAGCTTCTATCATGTTTATATATCTTTCATGTAATGCGTCAAATCCTATACCTTTTTCGCTTGCCTTAACCTTTTCAACAACTACAGCACCATCAAATCCAGCATTTTCAGCTATTTGTCTTAGTGGCTCTTCAAGAGCTCTCTTAACGATGCTTATACCAACCTTAACATCTGGTTCAGTTTCTTTTGCTTCAAGTTCAGCAACAGCTGGTATTACATTTATAAATGCTGTTCCACCACCTGGAACTATACCTTCTTCTACTGCTGCCTTTGTAGCATTTAGAGCGTCTTCTATTCTTAGTTTCTTTTCTTTTAATTCTGTTTCAGTTGCAGCACCAACTTTTATAACTGCAACTCCACCAGCAAGTTTTGCAAGTCTTTCTTGTAATTTTTCTCTATCGAAATCTGAAGTAGTTTCTTCAATTTGAGCCTTGATTTGAGCAATTCTTGCCTTAATTGCATCCTTGTCGCCTTTTCCGTTAACTATAGTTGTAGTTTCCTTTGTAACTTTTACTCTTTCTGCACGACCAAGCATTGTTATATCAGCATCTCTTAAATCTCTTCCAAGCTCTTCTGAAATTACTTGACCACCAGTTAATATAGCTATATCTTGAAGCATTTCTTTTCTTCTATCACCAAATCCTGGAGCCTTAACTGCAACACAAGTGAATGTTCCTCTAAGCTTATTAACAACAAGTGTTGCTAAAGCTTCACCTTCAACATCTTCAGCTATTATAAGTAGTTTTCTTCCTTGTTGAACTATTTGTTCAAGTATTGGAAGTAAGTCTTGGATATTTGAAATCTTCTTGTCAGTTATAAGTATATATGGATCATCTAAAACAGCTTCCATCTTTTCAGCATCAGTTACCATATATGGGCTTATATATCCTCTATCGAATTGCATACCTTCAACAACTTCAAGTTCTGTTCCCATTGTCTTTGATTCTTCAACAGTTATAACTCCTTCGTTTCCTACCTTTTCCATAGCATCTGCTATAAGTTGTCCTATTTCTTCATCAGCAGCTGAAATTGCAGCAACTCTTGCTATATCTTCTCTTCCCTTTACTTGTTGTGAAATCTTCTTTATTTCTTCTACTGCAACATCAACAGCTTTTTTAATACCGTTTCTTACAAGCATTGGATTAGCACCAGCTGTAACGTTCTTTAAACCTTCTCTTATTATTGCTTGTGCAAGTAAAGTTGCTGTTGTAGTTCCGTCACCTGCAACATCGTTAGTCTTTGTCGCAACTTCCTTAACAAGTTGAGCACCCATGTTTTCATATGGGTCTTGAAGTTCTATTTCCCTTGCTATTGAAACACCATCGTTTGTTATAAGTGGTGCACCAAATTTCTTATCAAGAACAACATTTCTTCCCTTTGGTCCTAATGTAATCTTTACAGTATTAGCAAGCTTATCAACGCCTCTTTGCATCGCTCTTCTTGCTTCTTCACCAAATAATATTTCCTTAGCCATCTCAATCACCCCTTCTTAACAAATTATTCTACAACCGCAAGAATGTCGTTTAGGTTTAATATTGTATATTCTTCTCCATCAATCTTTACTTCATTTCCTGCATATTTTGAGAATATAACTTTATCTCCAACATTTAATACAACCTTATCATCCTTGTTTACATCTGGACCAATTGCAATAACCTCAGCCATTTGTGGCTTTTCCTTAGCACTTCCTGGTAAAACTATACCGCTCTTTGTAGTTTCTTCAGCTTCAATCTTCTTAATAACAACTCTGTCGCCAAGTGGTCTAAGCTTCATCGATACCCCTCCTTGTTTATCTTTATTTAAATGACCATTATTTACTATGTAATCTTGTTAGCACTCACTTTGCATGAGTGCTAATCACACTTTTAATATTAAAGAATTGGAATAATATTATCAAATTTCTATTATTGCGGTATTTAATTAAATTTTGCTTGTATTACAAAATAAACTCAAATACCTTTCTATTTCATTCAATTTCTTCATCTTTTACGCAATTTATAGGAAAATTTTTTAAAATTTATATAGAATTGCTTGTTTCCCTAGCATAATAAAAAAGATATTGCTGAGCAAAACCTGCTAAACCTCCAAACTTATTTTTTCCAAATTGTCTAATTTTTAAAAGGCTAACATCCGGAGCCAAATAAAACTTTTGCATAATCCTTTTTACCCAAACATCTACAGGAAAAGCATCAAATTTTTGCATAGAAAAAAGAAGAATACAGTCAGCAACCTTAGGCCCTACCCCTTTAAACTCTAAAAGCTTCTTGTAGGCATTTTCTGTATCCAATTTTTCTATATCATCTAAGTTTATATTTTCATCAATTATCTTTTTTACAGCTTCATGTATGTAAAAAGCTCTAAATCCTACACCACATTCCTTTAAGTCTTTTTCAGAAGCTAATGATAATTCTTCTACCGTAGGAAAAGAATAAAACTCCATATCATTAAACACTATTTTTTGGCCAAATTTTTTAGAAATATTATCAACAGCTCTTTTTATCATTGGAATTCTATTATTAGCTGAAATAATAAAAGATATAAGGGTTTCAAAGGGCTCTTGTTTTAATATTCTAATTCCATATCCATATTTTATAGCTTCAGCTAAAACTTTATCCTTGCTTAGTTCTTTTTTGATTTTTCCATAATCTCTATCAATATCGAAGTATTTCCTCCAAAAGTTTTGATCCTCCTTTTTTGCCCCTTCTATGTAAACATCATTTCCCTCTTTATAAACAAAAACAGCCTTTTTTGATACAACCCCTATATATCCGTTTTTATACCTATTCCACCTAAAACACTGGCCACACTCAAAAACATGCTGAAGCTCAAAATCCTGAGCATCTTTTATAACAATTCCCCTTTCGTATTCCTTTACCTCCACATTACCACCCCTTTAAATATTATACCCAAAAAAATAAGCCGGTTAACCCGGCTTATTTAAGCTTAGACTTTATAACATCCCATATAATTTTACTTTCCCATCCTAAGCACCAAGCTCCTAAACCTTTTAATTTATACTGATTTAAAAGATCTAATCTCCAAGCCATTGAAGTTTCATCTTCAAGCCAAGCTATATACTTGTAACCATCCTTATAATAAACTGCAACATTTTGCTTTGATTTTTCATCAAAATATACTTGTCCATTATTTTCTGATACTAAATTTAAAACCTTTTCAGTAGACATAGCCTGTGAAGATAAAACAACATTAGAACTATCAACTTTATAAAGTCTTACATAAAAAGGAACTCCAAGAATTAATTTTTCCCTTGGTATTCCTAAGTTTAAAAATTCTTCAATAGATATTTTAACCCAAGGATAAGACCCTACAGAACCTGGAGTTTTTGATTTTTCCGTATATTCATCATAGGCCATTAAAATCATATAATCAACATGATTTATCAATTCCTTTCTATCATACCATCTTGACCAAGTATCAGAGGTAGATATCTTTGTAACATCAACAGAAACAGTCAAGTTATATTTTTTAAGCTCTCTGGATAAGTCCCTTACAAAAGCTGTAAATAAATCCTTGTTTTTTATTCCTAAGGCTTCAAAATCTATGTTTATACCATCAACATCATAATTTTTAGCATAAGTTACAATTTTATTTATTATTTTACTTCTCAAAGAAGGATTAGTAAAAACAACATAAGCCCTTTCGGAATTAAATTCAGCAAACCTTGGCCAAACCTCATAACCATTTTTATGAGCCCTTTTAACATATTCTAAATCTGCATTATCCTCAACATCAATTGTTGAAGGATTTTTATAGTCTCCAACTATATCAAACCAAGTAGGAGATAAAACGTTTAAACCCAAAGAAGAAGATTTTATATTAACATAATCTGAAGGTTCATCATAAGTGTAAGGATTTCTTGACTTGTTATATATATACTGCCATGCTAAAGAAATCTTATTATAAGGTTCAATATTTAAAATTTCTACATAATCTTTATGAACAAAGCCCCTTAAACTTCCAAAAGATATTTTATAATAATCCCCCTCAACACCTAAAATTTTATAAGTCCTTCCTTTTTCTAAAAGCCTGTCACTTAAAGTTCCATCAGTTTCTTTTAACAAATATACATCTTCTTTTATTTTTAAATATCTTCCTACTAAAACGCTGTCATTTCTATTTACTTGAAAAACACCAACATAATCCTTTAAAACATAACCTTTATTTGTTTTTAAAAATTTTCCCTTTGAACCTATAATCGTTATAATATTTCCCTTATAATATCTTCCTACAACTTTACTATTTAAACTTGGACTCTGCCTTATGTTTAAAACATCGGCCTTAACAATAGCTTTGTAAGGCTTAAATGAATCAAAAACCTTAATAAACTTAGAACTATTGTATATATATCCTTTATTAGTTTTTAAAAAACTACCATTTCTACCTAAAACAGTTACAATCGAGCCCTTTTTATACTTCCCAACAACTTTTGATTTTAAACTTGGTAAACTGCGGATGTTTATATCAGAAATAATTTTAACTTGATATGGTTTAAAATATGAAGCATTAACCCTGAGATTAAAATTGGTTACAAAAATAAGTAAAACAACAAAAAAACTAACTACTCTTTTCATAACCATCCCCCTGTAACAAAATTCGACATCTTGTATAAAATTATAAAAAAAGCTGGACGTTTGTCAACGTCCAGTTTTTCCCTTAAAAAGTTCAGCCTCATTAAGCCTATAACTCAACGTTAAAAGGCTTTCGCTTAAATGAACGTTTTCAACAATAACATCTTCGGGAACACTTAAATCAGTTGGAGCAAAGTTCCATATTCCTTTTACTCCACATCTTACAAATATATCTGCTATCTTTTGAGCCTGTTCCTTAGGAACACATATAATTCCTATATCTATGTGATTATTCTTTAAAAAATTCTCTAGATTGTCAACATCTTGAATTACTATGTCCCTTATGCTAATTCCTATAAGCTTTGGGTTTCTGTCAAAAATTCCTTTTAAATGAAATCCTAATTTTTCAAAATTTGTATAATTTGCAATAGCTTGACCTATGTTACCTGCTCCAACTATTACGGTATTATAAGTTCTTGTAAGACCTAAAATTTTTCCTATTTCTTCATATAAAAACCTCACATTATAGCCATACCCTTGCTGTCCAAAATCTCCAAAATTATTAAGGTCTTGTCTTATCTGCGATGCTGTAAAGCCTATTCTGTCAGCAAGCTCCTTTGAAGAAATCCTTTCAACATCATTCCTTAAAAGTTCACCAAGGTATCTGTAATATTTAGGGAGCCTTTTTATAACTGCCATTGATATTATAGTTTTTTTTGGCATACAATCACCTAACCTATTGATTATAATTTAACATACTTTTCTAAAAATATTTACTTTTCCTAATAAATTATACAGCAAACTCTTCATTTTGAAAAGTTACCTCTTCCAAAGCTTTTTTTAAATCTTCTATTGAAAAAGGTTTTTGTATTACATAATCAATAAAAGCAAGATCTTCATCTTTAAGCTTTCCAACCCATCCAGTCATTAAAATAAAGTAGATACTGCTTTTTGACTTTACCCTTTTGGCAACCTCAACTCCAGAAACATCCGGCATTGCAAGGTCACACATTACAACATCAAAATCCTTTAAATCTAATTTATCTATTTCTTTAGCATCTAATATGGTTACACAATTATGTCCAAGAATACTTAACATTTCAGATACAACATTAGCAACCTGAACTTGGTCATCTATAATTAATATATTTAAACTTTTACTATCTTTAATATTTAAGTCATTATCAGTATAAATTAAATCACCTTCTTTTTTAGGAAATTTTATAATAAACTCTGTTCCTACGTTTTCTTTACTTTTTACTTCTATAAATCCATTCATAGAAGATATTATGTTATATACAATATGAAGTCCTAAACCATTTCCTCTTTCATTCTTAGTTGTAAAAAAGGGCTCAAATATTCTAGATAAAACTTCCTTACTCATACCTACTCCATTGTCTTTAACTTTAACCACAACAAATTTATCCTCATTAAAAGATGTAATCTCAACTTTTCCCCCATAAGGCATAGCATCAATAGAGTTTGAAATTAAATTAATAAATATTTCTCTAACCTCAGTTGCTATACCTTCAACATAAGCTCCCGAATTTAAATTTAAAACAATATCTATCTTTTTATCCTCAACTTGTGCTTCATAAGCCCACTTTGGTTTAGTTATTTCAACAGAATAAATTATAGCCTTATCTAAATCAACTAACTCCAAAGTTTTCCTTTTCTTCTTTGAAAAATCTTGAATTCTTCTTACAATCTTTGCCCCATCCTTTGCGCTTTCTTCAATCATGCTTATATATTTTAAAAGCTCTTTGTCTTGAATTTTATCCTTAAGCACCTGAACATATCCAAGAATTGGAGTTAAAATATTGTTAAACTCGTGGGCTATTCCACCCGTTAACTCTCCTAAAGCTTGTAATTTGCTTGATAAAAACATCCTTTCTTGTATCTTTTTATAGTTTTTAAATTGCAAAAGTATTTTTGCAACCGCTTGACATACTTTATATAAAAATTCAACATTTTCACTTAAAGCGCTATTTATATCCTTTGAAGCAAGCCACAAGTACCCGAAATTAAAATCATTATATTTTATAGGGATAACTGCACAGGAATAAACATTATACTTTGTAAAAACTTTTTTATAATCATCATTCAAATCATTAAAGTCAACCAAAACATATTTAAGCTTATCAAAATACTCTGCAACTTTAACCTTAATATCACTTGAGTAATACAGCTCAATTATTTCTTCTGGAAGGTTATATGCCACAATATCGCTGTGGCCATCTTCTAAACACAAGTCAACAAAACCAAAGGATGCATAGTTAGTGCTACAGATATATTTTAAAGTAGTCTCTACTATTTCCCTTTCATCTTTTTTATAAGATATTTCTGTTGCTAAATCGCTTATAAAACCAAATATTTTACTTTCCCTTACAGATTTTTCTCTGCGTTTTAAGAAAGTATAGACTATACCTAAAGTTTCTTCATAGGAAAAGTTTACAATATCTTTATTATGAACAAAAACTTCGTTTATGACTTTATATATAAAATTAGGATTTAAATGCATTATTGCAAAAAATCCATCAACCCCAAATTTATCTATATCATAAATAGACAAAGCAGAAATAGGATATGTTTTAAATATACTATCTAATTTTTTTTCGTACTGATACAAAACATCTTCTATATATTCGCTTTCAAAAAAACATGATCTATCCGCTACAATAGCTACCCCAGAAAAACCTTCCTTTAAAGCATCTTGAATAATATCAACCAAAATTTGAGTATTAACATATACTTTTTTATCCACAAAATAATCATAAGCATTATCAATAACAAGCCTTTTGCTTTCTATCAACTCTTTAATGTTGTATCCACATTGTCCTAAGAAAAACTCAAGTTCTCCAATATTCTGCTCATGCCTGTAAAATATGCACTTTTTGTTATTCCTTAAAGCCCAATTAAAATAAAGGGCAATAATATCCATTGCATTGTCGTCATCAGAGGAAATAAGATTATACCTAACTCCGTCTTTAAAATACTTGTAAAGCTCCATATTTTCCTCCCATTCAACTTAGTTCTACATTTATTTTAATGTCTTATAAGTTTATTAATCAATAGTTAATAATTAAATTGATTAAAATTTTTAAATATTTTGCATTATCCACATTATCCACATACTTATCCACATTAACTGTATAGAATTTTAAATACTTGTCCACGTTTATCCACATACTCTAGAACAAAGAATTAAAAACTTGTCCACAAAATCCAACAAATTTTCAACATTTTTTCTACAATCTTTCCCCAATCTTTAAATTAGGATAAGCATTTAAACTTAAATTCGACTTTCTTCCCTTTTTATAGGCAAAATATCCACTTGAGGCTATCATAGCTGCGTTATCTGTACATAAAATATTTGAAGGGTAGTAAAAATTAAATCCATATTTTTCACAAAGCCTTTCAAGTTCTTTTCTAAGTCTAGAATTAGCCGCAACTCCTCCTGCCAATGCCACATTTTTTATTTTTAACTTTTTAGCTGCCCAAATAGTTTTATCTGCTAAAACTTCCACAACTGCCCTTTGAAAGCTTGCCGCAACATCTTCCTTTTTTACTTGAATTCCCTGCATTTTCATTTTATTTAAATAATTTAATACAGCTGATTTTAAACCGCTAAATGAAAAATCAAAGGAATATTCCTCTAAATAAGCTTTTGGAAAATCAATGGCATTTTCATCTCCTAACTTTGAAATCTTATCTATCAAAGGCCCTCCAGGATATCCCAAATCTAGAGCTCTTGCTACCTTATCAAAAGCTTCCCCTGCCGCATCATCCCTTGTTTTTCCTAATATATCATACTCATCATAATCCTTTACATGAACAAGATGAGTATGTCCTCCTGATACTACTAAACATAAAAATGGAGGAGTTAATTGCTTGTGTTCTATGTAATTTGCACAAATATGTCCCTCGATATGATTTACCCCTATAAAAGGCTTTTTAGTTGAAAAAGCCAATCCCTTTGCATAAGATAGACCAACAAGCAAAGCCCCTACTAAACCTGGTCCATAGGTTGCTGCTACAAGATCTATATCATCTATTTTAACTCCTGCAGAATTTAAAGCCTCATCAACCACTGCACTAATTATTTCCACATGTTTTCTTGAGGCAACTTCAGGAACAACTCCTCCAAATTTTTTATGTATATCCACCTGTGAAAATATAATATTAGATAATACATCTCTTCCATTTAAAACCACGGCAGCTGATGTTTCATCACAGCTTGTTTCAATACCAAGGGTTAAAAATTTTTCCATTTTAACCGCTCCTTTAGTTTATATAATATAATTTATTCTAAAATAATTCTACACATTTCGTCAAAAAATAATTATTTTTTACAAAAACTTAACACACAAAATTTAAAATGATGATATAATATAAATTGCGACAACAACCCCAACTTATAAAAACCCCAACCCATTTACCCATAACCCCGGGATCCCCCCGGTTTTTTTTTATCCATTTTTAAACGTTTATTATTTCAACATTACTTAATGCATCTTCAATCAAACCTTTAACATCTAACGCCTCTTCTGATTTTTGAATATTTTCAAGTTTTGGTCTTGTCTTTGGATGTTTTGGAACAAAAATTGTGCAGCAATCTTCATAAGGAAGAATTGAAATATCATATGTTCCCACTTTTCTTGCAATATCCATTATCTCAACTTTATCCATGCCAACAAGAGGTCTAAATACAGGCATTGAAACAACGCTGTTTGTAACAAACATGCTTTCTAAAGTTTGACTTGCAACCTGTCCTAAACTTTCACCTGTTGCAAGACAAAGAGCACCTTCTTTTTTCGCTATTTCCTCGGCAATACTCATCATAAATCTTCTCATTATTATAGTTAATTCATCTTCTCTACATTTTTCTATTATTTCCATCTGTATTTTTGTAAAAGGAACGACATAAAGTTTAAACGAACCTGTATATTCAGCTAACTTTTTTGCAAGGCTTATAACCTTTTCCTTTGCCCTTTCACTAGTATAAGGATGGCTGTGATAATATACTCCAATTATTTCAAGTCCCCTCTTTGCAAGCATATATCCTGCAACAGGGCTATCTATTCCCCCAGATAACAATAATACACCTTTTCCTGCGCTTTTATATGGCATTCCACCTTGACCTTCTAAAAAGTTTGAATAAATATATACTTCATTTCTTACCTCTACCATAAGAGTAACATCAGGATTGTGAACATCAACAGAAATTCCCTTTATGTTCTTTAATATAGCTCCTCCAATTTTTCTTGAAAGCTCTAGAGAGTTTAATGGAAAAGACTTATCCTGCCTTTTGCATTCAACTTTAAAAGTTTTAAATTCAATGTTTTTCATATGTTCAACAGCTGCTAAAGCAATTTTTTCAACATCCTTTTCAACAACTGTAGCTTCAGCAACTCCTAAAACTCCAAATACCTTTCTTACCTTATCTATAACATCCTCTGAATAGTTTTCTATTATAATTCTTCCAGATTCTTTAATTAATTTAGCTTCCTTTCCTATTCTTTGTTTTATATTCTTTATCAAAATATCTTCAAAGTATTTTCTATTTAACCCCTTTAACGTTATTTCACTTGAATATTTTACTAAAAGCTTTTTCATTTTTTTACCCTCCTTAAAATCTTAAGTAAACTTTTTAAAACATCTATCGTTTTATCAACTTCCTCTAATTCATTCATATGAGAAAAACTAAATCTTATAGTTCCTTCAACCTCTCTTTGATTTAACCCTATCGCCGGAAGAACATAATTTTGTCCTACTCTCTTTGCTGAACAAGCTGAACCTGTTGAAACATAAATTTCATAATCTTCAAGGGCATGAAGAAGAACTTCCCCTCTTACTCCTAAAAACGATACACTAAGTATATTATCTATATGTTTATCATCTTGAGGACTGTTTATTCTGACGTCTTGGATTTCTGATAACCTCTCAATAAAATATCTTTTTATATCTTTAACCTTTTTCATATTTTCTTCAATGTGATTATAAGCAATATACGCAGCAACTCCAAATCCTGAAATTCCAGGAACATTCTCAGTTCCAGACCTTAAATCCTTCTCTTGTCCTCCTCCGGTTAAAAGGGATTTTAGCTTTAAATCCTTTCTTACAAACAAAGCTCCAACTCCCTTAGGTCCATGAATTTTATGAGCACTTAAGGATAAAAAGTCAACATCCAACTTTTTTACATCTATTTTTATCTTTCCAAAGGCCTGAACAGCATCAAAATGAATTCTAGCTTTTTTACTTTTATTTCTTACTATCCTTACTATATCCTCAACAGGCTGAATAGATCCTATTTCGTTATTTACATACATGATAGTTACAAGCCTTGTGTTATCTTTAATCGAATTTTCAAGTTCTTTCAAATCTACTATTCCATCCCTATCAACCTTAAGATATGTAACTTCAACCCCCTCTTCTTCAAGCTGTTTTAAAGCTTCTTTTACGCTTTTATGTTCAATTGATGAAGTTATAACATGGTCCCCTTTTTTTAGCAATCCCTTTAAAACCGTATTATTAGCCTCCGTTCCTCCTGAGGTAAAATATATTTCATAAGGTTCAGCATTTAAAAGCTTTGCAACCCTTTCTCTTGCTGTATTTAGCTTTTTTTCTGCGTCTATGCCAAGCCTGTGGGCTGAAGAAGGATTTCCAAAGCTATTTGTAAGACAATCTACAACCTCATCAACCACTTCTTTATAAGGCTTTGTTGTTGCACTATTATCAAAATATATCATATGCAATCCTCCTTAATAATTTAATTAAATAAATAATCCCTAATAAAATCGGCTGATGAATTAAATATATAACCAAAGATTTCTGGCTTATATATTCTATAAAGCCTATTTTAATTTTAAAAAGTGTTTTTCCTTTTTCATAAAAATTTTTATAAATTATAATGCCAAGTATATATATAGAAATATAAGGAAATATAGGAAAATAATCAATAGAAGAAAAACCTTTGTAATACAAGCCAAAGGGTAAAAACAAGAAAGTATTAATAGTAATTTTTTTAAACAATAAACTTAGATAAAGTGAAACAAAGGATAAAATCAATAAAACGATACTGTTAATATTATAAAGAAAAGGATAAATCATCATACATAAACCTAAAAAATGCAGTATCCCAAACCTCACATATTCTTCTTTTAAAAAAATAAATGTAAAAAATGTAACTACCAGTCCCCAAGCAAAAGTTTTAATTCCTCGCTTTATATTATTTTTGCTAAATCCACTTGATATGCCTGAAACTAATATAAACAAAAAAGATGCTGTTTTACCTATAAAAGTCCATCCCAGTCCTTCAAAATTTATATATTTGCCTAAATAATATTGAACATCATATGCTAAGTGATATAAAATCATAAGAAAAATAGCAATAAAACGCAACAAATCTATCTCAAAAATTCTTTTTTTCATGTTCCCCATCCTTTAAAACTTTTATCATACTACAATATTACCTAATTCCTCAAATTAAATCAACGCAAAACAATAAAAAGCCGCCAAGATTTGGCGGCATCAGCTTTTTACAGCACCTGCAGATAAACCCTCTATGATATATTTTTGAATAAAAACAAAAATAATTACAATTGGAATAGCAACTAATATGGCTCCAGCTGCAAAGGTTGTAAACTTAGTATTAGATTGTCCTGTAACCATCTCCAAAAGCCCTACTGCTAAAGTCTTTTTATCAGCACTCCTTAATACAAGCCTTTGGAATATAAAATCCATCCATGGACCTGTAAAACTTGTAAGAGCAAGAAATACAATAATCGGCTTTGCAAGAGGCAATATTATTTTTGTAAAGGTTGTAAAATTGGATGCTCCATCAACTCTTGCAGCCTCATCCAAGCTCTTTGGAATCTGATCAAGGTATCCTTTTACAACCCACGTGTTTCCAGGAATTTGGGCTGCAGAATAAAATAAAACCAAACCTAAATGGGTATTTAATAAATTAAGCTGCATAAGCAAAACATAAACAGCAGTAAGAGTTAAAAAACTTGGGAAAACTTGAAGAATAAGTATTGTCAAAAGGGTTATTTTTTTTCCTTTAAATTTAAATCTGGATAAAACATAAGCAGTAAAGGATGTAAGTATAACAGATAAAATCATATTAGCAAAGGCTATCTTTAACGTATTAATATACCAAATTGGATAATCCGTCTTTGTAAAAAGCTCTATGTAGTGAATAAACGTTGGATTTTTAGGGAACATACTTGAACTATATAAACTATCTCCAGGATTTAAAGAAGATCCTATTATCCATATTATTGGAAATAAAACTATTATAGAATTTATTATTAAAAAAGTATATAAAATAATCCTAATCATAATCTTTTTAGAATTTAACTTCCTTGAAGATGAAATAACTAGATTTTTTTCAAGGCTCATCATTGTATCAAATCCTCCTCTTTAAAAGACCTAGTTCTAGTAAAGAAAAAGGCAATAGCAGGAGCTATTATAAGAAATATCAACATAGTAACAACAGAAGCCATATGATATTGCTGCTGTTCAACAGTCATTTTATATATCCAAGAAATCAAAAGATCAGTATGTCCTGCATATCTATAATCAGGATTTACAGGTCCTCCATCTGTTACCGCATAAATAAGCATAAAATTATTAAAGTTATACGCAAAACTCATTATTATAAGAGGAGTTGTTGAATAAAAAACAAGAGGAAGGGTTATATGAAAAAATTTATGTAAAAAAGATGCTCCATCTATATCAGCTGATTCATAAAGATCCTTCGGTATATTTGTTAATATGCTTGTCATAAGAGCCATAAAATATGGTGCACCAAGCCATAAGTTTATAAGTATTAAAACAATCTTTGCATTTAAAGGTTCAGTTAACCAATCAACTCTTTGCAAACCTATTTTTTCTAAAATATCATTTATTATTCCAGGACCACTAAACATAAGCCTCATGACAAGCATAGAAATCAATCCTGGTATAGCATAAGGCAATATAAAAATGCTTCTCCATAACTTTTTTAGCTTAATTTCTTGAGAATTTATAAGCATAGCTAAAAATAATCCTCCAAAATAACTTGTAAACGTAGCTAAAAAAGCCCATATAATTGTCCATTTTAATGTCCCTTTTAGGGTATTGTTCCAAATATCCATCTTAAAAAGATCCTTAAAGTTTTGAAATCCTACCCAATCAACTAAATTCCTAGGTGGAAGGTGATAGGGCGCTGAATAATTGGTAAAAGCAACAAGAACCGTAAATATAATTGGGAGTAAAATTAAAAACATAATAGACAAAAGCCCAGGAGTTAAAACAATATAAGGAAACATATTATCTAACACATCTTTAAAAGAAGTTCTCTTAATGCCCTTTTCTGCATAATTTTTAGCATCCTTAACATTAAAAATATAAAGAATCATAACTAAAATTAACAATAAAACAGCTATTAACCCTTTAAGCATTAAAAATATAGAGTGATCAAACACAGCCCTTCCATTAACATAATGAAACTTAACTTCCCCTAAAGTATATAACCCCCAAAAAGCCTTTGCAAAATTAGGAATATTAATTAAAGCAATTATTTCAATTAACATAAACATAATACCTTTTAAATATTGCTTATTATATATTTGTCCAAGTCCCATAAATATACAAGACAAAAGCTGCGACTTTTTCATATCTTTCCCTCCTAAAAAGGTAAAAACATCAATCTAAATTTAAGGCATGGAAGATACCTTCCATGCCATTATTTTTGAGTTGCTATGGCATCCTTTATAGTCTGAACAGCCTTATCTAAAGCTTCTTTAGGTTCCATCTTTCCATCCCAAATAGCTGAAAAAGCTGCACCTAGTGGTTCCCAAACAAGGGACATTTGTGGTATTGATGGCATAGGAGTTGAATATTGTGCCTGTGCCATAAAACCTGCAACAATAGGGTCATCTTTTATTTCAGGTTTGTCCATTAAAGATTTAACCGGAGGAATTTGTCCTGTCATTTCAAACCTTTTTAAAAGCATTTCATCTGAAGTTACAAAATCAAGGAATAACTTCGCAGCATTTGGATACTTTGTAAAAGAACTCAAATATAATCCTCTAACTCCTGAAAAAGAAATCGGTTGTTTTCCATTCATAGTTGGAAGCGGTGCAACTCCAAAATTAACCTTTGCCTTTTTATATCCTGCAACAGCCCATGGCCCGTTAATTATCATTGCAGCTTTATTGTTTTCAAACTGTCCACTCATAAACTGATAATTAGCATCCTTTTGCTTTACATCATATATGTTTCTTAATGATTTAAAATATTTTGCTCCTTCTATAGCACCTTCATTATTTAATCCAATATCATCTTTATTTGTTCCATTATTTCCAAACACGTAACCTCCAAAGGCTGATAAAAAGCTATATGAATAATAAGGATCCCCTACATTCCACATCAAAGCATACTTTTTTTCTTTAGGATTATTATACTTTTTAGCAAACTCAATTATTTCTTCAAAGGTTTTTGGTGGTTGTTTTATAATATCTTTATTATAAAATAAAGCATACGTTTCAATGCCTATCGGATAACCATAAACTTCTCCTTCATAGGTTACTCCTTGAACTGCAGATTCTAAGAAATCCTTTTTAAATCTTTCTGGATTGTGATTTGGCTGAATTAACCCTGCCGCAACCATTTTGCCAAGCTGATCGTGTGGAGCCGCAATTATATCTGCTCCAACGCCTGCAGGTCCGTCCTGTTGAAGTTTGTTAACTGTTTGAGTTGATTCAACTGGCTCAAACTTAACCTTTATGCCATACCTTTTTTCAAATTCTTGAGCAGCATACTTTATAAAATCCCCTTCTGCTCCTTGGCTTTCCCAAACAACAATGGTAGCTCCTTCCTCTGGCTTTAACTCTCCTTGCTGATTAATATCCTGTGATTGATTTGATGTAGGCTTTGAACATCCTACAAAGGCTGATAATACCAAAACAAACGTCATAACAAAACTTAAAAATCTTTTCATAAAAACCCCCCTTAAAACTTATCTTTTGCAAACGTTTTCATAAAAGTTATGAAAACGTTTGAACAATTATATTATATACTACAAAAAATATTTTTTCAATTCTAAAAATTGTTTTAACTTATAATTATCCTAACCAGCTCCTTTATAT
This sequence comes from Caloramator fervidus, assembly GCF_900108045.1. Taxonomy (GTDB): domain Bacteria; phylum Bacillota; class Clostridia; order Clostridiales; family Caloramatoraceae; genus Caloramator; species Caloramator fervidus. The sequence continues at coordinate 137,252 of NZ_FNUK01000001.1, read as the reverse complement.
CCCTATTATGTTGTTTAGAGGCTAAAGAAAAGGATAGTAAAACCTTTTTAAATATATCAATATTACCTTTATTTATAATCCACGAATAAGTGTTATCGCTTTTTTTCTTTAAAGATTTAAAATAAGGACAAACATAGACCATAACCTGATATCCTGCTGCATACTGCATTTGCTTTCTTTCCATTTCAATAAAATAATCCTTTTCTTTTAAAATGGCCATAGGAAGTATTCTATTAAATATTTTAAAATCATCATATAAAAAAATTCCTGTATCCGTTCCTATAATTGAGTGATTATCTAAATATATCTGTTTATCGTATATATAATCAACTTTATCTAAAATATCCTTTATATCTTCCTTTGTTAAAAGTTCCAAATCTAAAGCATATTTAATTATAACCATAAGCTCAGCAGGATACTTTTTCTCTGTTTTATCCTTTTTTTGCTTATAATATATATATTTATCCCCCTTTAAACACTCTATTTTATAGTCATTCTTAGAATTAACTTTAGTATCATATCCTATCTGCCACTCTATATAGGCATTTTCATTGTCTAAAGCTTCATTTAAAGTTAAAAATCTTTCCCCCATCTCATTTTTTCTCTCTTTAAGCCTTATTTTTGATGCGTTATTTTTTATTAAAAAGTTTATGTTTATTTTATTATTTTCTACTGTTATAGTTGGATTTATCAAAAGAAAACCTCCCTTAATTTAATTCTTTTTCTATTATCTTACTTAATTCAAATATATCTTTGCCCTTATTTTCATTATACACCTTTACAATCTTATCAAAAGGAATTTTAATGTTTAAAAGTTTAGTTTTTGATATATTAGGCGTTCCCGTGCCTATACAATATTTTTTTATCTTTCTTTTAAAATTTTCAGTTAAAAAATATCCACAAAAAGCACGGCTATACTTTTTATCTTTAAGCCTTATAATATGGAACCAATCATCTACTATACTTCCTTCTAAATCCTTATTAATTACTAAACATCTTCCTATGGTTCCTTGACCAACCCTACACATTATAATATCGTTTTCTTTTAATATATATTTTTCATCTATATCTCCTTTAAAGTATAAAACATCTTTATCCTGAAAAGTCCCCCATCCTACATTTTTAGCAGTTATATATATTTTATCAGTTTTTTCATGAGTTATTTTTTTCTTCCTTTCTTCTTTGTAAAAACCCCTTCCTGAAAATATCTCTAAAATTAAATCTTCCAATTTTACCCCATCTTCCTCATCGTTTTCAAAATAATAAACTGGATTTAAATTTTTAACATCTATATTTTTTTCAACATATCTAATACTTATAGGTTCTAACCCCTCTAAAATTCCAAATTTGCAAGCTTTGTTATCTGCCTTATTTTTAACCCCAATTATAATAACTGTAGTTGCTCCATTTTTAAATATTCCTGAGTTTAAGTAAATTATTTCCTTTAATTCAATATTTTCAACTAAATAATTCCTTACATACTGAAGCATGGAAGCCCCTACAATTCCTAAGGGAAGTATTATTCCTATAACCCCATTATTCTTTGTAAGATTTATAAATTTCTCAAGAAAAAGAACTTCAATAGCCTGAGATTTTCTGCCTTTACCTAGCTTAAAGCTATCAAGAATATCTTTTTTTGAAATTCTATTGAACTTTGCAGAAAAAGGAGGATTCCCAACAACTAAATCATATTCCCCTTCTAACATTAGGCCATCTTTAATTTTTACTTTGCTTAAAATATCAAAACTTAATTTTTCAAATATATTTTCATCTATATCATATCCTTCAAAATATTCTATCCCCTCTAAAAGCATAGCTTTCAAAAAACTTCCATCTCCACAGGCAGGGTCAAGTGCTTTTATATCCTTTGCATCTTTTTTTAAATAATCTAAACACCTTTTTACTATAAACCTTGAAACCTCTAAGGGAGTAAAATATTGTCCATAAATTTTTTCCCTTTTACTAAAATGTTTCTTAAGTTGATCCATAATCATCCCTCTTTTTTTAAAATCCAATCCTTTAAACATGAAATATTATATACTAAGAGGTGGTAAATATGAAGATTATAAAGAAAAACTGCAAATATTTAAGATATATTTTACTACTTATAATTTCAATAATCCCAACAATATTTACAAGTGCATCCTTTTATAAAATAAACATAACAAATACCATAGAAGAAACTACAAAAACCTTAGAGATATTAGGGAGAAGACAGCTTGTTTCTGTAATAGATTGGAAAAACGAATTTATATATGACTTAAATGCCCTTGCTCAATTTACGTTGGCTCAAAATTTTAATAAAGGTCAAATTTCAAAAATGATAGAATATATGAAGTTCAATAAACCTTCTTATAGGGAAATATACATTATAAACGATAAAAACGAAATAATATGCGGATTTATTATAAACAAAAAAGAATTTTTAAATTCATATGTAATAAAAAGCGCCCTAAGTGGAGTTGAAAAAATGTCAGAGGTTATTAAAATAAACGATAAGCTATATATAGATATTGCTGTGCCTATATTTAACGAAGAAAATACAGTAGGAGTTGTATGCGCAAGAATAGATCTTGAATCTTTAAATACTCTTATGAAATCAATTGAAAACAACGAAACTATAGAATCCTTTATAGTAGATAAAAATGGACTTTTATTAACAGATACTAAATATTTTCCTGAAGCAAAAGGAAATTTAAAAATAGATATACAAAAAATAAAAACAAGCATAGATTTTTCAAAAACAATTCCTTATAAAGACTACAGAGAAGTTGAAGTTTTAGGATGTTATTTTAACATAAACGACACTGGCTGGACTTTAATAGTTCAAAAAGACGTAGATACCGTAAAAAAACAAAACAGAACTATAATAGAAATAGGAAAATACACTTCCTTATTTCAAATCTTAGGCCTTATTGCCCTTAAAAAACTAAAAGAAGAAAATATAATAAACGAAGAAATTGCAAAAAAAATCGAAGATAAGATTTTATAAAAGCGTTGAGGTCTAAATAAACCTCAACGCTACTTTTTATTTTCACCCTCATAGGGACGATATAAACTATAATTAAAATCACCCAAAGCAATGCTTTGGGTGATTATTTTGTAATTACTGTTCCGGTCAATCCCTTTAATGCATCTCTTGCCTTCTCAAGAGATGTTATAATAGCCTTTCTTCCTTCCTTTGATTCTGCAAACATAACAGCTGCTTTAACCTTTGGAAGCATTGAACCTGGAGCAAAGTGACCTTCTTCCATATACTTTTTAGCTTCTTCAACTGTCATTGAATCTAAATCCTTTTGATCTGGCTTGTTGAAGTTTATTGCAACCTTTTCAACTGCAGTTAAAATTATAAGCTCATCTGCATCAAGGATTTCTGCAATCTTTTCTGATGCAAGGTCCTTATCTATAACAGCTGCAACGCCTTCTAATGTTCCATCTTCCTTTTGAATTACAGGAACTCCACCACCACCAACAGTTATAACAACATGTCCTGCTTCAACAAGGGTCTTTACTATATCCTTTTCAACAACATCTATTGGCATAGGAGATGGAACAACCCTTCTCCATCCTCTTCCTGCATCTTCTTTCATTACATATCCTTTTTCTTCCATAAGCTTTTTAGCCTGCTCTTCTGTAAAGAAAGAACCTACAGGCTTTGTTGGGTTTTTAAATCCAGGATCGTTCTTATCAACTATAACTTGTGTTACAATAGCAGCTATACTCTTGTTTATATTTCTTCTTACCATTTCATCTCTTATTGCCTGTTGAAGGTGATATCCTATATATCCTTGACTCATTGCACCACATTCTGGGAATGGCATTATAGGATTATTCGGATTTACTGAATTTGCCATTTCATAAGTTGCAACTATTTGTCCAACTTGTGGACCATTTCCATGGGCTATTATAACTTCGTGACCATCTTCAATAAGGTCAACTATTGCTTTTGCAGTATGATGAGCTGTCTGAAGCTGAGCTTCAGCTGAAATGTCCTTTGGATTTGCTTGTAAAGCATTTCCTCCTAAAGCAACAACTATTCTTGCCATAGCAAATCTCCTTTCTATAATGTTATTTTACCTAATATTATTTGAATAATCATATAAATTGCAATTAATGTTATTAAAACACTTGCAACCTTTTCAGAATTTGTAAAAGATAACCCTTTTTCCTTTTTAGCAAAGTAGTAAACGATCAATCCTACTGCATACATTATAAAAGCAGCTGCAAGATATACAAGTCCTACTGCATAAATAACATATATTGAATAAACTGTTGCAACAAGGGCAATTATAAAGTCTAAAGAACTTAATTTGTCTTCCTTTACAACCTTTAGAGCATATAAAGCTGAGAAAAGGTATGGTAAAAGTATACAGGTAGTTGCCATATAAAATACAGCATAATAAGCGTTTTGAAGTTTATCAGATAGCAAAGACACCAAAAATAGCTGAGTTACAGCATTTGTTATTATAAGAGAATTTATAGGAACTCCCTTATCATTCTCCTTTGCAAACCACTTTGGCATTACCCCATCTTTTGCAGCAACATAAGGTATTTCAGCAGAAAGCATAACCCAACTTATTAGAGCTCCAAGTATTGATACTAAAAGCCCTATTTTTACTATATAAGATCCTGCCCTACCTATTGAAGTTCTTGCTAAAACATCTGCAAGAGGTGTTCCAGCATCAACAAGCTCACTGGCAGGAACAACCCCCATAGCTATAGTTGAAATTGAAACATAAATTAAAAGAGTTATCAAAAGACTTAAAACAGTTGCCTTTCCAACTATTTTAGGCGATTCTGCCTTTTCGGATAAAACAACAGCCGCTTCAACACCTACAAAACACCAAAGTATAGTTCCCATCGCACCTTTTATTTGGTTTAAAATTGTTGTAGGCTCTCCTGTGGCAACAAGTTTTGTTTGCCAGTTTGGAACAAAGAATATATCAGATTTAAATGCGAAAATTCCAAAAATTATGACAAGTGCAAGCGGAAGTAATTTTGCCACTGTAACTATTGCACTTACAACACCAGCAGATTTTGTTCCCTTAGTTTGAAGATAGTGGACAACCCATAATATAAAAGAGCCTAGTATAAAAGATACAAACGGAGGAAGCTCATTCCCTTTTCCTAAAAGGCTGTTTACTGTTTTAAATATTAAAACAAAGAAAGCTACATTTCCTAAAAAAGCTGAAAGCCAATAACCCCAAGCTGAGTTAAATCCTATAAAATCTCCAAAACCAGCTTTTGCATAAGAATATATTCCACCTTTTAAATCTGGCCTTTTATTAGAAAGAAGTTGAAAAACCAACGCAAGACAAATAACTCCTATTCCACCTATAGCCCAAGCCAACACAGTTGCTTGAGGATTTGATGTTGAAATAAGATCGGTAGGACTATTAAATATCCCCCCACCTATCATAGATCCAATTCCAAGAAGAACCAAAAGCCCTAATCCAAGTTTTTTGCTGCCCATAATATCCAACCCCTTATTTTAATTTAAGGGCAGCTAAGCTGCCCTTTTATTATAACGTAGCTACCATAACAGCTTTTATTGTATGTAATCTGTTTTCAGCTTCATCAAATACAACTGAATGTTTGCTTCTAAATACTTCATCATCAACTTCTCTTATGTCAAGACCTCTTTCTTTAGCTTCCTTTGCAACCTTTGTTTCAAAATCATGGAAAGATGGTAAGCAATGCATGAATATAACATCTGGATTTTCAGTCTTCTTAATCATATCCATAGTTACTCTATATTTTGATAATAATCTTACTCTTTCTTCCATTTTATCTTCTTCACCCATTGATACCCAAACGTCTGTATAAATTACGTCTGCTCCCTTTACAGCTTCATCTATGTTGTCTGTAACTTCAATCTTTGCGCCAGTTTCCTTTGCAACTTCCCTCATTTCTTCAACTATCTTCATATCTGGCCATAATTCTTGTGGTCCTAAAAGAACATAATGCATTCCCATCTTAGCAGCACCATACATTAAAGCATATGCCATGTTGTTTCTAGTGTCTCCAACAAAAACCATCTTTACCTTATTAAGTGGTTTTGGAATATGTTCTTCAATTGTCATAAGGTCAGCAAGAACTTGTGTTGGATGATCAACGTCAGTTAATCCATTCCATACAGGAACCCCTGAATATTTTGCAAGAAGTTCAACAGTTTCTTGCTTAAATCCTCTAAATTCAATACCATCATAATATCTTCCAAGAACCTTTGCAGTATCCTCTAAGGATTCCTTCTTACCCATTTGTGAATCATTAGCTCCAAGGAATGTAACATGTGCACCTTCATCAAGAGCTGCAACTTCAAATGCACATCTTGTTCTTGTTGATGTTTTTTCAAATAATAACACTATGTTCTTTCCTTCTAAAAGCTTTTGCCTTATTCCTGCTCTTTTCTTTGCTTTTAAATCATGGGAAAGGTCAAGAAGGTATCTAATTTCTAGTGGAGTAAAGTCCTTAAGTGTTAAAAAGCTTCTTCCTTTTAAATTTACTGGCATTTTAAATTCCTCCTTTTTATTTTAAATTTTCTCTATAAAGTGGCATGCTCATACATCTTGGGCCACCACGTCCTCTTGAAAGTTCGGAGCTTGGGATTGTAAGTACCTTTATGCCCCTTTTAGTTAATATTTCATTTGTAACATAATTCCTTTCATATGTTACAACAACCCCCGGCGCAATTGCAAGAGTATTAGAACCATCGTTCCATTGTTCTCTTCCTGCTACTATAAAGTCTCCACCACCACATGGAATCAATTCAACGGATGAAATATTTAATGCCTCTGAAAGTATTTTATCAAGAGGGCTTGTATTATGCTTAAACTTTAATGTATTATTAGCTCCTTTAGTTACTTCATATACACTAAGAGGTCCTTGAATACCTGGATGTATAGTAAACTTATCGTAATCAACCATGGTAAATACAGTATCAAGATGCATAAAAGCTCTACACTTTGGAATATCAAACACCAAAATCTTTTCAAAAGAAGTATTTTCAAATAAATTCTTTGCAACTATTTCAATAGCCTCTGCAGATGTTCTTTCGCTACAACCTATAGCAACAACTTTGTCAGATAAAACAAGCTCGTCTCCACCTTCTATAGAATAAGGCATTGACCTATCATACCAAAGAGGCGTTCCTTCAAATAACTTATGATATTTAACTATGTACTTTAAAAATAAGGTTTCCCTTCTTCTTGCCTCTGTCCTCATCCTATTTAATGTTATACCATTTCCAATTGATGCTCCAGGATCCCTTGTAAAATAAAGATTTGGCATAGGATCTAAATAAAACGGATAATCATCTGACATCATTTCAACTAATGAGGTTGGCTCTTTTACTTCAACCTCATTTTTTCTAACTCCAGCCATCAATTTATCAACCATCTGTCTTGATGGCATTTTTGCTAAATATTCAACAAGTGTATCCTTTAAAGAAGGAGATGTAATTCCGCTTTCATTTAAAAATTCATTTAAAAACTCAAGCTTTATTTTATCATCTTCTAAAACTTCAGTTATTAAATTTTCAAGATATAAAACCTCTGCACCATTTTCCCTTAAGATTTCAGCAAACCTATCATGCTCTTGTTGAGCTATTTTAAGATATGGAATATCATCAAACAAAAGCCTGCCTAAATATTCAGGAACTAAATTTTCAACCTCTTGTCCAGGTCTATGAAGCAAAACCCTTCTTAGCTGTCCTATTTCCGATGTTACATTTATAAAACTCATATTGATTCCTCCTAAGCTGTTTTTCCCTGCATATTCATTATACATCTTTTGTATAAAAAGAAAAATGTCAGAAATTTCAAAAATATATCTATATTTTGTCGTTTGAACCGATTAACTAATTTATACTTTAACTTTCTTGCGATTCCTCCTGTTTGTTTTTAAAATTTTTAAAAAATTGTAAAAATTCATAAATTCTTATAATTATTCAATATTTTTTCTGCATAAAAATACAGTAAGATGAAACCTTACTGCATTATAATACCTTTTATATCTTTATATAATACAATCCTATTTTTGCCCTCTGATTTTGCCTGATACATAGCATCATCTGCAAATCTTATAAGCTCATCCATGCTCTCTGGATTGTCCTCCAAAGAAGCAATACCTATACTAACTGTTATTCTTATATTATAATCTGTTATAATCAAATCCTCAACCTGTTTTCTTATCCTTTCTGCAGGAACTTTTGCTTGTATACAATTAGAGTTTGGAAAAAGCACGATAAACTCTTCTCCTCCAAACCTAAAGGCTATATCATTCCCTCTTGTATTGCTTTTTAAAACATTTGCAACTTCTTTCAATACCTTATCTCCTACAATATGCCCGTATGTATCATTTACCTTTTTAAAATTATCTAAATCTAAAAGAGCAAGGGATAAGCTTTTTTTATTCTTTTTATATTCAAACCAAAGAGAAGATAAAATTCTACTTAATGCAAGTCTATTATTAAGCCCTGTCAATGCATCCCTTTCAACCTCTTCTCTTAAACTTAAAATCATTGAATCTATATACATAAATATTTGTGCTAAAAATTCATTGGCTCTTTGTATATATATCCACTGAACTAAATCATTATCTTTATCTACATTTAAAACATCTTCTAAAGCTTTAACATGAACATCTAATATGTTTACAGCTTCACTAAGGGTTGGATCCAAAAACTCCAAAAGCTCATCAAAGGCATTCATTAAAATAGTTTCATCTCCACCGTTAAATATATAATCCTTTAAATAACTTTTATACTTATTTAAAAACATCCTCAATTCAATCACCTCTAATTATCAATACTGAGGCATCATCGTTATCTATTCCATAATCTTTAACTACTTTATCTGCTATAAGTTGAACATCTTCTTTATAGGTTAAAACATTTGGAGAAAATCTTGAGGAAATTCCATCCGAGCATAAAACTAAAAAAAGCATCGTGCATAATAGCGCTTTCTTTGTAAATCTTATAGTAACCTTGGTGTCTTCCAACAACTCCCGGACTTGACATAAGCTTCTTTATATTGTTTTTATTTATAAGCCAGCCCCTTATATTTCCAACATTTATATATTCTAGCTCAAACTCTGATAAGATAGCTAAAAATAGAGCACATCCTCTAGTCCCCTTTATTGACGTATCTAACTTTATATAAAAATCCTCAAGATTTTTATACTCATAACTTAAAAAAAAGCTTTTTATATTTTTTGCAACTTCATAAGCCTTTATGCCATGTCCTAAAACATCCGCCATTAAAATTAAATATCTATCTAAGTAAACCTCTTTATTGAACCTCCCACGACTAAAGTCGCGGGATTCCTGCTTCATCGACCTCGTAACCTACTATCTCCACAGGCGTAACTTCGGGTAGTCCCTACCCTACTATTTTTGTTTATGCTATGCCTAATATCTTTTTACCTTCTTTTAGTATATTTTTACTTGCATTTACATCTCTATCGTGAACTGTCTTACATATTGGGCATTCCCATTCCCTTATGTTTAAGTTTTTTGCTTCTTCATTTTTATAACCACATACATTACATATTTGACTTGATGGGAAGAAAGTATCTACTTTCACTACTGTTCTTCCATACCATAATGCTTTATATTCAAGCATACTTACAAATTTTGACCATGCTACATCTGATATAGACTTTGATATTTTGTCGTTCTTTAACATATTCTTAACCCTTAAGTCCTCTAAAATTATAACTTGGTTTTCGTTTATAATTTTAGAGGACAACTTTTGTAAAAAATCTTCCCTTTGATTTCTTATCTTCTCATGTATTTTTGCTACTTTTTTAGCTTGTTTCTTAAAGTTATTACTACCTAATTGTTTTTTAGAAAGCTTTCTTTGTTCCTTAATAAGTCTTTTTTCTAACTTTGTAAGATATTTAGGATTGGATATTTTATTACCTTCACTATCTATTAAAAAATGCTTTATTCCCAAATCTATAGCTATTACTTTATTAATTTTAGGCTTTTTTATAGTTTTTTCTATTCTACAACAAATTGAGATAAAATATTTCCCTGTTGGAGTTCTACTTATAGTTGCATTTAGTATTTTACCCTCTACTTCCCTTGATTTTACAAATTTTACCCAGCCTAATTTAGGTAGTTTAATTTTATTCTCTTTAATTTCAATGTTATTGTTTGTAAATGTTGTTCTATAGCTCTGGTAATTATATTTCTTTGACTTAAACTTTGGAAATTTAGCTCTACCTTCAAAGAAATTTTTAAATGCTTTGTCTAAGTCCTTAAGTGAATTTTGAAGTGCAAACTTATCTACTTCTTTTAGCCATTCTTTTTCTTTTTTTAGATTTGTTAAGTCTTTTGAACACTTTTCATAATTTAATGTTATACATTTTTCTTGATATGTTTTTGTTCTTTTATCTAAATAGTAGTTATAAACAAACCTAACACAGCCAAAAGTTTTATTTATAAGCTCTATTTGTTGTTTATTAGGATAAAGCCTAAATTTAAAAGCTTTTTCCATACAAACACCTACTTTTGGATAAATGTGATATTTGATTATTGCTATTTATGGTTATTATAACATATATTACAGTGCAATTTAACCAATATAATTTATGATAATAGTGTAGCGTCCTTACTCATGACTAAAGTCACGAGTGTGCGGACACTTTTTCATCAATTGCAAGAATAAAATTGTCAATACCAATAAAATCTATAATATTTTTTAATATTTCTTGTTTTTGCAAATAAACATCACTAGAATTTTCAGCTACTGTAATTAAAAACTCCTCCCAAAGTTTTTTATTACCAAACCTTTCATCTAACACAGAAACATATTCATTTAGGTTATTTATTAACTTGTCCTTCATATCCATAGTATTCCCCCTTAAAATTTTTCTATAAACTTATTATAACTAACTAATACTTATATTCAACCTTTTTTCTAAAAATAGAAGAAATTATAGGAACTAAAACAGTTGCCACAACTCCCCCCGCAAAGCCATTGTTGTATAAATTCAACCCTCCATGAAGATAGCTCATATTCATAACAACAGAAACATGTAAAAAACCTGCTATAATTCCAAAAATCCACCCAAACTCTCCAGATATAGGCGCAAGATTTGTGCCAAATAAAGAGGCAAGTATTATAGATTGAGAATTTACATCCCAGATATTAAGAATTGAAGATATAATCGTTCCTAAAAGAACTGGAATTGTATTTAAAACATGTTTTCCTAAAGCTCCAAATCCTACAATGGTTAATATAGCCCCGATAATAGGACCTGTAAGTTCTCCCTTAATCAAAATGACATAATAAATAAATATAAGTCCTAACAATCCCATATTAAAAAAGGTTACCCTACATCCAAATTCATTGTGATAGTCGCTATAAAGCCTTCCTGTTGTTTTACAAAGCTCTTTGTATTTTTTCAAAAGATTCCTCTCCCTTAAACCATAAGCTATAAAGCAAATAAATATTATACTAAATATAACAGTAAATAATAAATTATTTCCTACTGAAAGAACTAGTCTCCTTTCAAAGTCTATTCCAAAAGCTCTAAATTTAGACATCATAATTGTAGCCATAAGGCCTCCTGCAAGACCAGTATTATAAAGGCAGTACCCTTGGTGAAGCTTTAAACAAAACTTTGCAAGAGGTGGAAATAAAAATCCTAAAAACACAGCAATTAAAATTCCTAAAACTATACTAAACCTTCCAAATAAGTTTAAGAAAGCAAATTGAACCACTGCTGGAGATAATGTAGTTCCAAATACAGCAATCAATATATAATTTTTAAAAGGTTCTCTTTGATATAATGAATATAAATAAACTCCTATTATCATAGGCCATATATTAACTACATTTTTACCAAAAAGCGCAAAACCTAAAGTTGTAAAATGAGCTGCAATCAAACTCCCGTTTATTTCAAGCTTATTTATCCTATATAAAGCTAAAACAAAAAGTCCAACAAGTCCTGCGTTAAAAAATGCTCCTTCAATTCCTCCAATAGCTATATAATCTGTAATTAAAATATCAGATTCCTTTATTATACTTGCTAACCCCAAAAATATTTTGTCAGGATCCCCAAAGATTACAGAAATTAATATAAAAATCAAATCAACAATTGCAAGAATAAAAAAACATGTGCTTTTCAAGTTCCATCCCCCTTTAAATTTTTCAAATATATTAACTTTTCTTGAAATATATATTATAATTATACCGTATTTAGAATTATTATTAAAGAGAGGTGAAATTATGGGAGTTTTATCACACTTAGAACCAAAGGATGTATTTTACTACTTTGAAGAAATATCAAAAATTCCCCATGGCTCCGGAAATGAAAAAGCATTAAGCGATTGGCTTGTTAAATTTGCAAAAGAACATAACTTAGAAGTTATTCAAGATGAAGCTTATAACATAATAATAAAAAAACCTGGAACAAAAGGATATGAAAACGCTCCTGTTGTTATACTTCAAGGCCACATGGACATGGTTTGTGAAAAAAACAAAGACACCGAACATGACTTTGAAAAAGATCCATTAAAACTTAGAGTTGAGGGAGACTACATATATGCAACAGGAACAACATTAGGCGCAGATAATGGCATTGCAATAGCATATGCTCTTGCGATACTCGCATCAAAGGACATACCACATCCTCCACTTGAAGTTTTACTAACAGTTGAAGAAGAGACAGGAATGGGAGGAGCTCAAAAACTTGACGGCTCCCTTTTAAAAGGTAGGATTCTTATAAACATGGATTCAGAAGAAGAAGGAAAACTTCTTGTAAGCTGTGCAGGTGGAGTTAGAACAAGACATATACTAAAAATTAACTGGGCAGATGTTAAAAAAGAATTATGCGCCTACACAATAAGCATAAGGGGATTAAAAGGCGGTCATTCAGGAATGGATATAGATAAAGGAAGAGGAAATTCAAATAAAATAATGGGAAGAATATTAAACGACCTTTTAAACAGCTTAGAGTTTGAACTTGCAGAAATAAACGGCGGTTCTAAGATGAACGCTATTCCAAGGGAATGCGATGCTGTTATTTTAATAAACGAAAACGATAAAGAAAAATTAGAAAACAAAATTAAAGAGTGGGACTCTATATTAAAAAATGAACTTAGTGCATCAGATCCTTTAGTTTCAGTTACTTTAAACAAATGCGATAAAAACATTGAAAAGGTATTTTCAAAAGAAACAAAAGAAAAGGCAATTGCAGCCCTTATGCTGATTCCAAACGGAATAAAAACAATGTCAATGCATATAAATGGTCTTGTAGAAAGCTCTACAAACCTTGGAGTTGTTGTAACTGAAAATGAAAGCATAAAATTTGAAAGCGCTATTAGAAGCTCTGTAAAAACACTAAAATATGCAATACTAGAAGAAGCTAAAACTGTTGCAAAGGTTATTGGAATGGAACTTGTTGCAGACTCTGATTATCCAGAATGGCAATATAACCCAGATAGTAAATTGAGAGAAATAATGATAAAAGTTTATAAAGAGATGTTTGGTAAAGAACCTGAAATATATGCAATTCATGCTGGAGTAGAATGTGGTCTTCTATCTGAAAAACTAGGTGGAGCTGACATGATATCCTTTGGTCCAAATCTTTATGATGTTCATACTCCAAATGAACACATGAGCATATCCTCTGTTCAAAGAATGTGGAAGTATCTACTTAAAGTTCTTGAAGCAATAAAATAACCCCTCCAGTTTGAGGGGTTATTTTTTTCTATCCCTTATAAAGTTTTCAATTGATCTATCCCAAGTAGCTTCTCCTTCCTTTGTAAAAAAGCATCCTGGAATTTCTCCCCTGCTTCTGTGGTATGCAACACATTCACAGCATTTTCCTCTTTTTGAACATGATGTATAAGTACAAGTACATCCCTTTAAATTTTTAGATATGCAGTCCATAAAAATCCCCCTTTCCTTTAACTTCAAGTTTAAGTATAACAGGTGTATTACTTTCCTTCAACAAATGTGCTATAATATTTTTGAAAACCTCTAAAGGAGGATTTGATATGTTTTTTATAGGAATTTTTGGAATAGAACCAAAGGAGGAAGAAGTTAAAGATATAAACAACATAATATGTAAAAAATGTGGAAGAATATCCTCTTATAAGTTAATAAAACAATACAACGTATTTCATTTTTTCTTTATCCCAATATATAAATGGAATAAAAAATATTATTTGATATCAAGATGCTGTGAAACTATATTTGAAATTTCAACTGAATATGGGCAAAGGCTTGAAAAAGAAGACGATATAGTGATAAACGATTATGAATTACATGAAATTACCTTCAATTATTGGTATAAAAAATGCCCAAACTGTTTAAGAGAAGTTGATGTAAGCTATAATTATTGCCCCTATTGTGGAGAAAAAATAAATTAATCTATTGATTTTTATAAAAAGATATTGTATAATATATTTTGTCTTAGGGGCATAGCTCAATTGGTAGAGTAGCGGTCTCCAAAACCGTTGGTTGGGGGTTCGAGTCCCTCTGCCCCTGCCAAAGCAAGCCATTGGGCTTGCTTTTTTTATTTTTTTGCTATCCCCGTGTCAAATCTTTTAAAAAATCATATTATAAAACTAAGGGGGGATAGCTGTGGGAATGCCTAATATACCAAATATCAATCCAACTATAAACTTAAAGAATGAGGATATAGTTAATTTACTTTTAGCTTCTATAGCTCTTGAAGAGTTTAGCCTTGCTGCAATACTAAATTCTGAAGCTGAAAAAATTCAACAACTTTTAGAAGGAAGATGTCAAGCAAATCTTCAAGATATGATAGCTTTAAATAAATCCGTCAACAAAATGCTAAAAGATATAATAAAAAAAGAAATACTACTAGAGTTTAAGTTTGAAAACATATTAGACCTTATAGAACTTCAAAACGATTAAATAAGGCTCAGACTGAGCCTTATTTTTTACATTTAAACTATTTTAATATCCTTAAAGAATTTATAACAGCAATAATTGTAACACCAACATCAGCAAATACTGCCGACCACATATTAGAAAATCCTAAAAATGCTAAAACCATAATCAATACTTTAACAGTTAAAGCAAGTATTATATTCTGCCATATAATGTTTTTTGTTTTTTTAGCTATTTCAAAGGCTTTTAAAATATCTTTTAAATCATCCTTCATAAGAACTACATCAGAAGCTTCTATAGCTGCATCTTGTCCTAAAGCTCCCATAGAAACTCCAACATCTGCCGTTAAAATAGCCAAAGCATCGTTTATGCCATCGCCAATAAACATTACTTTATTCCCTTTTTGCTTTAAAAGTTTAAGTTTTTCAACCTTATCTTCAGGAAGAAGTTCATAATAATATTCATCTATTCCAAGCTTTAAAGCCACATCCTCGGCAACCTCTTTATAATCCCCTGTAAACATAAAAACTTTCTTACCTAGCTTTTTTAAATAATCTATAGTATATTTAGCATCTTCCTTTATTTCATCTGCTATTATTATACATCCTATATACTCTCCATCCTTTGCAACATATACCTTTGTTCCAACTTCATTAAAATTTTCTACTTTTACTTTATTATCTTCCATAAACCTTTCGTTTCCAACTATTATCTGGCTATCATCAACTTTGGCTTTTACTCCAAAACCTGCAAATTCTTTGTAATCCTTAATCCTTTCTCTGTTTATTTTAAAATTTTCCAATATGCAAAGAGCCACTGGGTGATTAGAATAAGCCTCTGCATAAGCGGCATATTCTAAAACTTTATCTTTATCTTGATTTTTAGCTTTAACATCTTTTACTTTTAGCTTTCCTTTAGTTAAAGTTCCTGTTTTATCAAACACAACAACTTCAACATAATTTAAAGCTTCTAAAAAATTACTTCCCTTTACTAATATCCCATTTCTTGAAGCCCTACCAATACCTGCAAAAAAACCAAGAGGAATTGATATAACAAGAGCACAAGGACAAGATACAACAAGAAATATTAAAGCTCTATATATCCATTTTAAAAAACTTTCTTTTAAAAAAATAGGTATAATAAAGGCTATTAAAAATGCTAAAAGAACAACTAAGGGTGTGTAAAACCTTGAAAACTTTGTAATAAACCTTTCTGTATTTGTCTTTTTATCTAATCCTTCCACTAAACTTAATATTTTATTTACCATTGAATTTTCGAAGCTTTTAGTAACCCTAATCTTTAAAAAACCATTTAAATTTATAAAACCGCTTAAAACTTCGCATCCTTCTTGAACTTCCCTTGGGATAGATTCCCCAGTTAAAGAAGAAGTATCTACTAAAGCTTTTCCTTCAACTACAACTCCATCTAAAGGAACTTTTTCCCCCGGCTTTACTACTATTAAATCTCCAACTTTTACATCATGGGGATCTACCCTTTTAATTTCATCTATAGCTAAATTTGCATAGTCAGGTCTTATACTTAAAAGGGACTTTATAGACCTTCTTGATTTTTCAACAGCTAAATCCTGTAAAAACTCCCCTATTTTATAAAAAAGCATAACCGAACAAGCTTCTGAAATTTCTCCAATAGCTATAGCCCCTAAAGTAGCTATGGACATTAAAAAATTCTCATCAAAAACTTGACCTTTTTTTATGTTTTTAAAGGCCTTTAAAAGTATGTCATATCCAGCTAAAACATAGCATATCAGAAAAACAAAATCTTTTCTTAAAATAAAGGCTAAAATATATACAAAAAAAGCAAAAGCTATGTTATAACCTTCTTTTTTTTCTTCTTTTTCGTATTTTTCTTTTATAACTACATCCTTTTCAATTGAAACAATAACACTTTTAATTTTAGACAACATGTCATCTAAATTAGCCTTATCATCAATTTCTATCTTTAAAGTTTTATTAACAAAATCTATACGGACATTCTTTATGCCATCTAATTTTTTTATTCCCTCTTCCATCTTTAAAGCACAGTTAGCACATTTTAATCCACTTAATATATATTCCTTTTTCAAACTAAGCCCCCCTATTTTCATTAATATGCAAAAGTCCCAAGTCAAATATCATCTTCACATGATCATCATCTAGAGAATAATAAACTACTTTTCCTTCCTTTCTATACTTTACAAGGCGCGCTGCCTTTAATACTCTAAGCTGATGGGATACAGCTGACTGACTCATAGATAAAACCGCAGCAAGGTCACACACACACATCTCAGATTCAAACAAAGCACATATTATTTTTATCCTAGTAGTATCTCCTAAAACTTTAAAAAGCTCTGCAACGTCATACAACACTTCTTCCTTTGGCATAAGTTCTTTTACTTTGTTTACAACATCCTCATGAACAACCGTGCAGGAACACTTTTCTATCATATTACCACCTCATATGAATATTTGTTCATATATTCATTTTAACGCTTTTAAAAAATTTTTTCAATAAAAAAAGCTGCCAAAAGGCAGCTTTTTATACATCATATTTCCACATTATTATCGCATCTTCTCCAGTATCAGAGTAGTATCCCTTTCTTTTTGCAACTTCAACAAATCCATATTTTTTATATAAATTTATAGCAACACTATTTCCCACCCTAACTTCTAAAGTTAAAGCGCTAATTCCATTCTCCTTTGAAAGAGAAATAATATCCTTTAAAAGCATATTCCCAAGTCCTATTCCCCTATATTCAGGATGAACTGCAATATTTGTTATATGGCCTTCTCCATATAAAAGCCAAATCCCGTAATATCCAACTATTTTCTTATCCTTTTCAATCACTCTATACCTTGCTACTTTGTTTTTAGTAAGCTCAGACAAAAATGCCTCATAAGTCCATGGAGTTTTAAAACTTAAATGCTCTATTTTTACAACTTCATCTATATCATCCACTGTCATATCCCTTATCAAAAAATCATTCAAGTTTTTTCCCCACCTTTTTTTCATATTCTCTTTCGGCTTGGGACTTTCTTATATATAAAGGACTAAAAGTAAATATATCATCTTCTTTGCCTTCAAGAAGACTTAAAATAGCAAGTTCTCCTAAAGCTGAAGCCCTAGGATAGTTTGAAGTCCTAGTTGAAAAGTAAAAATTATCAAAAACCTTTAGCTTATCATAATGCAAATAAACCGCATCTCCACAAAACATCACCTTTTCATGTTTAAACCTTTCTATAACTTCCTCTATAGAAATAGCTTCATAGTCGCTTATTCTTTCTAGTTTTCCATCTTTAAACTTATAAGAGCTTGTATATACGTTACCCTTTAATGCATCCATAATAGGGACTATGATTCCATCAAATCCCACCTGCATAAAAGCCATAGCATCAAGGCTTGATATTCCGATAAACTTAATGTTTCTCCCTTGAGCAAAACCCTTTGCTGCTGCAACTCCTATTCTAAGGCCTGTAAAGGAACCGGGGCCCTTTGATACTGCAACTGCATCTATATAAGAAGAATCTATATCTAAAGTTTTAAACAAATTTTCTATCATAGGAAAAAGAAGAACAGAGTGCTGAAGCTTATTGTTTATGTAAAACTCTCCCTCTACCTTTTCTTCTGTAACAACTGCAACAGAAGCTACTAAAGTAGACGTTTCTATAGCTAAAACCCTCACAATATCAGCTCCTTATCTAGATTAAAAAATTCTATCTCCCTTGTATTTTCATCTATTACCTTTATAAATATCCTTATTTTATCCTTGGGAAGAACCTCATCAACCAAATCTCCCCACTCAATTACTGATATACCATCTCCATATATGTATTCTTCAAAACCTATTTCATAAAGCTCTAAAACATCTGAAATTCTATAAACATCAAAATGATATAAAGGCATTTCTCCATAATATTCATTTACAATCGTAAAGGTTGGGCTTGTAATATCTTCATTGATTCCAAGTCCCTTGGCTATTCCCTTTACAAGATGGGTTTTACCTGCCCCTAAATCTCCATTTAAACTTATTATATCTCCCTTTTTTAATATCTTTGCAAGCTTTACTCCTATATCAAAAGTCATCTCCTTTGAATAAGATAAAACTTTCATATTTTCACACCCTTTATTTAAATTCATTTATATTTTATACCAGCCTATAAGGTTTTACAACAAATATTGTTATAATAAAGGCGTTTAAAAAGTGTGCGGACGCTTTTTCATCAAACAAAAAATAAATAGGCACAAAGTGCCTACTTATGAAGTATTGGAGATACTCTTTTATATATTAGTATAGTTAAAAAGGATACAATAACTCCCTTAATGAGATTAAAAGGAGCTATGCTATATACAATAAGGGAATTTATATCTTTTATGTTTTTATTAACCTTAGATGCCCACTCTATAATTGCACTTATAGGAAAATTAAGTACTTTTTCATAAAGAGGTAGAAGTACAAAATAATTTAAAAGCGATGCAGAAATAACCATAACCACAACTCCTATAAAAAGGCCTAAAAATGCACCCTTTTTTGTTTTGTTTTTAAAATAAATATAAGAAGCAGGATATACTAAAGAAATTCCAACCAAAAAGTTTGCCATCTCTCCTATTCCTGCAGTTTGACCTTTTAAAACAAAATGCAAAATGTTTTTTATAAATTCAACTAAAACACCATATAAGGGGCCTAAAGCAAAAGCACCTAAAAGAGGAGGAATGTCGCTCAAATCAATTTTTAAAAACTCTGGGAAGATAGGAAGAGAAAACTCAAAAAACATAAGGATGAGTGAAATTGCAGAAAGAATAGATACTTTAATCATGTTTGATAATTTTTTTGATTTTACCATAAAAAAACCTCCCTTTCATTGGGGCAAAGGGAGAAAACGGATAAAAATATCCAAAAATATCTTCTCCCATCCAGACTTTCACTGTCGGCCCTGGAATTTCACCAGGTCAGCCTTTCGGCTCGCGGGCTTTACCGCCGGTCGGGAATTCCACCCTGCCCCGAAGATATTTTTGTTTATATATTACCATAAAATTTACAAATATTCAATCTAAATATCCTTCATAGAAAGAGCTATTCTTTTTCTTCTAAGGTCAACCTCTAAAATTTTAACAGTTATTATATCTCCAACCTTTAAAACCTCCATAGGATGTTTTATAAATTTATCTGATATTTGAGATTTATGTAAAAGGCCATCATAATGAACACCAATATCTACAAAAACACCAAAATCTGTAACATTCCTTACGGTTCCTTTTAAAATCATTCCGGGCTTTAAATGTTCTATTTCCATAACAGAAGACATGAAAATAGGTGGCGGAAGTTCTTCCCTTGGATCCCTTCCTGGTTTTTTAATCTCTTTTATAATATCTAGTAAAGTTGGAAGACCACAATTTATTCTTTTTGCAATTTCTTCAGCTCCACCGTTTTTCTCTACAAGCTCATCTAAATTTGAAAGATTTCTATTTTTAACATCTTCTAATGATAAACCTAAAACCTCAAGGAATTTTATGCAAACACCATAGGACTCTGGATGAACACCAGTATTATCTAAAGGATTTTCACTTTCTGGAATTCTTAAAAATCCTGCACACTGCTCAAAGGTTTTTTCTCCAAGCCTTTTAACCTTTAAAAGTTCTTTTCTATCTTTAAATTTGCCATTCCTTTCTCTATATTCTACTATATTTTTAGCTATGGAAGAATTTATACCAGCTACATAGGAAAGAAGAGAAACGGAAGCTGTATTTAAATCAACTCCAACGCTATTTACAACATCTTCAACTACTCCCTTTAACGTTTCATCAAGCCTTTTTTGAGAAACATCATGCTGATACTGGCCAACCCCTATGGATTTAGGATCTATTTTAACAAGTTCAGCTAAAGGATCCTGAAGCCTTCTTGCAATTGATATTGCTCCCCTTAAGGAAACATTTATATTAGGGAACTCTTCCCTTGCAACTTCTGAAGCAGAATATACAGAAGCCCCCGCTTCTGAAACAACAACATAATAAATCTTTTTTCCAGATTCTTTTTCTATTTCCTTTATAAGATCTGAAATGAATATTTCTGATTCCCTTGAAGCAGTTCCATTTCCAAGGGATATTATATCTACATTGTATTTATAAATTAACTCCTTCATTATCTTTTTGCTACCCTCAATGTCGTTTTGAGGAGCTGTTGAATAAACTGTAGCTGTATCTAAGAGTTTCCCAGTCTCATCTACAACTGCAACTTTACATCCTGTTCTAAACCCTGGGTCAAAGCCTAAAACAACTTTTCCCTTTACAGGTGGCTGCATAAGAAGATTTCTTAAATTTTCTGCAAACACCTTTATTGCTTGTTCTTGTGCTTTTTCTGTAAGCTCATTTCTTATTTCCCTTTCAATAGAAGGTGCAATAAGCCTTTGATAACTATCCTTTATAGCCCTTTGAAGGTATTCTTTATCCTTTTCTCTTTTTATAATTTTATCCTCAAGGTAGGAAATTATCTTTTCAACCGGAGCTTCAATTTTTACAGATAAAAATTCTTCCCTCTCACCCCTGTTTATAGCTAAAACTCTATGAGCAGGAATAGTTCTTACTGCTTCTTTATAGTCATAATACATTTCATAGGGGGAGGTTTCTTGTTTTATAGCTTTTGTAACTATTATTCCCTCTTTAAAGGTTATATTCCTTATAAATTTTCTATATTCGGCATTATCCGATATTTCCTCGGCAATAATGTCTAAAGCTCCCGATATAGCATCATCTTCTTTTAAAATTTCTTTTTCTTCGTCAATATATTGCCTTGCTATTTCTAATAAATTTTCTTTGTATTCTTGACCTAATATTATATTAGCTAAAGGCTCTAATCCCTTTTCCTTTGCTATAGTTGCCCTTGTCCTTTTCTTTGGTCTAAAAGGCCTGTATATATCATCAACTTCAGTTATGGTTTCAGCCTTTTCTATAGCTTCTTCAATTTCCTTAGTTAATTTCCCCTGCTCTGATATAAGCCTTTTTACTTCTTCTTTTTTAGCCTGAAGATTTCTTAAATAACTTAGCCTTTCATAAAATTTTCTTAAAGTTGCATCATCAAGGCCTCCAGTTGCTTCCTTTCTATATCTTGCAATAAAGGGAATAGTATTCCCATCATCAATAAGTTTAATAGTATTTTTTACTTGAATCTCTCCTATGTTTAGCTCATTACATAAAATTTTAACAATGTCCATGCAATCACCTCAGATTTAATTATATTTATAATATTGCTTTATAACAATCCCCTCTTAAACTTTTGTTCTAATTAACAAACTAAATGAATAAATACAAACTAGGAGGTGAAATTTATGTTTCCATGCATGTGTTAAACTAGTTGAAGAATATTTACCTGATGCATTTATTTTTGCTATTTTACTAACTATAATTGTTTATATTTTAGCAATCTTTAAAACAGATAAAACTGCTATTGAACTTATTAACTGCTGGGGAAAAGGATTTTGTAGCTAAAACCCCAGCATTAGCTATTATCGGACTTTTAGCTAAGGAACTTGCTCGCAAAGTAAAGGGACTTGATTACAGGCTTAAATGTAAAAACTTTTCCCCTTTTTACTTTCTTAAGTGCAGGATTAATTAATTTATTCATACCATCAGGTGGTGGGCAATGGGTAGCACAAGGTCCTATCGTAGTTAAAGCAGCTCAATCCCTAAACATTCCTTTAGGTAAAGCTGTTATGGCTCTTGCTTGGGGAGATGCTTGGACAAATATGATTCAACCCTTTTGGGCACTACCTATATTAGGCCTTGCTAAACTTAGTGCAAAGGATATAATGGGTTATTGTTTGATTGACCTAATTTATTCAGGAATAATAATAGCTCTAGTTTTCCTTATATTATAAAATATCTACATGAATTCACATAAAACCCACAATATTATCAACAGAGTTATTCACAATCTGTTGATAATATTGTGGATAATGGAATATAATGGTAATATATTTTAAATTTTGGAGTGGTATTTTTGAAAAAAATAGTAGGATTCATCGTTGTTATTTTAATGTTTTTACAAAACATTGCTTTAGCTTATTTTAATCCACAAAATGTGTATAACTTCATAAAAGAACTTTCCAGTGAAAAATATAGAGGAAGACTTTGTGGAGATGTTGGAAACGAACTTGCCTGCGATTTTGTTGCAAAGAAATTTAAAGATGCAAAATTAAATCCTTTAGGAGATAATAACACCTTTTTTCAACACTTTTATGCTTATGTTCCATATATAGAGGGAGAAACTTATTTTAGGGTATACGATAACAATAAACTAATAAAAGAATACAAATACGGAATTGATTTTAAAGAAGTCCCCTTTGGACTTTCAAAAGGAGGATATATAAAGGGTAAAATTTACTCTGATGAAAAAAAGGGAGATATTTTTATATCAATAAATTATCCCTCTGAAACAATCTCTGAATATAATTTTGATAAAAATCTTTTATCTAAAGGCATCAAAGCAGTAATATATATGTATAATTTAAATCCTAACTTTAAAAGCACATATAAATTACAAAATGAATATAAAAAAGGTTTAATTAAAATAGCCCTAAACAGCAAATACTTAGACGAAATAATTAACTTTCAAAAAAAAGGCTATACATTTGAAATAAAAAGTTCTATGGAATTTAAAAAAGTTAAAACTAAAAACGTTATAGCCTATAAAAAAGCTAAAGAAAAAAAATATCCACCAATAATATTTTCAGCCCATATAGACCACGTAGGATATGATGCTAATAAAATTTACCCCGGTGCTTTAGATAATGCTTCTGGCGTATCTTTTTTAATTGAACTTGCAAATCATCTTAAAAATAAACAAACTAATAGGAATATTATATTCATAGCCTTTAATGCTGAAGAAGAAGGACTTTTAGGATCCTATTATTTTGTAAACAACCCTCCGATTTCATTAGAGGGTGCTGAATGTATAAACTTTGATATGATAGGTTCAAAAAAAGAAATACCTTTAACTGCTCTAAAATCCAGCTTGTCTTTAAATAGGCAAGATTCGATAGATGCCTTTTTAAATTCCCATAACCTTAAAAGAAGCTATGAAGATAACAGCGACCACGTTCCCTTTACTTTAAAAGGGATAAGTTCTGTAACCTTAATTCACGATGACCTAGATAAAATCCACACCCCTTATGATACAATAGAAAACATAGATATTAAAAACATTATAAAAGTTTATAAAATAGTTGAAGACTATTTAAGCAAAAAAAATGTTTTTATAGAAGATAATGCCCCTATACTTTACTATGTTATATCTTCAACTTTTATATTAATAATAATTTTTACAATTTATAACAAAAAGTAGATCCGCTTATGGATCTACTTTTTGTTTTCCATCTTTAGATATGCATTTATAAACTCATCTATTTCTCCATCCATAACCGCTTGAATGTTTCCAATTTCAACCCCAGTTCTGTGATCCTTAACAAGGGTATATGGCTGGAATACATACGTTCTTATTTGGTTTCCCCAGCCTATTTCCTTTTGTTCCCCTGTCAAGTCCTCTATTTTTTCCTTTCTTTCTCTTTCCTTAAGTTCTATGAGTTTTGCTTTAAGCATTTTCATTGCCATTTCCCTGTTGGCATGCTGGCTTCTTTCACTTTGGCAGGATACAACAATTCCTGTTGGAATATGGGTAATTCTAACAGCTGATTCTGTTTTATTTACATACTGTCCTCCTGCACCACCTGAACGGAAGGTATCTATTTTTAAATCCTCATCCCTTATCTCTATGTCTTGATTATCCTCAAGTTCTGGTAAAACTTCCACAGAAGCAAAGGATGTATGCCTTTTTCCTGCAGCATCAAAGGGTGAAATTCTAATTAACCTGTGAACTCCCTTTTCTGCTTTTAAATATCCGTAGGCATACTCTCCTTTAATTTCTAAAGTTACGCTTTTTACACCTGCTTCATCTCCGGGTAAAAAGTCAACAGTTTCAACCTTATACCCCTTTGATTCTGCCCATCTTGTATACATTCTAAGAAGCATAGATGCCCAATCACAAGCCTCTGTTCCACCTGCTCCTGCGTGTATGCTTAAAATAGCGTTATTTTTATCATACTCTCCAGAAAGCATAGTCTCAATTCTAAAGGCTTCTATTTTCTTTTCAAGGTCATACCTTTCATTTGCTATTTCATCAAGATGAGAATAATCTTCTTCTTCATCACAAAGCTCAATTAGAACCTGAAGGTCATCCAATCTCTTTAAAAGATTCTCATACTTTTCAATCTTATCCTTTAAGGCCTTTGCCCTTTGAACTATTTTTTGAGCCTTTTCAATATCATTCCAAAAGTCAGGTTCCTGCATTTTATTTTCTAAATCTTCTACTTCCTTTTTAAGCTTAGGGATGTCAAAGAGAAGCCCCCACTTCACTTAATATTTTCTTCATAGGTTCAATGGCTGAGTAATGCTCTTCAAATTGAAGATGCATATTATCCCCTCCTTATGCATTTTTTCCACAACAATTTTTATACTTTTTGCCACTTCCACAAGGACAAGGCTCATTTCTTCCTATTTTTTCTCCTTTTTTTATAGGCTGCTTTTTAGAAGACTCATCATAATTTGTAGATACAGGTTCTGCAACCCTTTCCCTTTCAACCTTGTTTTCTGGTTTTACTCTAAATAAAAGCCTTAAAGTATCTTCTTTTATACTATAAATCATCTCATCAAACATATTCATTCCTTCAATTTGATATTCTTGAACAGGATCTCTATGCCTATAAGCTCTAAGACCTATACCCTGCTTTAGATGTTCCATTGCATCTATATGGTCTATCCACTTAGTATCAACAGTTCTTAAAAGAACTACTCTTTCTATTTCTCTTAAAGTTCCTTCCTCAAATTCTTTTTCTTTATCTTCATATATCCTATCTATTTCATTTATTAAGGTTTCTAATATTTCATCCCTTGATAAAGATTCTAATTTATTTTCATCAGCTTTATACATAAATACATCTTCTATATATCTTACAAGTCCTTTTAAGTCCCACTCTTCTCTATGTCTGTCATCGCTTATGTGGGCATTAACTATAGATGTTACAACATCCTTTATCATCGCCTTTATATTTTCCTTTAAGTTTTCACCTTCTAGTACCTTTCTTCTTTGGCTATATATTATTTCTCTTTGCCTGTTTAAAACATCATCAAATTGAAGTAACATTTTTCTTATTTCAAAATTGTGGGCTTCAACCCTCTTTTGGGCCTGCTCTATAGCATTTGTAACCATCTTGCTTTCAATTGGCTCATCATCTGGAAGTCCAAGCCTTGTTACTATTTCCTTTATCCTATCCGAGCCAAAAAGCCTCATTAAATCATCCTCAAGGGATACATAAAATCTTGAACATCCAGGATCCCCTTGACGTCCTGCACGACCTCTTAACTGGTTATCTATTCTTCTTGACTCATGCCTTTCAGTTCCTATTATCTTAAGTCCCCCAAGCTCTGCAACACCCTCGCCAAGCTTTATATCTGTACCACGGCCTGCCATGTTTGTCGCTATGGTTACCATTCCCTTTTCACCAGCATGAGCAACTATTTCTGCTTCCTTTTCGTGGTACTTTGCATTTAACACCTGATGAGGAATTCCTCTCTTTTTTAGCATATCTGAAAGCATCTCTGATTTTTCAATACTTATGGTTCCAACAAGGACAGGCTGCCCTGTTTTATAAGTTTCAACTATTTCCTCAACTATTGCATTAAATTTTGCCTTTTCAGTTTTATATACAACATCTGGGTAATCTATTCTTCTTACTGGCTTATTTGTAGGAATAACTATAACATCAAGGCCATATATCTCTCTAAACTCTTCCTCTTCTGTTTGGGCTGTTCCTGTCATTCCGGCAATTTTTTCATAAAGCCTAAAATAATTTTGGAAAGTTATTGTAGCTAATGTTTTAGATTCCCTTTCAATCTTTACTCCTTCTTTAGCTTCTATAGCTTGATGCAATCCATCTGAATATCTTCTTCCATACATCAACCTTCCTGTAAATTCATCAACTATTATAACCTCTCCATCTTTAACAACATAATCTATATCCCTTCTCATCAAGGCATGGGCCTTTAAAGCCTGTATTACGTGGTGTTGTATTTCTATATTTTCAGGATCAGCATAATTTTCAAGGTTAAAAAACTTTTCAGCTTTGTCTATACCGCTTTGGGTTAAAGTTACAGCATGTTGTTTTTCATCAACTTCGTAGTCTTCTCCCTTTTTTAAAGTTCTTACAAACTTATCTGCAATTTCATAAAGCTTTGTTGATTTTTCTCCAACTCCTGAAATTATAAGAGGTGTTCTTGCTTCATCTATAAGGATTGAATCCACCTCATCGATTATTGCATAATGGAGACCTCTTTGAACCATCTCCTCTTTGTATATAACCATATTATCCCTTAGATAATCAAAACCAAACTCGTTATTAGTTCCGTAGGTTATGTCGCAATTATACGCCTTTCTTCTTTCTTCAGCATCTAAATCATGGGTAATAACTCCTACAGTAAGGCCTAAAAATTCATAAATCTTTCCCATCCACTCCCTATCACGCTTTGCAAGATAGTCATTAACCGTAACAACATGAACGCCTTTTCCTGTTAAGGCGTTTAAATAAGCAGGCAAAGTTGCAACAAGGGTTTTTCCTTCCCCCGTTTTCATTTCAGCAATTCTTCCCTGATGAAGAACAATTCCACCAAGAAGCTGAACTCTAAAATGTTTCATACCAAGAGTTCTATAGGCGGCTTCCCTTACAACCGCAAAAGCCTCTGGCAAAATATCATCAAGGGTTTCACCTTTTTTTAATCTTTCTTTAAATTCAAAGGTCTTATTTCTCAATTCCTCATCGGAAAGACTTTGCATAACTTTATCTAAGCTTTCTATTTTATCTACTATAGGCATAAGCTTTTTTATTTCTCTTTCGCTATGAGTCCCAAATATTTTTTCTAAAAGTTTCATGCTACCACCTTCCCTTAAGCAATACTAATATATTTTAACATATTTTAATTTATTTAACAACAAAACAATAAGGCACGTTAAAACGTGCCTTAAAATTCAGGTTCTATTATACCATAATTTCCATCTTTTCTTTTATAAACTACGTTAACCTCCTCGGTTTCTGAGTTTCTAAATACAAAGAAGTTATGTCCTAAAAGTTCCATCTCAAGTATAGCTTCTTCAACATCCATAGGCTTTATCGAAAATCTTTTTCTTTTTACTATCTTTCCTTCTTCTTC
This sequence comes from Caloramator fervidus, assembly GCF_900108045.1. Classification (GTDB taxonomy): domain Bacteria; phylum Bacillota; class Clostridia; order Clostridiales; family Caloramatoraceae; genus Caloramator; species Caloramator fervidus. The sequence continues at coordinate 109,134 of NZ_FNUK01000001.1, read as the reverse complement.
CTCTTCGTTATATTCTGGAATATCTAAAAGCCTTAAGGTCTCTCCGTTATGAATTCTCTTTTGAAGTTTTGTTTTATGTTTAATTATTTGCTTTTCTATCTTTTCAACAACATTATCTATAGCTGAATACATATCATCCGTTGCTTCTTCCCCTCTTAATATCATTCCATTAAAAGGAATGGTAACTTCAATTATATGCCTATTTTTTTGAACCGATAAAGTTACGTGGGCTTCTTGTTCTTTGTTAAAATACTTTTCAAGTTTGCTTAACTTTTTTTCAACTATATCCTTTAAGGCATCAGTTAAAACAATGTTTTTTCCTGTAATCATGTACTTCATATAAACCTACCCCTTTCAAGTAAGCTAAGGGAAATTCTTATATTAATTTTAATATTTTCTGAAAATTTAATCAAGTATTTTTTGTCAAAATGTGAAAATGTTAATATGTTAATATCTAGTTGTGGATAATGTGGATAAATTTGTGCATAAATTGAAATTCAAGGTTTTTAAATCAACATATGGTGTTAATATCTTTATTTAGTTTATGCAAAAACACAAAAAAAATACAAAAGGATATAGCAGGTTAGCTGACCTGGTCTTTGCCCCCACACTCGCCTGCTGGGAGTTTTGCTTAAGGTGTATACCTCTCACTAATCCTCCTCTCGGTTTTACCGGCAGGACTTACTTCTAAGCCGCACCATGCTCATCAGACTTTTGTCTGACTTACGTGGGTCGTTTCGCCTGCGGCTAGCATCGACTTTCAACCACAGACCTAACCATGCCATATCCTTATGATGCAAAAGTTAAAACTATTACCTTTTTTGCATTACACTCCTTTAATGCACAGGAAACATAATGGGCTGTTGCCCCTGTTGTAAATACATCATCAACAAGTAAAACTGTTTTACCTGTCAAATCCTTTTTACATTTAAAAACTTCCTTTACATTATACCATCTATCAAAGTCATTGAATAGGGTCTGAGACTTTGTATTTTTTATTTTTTCTACACAATCTAAAACAGGAACAAAAGTTAATCTTGATAAATTATCAGCTATAGCTAAGGCTTGATTAAATCCCCTTTTGCTTTTTTTACTTTTAAAAATAGGAACGGGAACTATACAGTCAAATTTTAAATTTAACTCATCTAAAAGCTCCTTCATAAAATATGCAATAACTAAAGAAAGTTCAATTTTTTCTTTATATTTAAGTTTTATTATAATATCCCTTGCCATTTTTTCATATCTAAACACAGAATAAGCTTCATCAAAAGAAACCTTTAAAGGATACTGCCTTAAAATTTTGTTAGTCATCTTATTTTTTAAAACTTCAGCATAACAAAAATTACAAAGCCCAAATCTATATTCTTCAAGTTTTCCACAATATAGGCAAAATTTTTTATCTGGAAATAAAACTTCAATTAAGCAGTTTAAAGCCTCACATATCCTCTTTCCCAAGCCACTTTGTTTAAATTTCTTATAAGTTTTCTTGCTAAAGAAATTCCTTCAGTTTCATAACTTGAAATAAATAAAACCTCCCCTAATTTTTTATCCTTATGAAGAGCTGAAAAGGCTGAAATATAGATTAAAACTTCTTCATTGTAAACATCGCTATTAGCATTTAAAACTATAACGTTTATATTTTCAAATATGTTTTGAGATATCTTAAAATTATCAGTTATATAAATACTTTTATCGCTTTTTAAAAAAGTTAAAAAATCACTACTATCCTCAATATAATTTCTTTTAATACCATTTTTTATAATTTGATTTTTAATACTCCTAATATAAGCTTTATCAACAAAAATCACCGTTTTGGCTCCATCTTGAATTGACCACCTTATCATATCAAGAGCAAGAGAAGTTAAAAAAGGCTCCTCTACTATTCTTTCTACTTCAACCCTTGGTTCAGGAATTAAATAACTTCCATAAACGTAGGGAAGATACATTAAATCACAATTTAAATCTTTATATCCTTCCGGATTTACTGTTACTATTAAAAACTTTGCCTTATCTTTGCAAGCCTTTTTAGCTACTATATTTATAGGTTTTTCTTTGTTAAAAACTTTATACAAATCATTTAATATTACAAAATCAAAAGATTTATAAAACCTTATAAACCTAGATTTATAAGAAATAACAATATCATAATCTCTAAAATCCTCAAATTTATCGTTAATTACACATATTTTGTTTTCTGGAAATAAATCCTTTAAAACCTCTAAAGATTTATAAACATCATGAAAACTAGTTATATATAATATTTTTCCCCCATTTTTTAAAATCTCCATCATAGAAGAATAAAGAATATCTATACTAAAAGAATGCGGTGCACAAAATAATATTGCATTGTTTTTTTTAGATTTTATAAAGTTAAATATATCCCTTGCTACATCCTCTTTAATCTTATCAAGTTTAATCTTTTTATAATTATATCCTCTCTTAAAAGAAAAATTATAATTATCTGCAGCATAAATTAGCAAATCATCTTGATTAAAATCAAACTGACATTCTTTACAAGAGTATTTTTTACAAAAATAGCAGTAATTTTTATCATCAAACACAGGAGTAATCTGAATTCTTCTTTCACAGTATAAAAGCTGAAGTATGTCTAAAAGATAACTAAAATCCATATCCTTAAAAAAATCAAATATCTCAGATAAGGTAAAAACTTTTCCTATGATCTTTCCCTCTACAAGTTCAATATCGTTTTTTAAAGGTAAAACATAATCCTCAAAAACTCTTTTTAACTTCATTTTTATGCCGTGTTTTTTAAATACCCTATTTATTATAGAATCATCATTTTTTATAAGCCTTTTTATAAATACATTAGAATTTACAGACTGAACTATTGATTTTGCTTTTTTTATATCTGTTTTTCCTAATATAGTAAAATTTTCTATATTCCTTGTCCTTTTAAGTATTTCATAATCTACATAAGGGTTAAAAGAAAAATCATATATAACCCCGCCCTTCCCCTTTGCTTTATATATATAAACCTCCATTATATCACCTCTATTTTAAATCAGATATAAACCTTATTATCCTTTCCTTAAGCCCTGAATATCTATCTGAAACTTTATCATTTGAAATCATATAGCCTAAAGCCTGTTTCATTCCTACCAAAACCACAAGTTTTTTAGCCCTTGTAATTGCCGTATAGATTAAATTTCTTGTCATAAGCATAGGTGGTCCAAAACAAACAGGAACAACTATAACAGGAAACTCACTTCCCTGACTTTTATGTATGGTTATAGCATAGGCAAGATCCAGCTCATCTAAGTTTGAAAAATCATAAACAACCTTTTTATCTTCAAAAGCAACAATTACTTTTTGCTCTTCATTATCTATCTTTTCTATATATCCAATATCTCCATTAAAAACTCCAAAGCCCTGTTCAAAAGCTCCAGTCCATTCTAAACTGTAATTGTTTTTAATCTGCATAACCTTATCGCCTTCTCTAAATACAATATCCCTAACTTCCTTTTCAGCTTTAAGGCTTGATGGTGGATTTAGTATCCTTTGAAGCTCTCTGTTAAGGTTTAAAACGCCATTTTCACCTTTTCTCATAGGAGATAAAACCTGTATATCCCTTAAAGGGTCAAAGCCTTCTTTAAAACTTGGAAGACGCCTATCTACAAGATTTAGTATTTCTTCTAAAACGTCCTTAGGGTTGCTTTTTTGTATAAAGAAAAAGTCCTTATCCTTTTCATTAAGATATGGCATTTCCCCTTTATTTATCCTATGAGCATTTATGGCAATAAGACTTTCATTTTTTTGTCTAAAAATTTTATTTAACTTTACAACAGGAACTGATTTACTTTCTATTATATCCCTTAAAACATTACCCGGCCCCACTGATGGAAGCTGGTCAACATCTCCCACGATTATAAGCCTTTTTCCAAAGTCTATTGCCTTTAAAAGACTATTCATAAGAAGAATATCCACCATAGAGGCCTCATCTACTATTATCACATCCTCCTCTAATGGATTATCTTCATTTCTTGCAAAGGAGGGGCCATTTTCTGATTCTAAAAATTCTATTTCAAGGAGCCTGTGAATAGTTTTAGCTTCACTTTGAGTAGCCTCAGTAATCCTTTTTGCTGCCCTTCCTGTTGGAGCACACAAAGCTACCTGTAATCCTTTTTTCTTAAATATTCTAATAATACACTTTATTATAGTCGTCTTTCCCGTTCCAGGACCTCCTGTTATCACACAAACCCCACTGGTTATAGCCTTTATTACAGCTTCCTTTTGCTCTTTTGCAAGCTCTATATTATTTTCCTTTTCAAATTCAGCTATATTTTCTTCAATCCAATTTATATCTTCATTTATAGTTTGAAGGGAAAGCTCTATAAGTTTTGCTGCAACTTTTGTTTCTGCAAAATAATATGGTGCAAGATAATAAGCCTCTTGACCTTCTATCTTATCACATACAACTTCCTTTGATTTGATTAAAGATAAAATTTCATTTTCAATAAGCTCCTTAGGAACGTTTAAAAGATTATAAACCTCCTCTAAAAGTTCAAGTTTTGGAAGATATACATGGCCATTAGATATGCAATTTGCAAGAACATATTTTATTCCTGCTCTAATTCTATAATTTGAATTCAAATCAACTCCTAAACTTCTTGCTATTTTATCTGCCGTTTTAAAGCCTATACCATTTACTTCATCACAAAGCCTATAAGGGTTTTCCTTTACAACTTTTATAGTTTCATTTCCATACCTTTTAAAAATCTTAACCCCAATATTAGTGGAAATACCATAACTTTGAAGAAATATTAAAACATTTCTAAGTTCCCTTTGCTCTATAAAAGCCTCTGCTATCCTTTGAGCTTTTTTTTCTCCTATTCCATCAACCTCTGTAAGCCTTTCAGGATTCATTTCAATTATTTCAAAGGTGTCTTTTCCAAACTTTTCAACTATCTTTTTGGCAGTAACAGGACCTATTCCTGGAATAAGACCAGAGGCCAAATACTTTTCTATGCCATCTGCTGTATTTGGAGTAACTTCTTCATAAGATATAAGCTTTATTTGCTGACCAAAGGTGGGATGTAAAACCCACTGTCCAAATACTTTTATCTTTATGTTTTCGCTTATATAAGGCATTATACCAACAACAGATATTATATCGTTATTATGCCTTAGTTTTATAACGGTATATCCATTTTCTTCATTCCTAAAAATTATGTTTTCTACAACTCCTTCTATTTCTATCATTTCCATCACCTATCTAAAAGTCTTTTAATATCAATTATTTCTTTTAAAAGAAACATTATATCTCCCTTTGTAGCAGGGTCATCTAAATTAAAATAATTTGATTTAATTTTATCACAAAACTCTCTTTCTAAAAGGCTTACCATCTTAATCCTTCTAGAAAGACATCTTTTGCTTTCTAAATAATTAATAACTTGACCATCCTTTAAAATAATCTGTCCATCTTCTATTTTATCAATAAAATAAAAATTAACATAGCCATAAACTTCATCCCTTAAAACTTTAGGTCTTCTTACCTTTACAGGCAAAAGTATTTCCCCATCTCCTATGTAAAGTGGAATTATATTTCTTTGGTTTAAAATTCTCTTGCTTTTTCTTTTAACCTCTCTAAAATCAAGCATCCTTTCCTTTAAAATGCTTTTTAAAAGGTTTGTAATTTTTACACTAACAATTCTTTCTCCCTTTTCATCTTTTATCTTACATCCATCTCCTAAATTTTCTATATAATAGGGTAAAATGTATATCAACATTCTCCCATCCCCTTCCATTAAATTACAAAAAAATTATAATACGAACATTTGTTCGGTGTCAAAGGGTTATTTTTATGTTATAATTTTTCTAGGATGGGGGTGTTATTTTGAAATTTAAAAACAATTTCTTTTTAAATAATCTAAACGGAATTTTACAGGTTATATCAGTAAACCTTGCCACTTCCTTTGCAGGCCTTTTCTTAAAAAGACTTAATGCAAATGATGAACTAGTGTCCCTTTTTAACTCTCTGCCAGCATTTTTTAGTATACTAGCTATATTTTTAGGGGGGATCATTTTAACAAACACAAAGAACAAAAAAAGAACAACCTCCTTATGTTTTCTTGCAACAAGATTTTTTTATCTTACCATGGCTCTTGTCCCTTTTTTGCCTAAAAACACAAGGCCCTTAGCCTTTGTAATACTTTACAGCGCTATGAACTTTCCAAACTCTATAGCAATTTTTCTTTGGCAGTCCTTGATAGCGGATATTTTTCCTCCTGGAGATAGGGAAGCAAGCTTATCTTCAAGAAACAGCATTGCCACATTAGTTGGAACAATAACCACATTAACTACAGGATTTTTGCTTTATAGCATTTCAAAAACAAAATCTCAACTTATATCCCTATACCAAATAGCTTTTATAGTAGCCTTTATATTTGGTGTTTTAGAAGTTATTGTTCTTATTATGCATAGAATACCCAAAAATTTAAAACATGCAGAAGTTTCCAATGAAAACAACAAAATATCAATAGATTTTATTAAAAATCTTCCAAAACATAAAAACTATTTAATATTTATAATCACTATATTTATCTTTCATTTTACATGGCAAATGGCTTGGCCTTTATTTTTAACCTATGAAGTTGACTACCTTAAAACAAATGAGATGTGGACATCAATAATTTCAGCAATAAACGGTCTTGCAATGGCCTTTGGATATAAATTTTGGGGACATTTTTCTAAAAATAAGGGAAATTCCCTTGCTATAACAATAGCATCCCTTGGAATGGCAGTAGCCCCCTTTGCTTATTCAATATCAAATAAAATATACCAAGTTACATATTTTGTCCCGCTAACAGGCCTTAGCACTTCAGGGGTTATGTTACTTCTTTTAAACTCTTTATACGAAGTTTGCCCAAGAGAAAACAGAACATCTTTTATAGCCTTTTACAATCTTATTACCAATATAACCTTAGTAATTTCACCTTGGGTTGGCATGAGACTATATAAAATAACAGATATAAAAACAGCCCTTGTAATAATAGGATTTTTAAGAATATTTTCAGGCCTTATGTTTGTAATAAGACATAAAATAAGTTAAGGCAGGATAACCTGCCTTAACCTTTAAAAGAAGCAATAACCTTAGATAGCTCATTTATGCTTTCAGAAAGTTTTTCTAATTTACCTTCCACCCTAACAAGAAGGTAAATAGATAAAACTATCGGAAAGCCTAAATTGGCTATCTGATTTAAAAGATTATCCATAAAATCCCCCTTACTTTACATCATAATCAGTAACATCCCTTGAAATTACGCTTGCTCCCATTATCCTTACAAGGTCTCCTCCTTGAGAATCAAATATGTTTTTAGATATTATAAGGTTCATAACATTTTTTATATCCTCTGCTGTAATCCCATCTTTAACATAAGGTATGTTTATTGAGACGTTTTTACCTTCACTGTTTTGAAAAACCATCTGTAAAGTTTTCATCTAGATCCCCCCTATGCATTAATCAATTGGGATATATCCTGTCTTGTAACGCTTTGAACTGGTCCTTCTAGAAGGTTGCTTAAGGCTAAAACAACATCAAAAACATCTTGATCCTGTGCATTTGCCTTTATTCTTTTTAAAGTTACGTTTTTTTCAATGTCGTTTCCGTTTTGGTCAACCCCAACCTTAACTTTAAAAATAACATTTGATGTAACCTTTACTGATGTAACTGCCATTTTACCACCCCCTTCACCATATAATTAGGGGAAAATACTAGTTTTTTATACAAAAAAAACTTAGGTGCAAGCACCTAAGTTTACATCATTTCAGCAACTACTTTCTTTATTTCTTCTACCTTATCAAGTCTTTCCCATGGAAGATCAAGATCTGTTCTTCCAAAGTGGCCATATGCTGCAACTTGTCTGTAAATTGGTCTTCTTAGATCAAGTTGCTTTATTATAGCAGCTGGTCTTAAATCAAATACTCTATTTATTATTTCAACAATCTTATCATCTGGAAGTTTTCCTGTTCCAAATGTTTCAACTGTTATTGAAACTGGCTTTGCAACCCCTATAGCATAAGCTATTTCAACTTCAAGCTTATCTGCAAGTCCTGCTGCAACTAAGTTCTTTGCTACCCATCTTGCAGCATAAGCAGCTGAACGGTCAACCTTTGTTGGGTCCTTTCCTGAGAAAGCTCCACCACCGTGTCTTCCATATCCACCGTATGTATCAACTATTATCTTTCTTCCTGTTAATCCTGAGTCTCCATGTGGTCCACCAATTACAAATCTTCCTGTTGGGTTTATAAAATATTTTGTATTTTCATCTAAAAGATGAGCTGGAACAACTTTTCTTATAACATGTTCTATTATATCCCTTTCAATTTGTTCCCTTGTAACTTCTGGGCTGTGTTGTGCTGAAACAACTATTGTATCTATTCTAACTGGCTTATCATCATGATATTCAACAGTAACTTGAGTTTTTCCATCTGGTCTTAAATAATCTAAAGTTCCATTCTTTCTAACTTCAGCAAGCCTTCTTGCAAGTTTGTGGGCAAGGGATATCGGTAGTGGCATATATTCTGGTGTTTCGTTGCATGCAAAACCAAACATCATTCCTTGGTCTCCAGCACCTATAGCTTCTATTGGATCCATTTCTCCTTTTCTTGCTTCTAAAGCTTTATCAACACCCATTGCTATATCTGGTGATTGTTCATCTATTGAAGTTATAACTGCACAGGTATCTGCATCAAAGCCATATTTTGCTCTTGTATATCCTATTTCTTCTATAGTTTTTCTTACTATCTTTGGAATATCAACATAACAATTTGTTGAAATTTCTCCCATAACCAAAACCATACCAGTTGTAACAGCAGTTTCGCAAGCAACCCTTGCGTATGGGTCCTGAGCTAGTATAGCATCAAGTATAGCATCTGAAATTTGGTCGCAAACCTTATCTGGATGTCCTTCTGTTACTGATTCTGATGTAAAAAGCCTTTTAACCATTCTAAACCCTCCTTCATAATATATGATATCCTACATCAGGATTTTATATAAAAACTTTTTTAACTAAACTATAAAAAAAGCCTCTTCTGACAAGAAGAGGCTTAAAATAGTCCTCATCTCCCAGAATGTTTCCATTCTGCAGGAATTGGCACCTTGCTTTCCGCAGGTTGCCGGGTTTCATCGGGCCCGTCCCTCCACCTCTCTTGATAAGGATAACCTTATCGTATTCAATTTTTACTCGTCTAATATTATCATACTATAATTTAATTGTCAATATCTTTATTTTTATATATGAATTTATCTAAACTATCGTTAAGAATTACTATAAGCTTTTCTAAATCGTTTGATATATTTAAAAGCTTTCTTCCTATCTCCTCTTGGTTTTGTATAGCAGATGAACCTTCCTGTGAAGATGCTGAAAGCTGCTCAGCTGCTGCAGATATATTTTGTATTGAAGCATTAAGCTGCTGTATTGCATCCGACTGCTGATGTATTGCTTTGTTTATCTGTTCTGATACTTCTGCTATTTCATATGTCTTATCCATTATATCAGATAAAGCCTTTTCGCTCTTTTGTATAAGATCTACTCCCTCTGTAACTATAGTTTCATTTTCTTTTATTTCACTAGCAAGTTTTTCAATATTTTCGTTTATGCTTTCTACAACTTCAATTATATTTTTAGAAGAACTTTGAGTTTGTTCAGAAAGCGTCCTTATCTCTGAAGCAACTACTGCAAATCCCCTTCCTGCTTCTCCTGCCCTTGCAGCTTCAATTGCAGCGTTTAAAGCTAATAAATTTACCTGATTAGATATGTTTAAAATAATATCTACAATTCCATTTATCTCCTTTGCGTTTTTCTTTAAAGTTTCAATTGATGCAGCTATATTTTTTATAGATTCGTTTATCCTATACATATTTTTCAAAGAGTTATTAACCGCATCAACGCCATTTCTTGATACCGATATTGAAAACTCTGCATTTTCCTTTGCGCTTTGGCTATTTGCACTTATCTCTTCTATTGAAGCTGTTATCTCCTCTAAAGTTGCAGAAGCCTCCTGAATTGTCGCAGACAACTCCTGAGATGCCGATGCAACTTCCTGTATCATAGAAGATATGTTATCTGTATTTTGTGATGAGTAATTTGCTATATCGTTTAACTCCTTTGATTTTTCCTCAACATTGTCAAAGGCCACATTTATGTTAGTTAAAAGTTCCCTCATTAATTTAAACATCCCATTTAACTTATCTATTAAAGTATCCATTCTCTTGTCACTTGTATATTCTACATCCTTTGAAATATCTCCCTTTACAACCATCTCAAGATGATTTTTAACATCCTCTATTGAATTTATAAAACTTCCTATTGAAATCTTATCCTGAACAATGGCATAAACTTCAAACAACGCTAACAATAAAATTGAATATAATAACTTAACCTTCATAAAATACAGAAAAATTCCCATAATCAATAAAAACAAAAGATTAAAAAATAAAAACCTTGTTCTCATCTAAATACCTCCTGTTTTATTTTTTTATTTATAAGCTTTTCAAAGTCCTTTTTAGGCAAAGGCCTACTAAAGTAAAAACCTTGAAAAGCATCACATCCTAATTTTTTTAAAACTTCAAATTGATATTCATTTTCCACCCCCTCTGCTATAACGCTATAACCAAAAGAGTGAGACAGATCTATTATCGTCTTTACAATAATCCTATCTTTATAATCAAACATTAGTGATTCTATAAACTCCCTATCTATTTTAATTGAGTCTAAAGCTAACTTTTTAAAGTAATTTAAAGAAGAATAGCCTGTCCCAAAATCGTCTAAGGATACTGTAATTCCAAGCCCTTTATATAAGTTTAAATTGGTTACCGCCTTTTCAAAGTTTTCTATAATCATATTTTCAGTTATCTCAAACTCAAGCCACCTTGAATCTACACTTTTGCTTTTTATAACTTCAACAACCTCATTAGCCTTACTGTAGGATACAACCTGATTTTCCGTTAAATTTATGGCAATTCTTATAGGCTTATAATTTTTTAACCTCCATTCGTTTATACTTTCACAAACACTTTCTATAACATATAAGTTTATCTTATCTATTAAATTGTTTGCCTTTGCAAAAGTTAGAAACTTTATAGTATCAACCATTTTCCCATTTTTAAACCACCTTATTAAAGCTTCAGCCCCAGCTATTTCACCATCTCCATAGTATTTTGGCTGGTAAAAAACCTCTATTTCTTCATTTTCTATTGCTTTTATTATCTCTTTTTTATACTCATGATTTTTTAAAGTTAAGGATTCAACATTGCTTTCATAAATTTTAAAGTTGTTTCTACCATGACTTTTTATATATAACGCATTGCATCATCTGCCATTTTTACAGCTTCCTCTAAAGAATTTTCAACAAAGGCTATCCCAAGGCTTCCTGATATTATATCAATGTTTACATCAAAAACCTTAAAAGGTTTACTTAGCTCTTTTAAAATCCGTTTTGCTAAGCTTTCAATTTGTCTTTTTTGCCTTTTTTCTCTTAAAAGGATTATAAACTCATCTCCACCTATGTGAATTATAAGCTCTTCCTTTAAAATCTTTAAAAGCTTTTTTGAAACTTTTAAAAGAAGCTCATTTCCCACATTAAAGCCATAGTTGTTATTTACAACCCTAAAGTTGTCAAGGTTTAATACCATCACAGCAAAAAATTCCTTAAAATTTTTAACATAATCATTAAAATAATTAATGTTTGGAAGGCCCGTAATATAGTTTAAAAATTTATTTTCATCCACTCTGTGGCACCTCCACAACCGCAAGTTTAAAAAAAAAAAAAAAGTTAAATTTAATTTTCAATTTAAAATTATAATAACTTTTCACCAAATTTCAACATATTTTTAATGAAAAATTTTGTATTTTTTACTTGATATGCCTAATGCAAAAAATAAAAAAGCGAACGCTTCTGCGTCCGCTTTGGTGGAGCGGGGTGGATTCGAACCACCGAAGGCGTCTGCCAACAGATTTACAGTCTGCCCCCTTTGGCCACTTGGGTACCGCTCCATGTGGAGCCGGCTATAGGACTCGAACCTACAACCTACTGATTACAAGTCAGTTGCTCTACCAATTGAGCTAAGCCGGCACGCTTGGTGGGCACCACAGGGCTCGAACCTGTGACCCTCTGCTTGTAAGGCAGATGCTCTCCCAGCTGAGCTAGGCGCCCACATTTTTTATTTTGTTTTTTCCGTCGCTCACCAGCGACATTATTAAGTATACATAAGAACCTTATTTTTTTCAAAGCCTGTTATAACTTGTATAACTAAATTATCTTAATAATTCTAACTAAATCTTGTTTTTTCTTTTTATATCTTCTTAATTCATCTTATTAAAAATAATTTATTCTTCATAAAATATATGATATATTCTACTAAGAGGTGATACTATGCAAAGAATACTTGGAAGACTTAGAAAATGCATTCAGGAATTTAACATGATTAAAGATAAAGATAAAATAGCTGTAGGATTATCTGGAGGAAAAGACAGCACCCTTCTTTTATATGCACTAGCTTTATATAAAAGGTTTAGTCCTCAAAAATTTGAACTTGGCGCTATAACAATAGATATGGGATTTTACGACACAGACCTTACCCCTTTGATTGAGTTTACTAAAAATATAGAAATTCCTTATAAAATAGTTAAAACAGATATTGCCAAAATAGTTTTTGATATTAAAAAAGAAAAAAATCCCTGCTCTTTATGCGCAAAGCTAAGAAGGGGTGCGCTTTATAATACTGCAAAGGAGCTTGGATATAACAAAGTAGCCCTTGCTCATCACCTAGATGACCTAGTTGAAACTTTTCTTCTTTCTTTGTTTTTTGAAGGTAGAATACACACCTTCTCCCCTGTAACTTATTTTGAAGATAAAGATATGTATGTAATAAGACCCTTTATATATACCTATGAAAAGGAAATAAGAAGCGCCATAAAGAAAAACAATATACCTGTAATTGAAAATCCATGCCCTGCAAACAAAAAAACTCAAAGACAAAAGATGAAGGATTTAATAAAACAGCTTCAAAGGGAAATTCCAGATGTTAAGGATAATTTGTTTAGAGCAATTTATAATGAAAAATTAAAGTAGGGTTATAACCCTACTTAAAATTAATATTTACATTGTAATAATCATCAAATATGTACCCTACATCTTCTTGAATATTGTTATATTCATCATATACGGCTGTATTAACTTTTTTGGTCTTAAAACTAAATATAGCTACAAGCGTCATAAATGTAACTAAAATTACAATTACCATATTTAAATTCTTCCTCAAAATATCACCCCTTAATTTTTTTCTTTTATATTCTTCCTTAAAATAAAAAAAATTATTCAAAGGTTATAAATAAAGTCCCCCTTCTGTATATATGAATTAAGGGGGGTGATTTATTGAAATCTGAGACAATAGGAAAAATTGTAAACTACAAAGATCCTAATGCAAAAAAAATTTTAGCAGAATATATTTCTAGTTTTTTAAGGGAAAATACATTAGTAGTATGTATAGGAACTGATAAATGTATAGGGGATAGTTTAGGTCCACTGGTTGGAACATTTTTAAAAGAAAGTTCTTTTCCTTTACCTGTAATTGGGAACCTACAATCCCCTGCCCATGCTATAAACTTAGAGAAAATAATAAACAATATAAAAAACCAATATCCAAATCACTTTATAATAGCAATCGATGCATGTTTAGGATTTGAAGAAAATATAGGAGATATACAAGTAAAGCTAGGTCCTGTTCACCCTGGAAAGGGAGTTGGAAAAACTCTCCCGTCAATTGGAGATATATCAATTGTTGGAGTTGTAGACTCAATAGATATAAATGAAGGATATTGGCTTAATAATATAAGACTAAGTTTTGTATGGGATATGGCAAGGATAATTTCAGAAAGTTTAATACTTGCTGCAAAACAAAAAGGCATGTAAATCATGCCTTTTTAAATGTTTTTTTATTCTTTTCCTTGTTTAAATAATCCAGATAATCAAGAGATATTCCTGTTCCCTTTGCAACACAAGATATAGGGTCTTCAGCAATTCTTACTGGAACTTTTGTCCTTTCTTCAATATACTTATCAAGCCCCCAAAGCAAAGAGCCTCCCCCTGTCATTAATATCCCATTATCGCTTATATCTGCAGCAAGCTCAGGAGGAGTGTTTTCAAGAACACGATGGGCTGCAGTTGCTATTGCGTCAACAGGTTCCATAAGGGCTTCCCTAATTTCCTCTGACGTTACAAGAATATTTTTAGGAAGACCGCTTATAAGGTCCCTTCCTTTTATCTCCATAGAAAGATCTTCATCCCTTTTATAGGCACATCCTATGTTTATTTTTAAATCCTCAGCAGTTCTTTCGCCTATCATAAGCTTATACTTTTTCTTTAAATACGCCATTATAGCTTCGTCAAACTTATCCCCAGCAACCTTTATAGAGGATCTTACAACTATACCGCTTAAAGATATTACCGCAATATCAGTAGTTCCTCCTCCAATGTCTATAACCATACAACCATTGGGCTTTGATATATCAACTCCTGCACCTAAAGCAGCTGCTATAGGCTCTTCAATTAAATAAACTTCCCTTGCTCCTGCACTATAGGCCGCATCCTTTACAGCTCTTTTTTCAACTTCTGTTGCCTCACAAGGAATACAAACTACAACCCTTGGCCTTATAAGCCTTTTATTCCCATAGGCCTTTTTTATAAAATGTTTCAACATTTTTTCTGTGGTGTCATAATCAGATATAACTCCATCTCTAAGGGGTCTTACTGCTACGATGTTCCCTGGAGTTCTTCCTATCATTTGTCTTGCTTCTTCCCCAACAGCTAATATTTTGTTTGTATTTTTGTCAATGGCTACAACTGAAGGCTCCCTTAAAACTACACCTTTTCCTTTTACATAAACCAATACGCTAGCTGTTCCTAAATCTATCCCTATATCAGTTCCTTTAAACCAAAACATACTTTCACTCCCTACCTTAATTATTGCAATTTAATATATTCGATAAAAATCTACAAAATCCTTCTTGGTAGGGAAAATTTCTACACATTTGCTGATTTATATTTCATTTTGGTAGCTTTTCCACCCCTTATATGTCTTTCAGCCTTATTTATCTCTAAAACCTGCTTAGCTTCCTTAGCAATTTGAGGATTTATCTTAGGAAGTCTTTCGGTTATATCTTTATGGACTGTACTTTTACTAACTCCAAAGGCCTTTGCTGCCTTCCTTATAGTAGACCTTGTTTCTATTATATATCTTGCAACTTCCAAAACCCTTTCTTCTATATAATCCCTCATCTATTAACCTCCCTTTTACAACTTAGTTAAATATATGTCCCATAAAACCTATTTATTTCTAAAAAAAGAGGGCTTGCAAAAGCAATGGCATTCTGCAAAGCCCTTTTTGATTACTTTATAAAATCTAGCGGATTAACTGTTACATATTCTTTTCCTTCCTTTTTAAGAACAGCAAAATGTAGGTGGCTTCCTTCTATGCTGCTTGATTCTCTTATTGAAGTGTCTCCAACAAATCCTATTACATCACCTTTTTTAACCTTATCTCCCTTTTTAACCTTTACATCTTGTGCCAAGTTTCCATAAACTGATTGAATACCATTGCCATGGTCTATTATTACAGTAATTCCATATCCTGTTTTAAGATTTAGCCCTTCAATTATCCTATCATCAGTAATAACATCAACAACTTTACCATCAGCTGCAGCCTTTACTTCTGTTCCTACATCTGCTGCTATGTCTATTCCTTCATGTGTTTCCCATTGTTGTAGTGTTGCTGAATACTGAAGATTTTCCTTGTCAAATGTTTTTGTAACTTCACCATCAACAGGCATAATCATTTTAAAAGCTGCTGTAGAATTGCTGGACTTTGAAGTTGATTTGTCTTGCTTTGCCTGCTCTTTATCTGTTTGCTTACCTTTGTCATTATTTTGAAGGTTGGATTTTGGAAGTTGTGAAACTGGAGTTTCTAAGTTATCTTCCTCAACCAATGTAGGTTCATTGTTAGGTTGAGTAATTCTCTCTTGAGGAGCTTTAGCTAAATCCTTTCCGATTTGAGAATTATTTCTTGAAACATAAACTGCTGCAACTGCAACTAAACACAAACAGACAAAGAGCACAACATAAAATGCCTCTCTTTGAAAAATTCTTTTTAAGTTATCTTTAAATCCCATAACCACACCTCCTGTAAAATAGTTTTGTCCAAATAATCCCATTTTATACATTCAAAAAATAAAAAAATTAGGGCCAAAGCCCTAATTTTTTAAAACTTCATCTATATTTTTTATTTCAACTCCTTTAAAATAATGTTTTATTATCTGATTATAAGTATAGCCTCTTTTACCCATTTCATTAGCTCCCCATTGGCTCATGCCAACACCATGACCATAACCTTTTACAGTAAAAGTAACATTCTTAGAATCTATTTTTATACTAAAAGCTGCACTTTTAAGCCCCATAGCCCATCTTATATCTATCCCTGTAAATTCTTGATCTCCTATTTTTATTTTGTTTACTCTTCCTCCTTCAGTCCAATCTAAAATCTTTATTTGGTTTGCAAGCTTTTTTTCATCTATTTTTATGCTAGGGCTTAATTGTTTTATCCTCCTTACAAACTCTTGTTTAGTCATAACAACCGTTGTTATATAATTTGGTGCCTCTTCTTCATAAGGACTCTCTACACTAACAAGATATGGCTCTTGATATCCAAATACATATCTGCTATCCTCCGTTTTCCCTCCGCTTGTTGAGTGATACTTTACATGCTTTGCTATCTGTCCGTTATAGGTAATTACTAAACCCTTTGTAGAATTTACAGCCTCCATTATTTTATTCCAATTTGAAAGGGCTACTTCAGGGGCCCATAATTTTAATCTTTCTTCTTTAGACAACCACGCTTGACAGTGAACGTCGCTGCAAACATCTGCCCCTTTACATTTTGAACATCCACTTCCTCCCTGCGATATCATATTAGCCAAAACAAAAGTTCTTGCAGCTATGGCCTGAGCCTTTAAAGCTTCTATATGAAAGGATACGGGCATTTCAGCTGAAACAACCCCTGCAACATAATCCTCAAGATTTAGTTCAATTATTTTCCCTTTTTTCACATCATAAACTTTTACTTTTATATCAGAATCTACTTTTTTTACATCCTCCGGCTGATTTAAAAAACTAGGAATCCTATTTATTATAACAGGAAGTTTAAGGCCCTCCCCTACTCCTCCTAAAACAACAACAGGTATAAAAATTATTAAAAAAAATATTAAAAAAATATAATATCCTATGTGTTTCAATTTTCTCCCCCCAAAGCAAACCTAATATATTTTATTTTGGTTAATTAAATTTTATTCAAAAAAATAAACTGCCCTAAGGCAGTTAAATCCTTTCTATTTCAGCTCCTAATTTTTTTAATTTTCCAACCATATCAACATAACCTCTATCTATATGATAAACATCCGAAACTTCAGTAACTCCTTCGGCCGAAAGCCCTGCAAGAACAAGAGCAGCCCCAGCTCTAAGATCTGTTGCCTTAACCTGAGCTCCTGTAAGCTTTTCCACTCCTTCAACTATTGCGCTTCTTCCATCTATTTTTATGTTTGCTCCCATTCTTTTTAACTCGTTTACATGCATAAACCTGTTTTCAAAAACAGTTTCTGTAATTATAGAAACTCCATGAGCTATACTTAAAAGGGCCATAAACTGTGCCTGCATATCCGTTGGAAAACCTGGATAAGGCATAGTTTTTATATCAACCGCATTTATTATTTGACTACCTTTAACCTTTACTTTGTTTTGCTCCTCCTTTACATATATTCCTGCCTCTTGAAGCTTTGCTATTATTGACCTTATATGCTCTGTAATGACGTTTTCTACCGTAACCTCCCCTCCAGTTATTGCTGCTGCTATCATGTAGGTTCCTGCTTCAATCCTATCTGGTATCACCTGATGATTTGTCCCTTTAAGCTCCTTTACCCCTTCTATTTTAATAATATCTGTTCCAGCACCTATTATCCTTGCTCCTAATTTATTTAAAAAGTTTGCAAGATCAACTATCTCCGGCTCCTCTGCCGCATTTTCTATTATAGTTTCTCCTTCTGCTAAAACTGCAGCCATCATTATGTTTTCGGTTGCACCAACTGATGGAAAATCAAGATAAATCTTCGTCCCTTTAAGTTTTTTACACCTTGCCTCAACATATCCATGGCCTAAATTTATATCAGCTCCAAGTTGACTAAGTCCTTTTAAATGCAAATCTATAGGCCTTGAACCTATGTTACAACCTCCCGGCATTGAAATTTTAACTATCCCAAACCTTGCAAGAATAGGCCCCATAACCAAAAAAGATGCCCTCATCCTTCTTACAAGTTCATAGGAAGGTTCAAAGGACTTCAAATCTTCTGCTTTAATATACAAATTCCCTTTATTTTTATCTATAAAAATATTAACTCCTAATGAATCCAAAACGCTTAAAATAACATTTACATCCTCTAAAAAAGGGATATCCTCAAGAATACATTCGTATCCTGTCAGCAGCGATGCTGCAATAATAGGTAAAACTGAATTTTTTGCAGCGCTAATTCTAACTTTTCCACTAAGCTTCCTACCACCTTTTATAATTATTCTGCTCATAATACTCCTCCATTCATTAATACTCAACTGTAATTATAGGATTACCTATAAGAACATATGTACAGCCATCGCTGCCATCCCTTATTGCTATGTTTATATTAAAATTCCTTCCATTTATAGTAAGACTATCTTTAAAATATCTAGAATATCCAATCAAACTTACATATCTTTCATCTTCAATTAAATTTATTTTTTTACCATAAAAAACCTTTAAAATTTTAAAAGCAAGCTCTTTTTTTTCTTGTTTTGATAATTTTCTATTAATCTTTCCTTGTATTAATGTATAAGCAAAGTAATTTCCCAAGGTCTTATCTAATACATCCTTTATATTATCTATAATATTCACATCCTTTAAATGCTGTGAAAAAATATTTAAAACCACTGCATCTTGTTTGTAATAAATCTTTAAATCTGCTTTGTCCTTTATAATATTTTTAATATCCTCCATATTTATTTTTGACTTTAAACTTATATTGTATTCTAAATTAGTTCCTATATATTCTATTTTATTCTCATTAAAAAATCTAATAAGATTAGACATTGCATCAGTATTCTTTGGAAAGTATAAAAAATAAATTGAAATAAAAAATAAAAATAACGCAAAAAATTTTTTCATAATATCACCCCTTATCCTTTAAGTATTACCTTTTAAAACTTGTTTATTCAAAAGAAATAAAAAAAGTGGAGGTTAATCCTCCACTTTTTGGGCAAAAGAAACAAATATTTTACAGTTGTTTTTTTGAAATTCTAATATCCCCTCTGAAACTTTTACTTTTAAAGTTTCATCCTCTGTGTTTATTTTCATTATGCAGGGTTTTATTCCCACAACCGTTTGTATGTGCCTTGGAAGTATTTGAAGACTTCCTGATAATGTGTTTAAAGATATGGAATTTACATTACCTTCAAAAAACTTTTCATAAGGTGTATAAATTTCTAACTTAAAAGCCACCATATCACCTCTTATAATTTCTTTGCCTTTTCTACAGCCTCATCGATAGTTCCAACCATATAAAAGGCAAGTTCTGGAAGGTCATCATGAAGACCATCTAATATTTCCTTAAATCCCCTTACTGTTTCCTTTATTGGAACATATTTACCCTTCATTCCTGTAAATTGTTCCGCAACATGAAGAGGTTGAGATAAAAACTTTTGTATCTTTCTTGCCCTTGAAACAATCAGCTTATCCTCTTCAGAAAGTTCGTCAATTCCAAGGATTGCAATAATATCCTGAAGTTCTTTATATCTTTGAAGTATTCCTTTTACCCTTTGAGCAACTTCATAATGTTCTTCTCCTACAATCCTTGGATCAAGAATTCTAGATGAAGATTCCAGTGGATCAACAGCAGGATAAATACCAAGTTCAGCAATAGATCTTGATAAAACTGTCATTGCATCAAGGTGAGTAAATGTAGTTGCTGGAGCAGGGTCAGTTAAATCGTCTGCAGGAACATAAACTGCTTGAACTGAAGTTATTGAGCCATGTTTTGTTGATGTTATTCTTTCCTGCAAAGCTCCCATTTCATTTGCAAGGGTTGGCTGATATCCCACTGCTGATGGAATTCTTCCAAGAAGCGCTGAAACTTCAGAACCTGCTTGAGAAAATCTAAATATATTGTCTATAAACAAAAGAACGTCATTTCCTTTATCTCTAAAATACTCCGCCATAGTAAGCCCAGTTAATGCAACCCTCATTCTTGCTCCTGGAGGCTCGTTCATCTGTCCAAATACAAGAACAGTTTTATCAAGAACTTTAGATTCAGCCATTTCATAGTAAAGATCGTTTCCTTCCCTTGTTCTTTCTCCAACTCCAACAAATACTGAAAGCCCTCCATGTTCCTTTGCAATATTATTTATAAGCTCTTGAATAAGAACTGTTTTTCCAACTCCTGCTCCTCCAAATAAACCTATCTTCCCACCTTTTTGATATGGACACATAAGGTCTATTACTTTGATACCTGTTTCGAATATTTCAGGTTCCACCGCCTGTTCTTCAAATTTTGGAGCAGGCCTGTGAATTGGATAAAATTCCTTTGCTAAAACTTCTCCTTTGTTATCTATCGGCTGTCCTAAAACATTAAATAATCTTCCTAAAGTTTCTTCTCCTACAGGGACTTTAATAGGTCCTCCTGTATCTATTGCCTCCATCCCTCTTACAAGTCCATCGGTTGAATCCATTGCTACAGTTCTTACAACTTCATCCCCAAGATGTTGCATAACCTCAGCAACTAATATTTTATCCCCTTTTGGAATATGAATGGCGTTATAAATATCAGGAAGTTTCCCAGGTTGAAATCTTATATCTATAACTGGTCCAATTATTTGAACTATTCTCCCTTTATTCATATTTTCACCTTCCGTTAATTTGAATTTAATGCTTCTGCACCGCTTACTATTTCAGTTACCTCTTGAGTTATTATGCTTTGTCTTATTCTGTTAAACTTTATTTGTAGCTTATCTAAAAGCTCTTGTGAATTTCTAGTTGCACTATCCATTGCACTCATTCTAATAGCAAACTCAGAGGCAAGAGAGTTAGATATAGAGTTATATAATAAAACTTCTAAATATATTTTTAAACAAAACTCAAAAACGTTTATTTTACTAGGTTCAAGCAAAATATCAGATTTTGTTTTATTTTTTTTACAAGGAAGTAATTTTAAACATTCAACTTCCTGCTTTACTGAACTTATAAATTTTGTATAAATTAAATAAACATTTTTTACTCTTTGACTTAAATAGTATTCATTTATAACATTCACTATATTCTTTGCATCTTCATAACTTGGAAACTTTGAAGATGGAAGGTTTAAAACTATTTCATATCCTCTTTTTTTAAAAAAATTATATCCTTTATCTCCTATTACAATCAAATAGTCATCCTTTTTTATCTTTTCTTTTGCAAAGTTTATAATATTTGAATTATAACTTCCACAAAGCCCTGTATTTGAAGTAATTATTATATATAAATCCCTGTCCGAATTATTTTCTTTAAAATATACAGAATCAAAAACCTCTTCTAAATAAAGCTTTTCTAAAGTGTTAGAAACCTCTTTAAAATATTCATTAGTATATTCTTGTATCTCCCTTAACCTTTTAAACCTTGCTGTAGCAACAAGTCCCATAGCCTTTGTAATTTTTTGGGTGTTTTTTATGGATTTTATCCTCCTTTTTATTTCTAAAAGTTCCCCTTTAGACATTTAAATCACTCCTCATATTTGAAAGAAGCCAAAAAATCGCTTATAACTTTATCTAATCTACTTTTTACCTCTTCATCAATTTCCTTTTTATCTATTATCATCTTTCTTAGTTCAGCCTCATGGGTTCTTACATATTCTAATAATTCCTTTTCAAATCTTTTTATGTGTTCAACAGGAATATTATTTAAATAGTCATTTACAGCAGCATATAATATTATTATTTGATCCTCAACAGGCATAGGACTGTATTGATCCTGTTTTAAAACCTCCATAAGTCTTTTTCCCTTTTCAATCTTTCGTCTTGTTTCCTTATCAAGATCTGAACTAAATTGTGCAAAGGCTGCAAGCTCTCTATACTGTGCAAGTTCCAATCTAAGCATTCCTGCAACCTGCTTCATAGCTTTAATTTGAGCAGAACCTCCAACTCTTGATACTGAAATACCAGGGTTTATTGCAGGCCTTACCCCTGATGCAAAAAGATCTGCTTCTAAGAAAATTTGCCCATCTGTTATAGAAATAACATTAGTTGGAATGTATGCCGTAACATCACCTGCAAGAGTTTCTATTATAGGAAGAGCTGTCATAGAACCTCCACCAAGCTCATCTGAAAGCTTTGCCGCTCTTTCTAAAAGCTTTGAATGGATATAAAATATATCTCCTGGATAAGCTTCTCTTCCTGGAGGCCTTCTTAAAAGCAAAGACATTGTTCTATAAGCTACTGCATGTTTTGATAAATCATCATAAACTATCAAAACATGTTTGCCATTTTCCATAAATTCTTCTCCCATTGCACATCCAGCATAAGGTGCTAGATATTGAAGCGGAGCTGGATCTGATGCAGTAGCTGATACTACAATCGTATAGTCCATAGCTCCAAACTTTTCAAGGGTATTTACGATTTGTGCAACAGTTGACTGCTTTTGTCCTATGGCAACATATATACAAATCATGTCTTTTCCTTTTTGGTTGATTATAGCATCTATTGCTATTGCTGTCTTTCCTGTTTGTCTATCACCTATTATAAGCTCTCTTTGTCCTTTTCCTATTGGAACCATTGAATCTATTGCCTTTATACCTGTTTGCATAGGTTCTTTAACAGATTTTCTTTCAATAACCCCTGGAGCAACCCTCTCTACCGGTCTTGTCTTTTTAGCATTTATAGGACCTTTACCGTCTATTGGCTGTCCTAAAGGATTTACAACTCTTCCTATAAGTTCTTCTCCTACAGGAACTTCAACTACCCTTTTTGTTCTTACAACTATATCTCCTTCTTTTATACCTTGATCTGGTCCAAATAAAACTGCACCAACGTTATTTTCCTCAAGGTTTAAAGCCATTCCATATATGTTATTTGGAAACTCCAAAAGCTCTCCAGCCATAACATTATAAAGTCCGTATATTCTTGCTATTCCGTCTCCTACTTGAACTACTGTTCCTGTGTCTGCAAGATGGATTTCATTTTTATACTTAGAAAGTTGAGCTTTTATTATTGAACTTATTTCATCTACCTTAACCATGTTATCACCTCTCAGTTAAAGAAGCTTTTTTCATCATATCAAGCTTTGTCTTTAAAGTTCCGTCTAAAACCTCATCCTTTACCCTTACCCAAACTCCCCCTATTATTTCTTTATCTATAACCTCATCAAGTTCTATTTCGCTACCATATCTTTTGGAAAGTTTTTCTATTAAAAGTCTTCTTTCTTCATCTGTAAGTTCAACAGCTGTTTTAACAAGGGCAATCTTTATCCCTTTATGTTCAAGGGCAAGCTTTCTATAATCCTTATAAACATGCCTAAAATCTTCTATCCTGTCATGTTTAACAAGTAAATTTAAAAGCTTTATAATTTCCTCATTTATTCTTCCCCTAAAAACATTGCTTATAAGACTAGTTTTGTTCTGAAAGGGTATTTCAGGATGTTTCAAAAATTCCAAAAGGTCGTAAGAAGTTTTAAAAACTTCTAAAACGCCCTTTAAATCTTCAAGATACTCATCAAGCTTATCTTCCTTTAATGCAACTTCATATAAAGCATAGGCATATTTTAAAGAAGCTATATCCCTCATATTAACTACCTACCTTATCTATAAATTCCATTATTAATTTATGATGAGTTTTTTCATCCAGCTCTTTTTCTAATATTTTTGAAGCTGCCAAGAAAGACAAATCAACAATTTGCCTTTTAATCTCATCCCTTGCCCTTTCTATTTCAAGCTTTGCATCCTTTCTTGCCCTTTCTTTTATAAGTTCAGCTTCCTTTTTAGCTTCGGCTAAAATACTTTCATAAAGCTCATTTGCCCTTCTTTTATAATCCTCCATAAGTTTTTTGCCTTCTTTTTCAATTTCCTTTAATTTTTCTTCATATTCTTTTAAAAGTTCCCTTGATTTTTCTAAATTTAGATTAGCCTCGTTTATTTTATTTTCTATAGAAATCCTTCTATTTTCCATAAAATTGGTAAATCTATCAAAGAAATACTTTTTAAGGACAGCATATAAAATGAGCGTATTTAAAATAGTAAAAAATACTGTCCAAAACTCTATATTCACAATATCACTCCTTTTTTAAAGGCTTGCAAATGCAAGCCTTTAAATTATTTTGCAAATACAAATAGAAGTATTATTGCCACTAAAAGACCGTAAATTGCTGTAGCTTCTGAAAAAGCACAACCAATTATAAGAGTTGATATTATATCGTTTTTAGCTTCTGGTTGCCTTGAAACTGCTTCAACAGCTTTTCCTGTAGCAATACCTGTTCCAATTCCTGCACCAATTCCTGTTAACGCTGCAATTCCAGCGCCGATTGCAATAAGAGCCATTGACATTGACATACAAATTCCTCCTTTTAATGTTCTGATGTTGTTTTAATAAATATCATTGTAAGCATGATAAATATAAGCATTTGTATTAAACCATCAAATATAGAAAAATATATATGGAAAGGAATAGGTAAACCTATTTGTAAGATAGGAATGGATATATTTAAAATTTTTGTTACGTAACCTAAGGCTTTATATAAAAGTTCAACTATAATAACTGCAGCTAAAACATTTCCAAAAAGTCTTAAACTTAAAGATATTGGAACTACTAGTCTTTCAATTATGTTTAAAGGAAGCATAAAACTAAACGGCTTTGCAAAGGCTTTAAAGTAATGTTTTAGCCCATTTTCTTTTATTGCATTAGCTTGAATTAAAACAAAGGACATAATAGCTAAACCTAATGCTACAGAATAATCGGAAGTTGGTGGCCTAAATCCAAATAAATCAAATAAATTCATAAAAGTAAGAAATATAGCTAACGTTCCAATAAAAGGAGCAAACTTAATATACTTTTTACCCATGTTTTCTAAAACTAAATTATTTATAGTCTCAACAACAATCTCCCCAAAAGATTGTAAATTATTGGGGACAGTTCTCAACTTTTTAAACAATACCAAAACAAAGCTTATTATAAAAAGCATTATAATCCATTGGAGGACTATTACCTCATGTATTGGAATTTTTATTCCAAACAGTACAATCTCAAACAATGGTTTTGCATTTTCCATTTCCATCACCCTTTTTTATGCTGTCTATTATGATTGAAACGTAAATAACAGTTATTCCAATAAAAATGCCTATTACATTTGCATTAAATTCTTTAATGTAAATAAATAGTAAAAATGCAATGATAAAATATTTTAAAAAAAAGAAAACATAATATAACTTTATAATTTTTTTACTAAATAATAAATTAATTATAAAAATCTGATTAAAAAAATTAAACAAACCTAAAAAATACCCAAATAAGAAATCCTTTGCAAAGCTTTTTTTAATAAAGTAAATTAGTATAAATAAAAATAAAGCTATAAAAACAGAAAACTTAATTTTTTGTTTTATCAATCACACCACCACTTTAAAAAAATTTAATACCGATATCATAACGATATCGGTATTACATAAACTTATTTTAGCACTTTAATTTTATAATACAAACTTAAAAAAACAATATAATATACAATTTATAATGTTGAACTATAATTTAAGAAAACAAAAGTCATATTTCTTTTATTTCATTAAAAAATCTTTAATTTACACTAAAAGCTTTTATATTCCTCTGGACGTTTTTTAAATATACCAAAGTGATAAAGTATAGAATTTGCAATTCTTTCAGAAGCCTTGCCATCCCCATACGGGTTTATGGCATTGGACATCTTTTTATATTCATCTTTATCGGTTAACAAAGTTTTAATATTCTGATATACATTTTCTGTCTCTGTTCCAATTATTTTTGATGTTCCAGCTTTTACTGCCTCTGGTCTTTCTGTAACATCCCTTAAAACCAAAACTGGTTTTCCAAGATGCGGAGCTTCCTCTTGAAGTCCACCTGAGTCTGTAACCACCATATAGCATCTATCCATTAAATTATGGGTTTCCTTTGTATCTAATGGTGGCAGAAGATGAACCCTTTCAACATCTGAAAGAACTCTATAGGCAACTTCTCTAACAGCTGGATTTAAATGAACAAGATAAACTATTTCAACATCCTCAAATTCTAAAGCAATTCTTTTTAAAGCTTGACAAATATTTTCAAGGGGCTGCCCCCAATTTTCCCTCCTGTGAGCTGTAACCATTATAACTTTTTTATTTTTAAAATCTATAAAATTAAGCTCCTCTGTATAAAAATTATAGTTTTTATCTATTGTAGTTTTCATAGCATCTATTACAGTATTTCCTGTAACAAATATATCTTCTTCTCTTATACCTTCCCTTAGAAGATTTTCTTTTGCTGTTTTTGTAGGAGCAAAATGTAAATCTGCAAGAGCTCCTGTTAATTTTCTATTCATCTCCTCAGGAAATGGAAAATATTTATTAAAAGACCTTAATCCTGCTTCAACATGGCCTATTTTTATTTGATTGTAAAAAGCAGCAAGACTTCCTGCAAAAGTCGTTGTTGTATCCCCATGAACAAGAACTATATCCGGCTGCGCTTTTTTAAATATATTTTCTAAACCTTCCAAAACTCTAGTTGTAATACCTGTTAAAGATTGCCTTTCCTTCATTATATTTAAATCATAATCTGGATTTATTTTAAATAAATCTAAAACCTGATCAAGCATTTCCCTATGCTGAGCAGTAACACAAACTATTGATTCAAATTCTTCTCTTTTTTCAAACTCCTTAACAAGAGGCGCCATTTTTATCGCTTCAGGCCTTGTTCCAAATATCGTCATAACTTTAATCTTTTTCAAATAAATCACCTCATTCCTTACTTAATAATCCAAATTCAATTGCAAAAGCTAAACTTACTGAAAAAATAATTATAAAAACAGATAAAGATTTCCTCGGTGTCAAAATCATAACAAGAACAGATGCTATTCCAAATATAAAGCTTATAAAATACATAACAAGAACAGCTTGTTTTTGACTTAACCCCATATCAAGAAGCTTATGGTGAATATGCCCCTTATCAGCTTCGCTTATAGGCCTTTTATTTATCTTTCTTCTTATAATAGCAAATAATGTATCATATATAGGAAGTGCAAGAATCAATATAGGAACAATTATAACAAAAGCAACAGATTTAATTGCTCCTTGTATAGATATTGCAGAAAGCAAAAAACCCAAAAGCTGAGCACCGCAATCCCCAAGAAATATAGAAGCAGGATTAAAATTATACGGTAAAAAACCAAGGCTTGATCCAGCAAGTATTAACGTTAAAAAAATAGCCGTATATCTTTTGCTAATTATTGATATAAAAAACAAAAACATAGAAGATATAAAACAAATCCCAGCAGCAAGGCCATCAAGCCCATCTATTAAATTCATTGCATTTGTTACCCCAACAACCCAAATAATAGTAAGTAATATCCCAAACTTTCCTATGAATAAAGATTCATTTAAATCAAAAGGAATAGTTATATATTTTATACTAACATCAAAGGCTATCAAAATTAATGCTGCTATAATTTGAAATAATATTTTCTGTTTTGGTGTTAAACTATATAAATCATCTAAAAATCCACCTAAAAATATTATAAAGGCGCCAACTGATATACCTATGATTTGTTTTTGAAACAAAGAAAATATAAATATACAAGCAATAAAAGAAATTAATATAGCCAATCCACCAATCCTTGGAATAGGCTCTTTATGAATCCTTCTCTCATCCTTTGGAATGTCTATTGCATTTATTTTAAAAGCAAACTTCCTTACAAAGGGAGTTAGTATAAATGAAAAAATAAAAGATAGTAAAAATACTAAAAAATATATAATCATAATTTCACTTCCCCTACGTTTTTACACAAATTATATTTTACCAAATAAATTAAAAATAGGCTATCCCATCTAGATAGCCTATTTAATATTTACAATTTCTATACCAGATTCCTTTATCATATCAAGAGAAAATTCATCTGGATATTCTCCTTTATATACTATTCTTTTTATTCCCGAAGCTATTATAAGTTTTGCACAAATTATGCATGGTTGATGAGTTATATAGATTGTTGCCCCCTCTATTGATATTCCATATTTTGCTACTTGAACTATTGCATTTTGCTCTGCATGAAGAGCTCTGCAAAGCTCATGCCTTTGTCCTGAAGGGATATTTAGCTTTTGCCTTAAACACCCTACTTCATCACAATGCTTCATCTTTGGTGGAACGCCATTATAACCTGTTGTAAGTATCCTATTATCTTTAACTATTATAGCGCCAACCTGCCTTCTTAAGCAGGTCGAACGCTTTTTTACTGTTTCTGCAATTTCCATGAAATATTCATCCCATGAAGGCCTCATTGTAACACCTACTTTGTTCCAAAAATTCTATCTCCAGCATCTCCAAGGCCTGGAACTATATATCCATGTTCATTTAACCTTTCATCAACTGCAGCAACAAATATTTCAACATCAGGATGGCTACTTTGAACTGCTTCTATTCCCTCTGGAGCTGCTATAAGACACATAAGTTTTATATTTTTCGCTCCCTTTTCCTTTAAAAGATGTATTGCATCGCAGGCAGAACCTCCTGTTGCAAGCATAGGATCAACTAAAATTATTTCCCTTTCTGAAATATCTGAAGGAAGTTTGCAATAATATTCAACAGGTTTTAAAGTTTCAGGATCTCTATAAAGCCCAATATGTCCAACTTTAGCTGCAGGTATAAGCTTTAAGATTCCATCAACCATTCCAAGCCCTGCTCTTAAAATAGGAACTATAGCAACCTTCTTTCCTGTAAGCATTTTTGCTTTTGTTTTACATATAGGAGTTTCAATTTCAACCTCTTCTAATTGAAAACTTCTTGTAATTTCATAGGTCATAAGCATTGCAATTTCCTCTAAAAGCTCTCTAAAATCCTTTGAACCTGTGTTTTTATCTCTCATTATAGAAAGTTTATGTAAAATTAACGGGTGGTCTA
This sequence comes from Caloramator fervidus, assembly GCF_900108045.1. Taxonomy (GTDB): domain Bacteria; phylum Bacillota; class Clostridia; order Clostridiales; family Caloramatoraceae; genus Caloramator; species Caloramator fervidus. The sequence continues at coordinate 79,911 of NZ_FNUK01000001.1, read as the reverse complement.
TAACTACAACTTTTTTCATAAGTATCCCCCTTATTTCATATATCTATTTTCTATTTCCATTATCTTGTCTATTCTTCTTTGATGCCTTCCTCCTTGGAATTTGGCGCTTAAAAATTCCTCTATTATATCAATTGCAACGCCAGGACCTGTTATTCTCTCGCCAAGCGTTATTATATTTGCATTGTTATGCTCAACACATGCCCTTGCTGAAAAAGTATCAGTAACATGAGCAGCTCTTATTCCTTTAACTTTATTTGCTGCAATTGACATTCCAATTCCTGTTCCACAAACCAATATTCCTTTATCAAATTCTCCTTTTGCTACTGCCTCTGCAACTAAAAGAGCAAAATCTGTATAATCACAAGATTCTTCACTAAATGTTCCAAAATCCTTTACTTCTATTTTTCTCGCTTCAAGATGTTTCTTTATAATATCTTTTAGTTTAAATCCACCATGATCTGATGCTATTGCTATTTTCATATTAACCCTCCTTTGTCTTTATATACAAAAAAGGAAAGCTAAGGCACCAAAAAGTGCCTAACTTTCCTTTATTTTTTCTAATAACCTTTCAATAGCTTGTTTTATTTGATTTGCTGAAAGCCTATAAACCTCTAAGTCCCCTCCAAAGGGATCTTCAATATCTCCGTTATCACCAATATATTCCATCAAAGTGAAAACTTTTTCTGAAAATTGAGGATATTTTGAAAGAATAGCATCTTTGTGTCCTCTAGTCATAGTTAAAACGATATCTGCCTCCTCAAGAAGTTCCTTAGTAAGAGGCCTTGAAAGATGACTTGATATATCAATTTCCAACTCCTTCAAAGCTAATATAGCATTTTCAGAGGCTGCCATACCAAAGGGTGCAAAAACCCCCGCAGATGATATGTCTAAATTTAAGCCTTCCTTCTCAGCTAAGCTCTTTGCAATTCCTTCTGCCATTGCGCTTCTACAGGTGTTACCTGTGCAAACAAATAATATTTTCATGGCAAACCTCCTAAACTTCTACATAGTTATTTCCTGAAGCTTTTTTTAGCCTGTTCATTATAGCAGAAAAAAGCCCATCTTCCTTAAAACCAATTGATAAAATCAAATCAACATTAGTTTTATCAAATTCCCTAAGTTTATCAAAAAGATTAGCAGCAATTATTCCAGGGCTTTTTATAGTTCCTAAGGATATTTTTATATCAGCATCAATTTCATTGATTACCTCATCTACAAGTAAAACTCCAACGGTTTTTCCCTGTCTTTTCATATTATACACGTTTTCCTTTATATATTCAACAACCTTTTCTAAATCACCTATTATAACCTTTAAAGGAGCTTTAGGCGCATAATGTCTATATTTCATGCCAGGAGATTTTGGCTTAAAATTCTCGCTTTTTATAGCAGGATCTAAATATACATTACCTATAACTTCTTGAATATCTTCTTTAGTTATAAAACCTGGTCTTAATATAGTTACAGCATCCTCCGTTACATCAACAACAGTTGATTCAATTCCTACTTTACACCTTTCCCCTCCTATTATCATGTCCACTTTGCCATAAAGATCCTCAATGCAATGCTCAATAGAAGTTGGACTTGGCCTTCCTGATATATTAGCACTTGGGGCTGCAATTGGAACATTTGAAAACTCAATAAGCTTTCTTGCAAGTTTATTCTCTGGCATTCTTATTGCAACGCTGTCAAGCCCTGCAGTAACAAGATCAGGAATTAAATTAGATTTTGGCATTATTATAGTAAGAGGCCCTGGCCAAAAAGCTTCCATAAGCTTTTTAGCATTTTTAGGAATATACTTTACATATTTTGATATATCAAAATCAGCAACATGAACTATTAAAGGATTATCCTGCGGTCTTCCTTTTGCCTCAAATATTTTTTTGCAGGCATTTTCATCAAGGGCATTTGCACCAAGACCATAAACCGTTTCAGTTGGGAAAACCACAAGACCTCCTTTTTTTATAACCTGTGCAGCTTCTTTTATTTTTTCTTCATCCTTTTCATCTATTATATAAACCTTTGTATCCATATATATCCTCCTTAAAAATAAGAAACAAGTAAAAGCCCTAGTATAATGCCTATTAAGGTTGATATAGTTGAAAATATACCCTTAAAAAGCTCCTTGCTCTCTGGAATAAGCTCTCCAACTATTATATAAAGCATAGTTCCTGAAGCAAAACCAAGGCATATGGAAGTAAATATATTAGATATATTCCCAAGTACTGCTCCAAAGAAAGCCCCAAAAGCCGTTGGAAGAGCTGTAAAAGCAGTTAATAAAAGAATTTTCCAAGGCTTTATATTGCTTTGAATCAAGGGCGCTGCAACTGCAGCCCCTTCTGGAATATCATGAAAAGCAATAACTATAGCAAGCTCCATCCCAAATTTTATTTCCTTTGTAAAACCTACTCCTATTGCAAGACCTTCAGGAAAATTATGAGCCGAAAGAGCTAATATAAGCAATATAGCTGTTTTTATATGTTTTCCATATTTTTTAACTATTTCAAAATTAGAAAGAAATGAATCTAAAATAATTGTAAAAACTATACCAATTAAAGTTCCAAAAAGGGCTAAAAAAAGCCCACCAGTCTCTATGGCCTCTGGAATAAGATCAAAAGTTACAACAGAAAGCATAAGACCTGCAGCAACTCCTATTATACCAGCCATTAATATATTATTTGTTTTTTTAAAATTTATTATTATAAAAGCCCCAAGAGTTGTTCCTAAAGCACAAACTAAAGTTCCAATTAAAGTTATGGATAAAATATCCATTATCTCATCCCCTTAAAATATTTTTCTTTAAAAATTTATTTTAAGGAGATGAGATATATTACGATAAATTATACTCTTGTAAAAAAAGTTTAACATACTCCATGGCTTTTCTTGAAAACTCTGCTTCAAAACAATTTTTATAAAGTTTATAAAGATAAAAATACTTTTTAGCTCCTCCATTTTTAACTATATAATAGCAAAATTCATCTTCTCCATATTTTTGATATAAAAAATCATAAGCTTTTTTAAACATTTCATCTTCTTTAGTAAGCCTTATAAAGCGCTTTGCCCTCTTAGATTTTAAAAATATTACTAAATCAAAGCTGTCCTTTTTGCTTAAAACATCAACATATACAACCTTTGAAGTTTGAAAGGTTATAGTTCCTTTAAAGGGTTGATAAATTTTTACTTTATCTAGATCCACTTGAATGGAAAATTTAGATTCAGAATACATCTTTAATATATTTATAAATAGAATAACTTCAATTATAAAAGCATAAAAAATTGTAAAATAAACTTTCCACCCTTCAACAAGATTTAAATTTACAGCAACATAAGTTAAGTATAGAATAAGAATCATTAAAAAATAAGATACAAAATAATTTCTATTTAACTTTGCCTTTTCTTTTTTTAAAGCTTTTTTAATAGAATACATAAAACGGGATTACTCCCCAACCTCCTTTAACTTCTCAGCCTGATCAGCTGTGATTAAAGCATCTATAACTTCATCTATCTCTCCATCTAAAAATGCGTCAAGTTTATAAAGAGTAAGTCCTATTCTATGATCTGTAACCCTTCCTTGAGGGAAATTATATGTTCTAATTCTTTCGCTTCTATCTCCTGTTCCAACTTGGCTTTTTCTTTCAGCTGCTATTTGACTTCTTTGTTTTTCAAGTTCCATTTCATAAATCTTTGCCTTTAATATTTTCATAGCCTTTTCTTTGTTTTTAAGCTGAGACTTTTCATCCTGACAGGATACAACTATTCCTGTTGGAATATGAGTTATTCTAACAGCTGAGTCTGTGGTATTAACATGCTGTCCACCGTGGCCTGATGCTCTAAAAACGTCTATTCTAAGATCATTTGGATTGATTTCAACTTCAATATCTTCAACTTCTGGTAAAACAGCAACAGTTGCTGTAGATGTGTGAATTCTACCTCCAGCTTCAGTTACAGGAACTCTTTGAACTCTGTGAACTCCACTTTCATATTTTAATCTTGAATATGCCCCATGTCCCTTTACCATGAATATAACTTCTTTATAACCTCCAAGATCATTAGGGCTTGCAGAAACAAGCTCTGTTTTAAAATTGTGTCTTTCTGCATATCTTGTATACATTCTATAAAGGTCTGCAGCAAATAAAGCAGCCTCATCTCCTCCTGCTCCTGCTCTTATTTCAATAAATACGTTCTTTTCATCATTAGGATCCTTAGGAAGCAGTAAAAGCTTAAGCTCTTTTTCAACTTTTTCTTTTTGCTCTGCAAGTTCCTTTAGCTCTTCTTCAACTAACTCCTTCATTTCTTTATCTATATCATCTTCTAATAATTCTTTATCTTCTTTAATTCTTTTTAATATTGTTTTATATTCCCTATATTTTAAAACTATTTCTTCAAGATTGCTATGTTCTTTACATAATTTTTGAAACAAAGCGTTATCTGCAATTACTTCAGGATCGCTTATTTTTTTTGAAAGCTCTTCGTACTTTTCCTCAATAAAATCTAGCTTCTCTAGCATATTTCAACCCTCCATAAATAGAATCATGAATTATTATAACAATTTAATTTAAGCATTATCAACTTTTTTTGCTATTACTACTCTATCAAGCCCTGAAAGATCCTTATATATTTTTATATCGTCAAAACCATTGTCAATAAGTATTTTTTTTACATCTTCAGCTTGATTATACCCAATTTCAAAAGCTATAAAACCTCCACTTTTTAAATAAGGTTTAGACTGAAAAGATATTTGCCTATAAAAATAAAGACCATCTTCCCCTCCAGAAAGGGCAAGCCTTGGTTCAAAATCCTTAACTTCAACCATTAAAGATTCAATTTCATCTTCCTTAATATAAGGTGGATTTGAAACTATAATATCAGCTTTACCTAAAAATTCTTCTCCTAAGTTTTTTAATATATCCGATTTTTTTACAATAACTCTATCAGAAACACCATTTATTTTAGCATTTAATTTTGTAATTTCTAAAGGAATATCGTCTATATCAAGAGCTAAAACAGTTGCATCTTCCTTATATTTAGCAATTGAAATTGAAATTGCTCCACTTCCACATCCTATATCAATAACTTTAGGATTTGGAATATTTTTTAAAAGCTCAAGGCATTTTTCAACTAAAATTTCTGTATCTGGCCTTGGTATTAAAACTCCTTCCTTTACTTTAAACTTTAAACCATAAAACTCCCATTCTCCTATAATATACTGAAGGGGCCTTCCCTTAATCCTTTGATTTATAAAATTTAAAAACTCATTCTTAAAATCATCATCAACCTCTAAATCCATATGTGCATGTATATACGTTCTATCTTTTTTTAACATATAAGCTAAAAGTATTTCAGCATCATTTAAAGGCTTATTATACTTTTTCAACTCATCCTTTGCCTTCTTTAAAATCTCAAAAATTTTCATATTATCACCAACCTTTGGGACAGTTCTCAACTATTTTAACTTTACCAACAACTCATAGGCTTGTCCGATTTTACAAATCACAAATATTATAATATAACTTTTTTTGTTTAAAAAGCTTAAACTAAACAACTTTTTCGTTTAAAAATTTTTTAACTAAATTCTTATAAGTCGAATTACAATTTACTAACTCAAACCCAATATTAAACAAAACTGCGACTCTAGATAACGTTATATCACCTAGTACTTTGCAAATTTCGCTATAAGTATATCCACAAAAACATCTTAATAAGTAAACTATTATAGCCCTATATTCTTTAGCTTTTCTACTATGTTTAAGATATATCAAGCTTGTATCTATATCTAAATTCTCTTCAACAAATTTAAAAATCTCCTGCGGAGAACATTGCCTTTTTAAAACTATCCTGTTACTTCTATATTCTCCTTGATAGTCTTCAAATTCAATAAATTTTTTAACCTTAACATCACTACAGGTAAGCACAAACTTATAATACCTCTCCCTTGCTTTTTTAACATTTCTGCTAAACATTGCCATTATAAATCCTTCATCAAGAATTCCAAAGGGATCTTTTCTAATTCCTAAATAAACTGCTAAGCTTGAATATTTATACTTTTCAGGGCATTCCCTATATTCTTTCATAGCTATTGGATTGTTGTGAATATATGCAGATAAAGTAACAAGATATCTATCATCTTTTACTACTATACTTTTAAATCTATCATGAAACAAATGGCCTTTTCTTTTATATTTTCTATTAAAATATTGAGCATAACTTTGATTCACACCATGCATTATTTTAGAAATATCAAATCCGTTGGAATCAATAATGAGGTGAACATGATTTGTCATAAGACAATATGCATAAACTTTAAATTGATATTTTTGTTGATACTTTTTAATATATGCTAAAAACATATCTTTATCGGTATCATTTCTAAAAAGAGGTGTATCACTAATACTTTTGCACATAACATGATAAATTGCATCATTTGTTTTTACTCTTGCACATCTTGGCATACTACTTACCCCTCCTTTTGGTAAGTAGTATGCTCAAGACATGTTTTATCTATACAAATTAATCTTCCCACAAATCCAAGTATTTATCCATTTTATGTTTTCTTAACAAAGTATCTTCTTTATCTATATAAACTTTATCCTTATCAAAAACTACTACATCCCCTTCCTTTGCATCAAGAGGAAGATAATCTTTTTTTATATTTTTAATTTTCCCATCATCAAGAACTATAACAGCATATTCCTCTTCAAATCTATCTATAACGCCTTTCATATAAATCCCTTCTAAGAAGAAAATAGTTGAGAACTGTCCCTACTAATATAAAACTATATGACACTTTCTGCAGCGGGCTTCATAAGCTTCTTTTGCTCCTACCAAAACAACAGGATCAGAATATCTTGCTGGCTTTCCATTTATAAGCCTTTGAGTTCTTGTTGCAGGGTTGCCACAAACAACACAAATAGCTTGAATCTTATCAACAAATTCCGCTACCGCCAAAAGTTTTGGAACAGGTCCAAAAGGCTCTCCTTTAAAATCTAGATCTAATCCTGCACATATAACTCTTTTCCCTTTATCAGCTAGCCTTTTGCATACATCAACAATCTCATCATCAAAAAATTGAACTTCGTCTATAGCAATAACATCAGTATCTTCCTCAACTAAACTTAAAATATCTTTAGCACAATCTACTGAATAAGCTTTTTCCTTTTCTCCATTATGGGAAACGACATCTGTTATACTATATCTATTATCTATGGAAGGCTTAAAAACCTGAACCTTTTGACGCGCTATTTTTGCCCTTTTTATCCTTCTTATTAATTCTTCACTTTTCCCACTATACATAGGACCTACGATCATCTCTATCCAACCATGATCCTTTGGGCCATACATTTTAAAACCTCCCTAAAAGAAAAAGACCGGCATACCGGTCAAAAAAATTATTCTTCTGACATATTGTACTTTTTCATGAACTTTTCTAATCTTCCACCTGCTTCTACTATCATCTTTTGCTTTCCTGTGAAGAATGGGTGGCACTTTGAGCAAATTTCTACCTTAATTTCCTTTTTAACAGAACCTGTTATAAATGTGTTACCGCAAGCACACTTAACAACTGCTTCATGAGTGTATTCTGGATGAATTCCTGGTTTCATTTGTTTCACCTCTTTCTATATTATTTTTATTATTTTCTATTTAACCTTTAAAATTATAACACAGTCAAAATTAAATAGCAACTATTTATTTACATCAGCAATAAGCTTTGGAAATAATTGAACAAATTCTTTATTGTTTTTAGTCTTTAAAAGTGCATGTATAAGCTTTTCTGTTGCCTCTTGAGTGCTTTCAAGAGCTAAAGCTCTCCTTATTGCCATAACTGCATTATACTCTTCCGGCGTTAAAAGCAAATCTTCCCTTCTTGTTCCAGATTTATTTATATCTATAGCAGGGAATATTCTTCTTTCTTGAAGCCTTCTATCTAAATGAATTTCCATGTTTCCTGTTCCTTTAAATTCTTCAAATATTACATCATCCATACGGCTTCCTGTTTCTATTAAAGCAGTTGCAAGTATGGTAAGACTTCCGCCTTCCTCAATATTTCTTGCAGCACCAAAGAATTTTTTAGGCTGAATTAATGCTCCGGGATCTAATCCTCCTGATAATGTTCTACCTGTTGGAGAAATAGTTAAGTTATATGCCCTTGCTAACCTAGTTAAGCTATCAAGAAGTATAACTACATCCTTTTTAAGCTCCACTAATCTTTTTGCCCTTTCAAGAACAAGCTCTGCTACCCTTGTATGATTTTCTGGTTCTTCATCAAAAGTAGAATAAACGACTTCCCCTTGAATTGATCTTTGCATGTCAGTAACTTCTTCAGGACGCTCATCTATTAATAAAACAATTAACTCAACATCTGGATGATTCTTAGTTATAGCATTTGCAATCTTTTTTAAAAGAACCGTTTTTCCTGCTTTAGGCGGTGCAACAATAAGACCTCTTTGTCCTCTTCCTATAGGGGCTAGTATATCTATAAGCCTTGTAGCTAATTCATTTCCTGTTGTCTCTAAAGTCAACCTTTTGGTAGGATATATAGGAGTTAAACTTTCAAAGGACTTTCTTCCTTGAACCTTTTCTGGTGGAAGATCATTTATCTCTTGAAGATATAAAAGAGCTCTATATTTTTCTGACTCGTTTGGAATTCTAGCTTTGCCCTTTACTTTATCCCCTGTTTTTAAATTAAATTTTCTAATTTGTGATGGTGAAACGTATACATCCCTTGGACCTTGTTGATAATTATCTAGTCTTAAAAAGCCATATGATTGATTTTCCACAAGCTCAAATATACCTTCTACAGTATCTGAATCAGCTAAAAGTTCTTGAAGTTTATTTCTTTTTTCCTCATCAACATCATGAAGCTTAATCTCTTCTAGCTCTTTTTCAACCTCTGGAGAAACTGGAGGAACATTATTTTCCTTATCCCTTTCCTCTTGTAACTTAAGTATCTCTTCTATAAGCTCGCTTTTTCTATATTTTGTAACAGACTTAATACCTAGATTTTTCCCAAGCTCTCTTAACTCTTCCAAGGTCCTTGCTTTTAATTCTTCAAAATCCATAAAATACCTCCTAGTATAAAATTTTGCTTTTAAAAGGGGAATTAAAAATTCGAAGTGAAAAATTAAGATGAAATAAAGAAGATGAAGCTTGTGGTAAGTATTATTTTATATAAAAAAAAATTATTTGTAAAGTGTGAAAATACGTAAAAAAGTTGAGAACTGTCCCTAAAAATAAAAAGCTGCAAAAGCAGCTTTTTATTTTTTAGGAACTTTTTCCCAATCTTTTAAGAATCTTTCTATTCCTATATCAGTCAATGGATGTTTTGTCATCTGTTCTAAAACCTTAAATGGAACGGTAGCAATGTGTGCACCAGCAAGGGCAGCCTTTTCCACATGAATAGGATGTCTTATGCTTGCTGCTATAATTTCTGTTTCAATCGCATAATTTTCAAAAATCCTTACTATCTCTTCTATTAGATACATTCCATCATGTCCTATATCGTCCAATCTTCCAAGGAATGGGCTTACGTAAGTTGCTCCTGCTTTTGCCGCAAGAAGAGCCTGAGCTGAAGAGAAAATTAAAGTAACATTTGTTTTTATTCCTTCCTTTGAAAGAACATTAACAGCTTTTAATCCTTCAATTGTCATAGGAATTTTTATAACTATATTCTTATGTATCTTAGCAAGTTCTCTTGCTTCTTTAATCATGCCTTCATGATCAAGGCTTATAACTTCTGCACTTATTGGTCCATCCACTATTTGTGTAATCTCCTTAACAACTTCTACAAAATCCCTTCCTTCCTTTGCTATCAAAGAAGGGTTAGTAGTAACTCCAGAAATTATTCCCCAAGAATTTGCTTCTCTTATTTCATTTACATTAGCTGTATCAATAAAAATCTTCATATCAAAACCTCCTTAAATTAACTTGAATATCAAAACCTAAAAGTTTTAAAAGCTCAATCATATCGCTTTCATACTTACTTATTATATCATCAACACTATTATTTTTTCCAGCAAAAATTATTTCAAAATCTGTAAAAGGACAGTTAATTATTTTTAAAGGTTTTTCAATTATATCTCTTACTTTAAATTTTAATCTATGCTTTTTATTACAAAACACGCAATCGGCTTCTAATATAATATTTGCTCCCTTAATACCATAATTTAAAATATTATTTTTGCAATCACAGTGAAAACTTCCCAATTTTTCCTTAAAAAGATCTATGTCAAATACTTTAAATTTTCCACATTCCTTACACTTTAAAGCAATTTTAAACTTAGGATCTATAAACAACCTAAACACCTCCTTTTAAAAAATATTCAACATAAAATTTAAAAATCCTCTTTAAAAAAATAAAGCGTGCTTTATTTTGCACGCTTATTTTCCAATGCTGCCTTTACAAAATCCCTAAAAAGAGGATGTGGTCTATTTGGTCTTGATTTAAACTCAGGATGGAATTGAACTCCAACAAACCATTTATGATTTTTAATCTCTACTATCTCAACAAGCCTATCATCTGGAGATGTTCCTGCAATAACCAATCCCTTTTCCATAAGCTTTGTTCTATATTCGTTATTAAATTCATATCTATGTCTATGTCTCTCATATATAACTTCATCCTTATAAGCTTCATATGCAAAGGTTCCTTCCTTTACCTTACAAGGATATAAACCAAGCCTCATTGTTCCACCCTTTTCATCTACATCCCTTTGCTCTGGCATAAGGTCTATTACAGGATGCTTAGTTTCAGGATCTATCTCCGAGCTATTTGCATCCTCAAGCCCTAAAACGTTTCTTGCAAATTCAACAACTGCAAGCTGCATTCCAAGGCATATTCCAAGGAATGGAACATTATTTTCCCTTGCATATTTTATAGCTAAAATCTTACCTTCTATTCCTCTATCTCCAAATCCTCCAGGAACAAGTATTCCATCTGCATCCTTTAAATAATCCTTATAATTGTCTAAATCAACATAAGCCGCATTTACCCAATCTATTTCAACTTCACAATCATTAGCAATCCCTGCATGTCTTAAGCTTTCAACAACAGACATGTAAGCATCCTTAAGTTCCACATACTTTCCAACAAGGGCTATTTTAACCTTTTCCTTTGGGGTTTTTAATTTTTCAACCATTGCCCTCCATTCTTTAAGGTCTGCCTCAAGGCATTTTAAATTAAGCTTTTTAACAACAAGCTCATCCAAACCTTCCTCATGTAAAAGTAAAGGCACTTCATATATGCTATCTGCATCTAAATTTTGAATAACAGCATCAGCAGAAACATTACAGAATAACCCTATCTTTTCTTTAAGCTCTAACGTTAGAGGTTTTTCCGTTCTACAAACTATTATATCCGGCTGAATACCAATGCTTCTTAACTCTTTTACGGAATGTTGAGTAGGCTTTGTTTTTAATTCTCCTGACTTACTAAGATATGGCACTAAAGTAACGTGGATAAATAAGACGTTTTCCCTACCTACTTCATATTTAATCTGTCTTATAGCTTCTAAGAAAGGCAAACTTTCAATATCTCCAACAGTTCCTCCAATTTCAGTAATAACAACATCTACTTCTCTTTCCTTTGCAACTCTATAAACCCTTTGTTTTATTTCATTTGTAATGTGGGGAATAACTTGAACTGTTCCTCCAAGATAGTCTCCTCTTCTCTCCTTTTGTATAACAGACCAATATATTTTTCCTGTTGTGACGTTGCTATTTTTAGACAAGTTTTCATCTATGAATCTTTCATAGTGTCCAAGATCAAGATCAGTTTCAGCTCCATCGTCGGTTACGAAAACCTCGCCATGCTGATATGGACTCATAGTCCCTGGATCTATGTTTATATAAGGATCAAACTTTTGAATAGATACCTTAAGCCCTCTAGATTTTAATAACCTTCCTAAGGACGCGGCGGTTATTCCCTTTCCAAGAGATGATGTAACTCCTCCAGTTATGAATATGTATTTTGTTGCCATAATGCCCCTCCTTTGTATTATTAACTTTTTTATTTTACATTAAAATTCAAAATTTATCAACAAAAAATAAAGGCGTAAACCGCCTTTATTTATAATTTAAAACCACAACTTTTAATTCATCTTTATTTAAATCTTCATTTTTTACTTCAAGGACAGGAACCCTTAACCTTTCTACATTTGAATACTTATCTAGAAACTTTTCAACAGAATCTAAATTAAATTTCAAAACATCCGTCTTAAAATGCATAGGAATTACTATCTTAGGATTTAAAAGCTTTACAACAGCATGAGCACCTTCAGCATCTATAGTATAAGTTCCTCCAACAGGAACTAAAAGAACATCAACCCTTCCTATCATTTCAACCTGAGCAGGAGTTAAAATATGCCCTAGATCTCCCAAATGGCAAACTCTAATTCCATCTACATCAAAAACATAAACTATGTTATCTCCTCTTTTTTGTCCTTTTTCCTCATCATGATATGTATGAACTCCAGTTATATTTATGTCTTTTATGTAAAAATTTCCGACTTTATTTAAAACTTCAAAATTTCCTTTAACGCAGTCTATGAAATTATGATCATAATGATTATGGCTTATTGTAACTATATCAGCCTCAACTTGAGGAAGTGGATACCCAACGTTATCATCAAAGGGATCTGTAAGTATTCTAATTCCTTTTGAAGATGTTATTTTAAAACATGCATGGCCAAGCCATTTTATTCTCATACTACCCCTCCTAAAATTAACTTAATATTATTCATATGCCATATTTTTTAATTTTATACTGCAAAGTTTGCCTTGGAATTTTTAAAAAATTAGCAGCTTTTGTTATATTTCCATCATAAATTAAAAGAGCTTCCTTTATTAAATTCTTTTCAAATTCATTAACCATTTCCTCAAGGCCCTTTTTTTCTTTTTTAATGTGCTCTGGAATATCATCTAAAGTAATAAAACCTTCCTCCTTTAAATTTACAACAGCCTCTATTAAATTTTTAAGCTCCCTTATATTTCCAGGCCAATCATAATTTAAAAAATACTCCATAACTTCCTTAGATATTCCCTTTATGTTCTTGTTTAATTTTTTATTAAATAAATCGATAAAATAACTACAAAGCTCCTTTATGTCCTCTTTTCTATCTTTAAGTTCAGGAAGCTTTATGTAAAAAACGCTTAATCTGTAGAAAAGATCCTTCCTTAAAATCCCTTTTTCGATACACTTTTTAGGTTCGACATTAACTGAGGCTATAACTTTAACATCAACTTTAACTTCACTTAAAGAACCTATTCTCCTTACAATTCCATCTTCTAAAACCCTAAGCAGCTTTCCTTGAAGCTCAATTGGCATAGAATTTAATTCATCAAGGTATAAAATACCCCCATCTGCAATTTCAAAAAGCCCCTTTTTATCAGCAGCCTCAGTAAAAGCCCCCTTTACTGTTCCAAACAAAATACTTTCTAAAAGATTCGAAGGAACAGCAGCACAGTTTTGAATTACAAGGGGTTTATTTTTTCTATTTCCTACCTTATGAATATACTTAACCAAAACTTCCTTTCCTGTTCCAGTCTCTCCATATATAAGCAAAGGAGAAGAAGAATTTGCAACAATTTGTGCTAATCTTTTTACCTCTTCAATTTTGCTGCTGCTTCCAACAAAATATTCCATAAATCCCCCTCTTTTTTTCCAATGTTTTTCAAATTATATATTAGCATTATCTTTAAAATTAAACAATGTTAACTTTTGTAGAAAAACATAAAAATATAAATCCTTTATTTTTTTACAAAATATCCTGTTGAAGTAATAAATTGTTAATTATTGTAATAAACTTCAACTTAAACTTTAACTTTAATATAACTTTAAGATAAAAAAATTAAAACACCCAAAAGGGTGTTTTAATTTTTAGGAGTTATCTTAAGTTCTAAAACATTTTCGATAAATCCAGAGTTATTAGTATTTACTTGATACTCAAGTTTTACATTTCCACCATTTTCATCAACGTTGATTTGAACTAAAATAGGCTTTATTGTAATATTTAAAACCCCAAAAGGTGTACTATACAAGCTAAAGGTGGTTTCTCCCTTTTTAAATTCAAGATCGGAATTAGTAGTCCCTCTTCTTATAATACTTACTTTATCCTTTTCAATTTTAAGGGTTGTTTTTGTTCCTTCCATTCCTGATATTTCTGTCTCATCATATTCAGCAATAAAATCCTCTCCAAGTCTATAAAAATCCCCTTCAGTAACAAGCTCTATAACTTCCCTTTCTCCATCTATGTCTTGAACTGTTTTAACTGAAATAATTGCCTTCTTTTTAGTCATGCTATCACCTACTAGTATTTTTCTATGTCTATCTTTTTAATATTAATTATATCATGCTCTAAGAAGTTTCCTCCAACCCTTTTAAATTTTTCAGGATTATCGCTTACATAATATTCATACTGTCCTAAAGCATCCTCTTTGTTTTCAATCCCATTTTGAATTAAAATATTTTTCAATTCTATAGCTGTCTCCCTTGCAGGATTTATAAGCTTAACCTTATGATCTAAAACATCATCAACAACTTTAGTCAAAAGAGGATAATGAGTACATCCCATAACCAAAGAATCAATTAAAGAAGCCTTAAGGGGTTTTAAATATTCCTCAGCAACCATATATGAAACTTTAGTATTAGCCCAACCTTCTTCAACTATTGGAACAAACAAAGGACAAGGATATGCAAAAATTTCTGCATCCGGCAAAAGCCTCTTTATCTCCTTTTCATAGGCTCTGCTGTTTATAGTCCCTTCTGTTCCTATAATACCTATTTTTTTATTTTTTGTAGCTTTAACTGCAGCATTAGCACCAGGGCTTATAACTCCAATTATAGGAACATCAAAGGATTCTTGAAGCATTTTAAGAGCTACTGCAGAAGCTGTATTACAAGCAACAACAATAGCCTTTACATCTTTAGTAAGTAAAAACCTAGTATTTTGAAAAGCAAACCTTATTACAGTTTCTGCTGATTTTGAACCATAAGGAACCCTTGCTGTATCTCCAAAATATACTATATTTTCATTTGGAAGAAATTCCATTATTTCCTTTACTACCGTTAATCCTCCTATTCCAGAATCAAAAACTCCTATAGGCCTTGGATCCAATCTCATCCCCTACCTTTAAATTTTCTATAATAATTATATTCTTTTATAACAAGTAAATAATAAAACAACATAAGGTATTTGTAAAGTAAAAATTAAGCGGGTGCAAAGGCACCCGCTTATCTTTTTTCCTCAACTAACCTTGAGGCATATCTTATCGCTGCCGCAACTAAATTACCACAATCCCTTGAAGTTACTGAACCCCAACCTTCTCTTTGGACTATGTCATAAACTCCAAGTTCTTTTGCAAGCTCGTATTTTAAAGCCTCTGACATAATCCCATGTCTTCTTGACATTTTCATCCCCCCTGTTTTGTTCCTACAATTATGTTTCCCTAAGATTTAAATATTAATCATGTAATATTTTACATTGTAAGCTCACCATTTGGAGTATCTATAATCTTTAAAATTCTTTCTTCTGTTCCATCTATTGCATTTATGTAAACCAAGAATTTTTCTCCCCTGTATGTTCCATAAAACTCATAACAATAAACTTCCCTTAAAGATTCCATAGGTATTATACAAAGCCTTACATTTTTTATATCTAGTTTTTTACTTACATTTTGTCTTGCCTCTTCTACTGAAATCCTAGGCTTTTTTATATCCCTTTGAGTATGGGAAGTTAAATAATGCATAGCCTCTATTCCAACTATATCACCATTATCAAGGGCAACTTTAAGCTTTATTTGATCAGGATAAACAACAACCCTATCCTGAACGTAAACATAATTTATAACAGCTACATTATCATATTTTAAAACATATGTAGGAATCATAGATTTATATCCAATTCTTTCTAAAAACTTAAGTCCTATATCAACTGCTTTATTAATTTTTATAGTTTGTTTTGAAACATCCCTAGGGTCAATCATATAAACTACATTTCCTCCATTTTTGCTAATGTCAATGCTTATGCTATCCTTTCTACCCTTTACCTTTACAGAAAAAGCATAGGTTGGTATTTTATCACTGGTCTTATCGCTGTATATTGATATAGATTCTACCCTATTTTCTCCAATTATTTTTGCTGCTATCTTTTTTGCTTCATCCTGTGAAACTTCCCTTTCATTTAAAATTCTAGGTTTTATATTTAAAACATTTTCAGAAAAAGGTCCATCATATATTAACGTCGGATATTGCTGAAGTTCTTTAGCAATTCTTTCAAATTTCATATCGACAGTTTCAGAAAGATTTCTTCTAAACATAGAAGATCCCTGATTTTTAATTTCAGTCCAATCTATATTTCCTTGGCTTATATCCCTCTCTAAATTGTGAAGTTCCACATTTAAATATCCTGCAAAGTCTGTAAGCTTTTCTATAGTATTAATATCTGCTTCTGAAAGGCTTTGCCCAGAATTTATAGTTTTTAAAAGTGAGTAACAAAAATCTCCAACTTGAGTTAAAAATTTAGTAGTTTGACTAATCGCATTGTGAGGAATTGGTAGAGAATTAAGCTTATCCTGTGCAATACTTGCCTGCCTCCAAATATCGCTAAAAAGTATAAGGGCCTGCTTTGGAGAAGATGTAACTCTAGCCTTTGATAAAGAAACTTGAATTCCTTCAACGCTTGAAATAAGATCATACAAGCTTCTTTGATATTGTCCTTGAAGATAATTTCTAAATTCCTTTCTATCAAGATATAGCAAAAAACTATATGTTGATGTTCCAACAACTATAATTGAAACTATTATAGCAAGAAAAGATCTTTTGTTAAACATAATATCCCTCCTACTTACAAAAAACATGTTTTCCTATTCTTTTTATAACAGGTCTTGACCATATCCATTTATTAGTTGTTTTTGCAGGATTATAATAATAAAGTGCTCCACCTGAAGGATCCCAGCCGTTTAACGCATCGTTAGCAGCTCTTACAGGAGTTTTTTCAAGCTTTGCATTTATCTGACCATCAGATACTGCTGTAAAGGCGCCTGGCTGATAAATAACTCCAGCTATTGTATTTGGAAATCTTGGATCCCTTGTTCTGTTTATTATAACAGCACCAACTGCAACCTGTCCTATATAAGGCTCCCCTCTTGCTTCTCCATTTATAGCCCTTGCAAGAAGGTTGACATCACTTCTTTGAATTTTTGATTTTTTAAAAGATTTATATGATACAGCTTCAGTAGAATTAAATTGCATAATTACTTGAAATATAAAAAATAATATTAAGGACGGAAGGAATATTTGAACTATTCTTTTCATATAATCCCTCCTTTAAAACAACTCTAAAGATATTTTTTACATTTTTTTCATTAATATGTATTTAAATTAAAATTTTTTTAAAGTTTATGTTAATCCTTTGTAATATAAACACTTTATACTTTAAATTAGTATATAATTTAACCTAAGAGGTGATAATATTGAAAATAATTGCCCTTACAGTTTCAGCAGGAAAAGGTCATGAAAAAGCTGCAGAGGCTATAAAAAGATATTATGAAGAAAATAACATAGATGTTGATTTTGAAATAATAGATACTTTAAAATATATAAACCCTATAGTAGATAAGTTAATAATCGGAGGATATTTAAAATCATTAAAAAAGACTCCCAAACTTTATGGGAAGCTTTACTACTATTCCGAAAACGAAGATGCTATATCAGCTATTTCAAACCTAGTCCACGACCTTTTTTCAATAAAACTTAAAAATTTATTAGATGAAAAAAAACCTGATGTGGTTCTTTGCACCCACCCTTTCCCTATAGAAATTATGTCTATATTAAAAAGAAAAGGCAAAACAAACATACCAGCAATTGCAATATTGACAGACTATGCACCGCACCCTTTTTGGATTCACGAACGCATAGATGCATATATAATACCCAATGAAGATTTTGTAGAAGACCTTTTAAATTTTGGCGTAACTAAAGAAAAAATATATCCAATAGGAATTCCTGTATCCCCTGAATTTTTAAATCATATAGACAAATCCTATGCTAGAAAAACCTTGGATCTTGAAGATAAGCTAACCCTTCTTTTAATGGGGGGAGGCCTTGGAATAGGAAATATAAAGGAAATATTTGAAAGATTAATATATAGCGATTTAGATGTTCAAATAATAGCAGTTGCTGGCCACAACACCTTTTTAAAAAATCAACTTATAAATTTAGCAAATAAATCAAATAAAAAAACAAAAATACTAGGCTATACAGAGAATATAAATCTTTTAATGTCAGCAAGCGATATATTAATAACAAAACCCGGAGGCCTTACAATAAGCGAAGCCTTAGTAAAAGGCCTTCCAATTATATTATCAAATCCAATACCCGGCCAAGAGGAAAAAAATACAGAATACCTTTTAAACTGCGGAATAGCAGCCTACGCAAGAAAAGTAGAAAACATACCAATTTTGATAAATCAAATAATCTCAAGCAAAACAAGATTAAAATATATGCAGGATATGGCAAGAGAAAAGGCAAAGCCAAACGCCTCTAAAGATATTGCAAATCTTCTATTAAAAATGGCAAAGAATGAGGCTATCTAGCCCCAATCTTTGCCCTTTTTATAGCCTTTGATATTATTTCTAAACTTTTTAATCTAAACTCTATCTTACTCTTTTTATTTGTTTTAAAAACATCTATGCTGTCTTCATAAAGAGCCTTTTTAAGAATTTCCTCGCTTTCTTTATCAATTTTTCCTCTTGTTATGTCTATAAAACAAAGAGGGGGGAACATTACACACCACCAATTCTTACCTTCTCCTTTTCCAAGAACTACTCTAAGGGCCATATATTCTCCTGGAGGAACTACTAAATCTCCATATTGCTTAGCAGGAAAATTAAACTTTCCAATGTATGCTTTGGCGGTATAATTAAATCCATTTTCCTTTAAAACGCTGTTTGCTATGTCTTCAACCTTTGATATATCCTCCTTTAAAATTTTTAAACTCTCATCATAATCTTTTACATCCTTTAACATAGGGTAAAATTCCTTTAATATTCTATCCCTAACCTTAAGCTTTACGCTTTGATCCTCTATGCTGTCGCTGTTTGCTATGACATGAAATCTTATAATATCCTCCTTATCTTTAAAGCTTCCTATTCCAAATATAAAAACAAACAACACTAAAGATGTTAAAAAAGCTATTATTCTTCTCATACTTTGTCCCCCTCATTTTTATCTTTAGCTTAAAGTATTCCCAAAATTTATTTTTTTATTCATCTTACAACCCCTACTCTTCTTATTTTAACTTCAAAATCAAAATTAAACTTTGCCGTTTTAAAAGCCTCATCCCAATTTTTTTCATATTTTTTATAAAGACTATACTGATGCTTTTTAGTCCAATCCTTTAATTTAAGATAATCATATCCTGTATCTTGAAAATACCTTACCGTCTCATAAAGTTCGTTTTCAAACTGCTCTTTAATGCTTTTTTCGATATTATGAACAATATCAGCCTTTAATAAATCTTCGTTTAAAATAAAATCCTCAATATCTCCCTCCATTTTAACCTTGACATTAAAATTTATTTTGCCATCTTCCTCCTTTGCCTCTAGGCTAGCATGAGAATTTGATATAAGATAAGATAAAACATGATCTTTGTATTTAAATAGTTTTCTTCCTCCCTTTAAAGAATTAGTTAATATAGAATATCCTCTTATATATCTATCATCAACTTCCTTTAAGAGCTTATAATCCTTTATTAAAAACACATTCTTTATAACCCCTTCATCCTTTACTTTATTTATAATAGGTAAAATAGCAACTCCGTTAACCTTAAAATTTGATACAAAACCATTAAAATCAATATTCAATAATGTTGAAACTTCCTCTTGATTTTTTAAGGTTCCAATTATATAAGGAACTAAAAGTTTTTCAAGCTTTGGAGTAATATTTATAATACCTTTTACATCCTTTGTTGCAACAACAAAGCTAGATCTATTTTTTTGAGGATCCCTATCTATCCAATCTACAATTTCTTTTAAGATCTTATCATCCCTTAAAACTGCCTCTCCAAGTATTAAAAGCTTTTCATGACCAAAGAAAAGGTGCCTATTTTGCTTTTTAAAAACCTTTTCTATAGCCTCCGGAATACTTCCTGCCCTTACAGTTATGTTTTCAAAAACATTCTGTTCTCCTGATACAACCTTAGAAGGATTGGGGATTAAAAAAGTAACCTCTATGTTTTCATTTACATATTCATAAAAGGGGCCTTTAGATTTATTCAATTCATTTGAAACCTTATCAATTGCAATCCCATATACAAATATTCTATCTTCAATTTCAATTTTATCCCAGCAACCTGCAAAAATTAGCATAGCCAAAAAAACAAACATCAATCTTTTCATGCTCTCTCCCCCTTTATTTTGGATACTATAAACATAAGGGTAGGGAGGATTAATATAACAAAATAACCTAAGGATTTTATAAGTTTATCAACCAATTCAAAGGTAGATGCAATATTATCCGGCAAAAGCGAAACTATATAAACTGCAGGTAAAAATAAAATTACAATATGTTTTGCTTCTTTTTGTTTTAATAAATCTCCTGCAATCACACTATAAGCAAAAATAAACATAGCAAGCGTAGTAAAAATCAAAACTATCCAAAGGGAAAACAAAAGACCTTCAATTCCCTCTATAAAAGCTCCTGGAACATCTGAAGATTTTATAAGGGATAAAGTTGGATAAAGTAAAGTCTTAGTATAATCAACTCCAAATCTTGCTATACATTGAACAAATATTACAACATAGATAAAAGTAATTAACATGATAGAAATAGCTGAAACTTTAAAAGACTTTTTAGAATCCCTCATAAAAGGAAAAAGCAGTAACAAAACTTCAAAACCAGAAAAGGAAAAGAAGCTGTCCTCAACTCCCTTTAAAAGTTTTAAAGGATGTATTCTTAAAACAGGTAAAAGGTTTGAATAATCGCTTTTTGGAAGGTATAAAAGAAAAACCAAAATAAACGTAATTGCAACTAAATATATAACGGCTTCAAAAAACCTTGCTATAGGCTCTATGCCACACCTTGCTAAAATAATCCCAAGGAAAAGAAATGGAATAATTATATATTCCAAAGGTGTTTTATATAACAAATACATTTTTGTTGTCTCTGCAAATAACCTAACCTCTAAGGCAGAAAAAATTAAAAAATAGATAAAAATTATAACAGCAAAAATAGTTCCTAAAAATTTTCCAAAAAGCTGTTTTAAAACATCTGTAAATTTAGCTGGAGAATATTTTTTAGCGATGCAACATATAAAATAAATTTCCAAAAGACAAACAAGCCCCCCTAATATAAGGCTTAACCAGCCATTTGTTTCAACATCTTTTGCAAGGGTGGAGGGAAGTGTAAATATTCCAACTCCTATAGGAGTTAAAAATACTATAAGGGCTACCTGAAATTGTGATATTTTATCATCATTTGGAACCATCTTCATCACCCTGCCTTATTATATCTTGAGGATCAAAATGTAAAGGCCTTGTTTTTAAGTATTTTAAAGGCAATTTAAAAATAGAATCCTTCATGTCGGTAATATAAAAAGGAGATAAAGGCGCAAGATATGGTGTTCCAAAACTTTTTAAGTTAACAACATATATTAAAGTTCCAATATAAGAAAGAACTATTCCATATAGTCCATAGATTGATGCTGCAATCATAAATATAAACCTTAAAAGCCTTAAAGCAGTTGCAAGCTCATAATTTGTTATGCTAAAACTTGATATAGCAGTTATAGCAACCACTATAACCATAATAGGACTTACTATTCCTGCAGCTACTGCCGCCTGACCTATTACAAGACCTCCAACTATACCTATAGTAGAGCCTATAGGCCTTGGCAGCCTAACTCCAGCCTCCCTTAAAAGTTCAAAGGTAGCCTCCATTATTATTGCCTCAACAAAGGCAGGGAAAGGAACTCCCTCCCTTGTTGCTGCAATTGATAGGGCAAGCTTTGCAGGAATTATTTGAGGATGAAAGGAAGTTATCGCTATATAAAGGGATGGTGCCAATATAGAAAGGGCTCCTGCAATAATTCTTAAAAATCTTATAAAAGTAGAAATCACAGGCCTTGAATAATAATCCTCTCCGGATTGAAAAAAAGCATTTATTGTGACAGGAACAATCAAGGCAAATGGAGAATTATCTACAAGTATCCCAACCCTTCCCTCATAAACTGCAGCTGCAACAACATCAGGCCTTTCGGTTGTTTGGGCTTGGGGAAATATAGAAAACACTTTATCTTCAATAAGCTGCTGAATATATCCGCTGTCTATTATTGCATCTATGTTTATCTTATCAAGCTTTGAATAAAGCTGGTCTAAAACTCTTTTGTCAACTATATCCTCTATGTACATTATTGCAATGTCGGTTTTTGACCTTACTCCTATTCTTTTTTGTTTTATCTTAAACCTTGGATCCCTTATTCTTCTTCTTATCAAAGCAGTGTTTATTCTTATGGTTTCTGTAAATCCATCCCTTGGCCCTCTTATTACTATCTCTGCAGAAGGTTCTGAAACACTCCTTGTTGGAAAAGCTTTTGTGGCTATTAAAAGGACTTTATCAGTATTGCTTATAAAAAGGGCCGTATCACCGCTTAAAACCTCCATAACTATATCTTCTATGATGTCCATTTCTTTAAAGTCAGTTACCACCATGGCATTATCCTTTGTAACCTCATAAAGTTTGTTTTTTATCTGATTAAAATCAGGTGCAACTTCCCTTGATGAAATCATAAGAGGCATTAAAACAAACTCATCTAATAAAAGCTTATCTGCCATTCCATCTACGTAAAATAAAAACATCTTTTCTCCGCCATCTCCACCAACCTCAAATTCCCTAAAAACAACATCATCACAATCTTTAAGCATTGTCTTTATAATTTCTATATTTTCCTCAATGTCTTTGCTAACTTTAGTCTTAGAAGAGGGACTATATGTATATGTAACTTCTTTTTTTCTCTTTAACATAAGCACCACCCTTAAAGTATCTTTACTACGATATAAATAATTATTGTTAAAGCCACTAAAACATAACAGCAAATATTTGAAAACCTTGCTTCAGAGGTTAAACCTTTATTCTTATAATAAAGGCCATCAAAATATAAAAACACAGTTGAAATTATAAAAAGTATAAAGGCATTGGTATTAAAAACATCCTTGATAAAACCAAAAACCTCACTCATGTTACCATCTCCCAACTTTATTTTCCCCAAATTATAAAAAAATATGTAAGCTGAAAATCAGCTTACATATCTTTTTACAAATTCTATATCTTCCGGTTTATCCACATCATTCCCTATCTCTGGGTATTTTGTTAGTATGGCTTTTCCTTTTACTTTAAACATATCACAAATCTTTTTTTCAACTGCATCTAAGCTTAAAATCCCAAGGGCTAATTTTACTAAAAAGTTGACTCCTAGAACCCTTGCCATTTTTAAAGGTTTTTTCCTATAAGCTATAAGCTCCTCTACCTTTTTAGTTGCCCTATCTATAACCTTAGGATTTATGTATGCTAAATTACCTCCTGTAAAGGTTCCTTCCTTTAATTTTACATAAGTTCTTCTAACATCTGGATATTTTTCATCATTAAGTCTTTTATCTATTATAGGATATCCTACATCTAAATTTAGTTTTTGACACTCTAAAACAAACTCTTTAACAGCCTCACCCTTAACTAAAGGAATATCTGACGTACAGGCTAAAACAGGAGTTTCAAAGTCCCCTATAACTTTTATTCCAAATCTTAGATTCTCAAACATCTCACCCTTTGATTTTATAAACCCATCTACTAAATGCCCTATTTTATTATTTAAAATCTCATCTCCTACTACATAAATATTTTTAACAACCCCTGAACTTTTTAAAGCTTCTATAAGAAACTCTATCATATACCTATCTTTTATCTTTATTAATGCCTTAGGAGTTCCATCCTTTCCCCTATCCCCCGCAAGTATTAAAGCATTTACCATAAATTACACCCCTTCATTTACTGTTTTAACTAAAAAAACATCCTTTAAATAATCTCTTAATCTATTATAACAAATTTCAGCTTGTTTTTTGTCTTGAAAAACTCCTATTATGGCTGAACCACTTCCTGTCATTATGCTTCCCTCAGCATTAAACTCAAGCATTATATTTTTAATTTCATTTAATATAGGATACTCAACTAAAGTTACTGTTTCTAAAACATTTACCATATTAGATGCAAGCATTTTATAATTTTTAGCCTTTATATAATTTAAAAGTTTATCTATATCAGGTCTTTTATTTATCTCATCAAGTTTTAATTTAGAATAAACTTCTTTAGTAGATATATTTACTTTAGGCTTTGCAATAACTATATACAAATCCTCTATTTTTTCAATTGGAGTTACCACCTCTCCTATGCCTTCCACAAGGCTTGTTCTATTTACTATACAATAAGGAACATCTGCCCCAACTAAAACTCCTATATTCATCATATCTTCAAGGGACATATTAAGATTAAAAAGTTCCTTCATAGCCTTTATAACGCCTGCCGCATCTGAACTTCCTCCTCCAAGACCAGCACCATAGGGTATATTCTTTTCTATATGTATTTTAACCCCTGAGTCTATTTGAAATTTTTCTAATATACACTTTGCGGCTTTATAACATGTATTTGAAGAATCTAGAGGGATATCATATTTATTTGATGTTACAACTATTCCTTTTTTAAATTTCTCTACCTTAATGTAATCATATAAAGAAACGCTTTGATTTATCATTCTTAAAAGATGATATCCATCCTCTCTTTTTCCTACAACATCTAAAGATAAATTTACTTTTGCAGGACATTTTAAACTTATGCTTTCCACACTATCACCTCTTTCGATTTTAAAAAATTATATATCATTTTATAAGTATATTCAACACAGTTAAAAAGACACCCAAAAGGGTGTCTTATTTCATAAATGTTTTTTTAGGAATTATAAGTTTCATTCCTGGTTCAATGTAATCTGGATTTTCAATATCATTAAGTTTTATTATATCCTCAATCTTAGTTCCATACTTTTTAGCAATCTTCCATAAAGTATCATGGGGTTGAACAGTATATATGACAAGACTTGGCATGTTCTTTATTATATCTGATATATCAACTTCAAATATTGACTTTAGTATTTCTAAATTATCTTTTTTGTATAACTTAACGTGACAAACAATACTTACTTTTAAATCCACTTCTTTGTCAGAAAACTTTTCATAATCTAAAGTTTCAATATCTACATAGCACTTTGAAATCATGTCTATTCTAGCGCCTTCTATATCAAGGGAAAACTTAAAAGGCAATTCATCTTCAAATCCTTCAAGAGCATCTTCTTTATTTAAATAAACAAGCGCATACCTTAAAACTCCTTCACAGGATACTTTATCTTCAAATACTTTAACTTCTGTAATATAAGGCTTTATGCTTACATATTTAACATCTTTTATGTTTTCATCGTCTATAATTATCTTTTCCTTCAAAACTTGTGATTCATAAACTTCATTAAAATATGCAAAACATCTTAAGTTTGACTTTTCAAATTCATATCTAGTATCTGAAGAATATGCATCCTGTATGCTTTGAATTTGTCTTTTAGAATAAACCTTTATATAAACATCTATATTAGCTTCAAGTAAAACCTTCTTTCTCTCTCCCTGATCATTTTCGATTACATCAATATAAACATCTTTAACTTTACAGCTTAAATCTAATTTCATGTTAGGCTTTAAATCTTCAACCTCAATCTCATGACTAAATGGAACATCCTGTTCTAATACTAAATACTTTTCATCTTTTCCTAAAGCTAAAATTCTTACCTTTGCTACTGCATTTAAAAGAACCTTATCATCTACTATTTGAAGCTCTTTTTTATATACAAACACATCTGTTTTTACTATATCCTCAATTTCCTCTAAAGAATCAATCTCTGATTTTACAATAATTCCATCTTTGACTTCCTTTAAGTATTCATCAAAATCCAAATTTTCCCTAAGCATTTGAATGTCTTGACCCTTTATATCAACAATTGTTTCTGCACTTTGCTTTCTAGTTGCATATCCTTTTATGTTTACAACTGCATTTGCCTTTATCTTTTTATTAGTTAATATTTGATAATCTAAATGCTCTACTTGTGCCTCAACATAAGCACTATCCTCATTCCCTACCCCGGGGATTTGAAGATTATGAGTAAAATTAGAAACGCTCTCTGCTTTAAAAATGCTTCTTAAATCATTTGAAGCATAATAAATTCTAAAATTTACCTTTCCCTCTACTATAACCTTATCCTCCACAACTTGACTGTTTAATATATATACATCAGAATCTGCATAAAGAACCTTTGAAACATCTGCCTCCCTTTCAGATATAACTATATCCCCATTAACCATAGTTTGGCTTTGGCCTTCCCCTATAAAATCTTCGTAGTTTATTATATCCTTTACAAACTCAACTGCCAATTTAATCCCTCCCCCTAATTTACCTAATACAGTATATATTCACAAAATTAAAAATATTACTTTTTACTTAAAATATATTGACATACATCTTATTTTTCTTATAATAATTACTTGTTGAAATCCTTGTTTATCCCCCTAAAAATAGCTGCCAAACCCATAACCCCACAGAAAAGCCACCCTAACGGGTGGCTTTTCTGTATAAAAAAAAAGCCCTTTCGGGCCTTTACATTGCTACGTTTTTATTCTTGAATATTATTTGAACGCTTTGCGTCAATATATCTGAATAGCTGTAGGATATCGTCCTTGCTGTGTTGTCGCTGCCTTCTACTCTAACTGTAAAAATATGAGGATAAGTCTTTTCAAGAATGCCTTCTTTTACTATAAACCTTTTTCGACCACTATTGGCTTTAATTACAACCCTTTCACCAACATGCGCATCAATATTTTTTTTGATGGCATTTAAAAGATCTTTTCCCCTCATAAAAACACCCTCTTTCCATTACAATATTTTACACTACAGAGGGTGTTTCGTCAACAAATAATTTAAATATTTTAACAACTATTTTACAAAATGTCAATATATAATTTATATATTAAAATTTACTCCAAAATAGCTACAGATTGCCTTATAAATACTGTTTGCAACCCTCTTATATCCTTCCTCGTTTATAAATTTTTTATCTTCATTTCCTGTTATATAAAAACACTCTAATATAACTCCACTTACTTTAGCTTCTCTTAAAATAAAATAGTCCCCTATCCTTACCCCTCTATTTTTTATATTTAAATCCTTGTTAAGATTCTCAAGAATTAAATTAGAAAGTTCAATAGATTCTTCATCATTTTTGTAACAATAGCTTTCTGCCCCATTTATTGTCTCATTTAAAAATGCATTTTGATGAATTGATATAAAAAAGTCTGGCCTTTCTTTGTTTATAATATTTATTCT
Organism: Caloramator fervidus; assembly: GCF_900108045.1. Taxonomy (GTDB): domain Bacteria; phylum Bacillota; class Clostridia; order Clostridiales; family Caloramatoraceae; genus Caloramator; species Caloramator fervidus. Next base: position 52,463 of record NZ_FNUK01000001.1, on the reverse strand, counting down.
ATCTTGCAAAGATAAATATTTATCCTCTTCCCTTGTCAGCAATACATTACAAGCCTTATTTTGCAAAAGCTTTTTAAGATATAAGGCTATCTTTAGACTAATATTTTTTTCACACTCAAGTCCTAAATTGCCAAAATCATCTCCTCCATGCCCTGGATCTATTATTATTTTTTTGTTGTTAAAGTAATTTAAAAGATATTGTTTATCTATTTTAACTATATCTATTCCTGTATAATAATATTTTAAAATTTCCTCATAGTTTTTTCCTAATCTTGCCATTTCGTTTGCCCCATCCAAACAAATTCCAAGCCCTAAACCTTCCCCTATCTGCTTTATCCCTACTATATTTTGAATAAAATAAACCCTATTGCTGTTTAAATTTAAAAACTCCACAAAATCTTTTCCACTTAGCTTTTTATCCCTTATAAATAAACTTTTTATCCTTCCTGTCTCGTCCCTTTCGACTTTTTCAAAAATTCCTTGCACATCGTTTTTGTAGGATATATTCATTCCATTTAATTTAAGGTCTAAATAACTTTCTGTTGTCTTTCTTTTGCAAAACTTACATATAACCTTTCTTAAATATCCTATTTTATATCCTAAAACATCTTCCGAGTTTGCTGTCCCTCCTGAACAATTTTTGGTAACATAAAAATCCACTAACTTTTCATTATACTTTGCAATAATTCCTTCTGTTTCATACACAGCCTTTTCTAATTTTTCTTTCTTGTTGCTGTCAAGATTTAAAAAACTTGAATCATCAAGATAAAAATCTAATTTTTCATCTTTTCCTAAATTCCTATTTCCTTTTAGCATTTTGCTTCTTGCAAGGACAGAAAGCGCCTTTAAAACTTCCATCTCATAGTTTAAAATGTCCATACTACTTAAAAAATATAAAGTCGCCTTTTCAAGCTCATAATATTTGTCTTTTATTTTAACCTTTAGATCCATAACATCACCTCTAAATTTTATGGGAAGTTTCCCTAAACTTCCCCCTTGTTTCCAATCCTCCTATTCCTTTATCTCCTGTTATAGTGCTTTTTAAAACCTCTGAAGGAGATAAAAACTTAGTTATGCTTGAAAAGGCTATTTTTTCACAAATAAAAACAGGATCTAAAGCGTGTATTAAAACCCTTGATGGAGAACTTGCAAAATTTGCTCCAGCATCTATTAAAGCCTCATAAAAGGATTGACAGGCTCCTGCAAATATAACTAAATCATCAAAGGAAGGCTCATATTCCCTTGCTCTTTTTACAGCTTCTATAAAATACCTTGAGTTTCTGTAGCTGTTTAAATCCTTTATATCTTTTCCTTTTATTATACCATCGTGCCCTGTAAGAACTAAAATATCAGGCCTTACCTCCCTTAAAAAATCTATGACAACACCAGGCTGGTCCTCCTCTTTTACAAATTTTCCAACAACATTTATGCCAAGTTTTTTATATCCCTTTAAACAAATATTTAAATACTCCTCATCTCCATCTATATGCAAAACCTTGCCTGCTCTCCCCAAAATACTATCCTCGCCCCTATCTTTTTTTATAGGGACTTTTCTGTTTAAAAGTATCTTTTTAATCCTTGCATTGATTTTTCTGTTGAAAATCTCGTTATATTCATTAACTTTATTTAAATCAATCCTTTCTAAATCCTCTCCCTTTGCATCTGCAATTATTCTAAGTTCAATTCCTTTTAAAATGTATATATTTTCCCCATCTTCCCCTTTTATTATTTCGGTTATTTTAAAATAAACATCTTTTCCATAAGATTTCCTTACAACTACATCCCCCACCTTTAATTCTTCCATAATACCATCCTTTGATATTTCTATATTACATAATATGTAGTCAAATAAAATATTGACAAAAAAATCCGGGAAATCCCGGATTAAAAACTTTCTATGAAATTCATATAATTTTCTTTCTCTGCTAATATTTCCTTTATCTTTTTAGTAAAGCTTTGTTCATTCCAGCCTGGCTCTTTATAATAATACCTATTAGCCACTCTCCAAAATCTCTGAGGGAAGGTTAAAAGGGCCTTTAAAACATTCATCTCATCCTTTGTAAGAGGCTTTATTAAATTATAGCTTTCAACTATCAACCTTCCTTTTTCAACATCCCAGTCCACCCTCTTTAACGCCTTTACCATAAGAGTGGATAAATCATAAACCTGTATTTCTTCCTTGCAATAATCAAAATCTACTATATAAACCTCTCCATTTTCCTTTATTAATATATTATGATAAGTAAAATCATGGTGGCAAAGAACCTTATCTTGTAAATCCTTTTGACACACCCTATTATAAGCCTCAAGATCCAAAATTTTTATAGCCCTTTTTGCAAGATCTATATAAAAATCAACGTTTTCAAGATAAAGCATATCAAATTCAGTTTTCTTTTTATTCTTCCTTGCAAGATCCCTCATTTTATTTAAAGTTGAAAGCCTTTTTTCAAAGGTATAAGGAAGTTTACCTATATCGTTCCTTGCCTTTAGATTATCTTCAGGAACAAAATTCCTTGCAGATAAATGAAATCTTGCTAAAGTCTTTGCTGCAGTTTCTAAATCCTTTTCATCCCTAAAATCACATTCTCTTCCATCTATCCATTCTGTAACAACATATATATCATCATTAACAAAAGCATACGGCACTCCATTTAAAGATAACTCATTTTTATCTATCCATGGAAAACCATTGTTTATTATATGCTCTTTAGCTTTATATATATACATTAACTTATGAGGCCCATAATTTACCTTTTTCAAACATTTATTTCCCTTATCAGTTTTTGCAAGATATACTCCTCTTTTAGGTATAAGCTCTTTTATTTCAAATCCAAACTGTGTTGAAATTTCTGTTTCTCTAACCATTCTACCACCCCCTAATAATTTTTATGTTTTCTTAATTTGTTTTATGAGTATTCACAAATCAAAAGTTTTTTTCATATTATAAACTGTATACATTTTAAAAGGTGATTTTATGAATATAGGTATAGACTCAAGGGCAGCGGTTTGGTATAGAGGAACAGGGATAGGAACTTATACCTATCAGCTTATTAAAAACATATCTCTTCTAGATAAAGAGAATAAGTATCTTCTCTTTCTTGAAGGAAGCCTTGACTTTGAGCTTGATGAAAACTTTAAAGTAAAAAATATAGAAAAATACAACAAGGAAACTTTTTGGGAAGAAGTCGATATACCAAACATATTAACAGATACAGGAATTGAAATATACCACGTTCCTCAAAATGGTATCGGACTTCCTTGTGAAAAAAATTGTAAATTCATAATAACCCTTCACGATGTTATACCATATAAAATGCCTGAAACAGTAGGTCCTCAATATCTTAAAATATATCTTCAAGAAGTTCCAAAAATAGTTCCAATGTGCGATGCTATAATAACCGTATCAGAATACTCAAAAAAAGACATAGCAAAAACTTTAGGATATCCTGAAGAAAAAATATATGTAACTTATCTTGCAGCAGAAGATATTTATAAACCCATGAATAAAAATTTATGTAAAGCTAAATTAAAAGAAAAATATGGTATAGAAGATGACTTTATACTTTATGTTGGGGGATTTAGCCCAAGAAAAAACATAAAAGGACTAATACAAGCCTTTAGCATTATTAAAAATAAAATAGGAAACTTCAAACTTGTGATACTTGGAAAAAAAGGGCGTTCTTACTATGATTATAGAGACCTTGCATACAACTTAGGCCTTAAAAACGATGTATTATTCCCTGGATTTATTGAAGTTGAGGATTTACCTTTATTTTACAATGCCGCCTACATGCTTGTGTATCCATCCTTTTATGAAGGATTTGGTCTGCCTCCTCTTGAAGCTATGGCCTGTGGAACTCCAGTTATAGCATCCTTTTCTACATCAATACCTGAGATATTAAAGGAAGATGCTTTATATATAGATCCTAAAAACCCCTATGATATCTCAGAAAAAATGCTTATGCTTATCGAAGATAAAAAACTTTACGAAAATCTTAAACTAAAAGGCCTTTTAAGAAGCTCTTACTATTCATGGAGAAAAACGGCAATAGAAACTATTATGATATATAAACTTTTAAAAAATTAGGTCCCAATAGGGACCTATAACCATATCTTTTTAAAATCCTTTAAAAACTTGTCTATATCCTCTTTATACCCTGCTTTTCTTATAAGCTTATCTAGATATTCTTCCTCATCCCAAAGTTTGGTTTTGAAATAATAATCCCTTGATATATCGTAAAAATCTTTAGGGAAAAGCAAAAGCCCATATAATATGTTTATCTCGTGTTTAGAAAGTTTGTATTCTTTACAATAATTATCTAAAATAATGTTTGCTGTATCAACGGTAAAATTATTGTCCTTTAAAGCTTTGTTTATAATATTTGCAAGATCATGAATTCTTGAATCTAAAATACAAAAGTCAAAATCCACAAAATATACATTATCTTGTTCATCTATCATAACATTATGATGAGCAAGGTCATGATGGCAAAAAACACAATCTTTTAAATTCTTATAATCTGCCCTTTCAAGAAAATCCACAGCTTCCTTTATTTTTTCAATATAATAATCCACATTTTGTAGAAAAATCTCATCAAATCTTGTTTTATTAACATGCATATCTGCAATGTCTTTAAATTTTTCTAAATTTTTTATTCTTAAAGCTAACCTTTCTATCATCTTACCTTTTAAATTTCTTCTTTCATAACTTTCTATATTTTCTCCTGCTTTATGAAATCTTGCAAGGTTAATTGAAACCTTTTTCAAGTCCAAAGGATTTTCAAATAAGGCTTCCCTTGCATTAATGCAATCTAAAACTACATAAACTTCATCATTATAAATCAAATAAGGTTTTTCATCTTTTGTAAGTCTAAAGTTTACAACATAAGCATAATTTTCTCTTATTTTATTTAATGAATTATATATAAACATAAGATCTTCTATATCATATTTTACCCTTTTTAATATCTTAACCCCTTTATCCGTTTCAAGAATAAAAACAGATCTTACAGGAACAGCCTCGGAAACCTTTAAATTAAAAGCATCAAACAATTTATCATCAAGGTAAAAGCAGGAAAGCTCTCTTCTATCTTTGGACATAAAGTCCACCCCTTACACCCCCAAATTACATATATCATCTTTATAGACAGCCTTTTTAAGCTTCTTTAAATCAACTTCTTCACCCTTTAGATATTTTGAAATAATTTTTAGTGTATCATAAGGAAAAGATACATGAGCTTTTATATATTCAACAGAACTTTGACTTAAAGGCCTTACTTTATTATATTCAGATATTATAACATCAAACATATCCTTTTTGCCTGTTTTTTCTATTACCTTTTTTACAAGCTTTGCAATATCCTCCTCTATCATGTTATATCCTGAATTAAATATATCTATGATAATTATTCCTCTTTTAGTTTTTAAAGCTGTATTTTTTGATATTTTATTTAAACATATTTCTTTTCTTTTCATGCTATCTTCAAGGGCCATAAGATAATTTATGCTTCTGAAAATCTTCATTATATCCTTACTTCTTTTCAAAAGACTGTCAACATAAGGTTCTACAGTCTTTTCAAATTCAGTTAAATCTTTTTTGTCCTTTATAATATCTTTAAATTTTTCGAGACTTTTAACAAGTTTCTTATACTTTTCTAAAGTTTTTCCCCATTTTACATTCATCTTAACCCCAGGGGGCTTTGAAAAACCTTCAGAAGCATTATGAAACTCAGCTAAAACCCTTACAAATTCCTTTATGTTTTTATCATTATAAAGCCCCAAAGGTTTTCCATCTATTTTTTCAATTTGTATAAAAAGTTTATTTTGCTTTATAGTATAAAGCTTTCCTTCTTTGTTATACTTTATTTCAATAACTTTTCTAAAACCTCTTTGATACAAATAATCCTGAAGATATTTTGCATAAACTACCTTCCATTCTTTACAATCAATTTCCTTTAACATAACCCCACCCCTAATTCTTTATAAAACTCATCTAAAAAATTAAACCTTTCTTTATGATCCTCCGTAACCCTAAAAAGCCTTTTTAGAAAAACATCTTCCTCCCAAGGCTGATTTTCTACATAATACTGAAGCCCTACCTGCCAAAAATCCTGTGGAAATTCCATAAAGCAGTATATAAGGTAAACTTCTTGATCTTCTATAGGAATAATTCTTGAATAAATCGAAAGTATATACTTTAAAGTATCTATACTCCAATTTCCATATCTTAAACTTCTTATGATTATGCTGGCTAAATCATGAAGATGAGAATCTAAAACACAATAGTCAAAGTCTATTAAATATACGTTTAAAAGATCATCTACTAAAAAATTGTGATTTGCGCTATCGTGATGACAAAATTCATTTAATCTTTTATGCTTTTCAACTATCTCAAAGTATCTTGATTGCTTAAGCTTTTTAATAGAATCTAAACCTTGCTTATAATGAATATCTATGTGCTTTAAATATACTTTATCAAATTCTGTTTTTTCATCCTTTGAAACTATAATTGATTTAAATATCAAAAGTTGATTTAATCTTTTTTCAAACTTATCTATCCATTTTCCATAAAGATTTCGTCCCTTTACTTTTTTATATTGAAAATTTCTAGAGGCTAGATGAAGATTTGCTAAAGTTTCAACCGCCATTTTAAGTTCAACAGGATTTTTAAAATCTAAATGCCTTGATTCAACCCAATCCGTTAAAAAAGCAAAGGAATCATTAAGTTCTATAAAATCCTCACCATCACAAGTTTTAATAATAGGTAGAACATTTTTAAATCCCTTTTTTAAAAGGTGATTTATACAAGCTAAAATAAATTCAAACTCCTCCCTTTGATATCTTGAAACTTTAAGACAGTAATTTTTATCTGAATATATTTTGTAAACATTTTTGTGCTTTTCTATGTTTAAAACTTTAATATTATATTTATTTTCAATTAAACTAATTAATTCCCTCATAGTCTCACTTTTAAAAGCATTCTAATTTATAATATGTAAATCTTTAAATTGTGTGATCAATATGCACAAAAAAGAAATTAAAGTAATATAAATAGAATATAATCAATTTAGGAGTGATAAAATGAAAATTGCTATAGACGCAAGGGGCTTTAATTGGTATTCAGGAACTGGAATTGGAACATATATTCAAAATATACTAAAATATATATCCCTTTTAGATGACGAAAACCAATATCTTCTTTACTGGCAAGGAGACAACTATGATAAAATTGTAAAAAGCAACATAAAGGTATGCATTACATCAAGAAAACATCATAGATTTTTTGAAGAATACTTTATACCTAAAAACCTTGAAAAAAATAAAATAGATTTATATCACCTTCCCCAAAACGGAATAGGTTTCCCTAAAGATAAAAAATGCAAGATGATAACAACAATCCACGATCTTATACCCTATGTTATGCCAGAAACTGTTGGAAAAGGATATTTAAAAAAATTTTTATCCCAAATGCCAAGCATAATCGAAAACTCTGATTTAATAATTACAGTTTCAAATTATTCAAAAAACGATATAATAAGATTTTTTAATGTAGATGAATCAAAAATAAAAGTAACATACCTTGCAGCAGAAAAATATTTTAGACCTCTTGATAAAGAAATATGCAAATTTATATTAAAGAAAAAATATAACATAGATTTTGACTTTCTTCTTTATCTTGGGGGATTTAGCTCAAGAAAAAACGTAAAATCAATAATACTTGCCTATTCAAAATTGATAAAAAATCTAACCAAAGATATAAGGCTTGTTATAGTAGGTCAGATAAAAGATGAAAAAGAAGAGCTTGAAAAAATGTGCCAAAAATTTAATCTAGAAGGAAAGATTATATTTACAGGATATGTCCCCTATGAGATGCTTCCTATATTTTACAACGCCTGCTTAATTTTTATATATCCTTCCCTTTATGAGGGTTTTGGACTTCCTCCTCTTGAAGCTATGTCCTGTAAAACCGCCGTAATAACTTCAAATGTAACATCAATCCCAGAAATAGTTAAAGACGGAGCTATACTTATAGACCCTAAAGATACAGATAAGCTTAAAAACTCAATTGAAGAGCTTATTTCAAATGATAAGCTTAGGGAGGATATTGCAAATAAAGGATATGAAAGAAGTAAATTTTTTTCATGGGAAAAAACAGCAAAAGAAACTCTAGACATATATAAACTTATCCCCCACTTATAAAGGCGGGGGATAAGTTTATTTTTTTTCTAAAATATTTTTTGCATCAAAAATTCCTGACTTTATAACTTTAAACAAAATATCAGAACGATATTCTATTATATCCTCAAGTTTGTCTGCAACCTTCCTCATATCAAAAACTATGTCCAAAAATTCCTCCACTTCATGGGTTTCATTTATAGTGATATTCTTTATTATACTTGCAGTATTGGCAAAATTAACGGATATATATGAAATTTTTAAAAGAATATCCATCAAAGGAGTTAATTCACACTCTAAAAGATTTTTTAAATTATCATATTTTAAAACAAAGCCTGCTTTTTCTAAATTATCTCCCATAATATGCCCCTTATAAATTTTTTATTATATTATATTCAAATATTATATAAATCTTTCTAGTTCTTCTACATTCGAAATCTTTTTTACAAGATCCTTTATACTTTGGCTTCTATCTTTAGGGCATATAAGAACAACATCATCGGTATCAACAATAAGCATATCCTTAACTCCTATTGCTGCAACAAGCCTTTTTTCCCCTATTATCGTAGTATTTTTAACATCCAAAACTGCTGCTTCACAATTTGATATTACATTCCCGTTTTCATCTTTATTTAAAAATCTTTCAAGGGATGTAAAACTTCCTATATCATCCCAAACAAAATTAGTTGGTATTACAACTGCCCTATGGGTCCTTTGCATAACTCCAAAATCTATTGAAATTCCATCTATCTTTTCATACTCTTCTCTAATAACTCTTTCCTCATCAGGAGTTCCTATATATTCATAGATTCTCATAAGGTTCTTATAAAGATCTGGAAGATACTTTTTAATCTCCCTAAGAAGTCTGTCTGCCCTCCATACAAACATTCCGCTATTCCACAAAAAATTTCCCTTTTCTATTAAAGAAGCCGCAACATCAACGTTAGGCTTCTCTATAAAGCGCTTTACCTTATAAACCCCCTCTTCTATGCTATCACCAACTTCTATATATCCATATCCCGACTCTGGCCTTGTTGGAGTAATTCCAAAGGTTACAAGATAGTCTCCATCTTGAGCAACATCTATTGCCTTTATTATAGCTTTTTCAAACTCCTCTTGACCTTGTATAAAATGATCTGAAGGCAAAACAACCATAGTAGCTTCAAAATCCCTTTTTAAAAGTTTAATAGCTGCAAGACCTATGCAGGATGCCGTCTCTCTATTTAAAGGCTCTTTAAATATGTTAGAACTTTTAATTTTTAATATTTCATTTATCTTGTCAACGTAAATATTATTTGTAACAACGCATATCCTATCGTTTGGGATTATATTTGAAATTCTTTCAACAGTGTTTTCAATCATAGTCTTTTCTCCAAGAACCCTTAAAAATTGTTTAGGTAAATTCTTTCTTGACTTTGGCCAAAATCTAAGGCCTAATCCACCGGATAATATAACCGCATATATCATAAAAATCCCCCCGCATATTTTTATAATATGCAGAAGGGATTTTTATGCTACAATTTTTAAGGCCTTATGAACATTTGCGTCCAATAAATCCTCCCTCTTGAATCTTTTGCCGCACCAACTCCTATTTGAGTAAAATTAGGATTTAATATATTTCTTCTGTGGCCTTGTGAATTCATCCACGCAGTTACAACTTCTTTTGGAGTTTTTTGACCCATAGCGATATTCTCCCCTGCTAATGTATATTTTATTCCAAACTTTTTCATCATATCAAAGGGGGAGCCATAGGTTGGAGAATAATGCGAAAAATAACCTTTGCTTGCCATATCCTGAGATTTTAATCTTGCAATTTTGCTAAGCTGTAAGTTTTCCGTCAAAGGCTTTAAACCAACCTTAGCCCTCTCAATATTAACAAGCCTTATTACTTCCTTTTCAAAAGCCCTAAGGTCATTAGGAATAACTATCTTTTGTCCTACATAAATCATAGAAGGATTTTTTATGCCGGGATTAGCTTTTAAAATTTCTGCAATGGATATACCGTATTGCTGAGATATTTTATATAAAGTATCTCCTAATTTTACAGTATAAATTTGATTAGCAAAAGCTTTTTGATTTAAAATCACTAAAACAAGTAAAGCTAATATAAGCCTTTTAAATTTCAAAAAAATCACCTCCACACTTATTTTGTGTAGAGGCATAATTTTTATGCCGACTTTGTAAAGCCTACTCTTTTTATCTTTCCCCAGTTGTGCTTTAATTTTCTATATTTGAATATCCCTTCAAACCTATACAAGCTTGTAAGCTGTCTATAACCAAAGTTTTCAAAAATAGCATAAAGCGTAAGCTTCATAACTTGTCTTAAAGATGGGTATTTATTAAACGTATATTCTTCTAAAAGGATTGCTCCTATTGATAAAATTATTCCATAAAGTATAGACGCTATTAAAAACAGAGTAAAATATTTTAAATTTAAAATTCCAAAAACATAAGACAAAGGAACAAATATATATCCTATTATCTCAATGATAGGCCCCAACATCTCAAAGAATAAAAAGTAAGGGTATGCATAAAGACCTATTATCCCATATTTTGGATTAAAAAGCATGTCCTTGTGTTTAAAAAGAGAATCCATAAGACCTATCTGCCATCTCCTTCTTTGACTTCTCAAGTCTTTAAGACTTTCTGGAGCTTGAGTCCAACAAACAGGATCTGGAATAAACTTTATTTTATATCTTTTTTTGTGCTTCCTCATATGTTTATGAATCCTTACTATTATTTCCATATCCTCTCCAACAGTTCCATTTGCATATCCTCCAATTTCAACTGCCACATCCTTTTTAAAAGCTCCAAAGGCACCAGAGACTATTAAAAGCGAGTTTAAAGCATCCCATCCCATTCTTCCTGTTAAAAAGGCCCTTAAATACTCAACTATTTGAAACATGGCAATTCTATTTTTTGGAAGTTCAACCTTTTTTATTAATCCTCTTTTTATAAAAGATCCATTGGCTATCCTTACTATGCCTCCAACTGCTACAGTTTCTTTATCCTCTATAAAAGGCATTATAACCCTAACTAAAGAATCGCTCTCTAATATAGAATCTGCATCTATTGAAACAAATATAGGATATCTTGAAACATTTATTCCGGCATTTAAAGCATCTGCCTTTCCTCCATTTTCTTTATCTACTACAACAAGGTTTGGTATATCTACATTTTTATATATACCTTTTATATTTTTTGTTTTAATAAGATACCTTACAGGCTGATCTATTTTTTTAAGTGAAAAAGCGTCTATAAGCTTTTTTAGCGTGTTATCCTTAGAGCCGTCGTTTATAACTATTATTTCAAATTCCGGATAGTTAATATATAAAAGATTTCTCACATTATCAACAATAGTTTCTTCCTCATTATGAGCAGGAACTAAAATAGAAACAGGAACCATATTATAAGAAGTTGTGTAATTTTGATAATCAGAATAGCGAACTTTTCTTATATACCCATAAAGGCTTAAAGCTGATAATATAAGTTGAACAAAGTATATAAAATTTATAGCTACAACATAGTAGATTACAAACAAATTAAATTTTAATATTATATCCTTTAAAATTTCCATAACATCACCTTTTATACTTTTTTATAATTTCCTTTATCTTTTCCCTGTTATCTTCTGTAACTTCCAAAAGCTCTATATTTTGAACAGCATAAAGTATTATATCTTTAGCAAATTTATCATTTCCCTGCATTACAATATCTATAGCATCTATACCCTTTGGAATCTTTATAAGGGATGATGCCGCATTATACCTTACAAACCAAACCTTGTCCGACAAAGCCTTAACAAGAGGCATAACAGCCCTTTCATCTTGAAACCTTTCTAAAACCTTTGCTGCAACCGCCCTAACTTCCCAATCTTCATCCTGCAACCTTTCTATTATGTCATCTAAATATCTAACATCAGATAAGTTTCCTATGAACTTTATAGCAGCAATCCTTTTTTCCTTATTAGGATCTTTTAAAAAATTTGCCACAATATCTGAGAGGGAAACATCCATATAGTTTGCGGCAGACTTCATAAATACAGAAGCTAAAAAACTGTTATTTGAATTAAACATTCTTTTATACACTTTAATCTTATCACCTTCAAAATCATCTATTATCTCTATAAGACTTCTTTCAGATAATAAAATCTTATCTTCAAGCTTTTCAAAAGCCTCTATAAAAGCATCTTCATCTCCTATCTTAGAAAGCGCCAAAAGAACATTATACTTAACATCATTGGAATTTATATTCAAAGCCTTTAACAAAGGCTCTATTGCTTTTTTGCTTCTAAACTCTCCAAGCCTTCTTGCTGCTAGAGAAACTATATATAGATTGTCTGATTTTAAATTTCGAATCTCAAAGTCAACAAGACCTACTTCTTCAACAAGTTTTGTAAGCTTTTTTATTATATCCCCGCTGTAGATCATAAAATAATATATTAATCTTTCTTCCACCAATTCTCTTTTTATTCCGCTTTTTATAACTTCCTTTATTTTTATTACATCCTCATCTTTTAAACTTTCCTCTTCTAATTTTAAAATTATCTCATCTATTAACTTAAAAACTGCATCCTCGTTAACTTCTCTAATTTTGCTTTTAATAGCTTCCAACATTTTTTCAACCAAAAGGTAAACATAAAGGGTTAAAATAACAGCTGTAAAAAACACAATAGATGTGTAAACAAACTTTTCCATAATACCACCACTAACCAATTAACTTTTTAATCCTAATATCAAGCTCAACAGGTGAAAAGGGCTTTGTTATATAGTCATCCGCCCCAGCATTTAAAGCCTTTTTAACGTGTTCCTCCGATTTGTGGGCAGATAAAACTATTATCTTTACCTTTTTATTTAAACTTTTTACTTCCTTTGTAAATTCATCTCCCGTCATCCCCGGCATATAAAAGTCTGATATTATTAAATCTATATCTGTATTTTCTTTAAAAACTTCTACTCCTTCTTCTGCATTTGACGCTGTAAACACCATATAGCCTTTATTTGAATATCTCTTGCTTAATATAGAAAGAATTATCTTATCATCATCAACTATTAAGATTTTCTTTTTTGCATCCTTCAAAACCTGTTTTGATGTGTATATTTTTCTTCCCCCTTCTGCTTTTGCTTTTTTTAAGCTTAAATCTGCAAGTTTTACTAAATCCTCTACGCTTTTCATGTTATTATCAAACTCTGCAACACCTGCTGAAAAGCTTAAACTTATTCCATATTTTTTTGAAAGATTTTCAAGTTCTTTTTGCATTTTCTCTGCCAAAGCTAAAACTTCAATTATACTTTTATTAAAGAATAAAATAGCAAACTCATCACCATTTAGCCTATATATTACATCGCTTTCAGGTATTATATTTCTAAAAAGCGCTGCACTTTCTTTTAATACATCATTCCCTTTGCTTTTGCCCAATTTAAGATTTATATTTGCCATTCCATCAAAATCTAAAAGCATATATATTAATTTTATTCCATCATTTTTAGCTTTTAAAAATTCTTTTTTAACTATTAGGTCCCCATAAAACCTTGAATATACGCCTGTAAATATGTCATATATGTTATTTTTAATATAAATATTAGAAAGCCTGTATATATTTTTAAGCTTTAAAACAACCTCATCTAAATCAAAAGGCTTTTGAATATAGTCTATGGCCCCTAAAGAAAGTGCCTTTATTTTATCATCTTTAGATGAACCTAAAACAATAACAGGCATCTTTTTGGCTATTTCCTCATCATCTATTATTTTCATAATAAAAAAACCATGATTTTTAGAATCATTATCTATAAGCAAAGCTTCAGGCCTTTTTGAATAAACATAATCAATTATGTCCCCACTATATCCTTCAATTGCAACTTTAAAACCTTCTAAAGTTAAAACTTTTATAAGGTCATAAAAATCCTCTTTATTTTCTGTTATTAAAAGAAAATTATCCTCTTTTAAAAAGAATTTTGTAATTAAAATTTTTATTTCCTTTAAAACTTCTAAAACCTTTTCTTTGCTGAAATTTTCAAGTAAATTCAAAAGAGGAAAATAAGCTTCAAATATGTTATTATCCTCAAACTCCTTTAAAAATCTATTTAACCTCTCTTTTAAGTTTTGTAAATCTAAACTTTCAAAATGATTTATCAAATAATCTATTTCCTTTAAAACCTCATTAATTTTCATGCTACCACCTTAAAAATAATTTTAATAAATATTATACCCTTAAAAAACAAAAAAGTATAGGAAAATTTCCTATACTTTTACAAAGTCTCAGGATCCTTTTTAAAGTAAACTCTCTTCTCAGGTGCTGCACATTCGTGTATTTTTTCCCTTACCTTTTCTATTTCCTTTGAAATTTCATCAAAAACCTCTTCGTCAACTATATAGTATAAGAATAGATCCTCTAGGTTCCTTGCTGTATCTAATATTTTTTTATTAAGTTCTAAAAATTTTTCAAACTTACCGCTTTCTATTACATTTTTAAACTGTTCAACATCTATTTGTATCATGTTGACAACATCTCTAAGATCTTCAAAAACCCCTGCAATCATAGGATAAGGCTTTACCCTTTGAAGAAAATATTTTTCCTTTGCATTTATATTGTAAGCATAGCTTACTTCATAGCCGTTTATATTAAATTTTACAAAACACTGTTTACCTAAAAAGCAAACAACGTTTGCCCCCATTTGCCTTAAAAGCATTTCATGCATTGTCTCTTTAACATTTATTTGCTTCATACCCACCCCTCTTTTCTACTTTAGCTTAAATATAATAAGATAAATAGATGAAATTAAAATAGAAATAATCATTATTGGAAAACCTACTTTAATAAAATCTTTAAAGGTTATTTTATACCCTTCCTTTTCCATAACCCCTGCAGTAACTACATTAGCAGAAGCTCCTACTAAAGTTCCATTTCCCCCAAGGCAGGCTCCTAAAGAAAGCGCCCACCAAAGAGGCTCTATATTAACTCCTGCTAAAGCTTTAAGACCTTTAATAAGAGGAATCATTGTTGCAACAAAAGGTATATTGTCAAGAAAAGCTGAAAGAAGAGCTGACGCCCAAAGGATAATAATAGTCGTTAAAACTAAATTGCCCTTTGTAAAATCTATAACAAGCTTTGCAAGCATTTTTATTACTCCAACCTTTTCTAAGGTTCCAACTATTATAAACAAAGATATAAAGAAAAATATCGTAGGCCATTCTATTTCAACTAAAATTTCATCAATATCTTCTTTGCTTATAAGAAGAAGAACCGCAGCTCCAGAAAGAGCAACCGTTGAAGATTCATAACCTAAGTGTTCATGTAGGAAAAAACCTAATATTATAAAAAACAAAACTGTTAAACTTTTAACTAATAACTCTTTATCTACTATTGCATTTTTTTCTTCTAATTCCATTATATACTTTTTTAAGTCTTTTTCAACATGCAATTCTTTTCTATATATAAATCTTATTAAAAAAACAGTTACAAAAAGTATAACAAGAATAACAGGTCCTAAATTAAGCAAAAAATCTAAGAATCCAAGTCCTGCTTCTGAACCTATCATAATGTTTGGTGGGTCTCCTATTAAAGTAGCTGTTCCTCCTATATTTGAAGATAAAACCTCTGCCATAATAAAAGGAATAGGGCTTATCTTTAAAAGTTTTGATATAACTAAGGTAACTGGAATCATAAGAAGAACTGTTGTAACGTTATCTAAAAATGCTGATAAAACCGCCGTCATAATTCCAAATAAAATTATTATTTTTGAAGGATCCCCCTTTACCATTTTAGCTACTTTTATAGCAAGGTATTGGAAAAGCCCTGTTCTTTTTATTATAGCAACGACTATCATCATTCCAACCAATACTCCAATGGTAGTATAATCTATAAATTCAGTAGCATTTCCCTGGTCTATTATCCTAACTATAAGAAGCAACATAGCCCCAAGCATTGCAGCAATAGTCCTGTTTATTTTTTCGGTTACTATAAATATAAAAGTAACTAAAAATACAAGTATAGATATTATCTGAACTAAATTCATATAAAATCCTCCCTTTAACATAGATCTCCCTTTACATTATTTTTAACACCTTTGCAAGCCATTTTGCCGAACTTGCTTGTAAAGTTAATGTTATTATAATAGTTGCAAAAGTTACTGCTGAAATTATGTCAGCATGAGGTACTTTCATAGTAAGTAGCATTCCTGAAAGGGCAGCAGGAATAACCCCAGTTTCTCTTACCCACATCATATATATTATCTCCTTAAAATTCCATTCAGCATTTTTATCAAAAATTATAGAGAAAAATACCGAAACCGGCCTTGCAATAAAAATTAAGACCGCAACGACAAGCAAAGCTTCTTTCCAATATTTTAAAAGAAGTGCAAAATTTATATGCGTTCCAAGAAGTATAAAAATCATCATTCTAAGTATAAGCGTCGTAACTTCTTTAAATCTTGTGTGGGTTACATAATATTCATCAGGTATATAAAGGTCAAACATTCTCTTATTTCCACATATCATTCCTATAACAAACACTGCCATAAAACCGCTTACGCCAAGTTTAGTTGCAATAACATAGGCTCCCGCAACAGCCGCAATAGCTATCTCTGATGGGTGTTCTTCAAAATATGCATATTTTTTATGCCCTACAAGGAAAGTTGCTATATATCCTATTATAGCTCCAATTATTATTCCACCCAAAGAGGTTTTTATAAGTTCAAAGGCGCTATGGCCTAAACTAAAAGTGCCCTTTGTAATAATATTTAAAACTGCAAAAGTTATAATAGCTCCTGCTGCATCGTTAAAAGCAGACTCTGAAATTATCGTCTGTTTTAACTTGTCACTTACGTTTAAACTTTTAAATAATGGCACAAGAACAGAAGGGTCAGTTGAAGATATAACAGAACCTAACAATAAAGCATAAATAAAGTCAATTTTAAATATCTTCATTGCAAAAAATCCTGTTAAAAACGCAGAAATGATAACACCGATAGTAGCTAAAGATATTACTGACCACTTAACCTTTCTTAAAACTTTAAAATCTATCTCTCTTCCTCCATCATAAAGTATATATGCCGCTCCAAAGGTTAATATTAATTCGTTACCTAAAGGATACTTATCGATATTAATCAAATTAAGTCCATAAGGCCCTAATATAATTCCAGCCAAAATAAACATAACAACATCGGGCAAATTAACAATTCTACTTAATTTTGTAAAAATAAGTCCTGCAAATATAATGGCTGCAAACATCCCTATAAGGTTTACCGCTTCCATTTTTCTACCCTCCATTTATGTATTACCTTTAACCCTAGGTATTATAACACCTTAAACTTTCCTCATTGTTAATTTTGTGTAAAAAAAATATAAATATTCCATAGCCCAATAAAAATAGGTAGGCCTTGCCTACCTAAACATTTGAACTGTCCAAAATTTCACCATCTATACCAATTGTAACTACCTTTATAGGAATTTTAACACCTGCTCTATCCCTTGCAACCTTTGCTGCCATTGAAATCCCACTGCAGCAGGGAACCTCCATCTTTACAACGGTTATGGATTTTAAATCATTATTTTTAATAATCTCCGTCAGCTTTTCTATATAATAGTCGTTATCATCAAGCTTTGGACACCCAACAACAACAGTTCTATCTTTTATAAAGTCGTTGTGGAAGTTGTCATAGGCATAGGCTGTGCAATCTGCAGCTATTAAAAGGTCTGACCTATATAGATATGGTGCAGATGGTGACACAAGTGCAAGCTGCACAGGCCATTGTCTATTTATTTGCCTAATCATGCTTCCAGGGCATCCCCCTATGTTATGATTTTCATTTTCCATTCTGCTTAGATGTTCTTGAACCGCCTTTTCATCGAATTCATCAGCTTCCCTTTCAATAATCGTTATAGCCCCCTGTGGACAGTAGCCAATGCATGCTCCAAGTCCATCACAAAGGCTTTCTTTAACAAGCTTTGCCTTTCCATCTATTATTTTTAAAGCTCCCTCTGCACAATTTGGAATACAAAGTCCACATCCATTGCACTTTTCCTCGTCTATATGAACTATCTTTCTTATCATTTTCATCCCTCCTTTAGTTAGATTATAATAAACAATTTCAAAAACTTAAGTGATATAAATCACAAAAAATAAAAAATAGCACCAAAGGTGCTATAAAATTTCAAATAAAATCACAATAACAGCAAGAAGTATTCTATAATAAGCAAAAGGTCTTAAGTCTTTTCTTTTTATATATCCCATAAAGAACTTTATAACAAGAAGAGCAACTATAAAGGATACTAAAGTTCCTATAAAAAGCGTAGTCCATTCCACTAAACTAAATGAAAGGCTTGATTTTAAAAGCTTTAAAAAAGATGCTCCAATAAGGGTTGGTATTGCAAGGAAAAAGGAAAATTCCGCTGAAACTTCCCTTGAAAGCCCAATCAAAAGTCCTCCTATTATTGTAGAGGCGGATCTTGACATTCCCGGCCATAAGGCAAGGCATTGAAATATTCCAACTAATAAAGCATCCATATAAGTCATATCATCGGTATCAAAAACCCTAACCCTTTTTAGCTTACTTTCAGCTATTAAAAGAAGAATAGCTCCAAAAATAAGGGCAATGGAAACAGATAAAGGATTAAAAAGATATTTATCTATTTTATCCTCAAATAAAAAACCCAAAACAGCCGCAGGTAAAAATCCTAAAACAACCTTTACCCAAAGATAATAAACCTTCTTTGCCTTTTGTTTGTTGTTAAAACTTGGAAATATCTTATCCCAAAAATAAAATATAACAGCCAAAATAGCTCCAACCTGAATTACAACATCAAATACATTAGCAAACTCCCCAGTAAAATTTATATATTTATTTGCTATTATAAGATGTCCTGTTGAAGATATTGGCAAAAACTCAGTAAGTCCTTCTATTATTCCAAGTATTATAGCTTTTAATATCATAATTATGCCCCTTTCTTTAAGGCTGTATAATACCTTATAACATAAGAATACCCTTTTTTAGTCTTTACCCTTTCAACATAAGCCTTACCGGTTGCAAGTTTTTCTATAATGCTTTTTTTCATTGCAATCCTTACGTATTTTTGATTTGTTCCATCATAGTATTCCTTTATATAGTTATTATTTAAAAGATAAATAAATGCATCATAATACTTTTTATTTTTTAAAAGATTTTTATCTATCTCATAATAGCTATCTCCTATTTTAACCATACAAAAACCTTTTTTAATTTTACTTGACTTTCCTAAAAGCATGTAAGCTATATCAAACTGCATTTGAGAATCCTTAACAAAGATATCAGGCTGTATTCCAACTTTATTTATTTTATTCCCTTTTGGAGAATAAAACCTTTGAATAGTAAGCTTTAAAACTCCTCCATCAGAAAGGCCTAAAAAGGTTTGAACTGTTCCTTTTCCAAAGGTTTTATTTCCTATTATAAGTCCTCTTTTATAATCCTGTATAGCTCCTGTCAAAACCTCTGATGCCGAAGCGCTGTTTTCATTAACTAAAAACACAACCTTCTTGCCCTTTAATATTTCATCATTATCTGATTCATACTCCTGCGTAAAATCTTTTCCCTTTAATAAAACTATAGGTTTTTGCCCAACAAAATATCCCCCTAAATTAACAGCTGTTTGCAAATACCCTCCCGGATTGTTTCTAAGGTCTATTATAAACCCATCTAAAGTTTTATTCTTTTCAACATAGTTTTTAAAATCAACATCCGTAGTCTCACCAAAGCTTAATATCCTAATATAGCCTATATTATTAATCTTTTTAAATTCAACAGTAGGAAACTGTATTTTTTTTCTTGTTACTAAAACTTCAAAGGTAGAATCTCCTCTTTTTATCTTTAAATTAACAGATGTCCCTTCAGCACCCCTTATAAGCTTTATTGCCTTTTCAAGCTGTAAATCCTTAAGGCTTGTCCCATCAGCTTCTATTATAATATCCCCTGCCTTTAAACCTGCCTCCTTTGCAGGCGATGAATCAAAAACCGTCATTATTTTTATTCCCTCAGAAACCTTCTCTATTTGAACTCCAATCCCTGAAAAAGAATTATTTATGCTATTTAAAAAGTCATTAAACTCTTCCCTTGTAAAATACTGAGTATAGGGGTCGTTTAAAGCCTTTAAGGCTTCATCTATGCTATTTGCATCTAAAACCTTCTGAGGAACATCATCAACATAATAATTTTTAAGAATAAATTTTACATCATCAAGGGCATCTGCATAAACATTTAAATTTATACTAAAAATAAAAACAATAAAAAGCAAAAACGCAAAAAACCTTTTTTTCATACAACCATCCCCTTTTGTAAAACTCTATTTTATTTTAGCAAAAATAAAACACATCAGCAATAAAAATAGCCGCAAAAGAGGAAATATCCTCAGCGGCTATTTATAATTTTCAATATCTGCCTCTGGATAAAGAGTTATTACGCTATTTTCATCTCCTGCTCCAATATAAAGTTTGTTTTGTTCATACTTATAATAAAAATCATATAAACTATTCATCTTAGGCTTTAATGAAGAAAAGTTTTCAATATAGTTGTTAAGAAAGCTGATATTTTGAACTTTTGACCAAGAATTTGTCTCTTCTATGCTTTTCCCATCAAGAATAGCTTCTTGAATGGCTACTGCAATATTTTTAGCAGATATTACATCTGCCATTGCTTTTGACTTTTTAATAGACTTTGCAAAATAGGGCGTAGCTATGCTAATAATAAAAGCTATGATACCCATTACAATAATCATCTCTAAAAGGGTAAAGCCCCTTTTTTTCATAATGTCCCTCCTTTAAATCTTTTCCCTTTTAGTATAATGGGTATGTAAAAGTTTATGGGCCTTTTCTCCTCCAATTTCCCCTATATATTCCTTATACATTTGAATAACAGCAGGGTTTTCATGAGATTTTCTCAAGGGCTTACTTTTATCCAATTTATATAAAGCTTCAAGCCTTGCCTTTACTATGTCAAGATTTCCATGATGGTAAGGCTGGCCTCCACCATTTATGCATCCTCCCGGACAAGCCATTATTTCTATAGCATGATAAAACCTTTTCCCATCCCTTATATCCTCAAGAAGTTTCCTTGCATTTCCAAGTCCATTTGCAACACCTATTTTTATGTCCATATCCTTTATTTTTACTGTAGCTTCTTTAAAACCTTTAAGTCCCCTTACCTCATTAAATTCAACATTTCCTAAGCTTTCTCCTGTTATCCACTCGTAAGCTGTTCTTAAAGCTGCCTCTATAACACCACCGGTTGCTCCAAATATAACCGCCGCTCCTGTTGATTCCCCAAGGGGATTGTCAAAATCCTCATCAGGAAGCTTTGTAAAATCTAATCCAGCTTCTCTTATCATCCTTGCAAATTCCCTTGTGGTTATTACATAATCTACATCCTGAAGGTTGCCGTGCTTGAATTCCTTTCTTTGAATTTCATACTTTTTAGCAATGCAGGGCATTATAGATACAACAACTATTTTTTCAGGATCAATATTAAACTTTTCAGCAAAATAAGTCTTAGCAATGGCCCCAAACATCATATGAGGAGATTTGCAGGTGGATGGAATATCTAAAAGCTCTGGGAACTGATGCTCTATAAACTTTACCCAGCTAGGACAACAGCTTGTTAATATTGGAAGTCTTCCTTTTCCATTTAGTCTATCTATAAACTCCTTTGCTTCCTCAACTATTGTCACATCGGCTGCAAAATTAGTGTCAAATACCTTTTTAAACCCTAACCTTCTTAAAGCTGCTACCATCTTTCCTGTTACATTATCTCCAGGATTTAATCCAAATTCTTCACCTAAAGCCACCCTTATTGCAGGAGCTGTTTGAGCTATAACATACTTTTCAGAATCAAAAAGAGCCTCCCAAACTTTGTCAACATAACTTACCTCAGTTAAAGCAGCAGTTGGACAAACTGACACACACTGCCCACAAAACGTGCATTGAGTATCTATCATTGGAAGATTAAAGGCTGGGGCAACAACCGTTTCAAATCCCCTATCAACAGCAGAATAAATGCCACAGGTTTGAACCTCATTACACATGGTCTCACAGCGCCTACACATTATACATTTATCTGGATTTCTATATAATGCTCCGCTTGAGCTATCCTTTGTATACGTTGACTTTTCCCCTTCATAACGAATCTTTCTTATTCCAAGCTCTGCGGCAAGCCTTTGAAGATCACAATTCCCGTTTTTCTCACAAACCAAACAGTCAGTAGGATGGTCAGAAAGCAAAAGCTCAACCATAGTCCTTCTTGCTCTTATTGCCCTTTCTGTATTAGTTTTTACAACCATTCCTTCAAAGCATTCAGTGGCACAAGCTGGTGCAAGATTTCTTCTTCCTTCAACTTCAACAAGACATACCCTACAGGATGCCGTCCTGTTTACCATATTAATATCATGAAGGTTAAGATGACAAAGGGTAGGAATATGTATATTAGCCATCTTGGCAGCATCTAAAATCGTAGTCCCATAAGGAACCTGAAGCTTTATATCGTTTATAGTAATATTAATCATTCTATCCCTCCTTATTAAGTTATTTTCTTGTTATTGCTCCAAACCTACACGTTCTAAAACATTCTCCACACTTTATACATCCTTCCCTATCTATAACATGAACTTTTCTTGGCTCGCCATGTATAACATTTACAGGACAAACTTTAGCACAAGCAGTGCACCCTACACATTTTTCTGGGATTATATAGTATTTAAGCAATGCTGTACAAACTCCAGCAGGACAGGTTTTATCCTTAACATGAGCAACATATTCATCGTAAAAAAACTTCATTGTAGATAAAACTGGATTTGGAGAGGTTTGACCAAGTCCGCACAAAGATGAATCT
The DNA here is from genome assembly GCF_900108045.1 of Caloramator fervidus. Classification (GTDB taxonomy): domain Bacteria; phylum Bacillota; class Clostridia; order Clostridiales; family Caloramatoraceae; genus Caloramator; species Caloramator fervidus. Next base: position 29,439 of record NZ_FNUK01000001.1, on the reverse strand, counting down.
TTAATAGTCTCTGCAAGCTCCCTTAAAGTTTCTAAATCTTCCATCTCTCCCTTACCTTCTGTTATCTTATTTAAAATCTCAAGCATTCTCTTGTTTCCTATTCTACAAGCTGTGCATCTTCCACAGGATTCATCACAGCTAAACTCAAGATAGAACTTAGCAATATTAACCATACAATCATTTTCATCCATAACAATCATTCCACCAGATCCCATCATAGACCCTAGGGCATTTAAATTGTCATAATCTATTGGTGTATCAAGATATTCATAAGGAATACATCCTCCAGATGGTCCTCCTGTTTGAACTGCCTTAAATTTTTTGCCTCCCTTTATTCCTCCTCCAAGGTCATATATAATCTCCCTTAAGGTTATTCCCATAGGAACTTCAACAAGCCCAACATTATTTACCTTTCCTGCAAGGGCAAATACCTTTGTTCCCTTGCTTTTTTCTGTTCCAATTGAGCTAAACCAATCTGGACCGTTTAAAATAATAGGAGGAATATTAGCAAAGGTTTCTACGTTGTTTATATTAGTTGGCTTTTTCCAAAGTCCAACCTGAGCAGGATATGGAGGTTTTACAGTTGGTTCTCCGCGTCCTCCCTCAATTGAATTTATAAGGGCAGTCTCTTCTCCACAAATAAAAGCACCTGCTCCTATTTTTAAATCAACGTCAAAGGAAAAGTCAGTCCCAAGTATATTTTCCCCTAAAAATCCCCTCTGCCTTGCTTGGGATATGGCAATCTTTAATCTATGTATTGCAAGGGGATACTCTGCTCTTACGTATATATACCCTTGCTTTGCCCCTATTGCATAACCTGCTATTGCCATGCCCTCTAAAACAGAATGGGGGTCCCCCTCTAATATGCTTCTATCCATAAATGCTCCAGGGTCTCCCTCATCGGCATTGCATATTACATACTTTACATCCCCCTTTGACTTTCTTGTAGCCTCCCATTTTAAACCTGTTGGGAATCCTCCACCCCCTCTTCCCCTAAGCCCGCTTCTTTTTACAATATCTATAACCTCCTCTGGGGCCATTTCCTTTAAAACCTTTGCAAGGGCCATATATCCATCAGAAGCTATATACTCATTTATATTTTCTGGATCAATCTTTCCACAGTTTCTCAAAGCAATCCTAATTTGCTTTTTATAAAACGGAATGCTGCTTTGCTCAGGTATTTTTTCTAAAGTTTTTGGATCTTTATATATTTTTTCTTCTACAATCCTTCCCTTTAATACATGTTCTTTAACTATCTTTCTTGCCGAAGCTTCATCTACTTCAACATAAAAAACATTGTCAGGCATTACTTTAACTATGGGGCCTTTTTCACAAAACCCAAAACAGCCTGTCATTATAACCTTAACCTGTTTATCTAAATTTTCTGCCTTCACCTCTTCCTTTAAAACCTCAAAAACCCTATTGCTTTCTGAGGCTTGGCATCCCGTCCCTCCACAAACTAAAATCTCTTTTAACTTTTCTATTGAATTTATCATCTTTAACCCTCCCTTTTTCTGTATTCATCTAGTATTCCCTTAACATCTTCTACCTTAACCCTTCCGTAAACTTTTCCATCCACCATAACAACAGGAGCAAGTCCACAAGCCCCAACACACCTTAAAGTATCAACGCTAAACATTCCATCCTTTGACATATTTCCTTCTTTTATATCAAGCTCCTTTTTAATCTCTTCTAAAATTTTATCCGCACCCTTTACAAAACAAGCAGTTCCCATGCATATGTTTATTACATGCTTTCCGCGAGGCTGCATTGTAAAATAAGAATAAAAGGTTGTAACGCCATAAACCTTTGCAGCAAAAATTCCAAGCTTTCTTGCAATAAAAAGCTGAACATCTTTAGGTAAATATCCAAAAATCTCCTGAGCCTTATAAAGAACAGGGATTAAAGCACCTTCTTTATTAGAAAGGGAATCTATATATTCCTCAAGCTGCCTTAACTTAGCTTCATCAACCTCATATTTTGGCATTTTAACCCTCCTTTAGCTGTAAAATTTACCTAGCTATTATTTTTAACTAAAAATCAAAAATTAATACAAAAAATAAGTGCCAGCCGTTTAAAACATAAATTGGCTGGCACTCATTATTAAATTCGCTACAATTCCTGCAACAAGACCACCTATTGTATGGGCTAAAATTGCTTTATTTGTAAGGTCCCTAGCTTCCAAAGCATCCATCATGGCAACATGGGTTGAAAGATATCCGCTCCAACACATACCCATGGCTGTAAATACTGCAATTTCCCTTGCTCCAATAAGCCCCTGCTGTAAAAGTTTTGGAACAAGCCCAATTGCAGCTCCAACCGCCCCAAGGGCAGTTATAGGAAAGGCTATTGACTCTGGGCTTTTAAATCCTAAAAGGGGTTTTAATATAAAGCTTAACTTTTCTCCTATCCAAGTTAAAACTGGAACTCCTTCATAGGCTGCTCCTGTATATACCCCATCCTTTGGTCCGTTTATAAGCATCATAACAAGGGTGCATATTACTATAACCCCCGGAATTATTGAAAGTCCCATTTCAACTCCTGCTTTTCCACCATCTAAAACAGCTTCAAGGGCCCTTTGGAAGGTGCTTCCACTTCTTATTTCCCTATACTCCGTTATATCAAACTCTGCTTCACCCTCTAAGGCTTTTTCTTCTATGCCATATTTTTTCTTTGTAAAATACATCATAATTCTAACACTTACTATACTTCCTATTATAGCACCTATATTACCAACTATTGCAGCAAAAACAAAACTTTGCCCCTTTGGAGCCTGAGCTATCATAAAGGTTGTTACTATAAGCCCCATACCAAAGGCTGTTCCAAGGTTTGTAAGGGCAGGTACTTGATATTTTTTAAAATATCTTCTAAATCCCTTGTCCTTTGCAAGGGTAATTATAGCAGGATTATCGGAAAGATATGTAGTTAAAACCCCTATGCTTGCTGCACCAGGCATATCATATAAAGGCTTCATAAGGGGAGATAATATTCTGTTTATAAGCGCCACAACTCCAAACTCTGTAAGCAAAGCCCCAAAGGCCCCAGCTAAAACTGCAATGGCCATTATGAAAAATACCGTATTTAATAAAAGGTCGTGGGCTGTCTTCATCATAGTGCTAAACATATTAGCAAGCCCCATAGTTTTTGCTAAAAAGCCAAAAAATAAAATTATGATTCCAAGAAAAATAAAGGACTCCTTATTTATAGCCTTTACCACCTTCTTTTGCATGCTATCCCTCCTATCCATTTTAAAAACTAGTTAGGGTAGGATACCCTACCCTAACTAAATTAATAGCTTAAGTTTATTCTGTAAACTTTTTCTACAACAGCACCATTTTCTTTTCTCTTTACTATAAATCTTAACCTATAGCTTCCAGGAAGGTTGATAACTGATCCATTTGTAATTTCAACTTCCTGTCCACCATTTCTTGATATAAAGGCTTTAACTTCGTTATCATCGTTCCAAGTTAAATTTATAGAATTACTTGCAACATATTCTGTGTTAGTATCAAGGGTATCGCTATTAGCATAAGCTTCAAAGCTTGGAAGAGTTCTATCAATTTCAAATTCTATTTCTTCTGTTTTAGACTTTCCAGTTGACTTTTTAGTGGTTGTAACTTTTATTTTATAGGTTCCATTTAACTTTCTATCATCTGTTATATTTGTAGCACTCTTTATATACTCAACCACATTCATCCCCATAAAGTATGGTATAGGAATTCCTCCATCCTTTATTATAACAGCACTTCTTGTAAATTTATTGCTATCAAAACCATCCCACGTTACCTTGGCTTCATAATATTTTTGAAGGCCTGTATCTCCCCATGGCGTTGCAATCTTTATGTTGGCTGAAGGAATCTCTGAATTATCTATTGTAAACTTAAACTCTTTTGTAATCTTTGCTCCTTCAACTGTAGCTTCAACATAAACAGTGTGTAATCCTTCTTCGGAAATAGCAATATTATTATAATTGCTCTTAATTATTCCATCTACTTTTACTGAAGAAATTTTAGCACTGCTTGGTAAATTGTTATTTAATGCTACACTAATATTAACAACTCCTTCAACAACGCTTCCTTCAGAGATTGTATTTCCATTATTAGTAGCAGTAACAATTATAGGATTTTCCACAAATGGCACAAAGGTATATTTGCTTGGAAGCTTATTTGCATAGGCTTTATACCTTACATATACACCTACTTTACCACTTGTTGCTACATCAGTATAAGGCGCAGAACACATCCTCCAGCTGTCTGTATTTGGATCATAAGTATATTCCATAACTGCATCGGTTCCTAAAATCCTTCTTGAATTAACATCAAAGGCTAAATTTAAAGGCATATCCTGTTTATATAAATACGCTGGTTTTGATAGGCTAGTTCCATCTTGATATTTTACATAAAGCCTTGCTACAGTATCATTTGCATTTACCTTTCCAATAACTCCCATAAAATCATCATATGAAACAGTAAACTTATATAAGTTAGTCTCTCCTTCAACTTGATCTGCTGTAGCCTCATTCCAACTTATTCTACTATCAAGTTCTTTATTATCAAGGCTTATTGTTAAATAAGGCGCAAATCCAAATTTTATATTACTTGAATTTCCTTTATAAACAACCTCAAACTTCTTATCTGCTTCATTATATCCAACGCTTACAATAATTGGAGCTTCAGATGGGTAGTTAATAACCGTTGCCCTGCTTTCTGCCCTATTCGCCCTTTTAACCGTTAAGGCTAAAGTTCCTCCATTGCTATTAAGTTCAAACTTTATGGTTGCAATTCCATTCTTATCAGCCGTTGCCTTTGTAAGGGCTTTTGTCATGTTTTGAGGATCATAAAGGTAAACTATATCTCCACTTTTTAATCCTGTTACCCTTATAAAATCCTGACCCTTATCAGTAGAATTTTCAACATAAATATTCTTTGGATTTATAGACTCTGAATTTAACGCCGCTGCAAAGGATACGCTATTTCCATATCCTACAATTTTACCTTTATATTGATAAATACCATTTTTAACAGAAACTTTATTTAAATCCCAGTTAACCAAAAGCTCCCTTATAGTATTGTCGCTCATTATAGCAGAAACCTTATCCGGCAATACTATACCTGAAGGATCTGATACATTTAAAACAGGCAGAGGATCTATTAAAACAACCTTATCATCAAACTTAATCTTTGCAACAGCCTCTGGCTTTTGATTGTTTGAATTATTCATAGGAATTCTATAAAGCCTGTTTCCTTTTGTATAGTAAATCGAATCCCCTGCTATATTAATATATCCTATGCTATCCTCCACAACCCTTGTTCCATAACCATACATATCAGCCTTATAAAGCCTTCCACCATCATAATAACTTTTATAATAAATTTCATTTAAACTATAAACGTTTACAACAGAAATCTTGTCCCTTACTGGCTTTGTTGAATTTCCACCTTTTTGAGGTATATAGCTTGTTATAGGAATCTCCGATAAGTTTCCACTTTGAATAGAATACTTATAAAGCTTTCCATCTGTTCCTGAGAAAAACAAAGTTCCATCTGATAAAAGGTTTATATACCTTGCGCCAACCCTTGAAAGGGCAGTTTTATTTTTGCCATTTACATCTATTCTATAAAGCCTTCCTTTATCTGAATTGTTAACATAATAAATATAATTTCCAAAAACAGTTAAAAACGAAGCCGAATCACTAGTTATAACCTGTTTTGCTCCAAGCCTTAACCTGCAAATCTTTGCTTTATCGGAATTATTTATATAATAAATATCATCTCCTACAACGTTTATATAAGAGGACATATCGTTGTTCAATCTTTGTCTTCCTGTTCCATCAGTTTTTACCCTATATATTTTTCCTCCATCTGAATAATTGCTGTAATATATATAGTCATCCTGTATGTTTAAATATTTAGCATTATCTTCAACAAGGGGATATTCATCAATTCCTGTTATGCTCTTTTTATATATCTTTCCACCATCTGCAAGATTGCTATAATATATAAAATCATCATCCTGAACAGCAAGCCCTGCATTGCTTAAATTTCCAGGTGTATTGCCTAAAAAACCTGTTGAAGAATAGGATTTTAAAGTAACTGTAAAGGGGATGCTAAAATATGTTTGAGAAGCTAACTTATCTTTAGGAATAGTTACACTACCAGAGCCTAACTCAAGCCCTGCTGCTGTAAATAAATAAATTGTCATATTTAAATTTTCGTTTAAATTTAAAGGTGATATATAAGTATAAGACTCAGTTAGCTTCCTTATATTAGCTTCATTATTTACAGCAAAAGAATAAGCATTTTTAACCCCTTTTATATCTTTAACCCTTACGCTAATAACTTTATACTCAGAAGTTAAACTGCTGCTTATTGTAATATCAGCTACAGCATATCCATAAGAAGTAACATCCTCATTAGCAACATCTTTATAAATTCCTGTGCTATCTGAAATATAAACTTTAACGTTTCCAGATGAATCATAATAAGTCAACTTACTTCCTAATACTTTAGATAGTTGATCCTCTGAAATTACATTTCCACTTTCCATATTTACTATTTTACCTTCATTATCTATAAAATAAATATAGCCTGCATTTTTTATAATCTCTTGATTTACTTCATCAGTATGAGTCTTTACGTATTCAACATCATAAATTTTATTTCCAACTATAATTGAATTTGCAGGAAGCGCAGCTGACACTAAAGGCGTAAAACATAAAAATAAAACTAATAGGGCACTTAAAATCCTTTTCATATACCTAATCCCTCCCCCTTTTAGTTATCGTAAAAAAACAACAAAAATTTATACTTAATTTTTACTTAAAGCTAATTTATAATATAATTAAAAAAGCGAGGGGATACAATGAAAAAGTTAATCATATTAATTTTACTTTTTATAAATTCTACCGTATATGCCTCCTATTTTAAAACTTTTACAAACATAAGTCCAAACAAAATATGGACATTAAAATTTAACACTCAAATTAAATTCTCTAAAGATAGCATAGTTGTAAAAGAAGATAACGGTAAAATAATAAACTGCACCTTTAAAAAAGGTAGCGATGGAAAAAGCATTATAATTTATCCTCCAGATGGGGGGTATGAGCTTAACAAAAAATATATAATAGAAACCAAAAAAAATATAAAATCCCTAGCCGGTAGACCTATAAAACAAGAATATAGAATATTTTTTACAACAATTCCAAAACATAAAGCCATAGTAGACATTAAAATAGGTCAAACCCCTTGGTATAAGGAGATAAAAATAAAGCAAACCTCAATAAATGGAGCTGTAAAGTTTAAATTTGAAAATAGCTCGATTTATTTTAACCTTAATGAAACTGTAAAAATAATAATGCCAGAAGATAACCCAAAAATATACTTTTATAACTCAAAAAACCAACTTTTATACACAGGATATATAAACTTAAAAGAAGAAGCAGAAAATAAAGAAATAGAAATATAAGGTGGGAAAATCCCACCTTATTCTACATCTAAAAGCTCAACATCAACTAAAAATTCTTCAAAATAAGGGTCCTCTAAAATGGAATTTAAAGCTTTAATTTGAGCTATTTGAATATCTTCATAAAACTTTTCATTTTCAAACATATCTGGCAAAATCTTTTTTAAAGTTTCAACCCCTTCATTAAATTTTAATAAAGCTTCAGGGCTATAAAAAGACAAATCATAAAGCCCAAACAATACAAACATATGACTGCTTAAAGTATATTTAGAATTCCTATCAAACATATCATATACACTTTTATTTAAAAGAGGCTTTAAAGAAAGTTTTGCAGCGTTTAAATATTTTTCATCTAACGTTTCTTTATAAAGCCTTATAAATAAAGATATTGCCATCCCTTGAGTCAAGTCGCTTTTCCATTTTTCTTTCATTTCTATATTACCTTCTTTATAATTAAAATCATTTATAAAACTTCCATCCTTTTGCTGATGCAAAATAAGATAATCTGCAGCTGATTTTGCCCCTTTAAAAGCTTCTAAATCTCCATTTTTATAAAACGTAAACTCCTGAAGACCATACTCAGCGCAAAGCAAAGGATTAAACTTTTTTTGGTTTCCTTCATAAACAAAGGGAATACCCTCCATCTTTACATAATTTAAATTTTTAATCCTTTTTATATAATCAAAAAACAAATACTCACCACCGCTATCATAATTAAAATCTTTATCGCTAAAATCAACGTTTGGCATAATCAAACTAAAGGGGCTGTTTAAATAAGTTTTAGCTATCAGCTGCTTAGTTTTAAAGCTGAAACTATATCCTAAAAACTTATTATTAGAATAATCCAAAAAAGCTTCCTTAGGAATATAAACTGTATAAACAGAATCTGGTTTTAAACTTGCCTTTAAAACAACCTCATTTTTAGATAAAGCTATACTAAACCTTTCCCCTTCATTTCCCCTTTTTAAATATATTTTGCTAAAATTTACCCCTTTTCTTATATTTTCACTAAATTTTATCCTTATAGAAACATTTAAATCAACGTTATTTGCTTCATTTGAAGGATAGGTATAGACAACTTTAGGAGGAACTTTATCTTTTATACTACTTAAAATTCTTGTATTCCTTGATTTTGCATTCTTATAATTTTTCCCCTTGCCAAGTAAATCGTATATAGATTTAGTTTTAACATCTTTAGGATAGGCATACTTTAAAAGGTATTCCCTTCCTGCAAATACATCTTGGGTAAAACAAAGCATTATAATTAAAAAAGCCAAAAATCTTTTCACATAAACTCCCCCTATGGTTTGCTACATATATTATATCGTAATTTTTATTTAAAAATAAAGTTTTCCCTAAGCTTATCTAAAGCCCTATCCTTTAGCCTTACAACAGCCATATAGTGGCACCTTTTGTTTTTTGCAATTTCAACTAATGGTTTTCCTTTGAAAAAATGCTCTATTATAACCTCCCTTTGCTTTTTGGTAAGCTTTTTTAAAGCATCATAAAGCCTCTTTATATCCTCCTTTTTAAAATAATCCCCTTCAAGGTCAAAATCCGAAGCAATTATCTCATAAAAGTTTTCCCCATCCTCTGTTACTGCCTCATCTAAACTTTCCATATCTTTAATCTTTCTTGAAAAATCCCTTATAGTGTTTATAACCGCCCTTTTTACATAGGCCTCAAAGGGGACCTTTAAATTTTCATTATAGTTTTCAATACACTTTAAAATAGCAATCCTCCCCTCCTGCATTGCATCTTCAAAATCAGAAAAATTTTTTAAATATATACCGCAGCACTTTTTCAAAAGAGGTTCAAAGGATTTTAAAACCTTCTCCTTATCCATAACATCCCCCTCCCCCTTAAAATTCTAAACAAGGAAGGGGAAAAAACAAAAAGCGGAAAAGCTTTATCCCCTACACTTTTCCGCTTTGAAAAATATTTTTTGGAAGCTGAATGTTATTTTTTCATAAGGAAAATTTTTAAAAGCCAACTGATGTAAAAATCCTTTATAAATTAGCAAGGGCGGGCATCCTAAAATTTGCCCGCCCTAACTATTGACATTGAGTCTTATTTTTTATCTATGATGAATTTCATCATAGCCCAGTTTTTTGGTTGTTTTGGATATTTAAGCTAATTAATATGATATAACAAAAAGTTAAATTTTTCAAGGGGAATTCTTACAATGTATTTTTTTCTAACAATTCCTTTTTGCACTAAAATAGACGATTGTTTCTATGAAAAAGTTCCACAGTTTTAAAAAATTTTTATCAAATTTTTCTTTCCACATATAAAGACTAGAAAGTTATATAAAATGTTCCGAGTTTTTTAGAAAATTTTTCCGACAAATTTAGACAAAAATATTCAGCCTAGGTTGTATATTGCCAATGCACAACCTAGGCTGAATATTACTTAAAACTTATAAAAAACTCCCATTTGTCTTTATAATTTCCTTCAAGCTTATATAAAACCTTTGTGCCTTTATTATCCACAACTGTAATTTCTGCCTCTACTCTATTTCCTGAATATTTTTTTGTGTCTAGTATCATTAAATAGTCATAATTTTTTGTGCTATCTTTCAAAACAACCTTTACTCCATTTTTGTTTATTCCTTCAAATATTTCTTTTATATCAACTGAAGTTAAGTATCTTAAGGTCATGACTTCTTTTTTAAGGTCAACGGCAATTACTGAATCCTTTGCTCCTATTTTTTCTATGATAAGGTTTATAGCTGAAACATAATATTCTGGAACATTTTCATTTTTAGAAACCTTTAAAAGCCTTTTTATAAATTCATCTTCAATGGTGGTTGAAACATTATATAGGTTTCCTTTTTCATCTATTAAGTTTGCAACCTCTTTGTCGTTTATTTTTGCAATATATTTAAAACTAGCAACCCTTTTGTTTCCTGAATAAAAATCAAACACAAAGTCGGGATCAAGATTTGAGTTTATACTTGCCTTATTTGCCCTTATTATTTTATTTTTAAACCTTAAAATTGCTTTTTTATCTATTATGGTATATCTTCCAGCATAGCGGGTGTTTGTTATAACTATTCTTTCTATGTTTTCACTAAGCTCACCTTTTATATCAGGGTTTACCCTCCCACAAGAAGTTAGAAAAAACAAGGATAAAAGTATTAAAAAGCGTCTCACTTAATCCCGTTACAGAAAACTTACAAAACTTTATAAGGTATATATAAAACCTTATAAAGTTTATGTTTCCTTCCTTGTTCATCGTGCCCACTTTCGGTTAACCCTACTTGTGTTTATTTGACACTCCGAAGGCTTAAATTCCCCACTAACGTATGGGTACATAGTGTTATGCTATTGATTTGCCATAATTTTTAAGATTTATACTTGCATTTAAGTCCCTATCTATTTCATATCCACAGTTATCACATACAAAAACCCTTTCTGATAACGATAGATTATCTTTTACACTACTACATCTACTACAAATTTTGCTTGAAGGATAGAATCTATCTGCAAGTATAAACTTAATTCCATTTAAGGCACATTTATATTCCATCTGTCTTTTAAATTCATGGAAAGCTTGTTCTTGTATTGCCTTTGAGAGTTTTCTATTTTTAAGCATTCCACAAGTATTTAAGCTTTCCATTACTACATACTTTGGCTTGGCTCTCACCAAAGATGTAGTTATTTGATGGATATAATTGTGCCTTATATTTTTAAGCCTTCTTCGTGTCTTTAGAACAAGGAATTCTAACTTTTTAATGTTTTTAGTTTTTCTGTAACGGTATTCACCTCCTTCTATTTTAATTTTATTTAGTTCATATTTTTTAGACAATTTCCTTTGCAGTCGTTTAAGCCTCTTTTCAAGTTTTTTTACCTTGCTTGATTTGTTTATATTCTTAAACTTTTGTCCTGTGCTAACTACTGCTAAATCCTTTACTCCTAAATCTATACCAATTCCTTCTGAATATTGGGTATTACCTTGCTGTGTTTCTTCTTCTACTCCTATTGATAACCACCAATTTAAACCATCAAAAGTTATGCGTGGATTAGAGTATTTTATATTTTTACCTATTGGTATTCTTCCTTTTTCAGCCAGTTTAATCCAATTAAATTTTTGTTTATTCTTCTTTTTAGAAGTAGTTAGTTTCTCTAATTTAACATGAGTATCTGTCATAACAATTTTATCTGTGTCTTGATAAAAACTTGGTTTGCTTCTTTTTTTAGACTTAAACTTTGGAAATTTTGCTCTACCTTCAAAGAAATTTTTATATGCTTGACAGGCATCCTTTATCGCTTGTTTTGTAATATTATTTGAATAATCATTAAGCCACTTGTATTCTTCTGTTTGTTTAAGTTGCGTTAATCTCTTTCGTAATGTTTTGTCATCTAAAAATTTTCCACCATTTTTATAGTTATTTTGTTGTTGCTCCAGTGCCCAATTATATGCCCACCTTGCAACACCGGCACATTCAAAGAGTTTTGTTCTTTGTTTATTGTTTGGTAAAAGCATAACTTTGTATGTTTTAATCATTTTCAGTCAGCCCCTTAATCATCTTCTTGGCTTTTGACCTATTAATTTGGCAAACTCAACAATTTTATAATAGTTTTAATAAATATTTTTTAACTGTCTCTTACCCCCCTTAGTCTCTCATAGTTCAATAAAAGTAGTGATAATAAAAATACTATTATGCTTATAAACTGAGAAGTTGAAAAGGGGCCTACATTTCCTCTAAAATCTCCCCTTAAAAATTCTATTAAAAATCTTCCTATGCTGTATAAAAGCATATAAAGGGCTGCAACTTTGCCTTGTTTTCTTTCTTTTTTGGAATAAAGGATTAATATAGTAAAAATTATAAAGTTACCTATGCTGGATATAAGCTGGGTTGGGATAAGTTTTACTCCATTTGGAGCAAAGGGGGAGTTTTTAAAAACAACCCCTATTGGAAGGTCTGTAGGTTTTCCATAGCAACATCCTGCAAAAAAACATCCTAATCTTCCTACACCTTGGGCAAAGGCCATTGATGGAGCTAAAAGGTCAAACATTTTTAAAAAGTTTATTCCTTTAACTTTACAGTATATATACCCTGTTAAAACTCCTCCAATTAAAGCTCCATATACTACAAAACCGCTTGTTAGCATGTATAAAATTTCCTTTGGATTTTTAAATATAGTTTTTGCTTCAGCTATAAAGTAAAGAAGCTTTGCCCCTATAAGCCCTCCTAAAATTCCATAGAAAGATAAATCATATATTATATCTTTTTTTATTCCTATTTTCTCTCCTCTATAAGAAGCTATAATTATTCCTGAAATTATAGCAACCGCCATTAAAAAGCCGTAGGTGTAAATAGTTATAGGACCTATTTTAAAAAGTATGGGATGCATAATTTACCTCCTTAGTAATAAATTTTTTCAACTAAAACAGCAAAAATAAGAATTAATATAGAATAAAGAACTATAAAAACTCCTATCCAAAATCCTTCCCCTTTAAACTCCTCTATGGATTCAAGCTCTGCCCTTTCCGCATAGGGATTGTCAAATATGCTGTAAAATCCAAATAAAGGGTTTTTTCTTCTATACAGGGCAATTTTAGGGTCCTCATCCTTTTTAAAAAAGTAGGGAACAGAAAATATGGAAGAAAAAGCCCCTAAAGCATAAAGAAGGGTATAGGAAAGCTTTAAAAAACTTGTGCCCTTTATAAAAGAAAAGATAAGGGAAACTACTAAAATCAAAACTAAAGATACAAGGCTGTAGATAAAACTTTTCTTTATTCCCTGTAATATAAACCTTCTCATAACCCACCTCTTTTGCAATTTTTCTACCTATAAGTATATATTACAAAACAAAAGGGCACAAGCTTGTGCCCTAAATTATCATTCCAGTCCAAGGATTGTAAACCATAACCCACATGCCTTTATCTTGAAATCCTACCCATCTTCTAAATCCTGTAGCTCCAAAGAAAGGTTGATCCTTTGGGTTGTTTTCTCCTTCTATTCCATAAATAACATAGTCTATTTCTCCATCGTCATCATATTTTATTCCAAAGTAGTAGTATCCACTTTTTCTTGTCCATGTTAGATAATTTATATAAGGATAAGCAAGCAAAAGGTGGTAAATTATGCAGTAATAAGGCATGTATTTAGGTTCAAAATAAGGCCTTTCAAGAGGAATTTTCCACCATCTTGTGTTTTCAAATTCAGTTTCTATTTTAACTTCTTCAAGGTCCTTTAATATATTATGAAATACCTTTGCAAAATCCCCTTCTTTTATTTGTCTTGAAGGTTTTATGTCTTCATCTTCATTTTTAATATCCTCTTTATGCTCTTTTTCTATGTTTTTTATAGCCTCCTTTATGGCTTTTTCGTATTCTTCAAATTTTTTAGCCTCTTGTGTATCTTCTTTTTCCTCCTTCTCCTCTTCTTTTTGTTCTGATTCTTCTCTTTCTAAGTTTAATAATTTTTCCTTCCAGTTTGTATTTTCCCTTCCAACCTGACCTGAAAGTGGGAAAAGGTTTTCTTGTGTTAAAACACAGGCTACGTTAAACCTGTCTATATGGTGCCCGGTATTTGCAATATCATCTTCTCTAAATTCCCACCAAGTCTCTCCCATCCCGTTTTCATTTATGTTTATGTTTCCAAGCTTTGCAACAACAGGAGGATTTTTAGTTGCATCAATAAGGCAAGCAGTATAGGGCCCTTTTTCTACTAAAAGGTTTTGAACATAAAAGGTTACCTTTGACCTTCCATTTTTATTTTCTATTTTTGCATATCCTGTAGGAGGCTTGTCAGATTCAATGGCAAATCCTTTGTCATCTTCTTGGAATATTATAAAATATCTTGAATATGACTTTTTATTAGTCACCCTTTCCCCTCCTAAAAAATTCATCAATATATTATATGCATCATTCCCCTTTTAATTTACTTATATTATTTGCAAGGAGGGCAAATTCTTCTATTGTCAAGGTCTCTCCCCTTCTTTTTGGGTCTATGTTTGACTTATTTAATACATCTAAAAGAAGATTTTCATCTCCTACAACAGGCTTTAAAGCGTTGTATAAGGTTTTTCTTCTCATGTTAAAGGCAGCCTTTATAACGTTAAAAAATAATGTCTCGTCTAAAACATCAACCCTTTTTTTGTCCATAACATCAAGCCTTATAACCATAGATTCTACTTTAGGAGGGGGAACAAAACAGTTAGGGGACACTTTGCATATTTTTTTAACCTCACAGTGATACTGACAAAGGAGGGATAAACTTCCGTATTCATCGGTATTTGGTTTTGCAACTATCCTTTCTGCAACTTCTTTTTGAATCATTATTATCATAGAGCTTACTTTTACTTTTTCATTTAAAAGCTTTGTTATTATTGGAGTTGTTACATAATATGGAAGGTTTGCAACCACCTTTACATTTTCTAAATTTTCCTCTTCAATTATTTTGTTAAAATCAACCTTTAAAGCATCAGCATGGATTATCTTTATGTTGTCAAAGTTTGCTAGGGTTTCATTTAAAATAGGTATAAGGTTTTTATCTATTTCAATTGCAACAACCTTTTTAGCCTTCCTTGCCATCTCTTGAGTTAAAGTTCCAATTCCAGGGCCTATTTCAATTACACAGGTGTTTTCATCAAGCTCTGCTGCATCTATTATTTTCTTTAATATATTTTCATCAACAAGAAAGTTTTGGCCAAGGTTTTTGTTAAACTTAAATTCAAAATATTTAACTATGTCCATTGTTTTACTTCTAAGTCCCATTTACTTTCACCTCTATCTTCTTTAGTGCTTTTTCAAATTCTTCCCTTGTAATTCCATATCTGTTTAATCTCTTTAAGAAGGTTTTAGCATTGCAATAACCTATTCCAAGCTCCCTTCCTAAAAGATCCCTTAAAAGGGATGAATTTTCAAAACCTGTAAGTTTATTTTTATAAAGATCCTCATAGGTAAATTCGCATCTGTCCTCAAAATACTCGGTTTTTACCTTTGAAAGAGCTTCTATTATTGCTTCCTTTGAAGCATTTTCAATCCCTATATCCCCATCCTTTTCAGCGGACTCCCTTGGCAAAAAAGCGTGCTTTGCCTTTGGAAAAAGCTTTGTAAGTTTTTCCCTTATTTTTTCCCCTGAAAAATCTGGGTCTGTAAATATTATTATACCCCTTTTTTCATAGGCATTTTTTATATCTTCAATTATTTTTTTATTAAGCCCAAATCCACTTGTTACTATACAGTCGGCATCAACCGCCCTTTTTACTGCAAGAAGATCTCCTTTTCCTTCTACAATGATTACTTCCTTTATCATCCTTTCCCTCCCTGATAATTAGCTTTATTATAATCTTAATACAAAAGTTTAAATTTTAAAATAATAAAATATAAGGCAGCAAAGCTGCCTTATCTTAGAATATAAACATCAACATATTTTGTTCTCCAGTTTCTAAATTCTTCTGTCCCGGGCTCAAAGTAAAGGTCTATCATATATCCCTTTACTGCTCCCCCTGTATCCTCTGCTATGGCAAAACCATAATCTTCTATATAAAGCCTTGTTCCAAGGGGAATAACATCAGGGTCAACGGCAACAGTTGAAAACCCATTTTTATTTCTTCTTGCTATTGTTCCTGTTGCAGTCCTTCCAAATCCTCTATCCCCCGGGCGCTTGCCGGTACATTCATAGCTTGATGTGTACTTGGTTGCCTTCATGGTAAGTTTTCTTACATAAGCTATAGGTTCCCCTCCTCTTGAGGGAGTAAAAAATCCCAACGTGCCTACGTAAACTATTTTATCTACAGGGCGTTTTTTTATAACCTCTGAAATTTTCTTTGTTGAAATTACCTTTCCATCTTCAAGGACAACCTTTGTTTTTACCTCAAGGATGCCTTCCATCCCTTCTTGGATGACCTTTATACTGCCCTTTAGCATGTCGTTGTTAGGCTTTTTAATAACTTTAAACGGGATTGGTTTTGATAAAACTTCGACTTTTTCTACAACGCGGGTTATTTTAATTTCCATATTTGGCTTTACAATTGAATCTAGACTTGGGAAAACCTTATCCTTTTCGTTTAAATTTATACCTTCGCTTTTTAAAAGTTTTTCAACTGTGCCCTCAGCAGATTTTACTTTTAATACCTTCCCATCCACCTTGATGGTAACAGGAACTGCCCTTTTTATTAAAATAATCATTCCGTCTTTAACTTTAGTATCTATATTAGGTCTTATTATGTCCTTTTCTCCTATGTATATGCCATTTTCCTCAAGCAGCGTCCCTACTGTTTTTGCGCTGGTTGTAATAGTTTTTGTTTTTCCATCGCAAACAACAGTAACCCTTCTTTTAGCTGTGAAGCTTACTGACAAAATTAAAACAATAAACGCCACAGCTAAAATAACAGCCCGGGATTTTAATGTTCCCTTCATATATCTACCTCCTTTCATAGGGCATGGGACTTTTAAGATTATAATTTAATCGACAAATTTTGTCAAATTTTAACTTTTTATTAATAAAATATGAATGATTCCGCTTCCCTCCCCCTTATGAAAAGAGGCAACATATACCCTTTCTATGAATTATTCCCATTTTTTATTATAATATGCTCAAGATTAAAAAATGTTAAAAAGATTTGCTGCGTTTTCAAAAGTTTTTTGCTTTACATTTTCAAAGGTAGTCTCTTTAATTTCTGCTATCTTTTCTATTATAAACCTTAAATAAGAAGAGTCATTCCTCTCTCCCCTATGAGGATGAGGAGCCATGTATGGGCAATCTGTTTCTACTAATATATATTCAAGAGGAACATTTTTTACAACCTCAACAGTCTTTTTAGCGTTTTTAAAGGTAACAACCCCTGTAAAACCTAATAAATATCCAAGCTTTATAAACTCCTTTGCCATCTCTAGGCTGCCTGAAAAACAGTGTAAAACTCCCCTTAAACCTTTAAACTCCTTTAAAACTTTTAAAGTATCTTCATGGGCTTCTCTGTTGTGAATTACAACTGGAAGGTCAAGCTGCCTTGCAAGGTCAAGCTGCTCTTTAAAGGCCTTCATCTGGATATTTCTATCATAATCCCAATAATAATCAAGGCCTATTTCACCTATTGCAACAATCTTTTCATTTTGCGCAAGGTCCCCTATTAAGTTTATATCAACATCCTTTGAAAACTCAGGATGAACTCCTAAAGCACCATAAAAAAAGTCATACTTTTTAACAAGCTCTAAAGTTTTATAACAGGATTCTATGCTTGATGCACAATTCAAAACTGCTTCAACTTTAAAATCCTTAAGCTTTTTTATAACCTCATCCCTATCATTAGAAAAGGCTTTATCATCATAATGGGCATGGGAATCAAACATTTATATCCCTCCTTTGTAAGTAAAAGGGGCTTTTAGCCCCTTACTTTACTTGACTTCCTGTTTCTATGTCATCATCTACAGTTGCAAGAACTAGCTTTTCTTTATCCTCAGTGGATGCTGCAAGAATCATTCCAAAGGATTCTACCCCTCTTAATTTAACAGGTTTTAGATTAGCAACAAGTATAACCTTCTTTCCTATAAGTTTTTCAGGCTCATAATGTTTTGCAATTCCTGAAACTATTTGTCTTTCTTCTCCACCAAGGTCAACCTTAAGTTTTAAAAGCTTATCTGCTCCCTTTATTTTCTCAGCTTCTAAAATCTTTACAACTCTAAGGTCTATCTTGTCAAAATCCTCAATAGTTATCTCAGGCTTTATAGGAACCATCTTTTTATCCTCCTTTTTGCCATACAATCTTTCAAGCTCTTCAAGTTTCTTTTCAACATCTATTCTTGGGAATAGTATTTCTCCTCTTTTAACTTCTGTATTATCTAAAACACCAAACTCTAATATGCTGTCCCAAGTTAAAAATCTTTCTTTAAAATTAAATTGTTTGTTTATCTTTTCTGATGAATCTGGCATAAAGGATGATATAAGAACTGAAATTATTCTTATAGCTTCAGTTAAATTGTATAAAACCGCCTTTAATCTTTCCTTGTTTGCCTCATCCTTTGCTAAAGCCCAAGGCATTGTTTCATCTATGTATTTATTTGCCCTTCTTACAAGACGCCAAATCTCATCAAGGGCTTCAGAAACCTTTAAGTCATCCATGAGTTTTTCAACATTTCTTGGCACTTCAAGGGCAACATTTTTAAGGTCTTTATCATATTCATCTTCTGAAGATGTCTTTTCAATTTTTCCTCCAAAGTATTTTTCAATCATGGTAAGGGTTCTTGATACTAAGTTTCCAAGGTCATTTGCAAGGTCTGAGTTTATTCTTTTTATAAACATTTCGCTACTAAAGTTTCCATCGTTTTCAAAGGTTATTTCCTTTAAAAGATAATATCTTACAGCATCTACTCCAAAATGTTCTGTTAAAACAACAGGGTCCACCACATTCCCCTTTGACTTTGACATCTTTCCTCCATCAACTAAAAGCCAACCATGTCCATAAACCCTCTTAGGAAGAGGCAAATCAAGAGCCATAAGCATTATAGGCCAAATTATAGTGTGGAATCTTACTATATCCTTTCCAACAAGATGAACATCAGCTGGCCAATATTTTTGATAAAGGGAAGTATCGTCGCTTCCATATCCTAGAGCTGTTATATAATTTGAAAGGGCATCTATCCAAACATAAACAACGTGCTTTTCATCAAAGGTTACTGGAATACCCCAAGTAAAGGAGGTTCTTGATACACAAAGGTCTTCAAGGCCTGGTTTTATAAAGTTATTTATCATTTCATTTTTTCTTTTTTCAGGCAAAATAAAATCTGGATGTTCTTCTATATATTTTAATAATCTGTCTTGATACTTTGAAAGCCTAAAAAAGTATGCCTCTTCTTTTGTCCATTCAACTTCTCTTCCGCAGTCTGGACACTTTCCATCAACAAGCTGAGTTTCAGTAAAAAAGGATTCACAAGGAGTGCAATACCATCCTTCATAATATCCTTTATAAATATCTCCTTTTTCATAAAGCTTTTTAAATATAGTTTGAACAGCTTTTATATGATATTCATCGGTGGTTCTTATGAACTTATCATAGGATATATTCATTCTTTTCCAAAGTTCCTTTATTGAAGCTACTATATTATCAACATATTCCTTTGGAGTTACTCCCTTTTTTTCTGCTATTCTTTGAATTTTTTGTCCATGCTCATCGGTTCCTGTCAAGAAAAACACATCGTATCCAGTAAGCCTTTTAAACCTTGCAAGAGCATCTGCAAGGACGGTTGTATATGTATTACCTATATGAAGCTTATCGCTTGGGTAATAAATAGGGGTGGTTATATAATACTTCCCTTTCATTAGCTTCCCTCCTTTTAAGTGCCTAACACCTTAATTAAACCAATGGCACCCCACCCAAAGGGGCAAGGTGCCTCATACCTCCCCAAAATTTACACTTTTCACTTAAACAAAAGTTTATACAAAATATTGTTATATGTCAATAAAATCATATATTTTCAACTGCAACAACATCGTATCCCGCTTCTTCCACCAAGCTTTTTAACCTTTCATAATCTAAATTTTCTCCTTCAACAAGGGCATATTTTTTCTCTAAATTTACCTCTAAAACCTTTACTCCCCCCTCCTCCAATGCATTTTTGACATGATTTTTACAGTGATTGCAGGACATTCCTTCAATATATAACTTCTTTTTCATGATAAAACCTCCCTTTATCTAAACCTTTTAAGCCTTAAAGCATTTATTACAACTGAAACAGAGCTTAAACTCATTGCAGCTGCAGCAATCATAGGGTTTAACTTTGGCCCTCCAAACAAAGTTAAAATTCCTGCTGCAATTGGGATTCCAACTACATTGTAGAAAAAAGCCCAAAATAAATTTTGTTTTATGTTTTTTATAGTAGCTTTACTTAACCTTATGGCCTTTACAACATCTAAAGGATCGTCCTTCATTAAAACTATATCTGCAGACTCTATTGCAATATCTGTTCCCGAGCCTATTGCAATTCCAACATCAGCTTTTGCAAGGGCTGGAGCATCGTTTATTCCATCACCAACCATTGCAACTATTTTTTTATCCCTTTGAAGTTTTTCAATTTCTTTTGCTTTGTCCTTTGGAAGAACCTCTGCTATTACTTTTTCTATTCCAACCTCCTTTGCAATTTTAAGGGCAGTCCTTTTATTATCTCCAGTTATCATTATAACCTCAATTCCCAAGTTTTTAAGCTTTTCAACAGCTTCCTTACTAGTCTTTTTAGGTAAATCTATAACTGCAATAACTCCTATAAGCTTCTTACCCTTTGCAACAAACATAGGAGTTTTTCCTTGGCTTGTGTATTCTTCAAATTTTAATAATCCTTCAGATATGTCAATATTATTTTCCTCTAAAAATTTTTTATTCCCTATAATTACCTCTTTACCTTCAACTAAAGCTTTAACTCCATGTCCCGGAATAGAATAAAATTCTTGTGCATCTTTAAAAGTTAATCCCCTATCCTCTGCCCCCTTTACTATTGCCTTTGCAATAGGATGCTCCGACATTCTTTCAACAGACGCTGCAAGGGATAAAACAGTATCTTCATCTTCACCTAGTGCATATACATCTGAAAGCTTTGGTTTCCCTTCTGTAATTGTTCCTGTTTTATCAAAAACTACCGCTTGAATCTTATTAGCTATTTCTAAAGCCTCCCCTGTTTTTATGAGTATTCCATTTTCTGCCCCTTTACCTGAGGCTACCATTATTGCCGTGGGGGTTGCAAGGCCTAAGGCGCAAGGACAAGCTATTACCAAAACAGATATAAAAGTCGTAATTGAAAATATAAAACCTTTTCCTGCCACCATCCAAGATATAAAGGATATTAAGGCTATTAATATTACAACGGGAACAAAATATCCAGATATTACATCAGCAAGCCTTGCAATAGGAGCTTTGGAAGCTTGAGCTGTCTCAACTAAAGTTATTATTTGAGAAAGAACCGTATCTTTCCCAACACCTGTCGCTTTAATCTTTAAAAAACCGTTTTTATTTATAGTTGCTGCAAAAACCTTATCCCCTTCTTTCTTATCAACAGGCACGCTCTCTCCAGTTAACATGGACTCATCTACGCTAGCATAACCTTCTATAACACATCCATCAACAGGAATTTTCTCTCCGGGTTTTACTAAAACTATATCAGAAATTTGAACATCCTGAGCGGGAATTACGATTTCTTTACCATCTTTTATAACTGTTGCCATTTTAGGTTGGAGATTTAAAAGTTTTTTTATAGCTTCCTTTGTTTTCCCTTTTGTTTTTGCCTCAAGATATTTTCCAAGAAGTATTAAAGTTATTATAGTTGCTGCTGACTCAAAATAAAGATCCATAGAATATTCATGATGTCCTAAAAAAATCATTATAATAGCAAATATTCCATAAAGCATTGCAGCAGATGTTCCTACTGCAATTAAACTATCCATATTTGGCATTCCTTTTACTATATTTCTAAAACCTACTTTATAAAACTTTTTTCCTGCATACAAGGAAGGTAAAGCAAGAACAAATTGAAGCAAAGCAAAATTCAAAGGATTTTTATGGGGATTTATAAAACTAGGAAGTTTTAAACCAAACATATGACCCATAGCTATTATTAAAAGAGGAATAGAAAAAGTTGATGCTAAAATAAAATTTTTTAAAATATCTTTTCCTTGATCCTCTGTTTCCTCCTCTTTAATCTCATATCCTAACTTTTTTACAGTTTCTTTTATCTTTGATAAACTGATCTTTGAAGCATCATATTCTATATATAACTTTTCAGCTGCAAAATTAACCTGTGCCTTTAAAACTCCATCTAACTTTTTTAAAGAACGTTCTATAGCCTTTGCGCAGGCTGCACAAGTCATTCCGCTTACCTTTAAAACCTTTTCCATAACATCCTCCTTATCTTGATAATTTTTCTATAATCTCAATTATTTCTTCTATTTTTTCCTCTGCATTATTTTCAATAAAGGCTAATCTAACACAAGTGTTTAAATGTTTTTTTAAAATAATCATGTTGGCCTTTTTAAGAATAGACTGAGCTGCAAGTATTTGGTTTGAAATATCTATGCAGTATCTTCCCTCTTCTATCATTTTAATTATTCCATCTATTTGTCCCTTTGCAGTTTTTAAATATTTAATGGCCTCTTCTCTGTCCATAACATCCCTCCCTACCATAGCGGGGTATGTAATTATTATAAAAATAAGCTTAAGAAAAATCAAGAAAATCTTCTAAAAAGCTTAAAACTTTATTTAAAAAAATCCCCCACTTTGACATTTTATAAACTTCAACCATATAACCTTGGCCATAAACATCAGAGCTGCCAAAAGCCTTTAATATTATCTCCTCTTTCCCATCACCATCTATATCAACTACATCTTCAACGTTTCTTACATAAAAGGCATATAGCCTTGCCTTTCTTTTTCCAAAGTTTAATATTCTATTTAAATTTAAATCATAATATTCAAGCTTTTGTATATTTCCAATCCTTAAAGACATGTTATTTCTATAAACGCTAGAGGCCAAAAATCCATCATTAAACTTAAATATGTCGTTTATCCCGTTTTTCTTAAGATACTTTTTATACACAAAATAAAATTTTCCATCTTCAAACTTATAATGATAAAACAAGTTTTTGTCGCTAGCATTTGTAATAATATAAATTCCTTCATCAATGTAAAAACATTTAGGTATTATGTCCTCGCCTATTTTTCCACTGTAGACTAATTTTAATCCATTTTCATATTTAAAAACTTGAACATTGCCGTTTCTGTCCAGCAAAACTGCCTCATCAAATTCATCCCCATCAAGCCTTCCACATTTTAACATGAAAATGTCAAACTTAAGTTTATATCTAGATATTATTTTGCCTTTTTCATCTATTAAAACTAAATCCCCCATAGGAGATACTCCCAAAAGCTCGTATTTACCCCTGAAATTTACGCTGTTTATAAACTGCAGGGGGATGTCTACTTTGTATAAAAAATCACCTATAATTTTATCCTTATTAAAGTTTAACTTATAGATTTCACTATATCTTAACTTATTAGAAAGCCTAACAAGGGTTCTTTTTCCTTTTATATCAATGCTTGATGTATATTTTCTTCCTAAGGTTTTTAAATAAAGTTCATCGGAGGATAAGCTTAAAAGGTTATCCCCCTCAAAGCTTTGAAAGTATTCATCAGAAGAGGCTACCCTTTTAAGGCCTATAAGCCCTACATCATTAAGCAAAAATGCTGAGGAAAACTTTAAAAGGGATAAAACTAGCAAAACGTTTATAAATATACTTCCTTTATCCTTAAAATCCTTTTTTTCATATCCTACATAGGTTGAAGAGGCAATATCATGAAGACATCGTGCATCTTTATCTATAAAGGAATATAAATAGCCTAAATAGTAAAAACAAGAAGCAATTCTATAAAATTCCCTTTTTAATACGTTTTTAAAGCTGTTGTTATATATCTTAAGCTTTAAAAGTTTCATCCCAAAGGTGCCACCTAAAAAGGTTAAGGTCAATACCCTATATAAAAATAATATAACGTTAGCAATAATAAAACCTAATACTCCAAGTTTTAATAAAAAATAATATATTATGCCATATAACAAGTAATCTATAACAAAAGAGGCAAATCGGGAAAATATAATGGCTATCTTCATAACATCACCATTATTATTTTTCCCAATTTGCCCTTTTAAATTTCAGATTTTATAATACCTTTATTTTTCCATCTTCCACTAAAATAATAGGAAAGACTTAATGTCATTCCAACTAAAAAACCTATGCCTATTGCATACCAAACCCCAACAAGCCCTATCCTCTTTGATAATATATTTGCAAGGGGAATCCTAACAAACCAAAGCCCCACAAGGGTTATAAGCATTGCAACAAAGGTATCTCCAGCTCCCCTTACAACTCCATTTGCAATAAACATAAAGGTGAAAAAACAGTAAAATAAACCTAAAACTTTAAGATACTGAACTCCAAGCTCTACAACAACTTTATTTTTAGTAAACATAAGAATTAAATACCTTGGAATAAATTGAGTTATGAAAATAGTAAAAATTGAAAGAATAAATCCCATAACCATTGCAGCTTTAAATCCCCGTTTTACCCTATCTATTCTACCTGCTCCAAGGTTTTGTCCTGTAAAGGAGGATACCGATAAAGCTATGCTCATTGTAGGCATGAATATAAAGGACTCAACCCTAGATGCTGCTCCAAAGGCAGCCATAGCATCAGCACCAAACCTATTTATAATCGCATTTAAGAAAACTCCTGCAACAGAAACCAAAGTTTGTTGAATAGCCATAGGAAAACCTATTTTAAATATAAGGAGCATTATATCTTTGTCAAATTTTAGCTGATTATACTTTATTTTGAACATCTCATATCTTTTATAAAGATAAAAAAATCCCATAATAAAAGATACACCTTGAGAAATAACAGTTGCATAAGCTGCCCCTGCAACGCCAAGTTTTAAAACATATATAAATATTGGGTCAAGAATAATATTAACAAAGGTTGCAACTATTAAAAAATATAAAGGAGTTTTTGAGTCCCCCATTCCTCTTAGTATTGCACTAAGGCCATTGTAACCATACATAAAAAGCATTCCCATAAACATTATTTTAAGATAAACATCAGCATTTTCTAATATAACAGGTGGTGTATCTATAAGGATAAGAAGCCTTCTTGATAGTAAGATTCCTGCCAAGGTGGTTATAAAAGATGCCAATAAAAGCATTAAGAATGTATTATTTATAGTCCTTTTTACGTTTTCCAAATCCTTTGCACCATAATATTGAGAAATTATTATAGTAACTCCCATAGTAAGCCCCATAACAAGGGATATTAGCATGAATATTATTGGAAAGCTTACTGCAACAGCAGCAAGGCCATTGCTACCAACTATTTGACCAACCCATATGCTATCAACGGTATTATAAAGCGCTTGAAAAAGGTTCCCAATAAGCATTGGAATTGCAAACAAAAGTATGTGTTTTCCTTCGCTTCCTTTTGTCAAATCCCTCATTGTACCACCTCTTTTGTAGATCATAATTTATTTTATACCACAAACTACATAAACTGCAATTAAGGTGCTTATAAAATGAATGATTAAAGCTACCAAAAGGGTGTGTCTTATTTTTTTTATATCAACAATTCCAAAGTAAAGGCCTAAAGTATAAAATATAGTTTCCGTCGAACCCATCATAACAGAGGCTATTTTAGCCTCTTTAGAATCTATGCCATATTGCCTAGAAATATCCGTCAAAACAGCAATGGCTCCGCTTCCAGATAAAGGTTTTATTAAAAACATAGGTAAAATTTCTCTAGGAATATTAAAAAATTCAGCAAAGGGACCTAAAAGATTGATAAAAAAATCAAGGGCAGAGGAACTTCTAAATATATCTATTGCAAAAATCATAGTCAAAAGATATGGAGCTATCTTATAAACTGTTAAAAAACCGTCTTTGACTCCAAGTATAAATTCATCAAATACATTTACCCCCTTGGCGTATGCAAAAACCATAACAAGAATAAGAAAAAGACTTATAAAAAGCATAATACCTCCTAAAAGGATTACTTAAATCTTTGAAATAATTTATCTAATAAAAGAGCTATGATTATAGAAACAGAACTTGTTATAATTATAGGGGTTATTATGTCATAAGGCTCCTTTGAACCTAAGCTTGCCCTTAAAGATATCAAAGTTGTTGGAATTATTTGCAAAGAAGCTGAATTTATTATTAAAAATGTAACCATATAATCAGAGGCGGTATCCTTTTTAGGATTTATCCTTTGAAGTTCTTCCATAGCCTTAAGGCCAAAGGGAGTTGCAGCATTTGAAAGCCCAAGCATATTGCTAGTTATATTCATTATTATGTTAAAAAAAGCGGGTTTTGACCTTTCGTAAAGCCCAGGAAATATAAACCTTAAAGGGAGGCTTAAAAATCTTGAAAAAATATCAACAATACCGCTCTTTTCACATATCCTCATAACTCCTGACCAAAAGGCCATAATTCCAACAAGGGAAATTAAAAGCTCAACAGATCTTTGAGAGGATTCGGTTATAACCTTTATTAAACTATTATCCCCCTTTATTATAAAAGAAGCTATCCCAAAAATAATCATAAAAAACCAAAGCTTATTTACCATAACCCCACCTAAAAAAACTGCTATATAATTTATATTCAAAAATTAAAGCAAAATTACAAACTCAGTTCCCTTTCCTTCTTGACTGTAAACTAAAATTTCACCACCATGAAGTTTTATAATTTCCCTTGCAATTGAAAGTCCAAGGCCTCCTACTCCCTTTTCCTTTACTCTGTAAAATCTTTCAAAAATATAGGGAAGGTGTTCTTTTTGAATTCCTTCGCCATCATCCTTTATGCTAATTTTTATTTTATCACCTTTAGTAACATTGATTTCAATTTTTCCGTCATCTTTTGTATGTTTAATTGAGTTGCTTAAAATATTCAATATTGCCATTTCCATATATTCAGGATCTAAATTTATATAAAAATCAAAACAATTTAATATTATTTGCCTTTTACCTTTTATTATCTTTACTTTATCTATTACTTCCAATAAAATATCCTTTATGTTTACTTTCTGTTTATTTAATGTTACACTGCCAGATTCAATTTTAGCCAAGGTTAAGTTTTCATTAACAAGCCTATTTAACCTTTCAACTTCTTCAATAATTTCTTCAATATATTCCTTTTTTTGTCCCTGTGGAATTAAATCATCATAAAGGGCCTCAGCATAACCTTTTATTATTCCAAGAGGTGTTCTAAACTCATGGGTAACATTTGCTATAAAATCACGCCTTAATTTTTCTGTCTTTTTAAGGTTTTGTGCCATATCATTTATAGTATTTGCAAGCTCTTCAATCTCATCTTTTGAGTTTACTTCAAGCCTTATGTCATAATTACCCTTTGAAATTCTTTCTGCAGCCTCTTTTATTTTTAGTATTGGCCTTGTAAATGCACTGCTTAATATAATTGCTCCTATAATTGAAATTATTAATGCCAATATAAAAAGTATTGTAAACTGCCATTTTAATCTTGAAACATCATTTTTCAAAGTAAAGGAAGAAATATGAATGAAAATTGCACCATAGGTATTCTCTTTTTTTATAGGATAACCAAGAGTAATAAGCTGACTTTTGCTTAACATTTTTTCATCAGTTGTAAAAATCAAGTTTCCCTTTATTACTTGTTTTAAATACTTACTTTCTATTCTATATGTTCTTCCAAACATATAGTTTCCGCTTTGAAAAATCATATTCCCGTTAGAGTCAAAAATACTAACCCTTCCCCCTATAGTATTAGCTACTTTTAAAGCCTCTTTAGTCATGTTATTAATGTCTTCATAATAAAAAGCAATCTTTTTAGCATAACCAATAAGCTTATTTTTTTCATTATTAGAATAAAATCTGTCAATTAAATTTGTTTGAAGAACATAATTAGCCAGTAAAAGCACACTCAAAAGCAAACTCGTATAAACTAAAAGTTTAAACCTTATCCCTTTCATTTTTTCACCTCAAATTTATATCCTATTCCCCTTACAGTTTCTATAAAATCTCTAAAATTCCCAAGTTTTTCCCTCAAGTTTTTAATATGTGTATCAACAACTCTAAGATCCCCAAAATAATCATATCCCCAAACAGCATTCAAAATCTGCTCTCTTGAAAGGGCTATATTAGGCCTTTCATATAAATACAAAAGCAGGTCAAACTCCTTTGGAGTTAAGTCAACCTTTTTACCCATTATATAAACTTCCCTTCCAGCTTTGTCTATTTTAAGTCCCTCTACTGTTTCATTTTTCTTAACTCTTTTTAAAATAGCCTTTACCCTTGCAACAACTTCCTTTGGACTTGCAGGCTTTACAACGTAATCATCAACCCCAAGTTCAAATCCAAATATTTTATCCTCTTCCTCTCCCCTTGCTGTTAGCATAATAACAGGAACATCGCTATGTTTTCTTATTTGTCTTAATATACTCCAGCCATCTTTTTCAGGAAGCATAACATCAAGTATTAAAATATCATAAATATCTTGTAAAAACTTTTCAATAGCCTCATTTCCATCCTCAGCCTCTTCAACAAAAAAACCTTCATTTTCAAGATAAAGCTTTAAAACCTTCCTTAGCTTTTGTTCATCTTCAACTACAAGAACTTTAATCATATTATCACCTCTTAAAAATATAATAATACAAATTCTGGAACATTTGAATTATCTTCACAAAATCTACACATTAACAACATATTATCATCAAAAATTGGGATTATAATTAAAGCATAAAATAAATCAAGGAGGTTGATTTTATGAAATCAAAAAAATTGTTAATAGCAATTTCTGCTATAATGTTAATTAGCACAACAGCCTTTGCCTATGCAAAAACAAGACCAATCGACATCGCATCAAAACTTACAGGAAAAAGTATAGAGACTTTATATAAAGAAAGACAATCAGGAAAAACTTTTGGAACAATAGCAAAGGAAGCTGGAAAGCTTGAAGAATTTAAAAAAGAAATGTTAAAGGCAAGAAAAGAAATTTTAGATGAAAAGGTAAAAGCAGGAATTTTAACCCAAAAACAAGCTGATGAAATTTATAACGCTATAAAAAACAATCAGGCTTTATGTAACGGAGAAGGCTTTAGAAAATTTGGTCAAAAATATGGTTTAGGATTTTCACAAGGTAGAAGAAAATAAAAAGGGCTTATTTAAGCCCTTTTCAGATTGTTGACAAAGTATAATTTTAAAAAGAGAATCCATCACAAAAAAAGGATTCTCTTTTTTTATGTCGAAATATAATAATATACGAAGTAATAAAGGAGGATAAGTATGCTAACAATCAACAAAGATAAAATTCGTAGAGAACAAGTTGAATTTATCTCTGTTGACCAATTGGTTCCAGAAGATCATTTAGTTAGAAAAATAGAAAAAGCTATCAATTTTGATTTCATATATGATCTTGTAAAGGACATGTATTGCTTAAATAATGGGAGACCAAGCATAGATCCTGTTGTAT
>NZ_FNUK01000033.1 GCF_900108045.1 Caloramator fervidus | reverse complement strand
TTCTTGTTCTGAATAGGAACGTCTTTAATTTTTTGGGTTCTGTAGTCATGGACTTTAGAAGTAGTAGAGCCACAAGAAGGGCAAACATGAGATTTTTTTTTAGTTTCAACATGAAATTCAACGAAATCATCACCATTTACAATATTTTTTACGAAAACATCTTTTAAATTAAGCAAATTATTGATAAAATTATTCCTAAGCACTTTATCAGATGCCTCCTTTCAAAATATTTTGTGGGTTAATTATATTTTAGCAAAGCTGGCATCTGAATAAAGTGCTTTTTTGTATTTAAAGAAAAAATGTTGAGGTTTATTTACCACCCCAACATTTATTATAGAACCTTTTTTGCATTTAAAAACTTTTTAAACAAGTTCCTATCATAAATGAACAAGATAAAAGTCGAAGTTGTTTTACTTAATTCAGAATCTGTCAATTTTTTCTTATGGAAAAATAAGGAATAGCGACAAATTATTTAGCATATATTTGATATAATAACCTCACACAGAAAAATGTGGGGTGGGGTGTTATGCTACAAAGAGAAGTTTTAACTAAAAAAGAGTTTAGAGCTTTAAAAAGGGATAAATTAAAAGTACAGCATTTGTTTTTATTTGCCTTTATATTCTTTGCTTCAAGGGTTTTCTTTTTAAAAGAGATAATGCCCTTTGGATTAGCACTTTTAATAGCAGTATCCCAAGTTTTAGAAAAGGAATGGGTTTTGGTATGTGGTATTTTTTCAATTTTAGGTTATCTTACACAAGGGGATATTTTAGTATCAAGAAGTCATATATTTGTTGCGGCATGGATAATGCTTTTTAATTTGATTTTAAAGAATGAAAAATCAAAATTTATTAAAATGGCGGTAACAACTTCCCTTTTAAATGTTGGAGTATCCTTTGCTCTTCACAGGTATATTTTAAATAATTTAACATTATATGATATAATTTCATCCTCCTTTGAAGCCTTTATAATGATATCTTCATCATATCTATTTACATATGGAGTTTCATATTATTTCAATAAAAAAAGTGTTGACATAGTAAAGGAAGAAATAATAAGTTTAATTCTTATAATACTTATTTCTTTTGCGGGGCTTTGGGATATAAATTATATGGATATATCTTTAAAATCAATTCTAACCGTTTTATTTATACTTATTGCTGCACAATTAAGGGGAAGTCAGGTAGCATCTACAATAGGGCTTTTACTTGGTTTTGTGCTAAGCTTTTCTGGAAACACTTCAACATATGTTTTAGGAGTTTATGGATTTAGTGGACTTATTGCAGGAGCCTTTAAGGATATGGGGAAAATAGTTGTTTCGGCAGCCTACATTATATCTTCTATAGTAGTAATGATATATTCAGGGAAAATTGAATTTTTGGTTCCTTTTATTTTAAATGTTTCTTTAGCTTCTGTTATTTTTATTCTAGTTCCTAGGTCTTTGTTAGAGAAAATAGAAATATCTTTAGATTTTGAGAGAAAAAAAATAATTCCGCAAAAAATTTATATGGAAAGAATAAAGAATTACATAAATACGAAATTAGATGCCGTATCTAAGTCTTTAAATAGTTTATCTAGTATATTAACTGAAAGATATGAAAATAATTTATCAAGGGCCAATGAAATTAAAGGTGTTATTGAAAAAGTTGCTAATAAAGTTTGTGCAAATTGTGATGCGAAACATTTTTGCTGGACTGAGGATACTTATTATACTTATGATATTTTCTTTGAGATGTTAAGGTTTGCTGAAAAAAACGGTAAAATAGATATAAGACAGGTTCCCGATTCCTTTAATTTTAAATGTTTAAAGTTAAATGAAATTATAAGACATATAAATTTTGAAATTGAAATACTTAGAATAAACAACCGTTGGGCTAAAAAGCTTTTAAATTCAAAGGTTATTTTAGCAGAGCAAATAAAAGGTATATCAGGTGTAGTATCAGATATAGTAAAGGATATAACAAAGTCCTTTGAATTTAAAAATGAGCTTGAAGAACAAATTGCTGTTCTTTTAGATTTAAATGATATAAAATATAGAGATGTTTTAGTTACTAAAAACTCCAATAATAAATTTGAAGTGACTATTTATGGAAATGCATGTTTAGGTAAATCTTTATGCAATAACGATATTGTAAAGATTGTTTCACAGGCTTTAGGGAAAAGAATGGTAAGAGAAAGTACGATGTGTAAATTAGATAATGAAAACAATGTATGTCATTTCAAATTGGTGGAAGCTGAAAACTTTGGAGTTGCATCAAGCGTTGCAAGGTATTCAAAGGAAGACGTCTCAGGGGATAGTTACTATTTTGGAAATGTAGCTCCTGGAAGATATGTAATTGCAATTAGTGATGGAATGGGTAGTGGATTTGAGGCAGCTATGGAAAGCAATACAACTATTGCCCTTATTGAAAAATTTATGGAGGCAGGTTTTGATAGAAATACTACTATTAAAGCTATAAATTCTATACTTTTGTTAAAAAACAAATCCGATTCCTTTGCTACTGTTGATTTAGGCATAATAGATTTATATGAAGGAATTGGGGAGTTTATAAAAGTTGGGGCAGTTTCTACATTTATAAAATCAGGATTTGATGTTGAGGTTATTGAAAATAAGAGTCTACCTATAGGAATTGTAGATGAAATTGAAATAGAAAGTGAGATACATCAATTCAAAAGTGGAGATATGATTATAATGGTTTCTGATGGAGTAGTGGATGCTGATAGGGATCTTAAGGAAAAATGGATTGTAAAGCTTCTTAGGGAATATAGCGGAGGAAATCCTAAGGAATTAGCTGATTATATATTGAATAAAGCTAAAGAAAAGTATGGAAATGACATAAAGGATGATTTAACGGTTATTGTTTCAAAAATATGGAAGGTGCAATAAAGGAACCGAAAGGTTCCTTGTTGTTTTATTTAAAAGTATTTGTTATGATAAAAAGAAAAAAGGTGATGTTTATGATAGATAAGGTTTTAAGTTATATAAATAAAAATTCTATGATTAGTAATGGAGATAAAGTAGTAGTTGGTTTTTCTGGAGGGCCTGATTCTACAGCTCTTTTGCATATACTTTATAGATTAAAAGATGAGCTTAAAATATCCCTTTATGCAGTTCATGTAAATCATTTAATTAGGGGACAAGAAGCTTTTAGAGACGAGGAATTTTCAAAAAACTTTTGTGAAAAATTAAATATACCTTTTTATTCTTTTAGAATAGATGTAACAAAAATGGCTAAAGAAAAAGGTCTATCCTCTGAAGAAGCAGGAAGAATAGCAAGATATGAATGCTTTAACAATGTTTTAAAGGAAATTAATGGTAATAAAATTGCCCTTGCCCATAATAAAAATGACCAAGCAGAAACCATCATTATGAAATTTTTAAGGGGGTCTGGCCTTAAAGGATTGAGTGGAATACAGCCAGTAAGGGATAACATAATAAGGCCCCTTCTTATATGCTCAAGGGAAGAGATAGAATATTATTGCGAACATAACAATTTACAGCCTGTAATAGATAGTACTAATAAAGAAGCTATATACCTTAGAAATAAGGTTAGATTAGAGCTTATCCCATATATTATTAAAAATATAAATGAAAATGTCGTTGATAATCTTTTTAAAATGGCAGAAATTTTAAATGATGAGAATGAATATATTGAAAAAGAGGCTCTAAAATATTATGAAGATATAAAGGACAACGGCGGAATAATAGTTGAAGGGTTTAAAAAATTACACGTTGCTTTAAAAAGGAGAATAATAAGGCAACTGATAAAAGATGTTAAAGGAGATTTAAATGGAATAGAAAATCTTCATGTTGAGGACTGTCTAGAGCTTATTGAAAGAAATCAAACAGGAAAAATGCTGTATCTTCCTAAAAATTTAGTTGCAGAAATTTCATATGGTAAGTTTTTTATTAAAAGATTAGATACAAAAAAGGATTTTGAGTATATTTTAAAAATTCCCGGTATTTTAAGACTAGATGAATTAAATTTAGTAGTTAAAACAGAATTATTAAAAAATCATGGCAATTTAACCGATACGCCGTTTATAAAATACTTTGATTATGATAAAATAAAAGGTGGATTAGTTGTTAGAAATAGAAAAGAAGGAGATTATATTTTTCCAAAGGGTATGAAGGGGAAAAAGAAGATAAAGGATTTGTTTATAGATAAAAAAATCCCAAGGGATGAAAGGGATTCAATACCCCTTGTGGCTATTGGGAAAGAGGTTCTTTGGGTTTATGGTATTAGGGATACTAAGAATTATAAAATAGATGAACACACTAAAAATGTGTTAAAAATTACGATTGAAAGGGGTTAAAATATGGAGACTGCTATTGAAAGGGTTTTATTAACTGAAGAAGAGATAAAAAAAAGGATAAAGGAGATAGCATATGAAATAAAAAAAGATTTTCCCAAGGGTGATATTATACTTATTGGGGTTTTAAAGGGGTCTGTAATGTTTGTGGCAGATCTTATGAGGGCCCTTGATTTTAATGTTACGATGGATTTTATGGCAGTTTCAAGTTATGGAAATTCTTCTGAAACTTCAGGAATTGTTAGAATTTTAAAGGACCTTGATTTTGACATTGAAGGAAAGGATGTAATAATAGTTGAAGATATAATAGATACAGGTACTACTTTAAAGTATTTATATGAGTATTTAAAGGCAAGAAATCCAAAAACTTTAAAAATATGTTGTCTTCTTGACAAACCAGAAAGGAGAAAAGTTAACATTGAAGCTGATTATGTAGGGTTTAAAATTCCAGATGCTTTTGTTGTAGGTTATGGCCTTGACTATGCTGAAAAATTTAGAAACCTACCCTATGTAGGTATATTAAAAGAAGATATTTACAAAAAATAAACAATGGTGTATATTTATAATGTTGTACGGTGAAAGGGGGATTTAAGCTTGAATAAGAATCTTTTAAAAAGTGCTAGTGCATGGCTTTTGATAATAATGGCTTTTTTTATAGCAATGACTCTTTTAGATGGTGGAACAGGTAAAAAAAGTGAAATAGTTTATACAGAGCTTATAAACGAAATTGAAAGGGGCAATGTAAAGAGTATATATATAGATACTGATACAGGAAATGCAACAGGTGAGTTTAAAGATGGAACATCTTTTACAACTACGGTCAATATAAATACTACAGAATTTGAAAAAATAATTAATGAATATAATAAAACCCACGCCCAAAAAGTACAACTAAAGTATGTTCCACCTTCAAAGTTTCCATTTTGGGTTTCTGCGTTGCCTAACATCATAATGGTAATAATGCTTGTTATTTTTTGGTTTATATTCCTCCAACAAGCTCAAGGCGGTGGAGGAAAAGGAGTTATGAATTTTGGAAAAAGTAGAGCAAAACTTGTAACTAATGATAAAAAAAGAGTAACCTTTAATGACGTTGCAGGTGCTGATGAGGAAAAGGCTGAACTTCAAGAAGTTGTTGACTTTTTAAAAAATCCTAGAAAGTATATTGAAATGGGAGCTAGAATTCCAAAAGGAATACTTCTTGTTGGGCCACCAGGAACTGGTAAAACCTTACTTGCAAAGGCAGTTGCGGGAGAAGCAGGTGTTCCTTTCTTTAGTATAAGCGGTTCAGATTTTGTTGAAATGTTTGTAGGTGTTGGTGCATCAAGGGTTAGAGACCTTTTTGAAAATGCAAAGAAAAATGCTCCTTGCATAGTTTTTATAGACGAAATAGATGCAGTAGGAAGACAAAGAGGAGCAGGGCTTGGTGGTGGACATGATGAAAGGGAGCAAACTTTAAATCAACTTTTGGTTGAGATGGATGGTTTTGGAACAAACGAAGGTATTATAGTTCTTGCAGCTACCAACAGACCTGATATTTTAGACCCTGCACTTTTAAGACCAGGAAGATTTGATAGGCAAATAGTTGTAAATGCTCCAGATGTTAAAGGAAGGGAAGAAATACTTAAAGTTCATGCAAGAAATAAGCCCCTTGAAGCAGAGGTTAACTTATCTATAATAGCTAAAAGAACACCCGGTTTTACAGGTGCAGATCTTGAAAACTTAATGAATGAAGCTGCATTACTTGCAGTAAGAAAAGGTAAAAAACTTATAGGCATGGAGGAGT
This sequence comes from Caloramator fervidus, assembly GCF_900108045.1. Taxonomy (GTDB): domain Bacteria; phylum Bacillota; class Clostridia; order Clostridiales; family Caloramatoraceae; genus Caloramator; species Caloramator fervidus. The sequence goes on along the minus strand of NZ_FNUK01000033.1, from coordinate 7,166 downwards.
TAGAAGAGGCTATAACAAGGGTTATTGCAGGGCCTGAAAAGAAGAGTAGAATAATGAGCGAGAGGGAAAGAAGGCTTACTGCTTATCATGAAGCAGGGCATGCAGTTGTTATGAAGCTTTTACCAAATACTGATCCTGTTCATCAGATAAGCATAATACCAAGAGGAAGAGCAGGAGGATATACTTTAGCTCTTCCACAGGAGGATAAGTATTATGCTTCAAAAACTGAGCTTGAAGAAGAAATTGTAAGTCTATTAGGTGGACGTGTTGCAGAAAAACTTGTATTAAATGATATTTCAACAGGTGCAAAAAATGATATTGAAAGGGCTACAAATATTGCAAGAAAAATGGTTATGGAATATGGTATGAGTGAAGTTTTAGGACCTATTGAATTTGGAACAGGACATGAAGAGGTATTCTTAGGAAGAGACTTTGCAAAGACAAGAAACTACAGTGAAGAAGTTGCAGCTCTTATAGATAAAGAAATAAAGAGAATAATAGAAACGGCTTACAATAGAGCAGAAGAGCTCTTAAAACAAAATATAAATAAGCTTCACAAAGTTGCTGAAGCTTTACTTGAAAAAGAAAAACTTGAAGCTGAAGAATTTGAAGCTATCTTTAATCAAGCATAATAAACCTCGGGGAATTCCCGAGGTTTAAAAAATAATTGGAATGGGAGTGTTGGGTATGGAAAAGGATGTTTTAAATAAAGTTACGGTTGGGATTAATTCAGTTATTGAAACTAACGTTAAAGAGAAGGATTCTGCTAAAAACTATGCCAGCGGTGCAGTGGATGTTTTATCAACTCCTGCTTTGATAGGGTATATAGAATGTGCTGCAAAGGATGCAGTGGATCTTCATCTTCCAACGGGATATACTACTGTTGGAACAAGGCTTGATGTAAAGCATTTAGCAGCAACTCCTATTGGAATGAAAATAAGAGCTGTTGCAGAGCTTATTGAAGTAGATGGTAGAAGGCTTGTATTTAAAGTAGAAGCCTATGATGAAGTTGAAAAAATAATGGAAGGAATTCATGAAAGGTATATAGTAAATGTAGAAAAATTTATGTCAAAGGTAAATGATAAAAAGTAAAGTTTTTTATTTGTATTGGGGAGGTAATTATGCTTTTAGTTTTTGATGTTGGTAACACTAATATAGTTGTTGGAGCATATAAAGGGAAAAAACTTTTAGATGTTTGGAGGCTTTCTACAAATCTTCCAAGAACATCGGATGAATATGGGATTGCAGTTATAAATTTGTTTGAAAAGGCAAATATAGATTATAGAGAAGTTGATGCAGTTGTTGTTTCTTCTGTAGTTCCTAACATAATGTATTCTTTAGAGCATATGATAAGAAAATATTTTAATGTAGAACCTTTGATAGTAGGGCCGGGTATTAAAACAGGTATAAACATAAAATATGATAATCCTAAAGAAGTTGGAGCAGATAGAATTGTTAACGCAGTTGCAGCTTTAGATATATATAAAAGGTCCCTTATTATAGTTGATTTTGGAACAGCGACAACATTTTGTGCTGTGGGAGAAAAGGGAGATTATTATGGAGGTGCAATAGCACCGGGAATAAAAATTTCTAGTGAGGCTTTATTTGAGAAGGCAGCAAAACTTCCAAGAATTGAACTTGTAAAGCCTCCAACGGTAATTTGTAGAAATACTGTAAGCAGCATGCAATCTGGAATAATATATGGTTATGTTGGATTGGTTGATTATATAGTAAATAAAATGTCTGATGAAATGGTTAAACTTGGAGAAAAGACTCCTTATGTTGTAGCAACAGGAGGACTTGCTAAATTAGTAGCTTCAGAGAGCAAGACTATACATGAAGTAAACCCTGTATTAACCTTAGAAGGCCTTAGGATAATTTATGAAAAAAATAGGTGATATAAATGAAGATAGGAAATTTTATAACTTCTAATAATGTGTTTTTAGCTCCTATGGCAGGAGTTACGGATAAGGCTTTTAGGTTAATATGTAAAGATTATGGTTGTGGGATGCTTTATACTGAAATGGTAAGTTCAAAAGGTTTATATTATGGAAGTAAAAAGACAAATCTTCTTTTAGATATAGATGATAAAGAAGCTCCAGTTATTGTTCAAATATTTGGAAGTGATCCTGATATTATGGCAGATATGGCAGAACAGATAAGCTTAAATGAGAAGGTTGCTTGCATAGATATAAATATGGGATGTCCAGCACCTAAGATTGTCAAAAATGGTGAAGGAAGTGCCCTTATGAAAAACCCTGAGCTTGCCTATAACATAGTAAAAAAAGTTGTTCAAAAAAGCAAGAAGCCTGTTTCTGTTAAAATAAGAAAAGGATGGGATGCAGCTTCTGTTAATGCAGTTGAATTTGCTAAAATGTTAGAGGATGCTGGTGCTTCTTTTATTGCAATACATGGAAGAACAAGGGAGGAAATGTATTCAGGACATGCAGATTGGGATATAATAAGAAAAGTTAAACAGTCGGTGAACATACCAGTTATAGGAAATGGAGATGTAGTTGATGAAGAAAGCGCAAAGAAGATGTTTGAGGAAACAGGCTGTGATGCCATTCTTATAGGAAGAGGCGCATTAGGAAGGCCATGGATATTTAAAAGGATAAATTACTATCTTAAAACAGGTGATAAACTTCCTGAAATTACTCTAGAAGAAAGATTTAATGTTATTTTAAAACATCTTAAGATGGCTGAAGAGTTTAAAGGAAGACAAGGTATAATAGAAATGAGAAAACATGTTGCTTGGTACTTAAAAGGTCTTAGAAATTCTAGTTATGTTAAAGATATAGTAAATAGGCTTGATGAACGGGAAAAAATAGAAGAGGTTTTGTTGGAATATAAAAGGGTTTTGGAAGATGCTACAACAGTGTAGCATCTTTTTTATTGTAAACAAAATAAAAAAGGTATAAAATGTAAATGAATATATTGTGTTCACAGGGGGGATTTCATGGATTACATAAGGGTAGGGGATAAGGTTATAAGTATATCTAAAATTAACAATACTATTGATGAAATATTGGAATTAAGATGTAAAGGATATTCTCAGCAGGAAGTTGCAAGAATATTAAATATAGATAGGACTTTTATATCAAGGCTTGAAAGTATAGGGGAAATAAGAAGAGGTGGAAATATTGCTGTAGTAGGTTTTCCTATTGCCAATAAAGATGAACTTGAAAGGGAGCTTAAAAAGGCTGGAGCAGATTTTGTTTTTTTACTGACAGAACAAGAGAGGCAAAAAATTGTTAGAGAACAGAATGGTTTAGATCTTGTCAATTGGCTTTTAGAGATAATCTCTAAAGTTAGAAAATATCAGCATTGTATTATATTAGCTTCTAATATAAGGTCTAAATTGCTAGCAACATTGTTAGATGGGCATGTTTACATTATGGATATAGGTAAATCACCTTTAAAAGAAGATGTTTATGTAGATGTTAATTCTGTATTAAGAATAATAGAAATGATAAAGAATTAGGAGGATACTATTATGAAGCACGTTGTTTCAGTAAGTCTTGGCTCTTCTAGAAGAAATCATAGGGCTGAAGCTGAATTTTTAGGAGAAAAATTTTTAATAGAAAGGATAGGGACAGATGGAGATTTTAATAAAGTTATAGAAATTATAAAGGAATTGGATGGAAAAGTAGATGCTTTTGGTATGGGGGGGATTGATTTATATTTATATGCAGCTGGAAAAAGGTATGAAATTAAAGATGCTGCTCTTATAAAGCAAGCGGCTAAAAAAACTCCTATTGTTGATGGTTCAGGACTTAAAAATACTTTAGAGAGAAAGGTTATAAGATACATAGATGAGAATGTATTTAATTTAAAAGATAAAAAGGTTCTGATGGTGAGTGCAACAGATAGATTTGGCATGGCAGAAACATTAGATGAACTTGGGGCACAACTTATAATTGGAGATCTTATGTTTTCATTAGATATTCCTATTCCTATAAAATCAATAAGGCTTTTCCATACTATTGCTAAAATTATATTACCTATAGCAACGAAAATGCCTTTTGAAAAACTGTATCCTACTGGTAAAAAGCAAGAGGAGAGAACCCCAAAGAATGAAAAATATTTTTATGAAGCGGATATAATAGCAGGAGATTTTTTATTTATAAAAAGGTTTATGCCTGATGATTTAACTGGAAAGATAATTATTACTAATACTGTTACAAAGGATGATATAGATGAACTAAAGAGATTAGGAGTAAGGTATTTGATTACTACTACTCCAGAGTTTAATGGAAGGTCCTTTGGAACAAATGTAATGGAGGCTGTATTAGTTTCTATATTAAATAAAAAGGTTGATGAAATAACCTTTGAAGATTATGAAAACCTTTTGGAAAAACTAAATTTTAAACCAAGAATTGTTTGTTTAAATGAATCAGATGAAGTTAAAATATGTTGACATTGTATCTGGGGTGTTTTATAATACCATATAACGAAGTTTTAACAAGCACTATATTTATAAATATAGTGCTTGTTATTTAATTATTTTAGGGAATTTAGTAAAATAATGTGCATATAATATCTATAAATCAATAAGCAAAAAAGAGGGGAGAGTACATATGCCAGAGAACAAACAAATTATTTTAACATATGAAGGAGTAAAAAAGATAGAAGAAGAACTTGAATACCTTAAAACTGTAAAAAGAAAAGAGGTATCTCAAAAGATAAAAACTGCTATATCTTTTGGAGATTTAAGCGAAAATTCAGAATACGATGAAGCAAAGAATGAACAAGCTTTTGTTGAAGGTAGAATTGCAACTTTAGAAAATATGCTAAAAAATGCAAAAATAATTGATGAAGATGAAATTAATACAGATGTAGTTTCAATAGGTTCTACGGTTAAAGTTAAAGATTTAAAATATGGAGATGAGCTTGAATTTACTATAGTTGGTTCAGCTGAAGCGGATCCTGCTAAGATGAAGATTTCCAATGAAGCTCCAATAGGAAAAGGACTTTTAGGTAAAAAAGTTGGAGATGTAGTAGAAATCCAAGTTCCAGATGGAATTGAAACCTTTGAAATATTAGAAATAAAAAGACATTAATGGAGGGAAAGTTATGGTAAATACAAATGAAGAACTCAACAATCAAGAATTTCAAAAGCTTGAAGCTGAATACAATGAGCTTATGAGGCAAAGACTTTTAAAATTAGAAGAATTAAGGGCTAAAGGACAAGATCCTTTTGCAATTACTAAGTATGACAGGACTCATACATCAAAGCAAGTTAAAGAAAACTATGATGAGCTTGAAGGAAAAGATGTAAAAGTTGCAGGAAGGTTGATGACAAAAAGAATACATGGTAAGGCTGGCTTTGCAGATATTCATGATAGATATGGAAAACTTCAGCTTTATGTAAGGATTGATGATTTAGGAGAAGAAAAACTTAAGGCTTTTAAAACTTTAGATATTGGTGACATAATTGGAGTTGAAGGAACAGTATTTAAAACTAAAACAGGAGAGATATCAGTTCACGTAAAAGATTTTATACTTCTTACAAAATCTTTAAGACCACTTCCTGAAAAATGGCATGGACTTAAGGATCCAGACTTAAGATACAGACAAAGATATGTTGACCTTATAATGAATCAAGATGTAAGGGATACTTTCTTTAAAAGAACTCAGATAATAAGAGCAATAAGAAAATTCCTTGATGATAGAGACTTTATAGAAGTTGAAACTCCTGTTTTATCACCTATTGCAAGTGGTGCAGCAGCAAGACCATTTATAACTCATAGCAATGCTTTAGATATAGATTTATATTTAAGAATTGCTACTGAGCTATATTTAAAAAGATTAATTGTAGGTGGTTTTGAAAAGGTTTATGAAATGGGTAAAAACTTTAGAAATGAAGGTATTGACATAAGGCACAATCCAGAATTTAATATGATAGAAATTTATGAAGCTTATGCAGATTATAATGATATGATGAAGCTTACAGAGGAACTTATAGCTTATGTTTGCAAAGAAGTTCTAGGAACAACTAAGGTAGTTTACCAAGGAACAGAGATAGATTTTACTCCTCCATGGAATAGATTGACTATGAAGGAAGCAGTAAAGAAATATGCAAATGTTGACTTTGATGAAATAAAAAGCGATGAAGAAGCAAGGGAAATTGCAAAAAAATTAAATGTTGTTGATGAATTAAAGAAAGACTTAAAGGACTGTACAAAAGGCGATATTTTAGTTGCAGTATTTGAAGCTTATGCTGAAAAGCATTTAATTCAACCTACATTTGTTTTAGATTATCCAGTAGAAGTTTCACCTTTAACTAAGAGAAAGCCAGATGACCCAATGTTTACAGAAAGATTTGAAGCTTATGTATATGGAAGAGAAATTGCAAATGCTTACTCAGAATTAAATGATCCAATTGATCAAAGAGAAAGATTTTTACAACAGCTAAGGGAAAGAGAACTTGGAGATGATGAAGCATACATGATGGATGAAGATTTTATAAATGCTCTTGAAATAGGTATGCCTCCGACAGGTGGCCTTGGAATTGGTGTAGATAGGCTTGTAATGTTCCTTACAAATTCATATTCAATAAGAGATGTTATATTATTCCCAACAATGAAGCCAACAAAATAAGGCAGGATTTCCTGCCTTATTTTGTTAGGGGTAAGGAATACTCTTATAAAAAATTTTAAAAGGGTATTGCATTTTTTAAAATATATGCTATAATCATAGATGTAAGTGTTCCACGGTAGCTCAATGGTGGAGCATCCGGCTGTTAACCGGAGGGTTGGAGGTTCGAGTCCTCTCCGTGGAGCCATTTTCTTTTTTAAAAAACAAAAAAGTAGTTGACAAATTTAAATAAGCATTATATAATATAAACTGCTGTTTGACCTTTGAAAACTGAACAGTGGCGAAGCGACCAGCATATAAATAGGAGTTAGGATTTAAACATAAGAGTTTGATCCTGGCTCAGGACGAACGCTGGCGGCGTGCCTAACACATGCAAGTCGAGCGGAGAGGCGAGGGGGTTTACTCTGAGCCTCTTAGCGGCGGACGGGTGAGTAACACGTGGGTAACCTACCCCAAGGAGGGGGATAACAGGTCGAAAGGCCTGCTAATACCGCATAAAGCTACTGGGGCGCATGCTTTGGTAGCCAAAGGAGCGATAGCTCCGCCTTGGGATGGGCCCGCGGCCC
>NZ_FNUK01000018.1 GCF_900108045.1 Caloramator fervidus | reverse complement strand
AGATTTTATACCAAACATATATTGAATTAAAACTATTTTAATTAATACAACAGGATCTATGCTTGGTCTCCCATTATTTAAGCAATACATGTCCTTTACAAGATCATATATGAAATCAAAATTGATAGCTTTTTCTATTTTTCTAACTAAATGATCTTCTGGAACCAATTGGTCAACAGAGATAAATTCAACTTGTTCTCTACGAATTTTATCTTTGTTGATTGTTAGCATACTTATCCTCCTTTATTACTTCGTATATTATTATATTTCGACATAAAAAAAGAGAATCCTTTTTTTGTGATGGATTCTCTTTTTAAAATTATACTTTGTCAACAATCTGAACTTTCCATCCATTGAGGATGGAAAGTTTTTTTATCCTAATCCTCCTCTTATGCTTCCTAATTTGGCTATAAGCTCCTTTAAGATGTTATATTCCTGGCAATTGTTATCTAATATTTGAGGTTCTTTTCCTAAAAGGTGAAGAAGAATTGGGTGTGCGGTTTTTAAAAGGGTATGGTAAAAGCTATTTTCAATGTTAGATTCTATATCGAAATTTATATTAAGGATGCTATTTGTAAGTTTAATGTCCATTTCATATTCTTTTCTTATTTCTTCAGGTATAAATTTTTTAGAAATACTAGGATTTGTATATTTTAAAGCAAATGTCATATCGTTTTTTATTTGAGGATAGAATTCTATTAGTTTTTCAATTGCATATTCTCCATATTTATTTTTTATTTCTTTTAGTGCTCTTCCTGTTCCTAAAAGTTCTGGAGGCATTCCTATGGTATATAAAGATGCAGTAAAGGAGATAGCTCTTGGTATATTTGTATCTAAAGATGTATCTATTTTTAAGAGTTCTTTTTTAAGTTCTTGATTTGTAGTTAAAGTTATAAGTTTGTTTATATCAATAAATTCCCTATAGTATGATATTCCTTTTTTGGATGTTGATAACCTATCTCTGTTTTTTGGAATAAGAAGGGATATATTTGAAGCAGTTTCTGCAATTTTAACAAAGGATTGAAGGTAGTATTTTGAAAATGTAGCTATAAATTCTTTAATTAAAAATATATCTTCTTTTGAAAAACTTCTTGTAGTGTATTTATCAATATTATTTTCAATGTATTTTATAATATTTTTTGTTTTTTCAAATCCATGGTCATATCTTAGTGCAGATTGAATTGTTATTGTTTTTACTCCTGAATATGTTTTAAGAAAGTTTTCTATATTTTCATATGTCAATTGCCCCCTAAAAGGCAAAGTTCCACAACCCATTATAGGATAAACTTCTATAGAGTTTTTTTCACTAAAAATTTTTGATTTATATATTGATAAAACAACAGCTAATACGCTTGATACCATTCCATAGGATAGAGCTGAATCGGATCTTCCTATCATAAATCTTATATATTTAGGTTTATAGTTAAGTTCTGATATATACTCTTCTAATAGTTTGTCTATATTGACAAGGGATACTACATCTTCAAATAAAGGAATTATATTGATTGAGTTTTCATCAAATTTTATATTAAAATTTTTATTTCCAAGCTCAATTACTGATTTTATTCGAGATAACGTTTCAAGGAGAGTTTTAGAGGATTCACACATGGGAACTATTACTTCTTTTATTGCTTGAATTTGTGTCTTTTCAAACATAGATATGTTTGTCTCAACTGCAGCCATAATACACATAATTTGTCTGAATATAGTTTCTTTATCTGCATTTGAAAGTCTTGGTGTTATAAAAACATCTTTTCCCGGAATTAATCCCTTTTGAAAAAGTTCAGTAGCCACTTGAAGGGGTTGATGGTAGGGAGTTAATTTCCCCTCAAAGTCGATCATAATTTCTTCAATTCCAAGTCCACCTAATTCTTGAGGTAAAAGCAATAAAACGGCTTCCTGCGGTTCTTGTTGGATTGATATATATTCTTTTGCATTGTCGGGGTGCTGTGTTGCCATTGTTTTTGGAATTTTCATAAAATCCCTCCAAAGTTTTATATTATATTTTATTCGAGTATGAAATATTAGGATACATAAAATTCAATTTTATATATAAAATACTAGCAAATTAATATATTTGTGGTAGAAATTGAATTTTTTTAAAACTATTATTTCAAAATAACGTCAAGCAAAAATTTGATTTAATATAAAAAGAAACAGATAGATATATCAAATTTAGCAGGTCTTGTTTTAAAAAATAAATAAATTTTAATTTGACAAGACTATATATAGTGGTTAAAATTCATAGAGTGCACAAAATGTTGTGGGATGAAGGGGAGATTTTAATGTTTACAAAGGTTAGGAAAAGAGACGGAAGAGTTGTAAATTTTACAAAGGAAAAGATAACAAGGGCCATATTTTTAGCAGCTCAAAATGTTGGAGGGACTGACTATTTAAAGGCCGAGGAGCTTACAGAAAAAGTTATTTCTTATATGATGAGTAATTTGCCTGAGGATGAGATTCCATCTGTTGAGTTTATTCAAGATTGTGTTGAAAAAGTTTTAATTGAAAACGGACATGCAAAAACAGCTAAGGCATATATACTTTATAGAGATAAAAGAACTAGATATAGAGAAGCAAAAAGTGAACTTATGGATATTGTAAAAGAAATTTTAAAGGAAACAAGCAGAGAAAATGCAAATATAGGGAATTCTCCATCAGCAAAAATGCTTCAAATAGCTTCAGCAGCAAGCAAGCAGTATTATCTTCACAATGTAATTCCAGAGGAAATGGCAAAAGCTCACATAAATGCAGACATACATATCCATGACCTGGATTTTTATGGAAAGACATTAAATTGTCTTCAAATAGATCTTACAAAACTCTTGTTAAATGGATTTAATACAGGATATGGATATATTCGTCCACCTAAGAGAATATCTTCTGCAACAGCTCAGGCTGCTATAATTCTTCAAAGCAATCAAAATGACATGTATGGAGGACAAAGTTTCCCACATTTTGATAAGTCCATGGCAGAGGTTATAAGAACTTTTAAGGAAAAGCCTTCCTATGAAGAAGTATATCAAGCAATGGAAGCCCTTGTATATAATTTAAACAGTATGCATTCAAGGGCAGGGGCACAAGTTCCATTTAGCAGTATAAATCTTGGAACTGATACATCGGAAGAAGGAAGAATGGTTATAAGGGCTATGTTAGAGGCTTTTGATAGAGGGCTTGGAAGAGGTGAAAGTCCTATATTCCCTAACCTTGTGTTTAGGCTTAAAAAAGGTGTAAATTTTGAAGAGGGCGATCCAAATTATGATTTGTTTAAACTAGCTATGAAGGTTGCAGCCCATAGGATGAATCCAACCTTTAGCTTTATGGATTCAAGCTTTAATGCAAAGTATGGTGATGAAATTTCTTACATGGGATGTAGAACAAGAACTATTCAAAATAGAAATGGACTTGAAATTTCAGCAGGAAGAGGGAATATAGCACCTGTTACAATAAATCTTCCAAGGTTGGCTTTAAAGGCAGGATTCCAAAATATAGAGGGATTTTTTAAGAATTTAGATGAAATACTTGATTTATGTAAAAGACAACTTTTACACAGATTTGAGGTAGTTGCAAATCTTAAGGTTAAGGATCTTCCTTTCCTTATGGGACAAAAGCTTTATATGGGATCTGAGAATTTAAAAGAGGAAGATACAATAAGGGAAGCGATAAAAAATGGAACATTAGGTATAGGTTTTATAGGACTTGCAGAAACGTTAAAAGCTTTAATTGGAAAGCATCATGGAGAAAGCAAAGAAGCTTTAGAATTAGGTTATAAGATAGTTGAATATATAAGAAATTATACAGATAGAATTTCAGAAGAAACAGGCCTTAATTTTGTTTGCTATGCAACTCCAGCAGAAGGCACAGCAGGACGTTTTGTTCCAATAGATAGAAAGATATTTGGAATAATTGAAGGGGTTACTGATAAGGATTATTATACTAATTCATATCATGTTCCTGTTGATTATCAAATAAGTATATTTGACAAGATTGAAATAGAAGGTAGGTTCCATAAGCTTTGTAATGGTGGACATATAACGTACGTTGAACTTCCATCAACACTTGAGCATAACCTAGAAGCTTTTGAAAAAATATTAAAATGGATGGCAAAATGTGATGTAGGATATGCAGGAATTAACTTCCCTATAGATGAGTGTAGAGTATGTGGATATAGAGGTTTAATACACAACGAATGTCCAGAATGTGGTAGTGAGGATATAAGGAGAATAAGAAGAATAACAGGGTATTTATCTACAATTGATAGATTTAATGATGCCAAGAAAAAAGAACTTTATGATAGAGTAAAACATTCATGGGATTAAGCGGCAAAATGCCGCTTAATTTTATAAAATGAGGTGATAATATGAAAATAAGAATAGCGGGAATAGAAAAGGAAAGTTTTGTTGATGGTCCTGGAATAAGATATGCAATTTTTGCTCAAGGGTGTAGTCACAATTGTAAAGGATGTCATAACCCATCAACTCATGATTTTAATAAAGGAGTTTTAATGGATGTTGAAGATATTTATAATGATATTTTAAAAAGAAGATTTATAGATGGGGTAACCTTTACAGGAGGAGATCCTTTTTTTCAGGCGGAAGCATTTTCTTATCTTGCAAATATGTTAAAAAAGCATAACTATCATATTATTGCTTATTCAGGATTTTATTTTGATGATCTTATAAAAGAAGATAAATATTTAAACTTACTGAAAAACATAGATATTTTAATAGATGGACCTTTTATATTAAAGGAGAGGGATTTAAAATTAAAATTTAGGGGTTCAAGGAATCAAAGGATTATTGATGTTAAAAGAAGTTTAGAATTAAATAAGGTAATAACCGTAGATTTTTAGGGCTGCAGTTGCAGCCCTAAGTTTTTATAATAAATTTTTGCTATAATGAACTTAAGCTTGGCTTAGAATTAGAAGGGAGGTACAAGGATGAACGAAAGAAAACTAAAAATATTTTTTGAAGTAGCTAAATCTCTTAATATGACAGAAGTAGCTAGAAATTTATATATAAGTCAACCAGCAGTTAGTATGGCTATTTCTGAATTAGAGGAAGAGCTTGGGGTTAAGCTTTTTGAGAGAATTGGTAAAAAACTTTATTTAACTTATGAAGGAAAAATTTTTTTAGGGTATGTTAGGCGAATATTAAATATTTATGATGAATGTAGAACTAAAATAGGGCATATTGCTAATTTAAAATATGGGAAATTGAAGATAGGTGCAAGTACGACGATAGGGATTTATCTTCTTCCTGAAATAATTGGAAGTTTTAGTAATATATACAAAGATATTGAAATTTCAATTGCAATTGAAAATACCAAGATTATCGAGAGTATGCTGTTGGAAAACAAAATTGATGTTGCTTTTGTTGAAGGACCTATTTATTCAGAGGAAATAGTGGTTAAGGATTTTTGTGATGATGAGCTTGTGGTTATAGTCTCTTCAAATCATAGGTTAGCTAAATTTAATGAAATAGACAAAAAGGAGCTAGAGAAGGAAAAGTTTATATTAAGAGAAGTTGGAAGTGGAACGAGGGAGGTTTTTGAAAAGGCATTTTATAAAAGCGGTATAGAATACAAAGTTGCCTTTGAGCTTGGAAACACAGAAGCTATAAAAAAAGCAGTCATAGCTAATTTAGGTATTTCTTGTGTGTCTAAAAGGTGTGTTAAGGATGAAGTAAACTTAGGGCTTATTTCTATGCTAAAGGTAAAAGATGTTAATTTAAGTAGGAAATTTTATTTTATACATCATAAGGATAAATATTTTTCAAATCTACTGAATGTGTTTATTGATTATGCATACAACTTTGTTAATATATAACTAATAGATTATAAATGATATAAAATAATATTATTTTACTTATGATTTGTTTGAGTTTAAAATTAAAAAAGGAGGTGTTAAAATTATGGATACAAAAATTATCCCGGGTGTTATAGCAGGTATAATTGTTACTTTTTTAGCATACTTACTTCAAAGCATATGGATAATAAAAAAGCTTAATTTAAGCACATTGATAATAGCAATTATACTTGGAGGATTAATAAAAAATACAGTAGGCGTATCAAGAAAATTTGAAGATGGAATTAAATTTTGTTCTAAAAAGGTACTTAGAATTGCAATAGTTCTTCTTGGCTTTAAACTTAGCTTTTTACAAATTTTAAAAATTGGACCTAAAGCTGTTATTATAATTTTAATTTCAAGCACATCTGCTATTTTGCTTACAAATTACCTCGGTAAGAAATTTAATTTAAAACAAAAATTAACCATATTATTAGCAACAGGTATTTCTATATGTGGAGCTGCAGCTATTGCGGCTACAAATGCTATTATAAAGTCAGATGAAGAAGATGTTGCTTATTCTATAGGAGTTATAACTGTTTTAGGAACTATCTTTATGTTTATTTATCCGGTTATATTTAACATTTTTAAAATGAATTCACAACTATATAGCATTTGGACAGGAGCGTCAATACATGAAGTTGCTCAGGTAGTTGCAGCAGGATTTGCTGTTTCAAATGATGTGGGAATACAGGCAACTATCGTTAAGTTAACGAGGGTTTTATTTATTATACCTGTTACATTAATATTGAGTTTAGCTTCATCAAAAAGAGAAAACAGAAAGTTAAGTTTAAAAAATGTTTCTGTTCCGCATTTTGTGTTGTTTTTTCTTGTGATAGTTATAATAAATTCTATTGTTCAAATTCCTAAGAATATATTAGACTTGTTAGTTAAGATAGATGGGTATTTGATGACATTAGCTATGGCTGGACTTGGTTTAGATTTAAATATAGCATCAATGAAAAAGGTAGGACTTAAGCCATTATATTTAGGCATTATATCAAGTTTATTTATTTCGTTAATAAGTTTATTAATGTCGCATATAGTTTAAAAAAATAATAAATATGAGCTTATAAAATTTAAGGGGTGAATTAGATGAGAATAGGTCACGGATATGATGTTCATAGATTAGTAGAGGGAAGAAAACTTATATTAGGTGGCGTGGAAATACCTTATGAAAAGGGACTTTTAGGCCATTCAGATGCGGATGTTTTAGTTCATGCTATTATGGATGCTGTATTAGGCGCAGCAGCCTTAGGAGATATAGGTAGGCATTTTCCAGATAATGATGAAAGATTTAAAGGAGCTGATAGTTTAGAATTATTAAAACATGTATATAAGTTAATAAAAGAAAAGGGTTATAAAGTTTGCAATATAGATGCTACTATAATAGCTCAACGTCCAAAACTTTTAAATTATATACTTAGTATGAGGGAAAATATTGCAAAAGCTTTAGAAATTGATATTGATTGCGTTAATGTTAAAGCCACAACTGAAGAAGGATTAGGATTTACAGGAAAAGAAGAAGGAATAGCCGCCCATGCGGTTACAATATTAAAAAAATAGCCCCTTTTTATGGGGTTATTTTTTTATAACCTTGTAAGGTTATGATAAAGTATTGATTGTCATGGGTTTTAAAAATTATAAATTTGTTTGATCTTAAAAGTTTTATATATTCTTCTAGTGTTAGATTATTTTTGTAAATGTATTCTGAATTGGGGAATCCTACAAATCTAAAATGCCAAGGTTCAAAATTTATTTTTGTTATGTAGGTTTTATTTTTAGGATATCTTAATATAAATCCATATTTCCACGAATTTTTATAAAGCCACTTATACTGAGGAGTATTTTCAAAGGATTTATATTTATGTATATCCTTTGAAGATATATCGACGGCAAGTCCTGTTTGATGTTCACTGCAGCCAGGTTTTTGAATATATTTTGAAGTTATGATTAGATAGTTTTTAGGGTAAAGTTTTTTAAATTTATTTAGATAGGAATTATATAAAATGGATTGATCTTTATAGCTTCTATATCCGCTCTTTATTACAAAATTTTTTATTCCTTGTTTTGATGCATCCTTTAACATATTATCAAGCATTAAAGCACAAGATTTATCAAGTTTGTAGTTGTTATATGTTGTTAAGTTATAAGGTGTAAAGTTTTTAGAAAGAGGGTTCTTTTGATTAACAAGGATTAAAAAATTATTTTTATCTAAATTCAATGGTAAAATCTCGCTTATTGTATTTTTATTAGTAAGTTTAATAAGAAAAAAGTTTGTTGATTTAGAAGGAATATTTGATATGTATAAATTATTATTTTCTATATTGTATAAGGCATTGGTGGATAATATTAAAAAGGATTTTGAATCATTAAATTTTATGCTAACGTAAGTTTTTCCGTTATGTATATTTAAATCTGAAAATATTTTTATATCTAATTTAGTGTTATTTACATATATGTTATGGTATTTATTGGCACAAACATGGAAGGTGGTTATAATTGTAAATATAAAAGTTAATGCGATAAGCCTTATTTTTTTCAATTTCTACCCTCCTTTTAAATTTATTTTACTTTAAAATAGAATTATTTACAACATAATCCATAAAAATGTTAAAATTAAAGTAAGGGTTTTTTAAGGAGGGATAAAATGAGAATTAGTAATTTATTTTTACCAACTTTAAAGGAAGCACCGGAGGCAGAAGCAAAAAGTCATCAATTAATGTTGAGGGCAGCTTTAATAACAAAAATGACACCTGGTTTTTATAACTATTTGCCTTTAGGAGTTAAGGTTTTAAAAAGGATTGAAGAAATTATAAGGGAAGAGGTTGAAAAAGATTTTCAAGAGGTGTTGTTTTCAACGTTTTCTAATGTAGATAATTATGGGTATGTTTTTTTTAACATGCTAAAGGAAAAAGTAAGGTCTTATAAGGATTTACCTTTAAAATTTTATCAAATTAATACAAGATATAAAGATGAACAAAAGCCTAAACATGGTTTACTAAAAAGTAAAGAATTTAGAATTAAGGAAGCGTATAGCTTCCATTCAAGGCTTGAGGAACTTGATGAAACATTTTATAATATGCATAAAGCTTATCAAAGAATATTTGAAAGGTGCAGTTTAAATTATAAGGAAATTAAAGATGATGATTGTATAAGTTTTATAGTAGAATCTGATTTAGGGGATTTTGAAACGGTTTATTGTTCAAATTGTGGTTATCAAGAGAATTTAGAAAGGGTTCCTACTTGTTATTTTGATTTAGAAAAAGAAGAACAGATGAAGGATATAAAAAAAGTCAAAACTCCAGGTATCAAAACAATAGAAGAACTTGTAAATTTTTTTAGGGAAGATTCAAAAAAAATAGCAAAAACTTTAATTTATAAAGCTGATGATAAAGTTATTGCAGTTATGGTAAGAGGGGATAGAGATGTAAGTGAGTTAAAAGTTAAGGATTATTTAAATTGTATAAGTCTTGAGTTAGCCGATGAGGATATTGTAAAAAAAGCTACTGGTGCGGAGGTTGGTTTTGCAGGGCCTATAGGAATAAATGTTGATATGCTTTTAGTAGATTATGAGGTTAAAAACACTAAAAATATGATCGTGGGAGCGAACCAAACAGGATATCATATTATAAACGTCAATTATGGCAGGGATTTTGAGGGAATTTTAGGAGATTTTAGAAAATTTACTCCTTATGATAAGTGCCCTGTATGTGGCTTTGATGTTTCTATAAAAAAAGGAATAGAAGTTGGACGAATTGTTAAACTAAAAGATAAATATTCAAAGAAAATGAGTATAAACTTTGTAGATAATGATGGAAAAGAGAAGTCTATTGTTATTGGGTATTATTACATAAATATAAATAAGCTTTTATTTTCTATTGTTGAACAAAACAACGATGAAAAGGGAATTATCTGGCCTATTTCAGTATCGCCATATAAAGTTATAATAATCCCTGTTAATATAAAGGATTCATTGCAGATGGAAATTTCAGAAGAAATATATAAAAATTTAAAAGATATGGGAGTTGAAGTTTTAATAGATGATAGAAATGAAAGGGCTGGAGTTAAATTTAATGATGCGGATCTTATAGGAATTCCAATGAGAATTATTGTAGGGAAAAAGATTAATGAAGGAGTTTTAGAATTTAAGTTTAGAAATTCAAGTGAAGTTGAAGAAGTTGAAATTGAAAAAATTTATGATAAAATTAAGTTTTAAAATCTGCTAAAAGGCTTTAGCCTTTTAGCAGATTTTAATCTTATTTTAAATTATTTATATCAGATAATACGCTAAATAAAGAGCAGTTTATATATTCTACTTTGTTTTGTAAAAGTTTTAGGCTTTCTGAATATATATCATCTACTTCAATTGATTTTAGGTTATTTTGAAGCCTTTGAAAGTTTCTAAAGGCGGGTATGAACAGTTTATTTAGTAGAAAGTTTTTGCCGGTGTAGGAAAGGCATCCGTTTATATATTCAGCCTTTAGAAATCCTGTTGCTTGAAAAAAATAAATAGAAGCTTCGTGTAGAGTATTAAAACAACTATTATAAATTTCAATTGAATCTTTGATTGGTTTTATTCCCTTTAAATGTTTTATCGAATTTAAAATAGCTTTTTGTATATTCTGCATTTTAAAAAGGATAGAAATTATCTCTGAATTTTTTCTTTCCTCCAAAAAAATCCCCCCATGTTTTTTCTTAGTATATAATATGTTTTTTATGTTTTATAAATGTATAGGAAGGTGGATTATATATCTTAATTGTTTTTTAGTGAAAAAGGAATATATAAAAAAATTTCATAATATTTTTTATTAAGGGATTGAAGGAAATATGCAGGGGGGATAATATGGCAATTAAAAGAAAACCAGAACCATTTAAAATTAAAATGGTTGAACCTTTAAGAATGACGACAAGAGAATATAGAGAGAAAGCATTAAAAGAAGCGGGGTATAATCCTTTTCTTTTAAAGTCAGAAGATGTTTATATTGACCTTTTAACCGATAGTGGAACTGGGGCAATGAGTGATAATCAGTGGGCAGGACTTATGTTAGGAGATGAAGCTTATGCAGGAAGTAAGAATTATTATAATCTCGTTAAAGCAGTAGAAGATATTATTGGTTATCCGTATGTAATTCCAACTCATCAAGGTAGAGGTGCAGAACAAGTTTTATTTCCCTCGTTAATTAAGAAAAAAGGTCAATATGTTCTTGGAAATATGCATTTTGACACAACAAAGGCTCATATTGAACTTTGTGGTGGAAGAGCTGTTAATCTTGTGACTGAAAAGGCTTTCAATACTGAAGAATATTATGATTGGAAGGGAAACTTTGATTTAGATAAGCTAGAAGACTTTATAAAGAAACATGGTAGAGATGAAATTGCATTTATATTAATTACAGTAACTTGCAATAGTTCAGGTGGTCAACCTGTATCAATGGCTAATATAAAAGGTGTGAAGGAAATTGCGGATAAATATGGAATAAGAGTATTTATGGATGCTGCAAGATTTGCAGAAAATGCTTATTTTATAAAAAAGAGAGAAAAAGGTTATGAAGATAAAAGTATTGTTGAGATAGTTCGTGAGATGTTTTCTTATGCAGAAGGATTTACTATGAGTGCTAAAAAAGATGCTATAGTAAATATTGGTGGAATTTTGGGTATAAAAGAGGATGTGGAATTGTTTAACGAATGCAGAGCAAGAGTTGTTCCAATGGAAGGATTTATTACATATGGTGGTTTAGCAGGAAGAGATATGGAGGCTCTAGCAAGAGGACTTAGAGAAGGTGTGGATTTTGAATATCTTGACTATAGAATTTCACAAGTAGCATATCTTGGAGAAAGATTGAGAGAAGCAGGAATTCCTATACAATATCCAACAGGAGGGCATGCTGTATTTGTAGATGCTAAAAAACTTCTTCCACATATTCCATATTATCAATTTCCTGCACAGGTGTTATGTAATGAATTGTATTTAGAATCAGGTATTAGGGCAGTTGAAATTGGTTCATTTTTATTAGGACGCGATCCTGATACAGGAGAGCAACTTGAATCTCCATTAGAATTTGTAAGATTAACGATTCCAAGAAGAGTATATACAAATGATCATATGGATGTAGTAGCAGATGCGTTTATCTCAATAAAAGATAAAGCGCCATATTTAAAAGGGCTTGAAATTGTATATGAGCCCAAAGTGTTAAGGCATTTTACAGCAAGATTAAAGCCCATTGAATAGGCTATAATGGCTGTGAGGATTTTCACAGCCATTTTTATAAATTTAATTTAGGAGGATGAAATATGGAATCTAAAAGAGATTCTTGGAGTTCAAGATTTGGATTTATCATGTCTACCATAGGAGCGGCGGTTGGTCTTGGGAATCTTTGGAGATTTCCTTATACAGCTTATTCAAATGGAGGAGGAGCATTTTTACTACCATATTTTGTTGCACTTTTAACTGCTGGCGTTCCGCTTATGATTATGGAATTTGGTTTTGGACATAAGATGAGGGGGGCTAATACCCTTGCTTTTGCAAAACTTAATAGAAAGCTAGAGTGGCTTGGTTGGTGGCCGGTTATGATTCCTTTAGTAGTATGTTCATTCTACTCAGTTGTTATAGCATGGTGTTTTAATTATTTAATATTTGCTTTTAAAGGAGCATGGGGAAAAGATCCCAATGAATTTTTTAGTTCAAAGTTTCTTGCTATAAGCAGTGGACCTTTTGATTTTGATGGACTAAGATGGAAGATTGTTTTAGCAGTTGCATTAGTTTGGTTTTTAAATTATTTTATTACTAAAAAAGGAATTTCAAATGGAATTGAAAAAGCTTGTCGTTTTATGACTCCAGCCCTTGCAATTCTTATGATAATTATAACTATAAGAGGAATTACTTTACCGGGAGCAGCTTATGGTCTTAATTGGTTTTTAAAACCTGATTTTTCAAAGATAATGAATGGTAAGATATGGATATCGGCTTATGCTCAAGTCTTTTTTTCAACAACTCTTGCTGTTGGAGTTATGACAGCTTATGCAAGCTATTTGCCTAAAGAATCTGACATAGTTAATAATTCTTGTATAACTGTATTTGCAAATGCAAGTTTTGACTTTTTAGCAGGTCTTTGTGTTTTTAGCACGTTAGGATATGCATGCTATGCATCTAATCTTCCAATGGATAAGGTTATAAAAGCAGGTCCAGGAATAGCCTTTGTTGCTTTCCCTAATGCTATAAATCTTATGCCAGGAGGAGCATTGGTAAGAGCTATTATAGGTATTTTGTTCTTCTTATGCTTAATAATTGCAGGTATTTCATCTAGTATATCTATGGTTGAATCCTTTGCATCGGCATATCTTGATAAGTATGTGAATACATCTAGGGATAAACTTGTCAGGAATGTTTGTTTAGGAGGTTTTTTAGGAAGTTTGTTGTTTTCAACAGGAGCAGGGGTTTATATACTTGATATCGTTGACCATTTTATAGGAAATTATGGAATTGCGTTAATAGGTTTTATAGAAGTTGTTGTTTTAGCATATGTCTATAAAGCAGAAAAGATGAGGGATGAGGTTAATAAATATTCTGATATAAAGGTAGGAAATTGGTGGGTATATCTTGTAAAATATATTACTCCAGTATTATTTGGATATATGACGGTAGATAACATATTATCAGAGTTTAAAACGCCCTATGGAGGATATTCATATCTTGCTTTAATAGTATTTGGATGGGCCATAGCAGTTGGAATTTTTGTTATAGGAAAAATTTTAAGCAAAAAACCTTGGCCTGATGAAAGAGTTTTAAAGATAGAGGATTAGAGGTGATATTATGGATAAAAGCGCTATAGCTATGCTTATATTTGGTTGTACTATTTTATTTGGAGGTTTAACATTTTTTACTTTAAAGGCTGTAAAAGTAGAAAAGAAAAAATAACTGTCTTGACGCTATTTTCTTAAATGTTAAAATAGTAAGTAAGATATCATCCCCTACCTTTATGGGTAGGGGATAAATTTATATTAAAGGATTTAACAGAATTGTTAAGGAGGTAAAAATGAAAACAAAAGGTATTATATATGGGGTTTTGTCAGCCATTTTTTTTGGATCGTCAGGTATATTTGTAAAAAGTGGATACCAACCTAATTTTTCTCCTGTCGACCTTTTAATGCTTCAATATGTTATAGCAGGATTTTTACTTTTTGTTTATTTAGTTATAAGATATAAGGAAAAAATTATTTTATCTAAAGATATATTAAAAAAGCTTTTTATACAAGGGGCTATTTTTAATACTTTGATGACGGTATGTTTTTATTCTTCTTTTAAATATTTAGATGTTGCAGTTACTACTATACTTTTATACACTTATCCTTCTTTAGTAGCACTTTTTAGCGCCTTCGTCTTAAAAGAAAAACTTTCAAAAACAAAGATTATGGCAATTTTTGGAACATTAATAGGATGTATTCTTGTTTTAAATTTATCCGACGTAAACTTAAATGATAATTATTTATTAGGGGTTATTTTGGGGTTATTATCGGCAATATTTTATGCAGGATTAAATATATATGCTAAGTATATTGTTGATGATGTTGAAGAGATATTTATAACTTTTTATTCCACATTATTTTCGTTAATTGTTCTGTTTATTTTCAATTATAAATTTTTGCTTAAGGTTGCGAATGTAAGCTATAATTCTTTTTTAAATGCAACTTTTCTTGCTGTATTTTGTGAAATAATTCCTCTTACTTTGCTTTTTTCTGCTATTAAGTATGTAGGGCCTGTTACTACTTCTATTATAAGCACCCTTGAGATTCCTTCTGCGGCTATTTTATCTTTTGTTTTTATGAAAGAAAGCTTAGGTATATCTCAAATATTTGGAATTATTATGGTTATATTTTCAGTTGTTCTTTTAAAAAAAGAGGAAAGTTAATTTTAAAGGACATTTTTGGACATTGACACAAAAACAAAATTAGAGTAAAATTTAAATTTTGTGAACAAAAGATACTTGAGTTTTTAGGAGGTTAATATGGATAGATTTATAAGAGAAGATATAAGAAACATTGCTATAATTGCCCATGTAGATCATGGAAAAACCACATTGGTTGATGCTATGTTAAAACAAAGTGGAGTTTTTAGAGCAAATGAAAAGGTTGAAGAAAGAGTAATGGATTCTAATGAACTTGAAAGAGAAAGAGGAATTACAATTCTTTCAAAGAATACAGCTGTATTTTATAAAGGGACAAAAATAAATATTGTTGATACTCCAGGTCATGCAGATTTTGGTGGGGAAGTTGAAAGAGTATTAAAAATGGTAGATGGAGTTTTATTGTTAGTAGATGCCTTTGAGGGACCTATGCCTCAGACAAGATTTGTTTTAAAAAAGGCATTGGAGCTTAAATTAAAACCCATTGTTGTAATAAATAAAATAGATAGGCCTGATGCAAGGCCTCAAGAAGTTATTGATGATGTTTTTGAGTTGTTTTTAGAGCTTGGAGCAGATGATGAACAGCTTGATTTTCCTATAGTTTATTGTTCAGCTAAAAATGGTATTGCAAAGTATGAATTAAAGGATGAATCTAATAATCTTGAACCTTTATTTGATACGATATTAAATCATGTTCCAGCTCCACAAGGTTATTTAGAAGCTCCTCTTCAAATGCTTGTAACAACAATAGATTCAAATGAGTATGTAGGAAGGATTGCAATAGGAAAAATTGAAAGGGGAACAATAAGAAAAAATCAGCAGGTTGCTATATGCGGAAAAGATGGAAGCATAAGAAGTGGCAAAGTAGTTACTTTATATACATTTAATGGTCTAAAAAGAGAAGAAGTTGAAAAAGCTGAGCTTGGAGATATAGTTGCTGTGGCAGGAATTTCAGGAATAAATATAGGTGAGACTATAGCTGATTTTCAAAATCCTGAACCTCTTCCCTTTGTTGAAATAGATGAACCTACTATTTCTATGACATTTAGCGTAAACGATAGTCCTTTTGCGGGAAAAGAAGGAGAATATGTAACTACAAGACATTTAAGGGATAGGCTTTTTAGAGAGTTAGAGACAAATGTAAGTTTACGGGTAAGTGAAACGGATTCATCAGATGCTTTTGAGGTAGCAGGAAGAGGAGAACTTCATCTTTCTATTTTAATTGAAACCATGAGAAGAGAAGGGTATGAGTTTCAGGTATCAAGGCCAAAGGTTATTTATAAAGAAATAGATGGGGTTTTATGTGAACCTATTGAACTTTTAACAATAGATGTTCCTGAAGAATATGTTGGAATTGTTATAGAAAAGCTTGGAGCAAGAAAGGCTGAAATGGTAAACATGTCTCCTGCTATAAATGGATATGCAAGGTTAGAATTTAAAATTCCAGCAAGGGGACTTATAGGTTACAGGAATGAATTTTTAACTGACACAAAAGGAAATGGCATTATGAATCATATCTTTTATGGTTATGAACCTGTTAAAGGAGAGATACCAGAAAGAAGCAGAGGAGCTTTAGTTGCTTTTGAAACAGGTGAGGCTACAACTTATGGACTTTATAATGCACAGGAGAGAGGAACGCTTTTTATAGGCCCTGGCACACAAGTATATCAAGGTATGATTGTTGGTGTTTGCTCAAGGTCAGAGGATATAGATGTTAATGTTTGCAAGAAAAAACATCTAACCAATATGAGGGCTGCAGGTTCTGATGAAGCCTTAAGGCTAACTCCTCCTGTTGAGATGACCCTTGAAAAGTGTCTTGAGTTTATTGCAAGTGATGAACTTGTAGAGGTTACGCCAAAGAGCATAAGAATGAGAAAGAAGATATTAAATCCTGAGATGAGAAAAAAGGAAGCAAAGAAAAAATAATGGCTGTTCGCGTTTTTCGAACAGCCATATATTTATGTTGAAAAAACTTTAAATTATAATTAAAATTAAAAAAGAAGCGTATTATTTTGGAGGTGTTTTAATGGAGAGAGTAAGATTTGCCCCAAGTCCAACAGGGCATTTGCATATCGGTGGAGCTAGAACAGCGCTTTTTAATTTTCTTTATGCAAGACATACAGGAGGAAAATTTATATTAAGGATAGAAGATACAGATCTTAATCGTTCTACTTTAGAATCAGAAAAGGTTATAATTGAAGGATTAAGATGGTTAGGTATAAACTGGGATGAAGGAATAGAAGTTGGTGGAGAATATGGCCCTTATAGATCAACTGAAAGGATAGATTTATATAGACCTTATGTTCAAAAACTATTAGATGAAGGGAAAGCGTATCTTTGCTACTGTACTGAAGAAGAGCTTGAAAGAGAAAGGGAGGAAGCTTTAAAAAGAGGCGAAATGCCAAGATATTCAGGAAAGTGTAGAAATTTAACTTTAGAAGAGAGACAAAGGTATGAAAAGGAAGGTAGAAAGCCAGTTGTAAGATTTAGAGTTCCTGATGATGAAGTTATAGTTGTAGATGATATAGTAAGGGGTAGAGTAGAGTTTCATTCAAAGGATATAGGAGATTTTATAATTGTAAAATCCGATGGAATCCCTGTTTATAATTTTGCTGTTACAATTGATGACCATCTTATGAAAATTACAACAGTAATAAGAGGAGAAGAACATCTTTCAAATACACCAAGACAAATTTTAATATACAAGGCTTTAGGATTTGAAATACCAAAGTTTGCACATGTTTCATTAATTTTGGGAAAAGATAGGACAAAGATGAGTAAGCGCCATGGTTCTACTTGGGTTGAACAATATAGAGATGCTGGATATTTACCAGAGGCTATAATAAACTATCTTGCGCTTTTAGGATGGTCTCCTGAAGGAGAAGAGGAAATATTTACCCTTGATGAATTAATTCAAAAGTTTGATTTAAACAGGGTTGTAAAAAATCCTGCAGTTTTTGATTTAGATAAACTTAACCACATTAATGGAATATACATAAGAAAAAGTCCGATTGAAAGAATAGTTGATCTTGCTATTCCTCACCTTGTAAATGCAGGATTTATAACTGAAGAATTTGCAAAGGAAAATAGAGAATGGATAACAAAGGTTGTTGAAACTGTAAGGGATGGTCTTCCATTTGTTGGTGATATAGTTAACCATGTTCATATATTCTTTAATGATGAAATTAAAGTTGAAAATGATGAAGCGTTAGAGGTTTTAAAACAAGAGCATGTTTTAAATCTTTTAAATGAATTTGAAAATATGGTAAGGGAAGTTGAAGTTGCTGATGCTAATTTTGCACAAAATGTATTTAAGGAATTAAAAAATAGAACGGGTGCAAAAGGAAAAGCTTTATTTATGCCTATAAGGGTTGCCCTTACTGGACAGATGCATGGTCCAGAACTTGTTAATATAATTGAAATACTTGGAAAAGACAGGATGTTAAAAAGATTGGATTTTGTAAAGAAAAATTTAATATAATAATTTATGAAGGAAGGCTAGAAGTTTTTGCCCCCTTCGTCTCTATGAGATGAAGGGGCTTTTTTGAAAGGCAGTATTTAAGAAAGGAGATGATTTTGTGGCTATAAAGATTTATAATACGATGACAAGACAAAAAGAGGAATTTAAACCTATAAATGAAGGCGAAGTAAAGATGTATGCTTGCGGACCTACTGTTTATAATTATTTCCATATAGGAAATGCTAGAACTTTCATAGTATTTGATACTGTAAGAAGATATTTGGAGTATAGAGGATATAAAGTAAAATTTATTCAAAACTTTACTGACATAGATGATAAGATGATAAAAAAAGCAAATGAAGAAGGAGTAACTGTAAAGGATATAGCAGAAAAATATATTCAGGAATACTACAAAGATGCAGATAATTTAAAGATTAAAAGGGCAACGCAAAATCCTAGGGCAACAGAATATATAAACGAAATAATTGAGTTTGTAAAGGATCTTGTTGATAAAGGGTATGCATATGTTGTAGATGGAGATGTATATTTTGATACAACAAAATTTAAAGAATATGGAAAGCTTTCACATCAAAGTATTGAGGATTTAGAAGCAGGTGCAAGAATAGAGGTTGATGAAAGAAAAAGAAATCCTATGGATTTTGCTTTATGGAAGGCTAAAAAGGAAGGGGAACCTGCCTGGGATAGTCCATGGGGACCTGGAAGACCAGGATGGCATATAGAATGCTCAACAATGGCATGTACTTTATTAGGAGAAACTATTGATATTCATGGCGGTGGAGCTGATCTTATTTTCCCGCATCATGAAAATGAGATAGCTCAAAGTGAAGCAAGGAATGGGAAACCTTTTGCGAATTATTGGATGCATGTGGCATATTTGAATGTTAATAATCAAAAAATGTCAAAGTCTTTAAATAACTTCTTTACAGCAAGGGAGATACTTGAAAAATATGATGCAGAAGTTATAAGGCTTTTTATGCTTTCAGGACATTATAGAAATCCTATAAACTTTAGTTTGGATTTATTAGATCAGGCAAAATCAGCCCTTGAAAGATTGTATAATGCAGTTGCTCATCTTGAACATGTTATTGAGGTTTCAGAAGATAGAGAATTAAAGGATGAAGAAGTTGAGTTTTATAATAGATTAGATAGCTTTAAAGAAAAATATATTGAAGCTATGGATGATGATTTTAATACTGCAGATGCTATTTCTATAATATTTGACCTTGTAAGGGAAGTTAATACTAATATAAAGGAGACCTCGGCTAAAAAACTTGCTCAAAAAGCATTAAATTTAATAAGAGAGCTTGGAGGTCCTCTTGGAATACTTGAAAAATCAACAAAGGTAAGCTTAGATGAAGAAATTGAAAGATTAATTGAAGAAAGACAAAAAGCAAGGAAGGAAAAGAATTATGCTCTTGCTGATAAAATAAGAGAGCAGTTAAAAGAAATGGGAATAATATTAGAAGATACACCTCAAGGGGTAAGGTGGAGAAGAATCTAACTTGAACTTAGGGCTACCCTAAGTTCAAGTTAAAATTAAAAGGGGATGTTTTATGGTTGATTATCTTGAGATAGGAAAGGAAGTTGCAAAAGCTTTAAGATTAGGTGATCCAGTAGTTGCGCTTGAATCTACTATTATTTCTCATGGAATGCCATATCCTGAAAATGTAGAAACTGCATTAAATGTAGAGAAAATAATACGAGAAAATGGTGCAATTCCTGCAACTATTGCAATAATAAATGGTAGGTTAAAAGTTGGGTTATCTTTAGATGAAATAGAATATATAGGGAAAAAAGGAAGAGAAATTATAAAGGTAAGCCGAAGGGATATTCCCTTTGTGGTTTCTAAAAAGCTTGATGGAGCAACTACGGTGGCTTCAACTATGATAATTTCAGCTCTTGCGGGCATTAAAGTATTTGCAACGGGTGGAATAGGCGGAGTTCATAGAGAAGCATATAAGACCTTTGATATATCTGCAGATTTGCAGGAGCTTGCAAATACTAATGTTGCTGTAGTTTGTGCAGGAGCAAAGTCAATTCTTGATATAGGTCTTACTTTAGAGTATCTTGAAACATTTGGGGTTCCGGTTGTAGGTTATAAAACAGATGAATTCCCTGCATTTTACACAAGAAAAAGTGGATTTAAACTTGACTTTAGTATAGATTCTGTTCAAGAACTTGCAAAGTTTATATCTGTTAAATGGGAACTTGGTTTAAAAGGTGGGGTAGTGATTGCAAATCCTATTCCTGAAGAATATGAAATGGATTATGAAACCATAAATAAAGCCATAGAAGATGCTTTAAAAGAAGCTGAAGAAAGTAAAATCAAAGGAAAAGAAATAACGCCTTTTCTTTTAGAAAAAATAAAGGAAATTACTCAAGGGAAAAGTCTTGAGGCAAACATACAGCTTGTATATAACAATGCTAGGCTTGCTGCAAATCTTTCAAAGGAGTTAAGTTTATTATTATAAGGGTGAGTTTAGTGGTAAAGCTTGAATCTCTTAAAGAAAGAACTGAACAGTTAAAAAGAAATTTATATATTTTATATCTTGCCTATAAACATCCTAAAACACCAATTTATGCAAAAATATGGGCAGGTTTAGTTATTGCCTATGCTTTAAGTCCAATTGATTTAATTCCTGATTTTATACCTGTATTAGGATATTTAGACGATTTAGTAGTTCTTCCTATTGGAATTTTAATTGCAATTAAATTGATTCCAAAGGAAGTTTTAAAGGAGTGTAAGGAAAAGGAAGCAAACTTAGAGGATGCTAAACAAAAAGGTGTCATAGCGGCAATGTTTATAGGGATAATATGGGTGTTAATTTTATATGTCATTATTAAAAAATTTTTATAGAAATATTTGGGTATTTATGATAAAATATAAACAAAGTAACTAAGAAATTCTCCGAGCCTATAAACCTAAGGCTTGGGCTATGGTTTATAGGCCGTTAGGGTAGAGTTGGAAACGGCTCTGCCTCCCGTTTGGAAAGGAGAATATAGGGATTATATTCTCCTTTCGTAAATTGCGAAAGGAGGTTTTTTTATGAAAAAGTATATTTTTATCTTTTTAATGTTTATTTTAATGTCTTGCTCTTCAAGTCAGACTATAACTTTGGCTACTACAACCAGCCTTCAGGATTCAGGTCTTTTGGACTCTTTAATTCCAGAGTTTGAAAAGGATACAGGAATAAAAGTTAAAGTAATTGCAAGAGGGACAGGAGAGGCTTTAGAGATTGCCAAAAGAGGGGATGCAGATCTTTTGTTTGTTCATTCAAAGGAAAAGGAAGAAGAGTTTATAAAAAGGGGATATGGTTTAAAAAGGATTGAAATTATGTATAATGATTTTTTAATTGTAGGTCCTCCAAGGGATCCTGCTAATATAAAAAATTTAGCTTACAATGATCCTATAAAGGCTTTTAAATTGATTTATGAGAATAAAGCAAAATTTATATCAAGAGGAGACGAATCAGGAACACATCAGAGGGAAAAGAAGATTTGGCAAGAAGCTAATATAGATCAAAAATGGGAAAACTACATAGATTCAGGTCTAGGAATGGGGCAGGTACTTAATATGGCAAGTGAAAAAGGAGCTTATACTTTAACTGATAGAGCAACCTATATTACCATGAAAAATTCTTTAAATTTAGATGTATTATCTCAAAATAGTTCTCTTCTTATAAATCAATATAGCATAGTTCTTTTAAATCCTAATAAGATACATCATAATTATGATTTGGCTAAAAAATTTGTTGATTGGATCTTATCAGATAAAGGGCAAAAAATAATAAAGGAATATGGCTTGGATAAGTATGGACAGCCTCTTTTTAATTTAAATAAGAAAAGGTGATAGGATGGAAATTTTAAAAATAGTTATAACTTCCCTTTATGTTTCACTTACAGCAACATTTATAGCTTCCTTTTTTGCACTAGTTTTTGGGATGTTTTTTTTAACAAAGCAGTTTAAATTAAAAGATTTATTTATTAAGTTATTTGATAGTTTTACAGCAATGCCTCCTGTTCTTATGGGTCTTTTAGTTTTTTTGCTTCTCTCAAAAAATGGACCTTTAGGAAAATATAATCTTTTATTTACGCCCTTTGCAATGATTTTAGCCCAAACCCTTTTAGTTTTTCCTATAATTTTTACTTTGATGGTTAAACAGATTGATAAAAATGCATTAAGGATTCAAAAGACGTGTTATATGCTTGGTGGAAGATATAAAGATTTTTTAACTTTAATATTAAAAGAATGTAAAAACGAAATAATGACTGCAGTAACTTCAGGCTTTTCAAGGGCAATATCTGAGGTTGGAGCTGTTATGATGGTTGGAGGCAATATAAAGGGATATACCAGAGTTATGACAACGTTTATTGCTTTAGAAACTAGCAAAGGGAATTTTAAAGGGGCTGTGTTAGTAGGGGTAATACTTCTTTGTATTTCATTTATAGTCAATGCAATACTTTATAACTTGAAAGGAAGAGAACCAAATGAATATCTATATTGAAGGGCTTTTAAAAAGGTATGAAAAAACGGTTTTAAATATAGAAAAATTGAATATAGAATCAGGGAAAGTAACTGCTATCTTAGGATTAAATGGAAGTGGAAAAACAACTCTTCTTGAATGTATTGCAAATATAAAAAATAAGGATGAAGGAAAGATTTATTATGATGGAATTGAGGACTTTGAAAGGGTAAAAAATAAAATAGCTATAATGCAGCAAAGACCCTATATTTTAAATATGTCAGCGTTAGATAATATAGTTTTAGGACTGAAATATGAGGGATTAGATGAAAAAAGTATAAACAAGAGAATAGAAAAATATAAGGAATATTATAATCTAGATTTTTTACATAAAAATGCCAAAAAGCTTTCAGGTGGAGAAACTGCAAAGGTTGCTCTTTTAAGAGTTGCTGTTTTGGAAAGGCCTTTGCTTCTTTTAGATGAGCCAACAGCAAATATGGACATTGAAAGCACTTTGATGACAGAAAAGCTTATAAAAGATATAAATAAAAAAAATAAAACTACAATTGTAATTGTTACCCATGATCTTTTTCAAGCACAAAGACTTGCTGATTTAGTTATTTTTATGGATAAGGGAAAAGTAATAGAGTATAGCTTAAAGGATGAGTTTTTTAGCAATCCTAAAAATGATTTGGTTAAAAAAATTTTAAGAAGGAGTGATAAAAATGATTAAAGTTGCAATTTTAACTGTAAGTGATAAAGGATATAAAGGGGAGAGGGAAGATACGACTTCTTTAGCAATAAAGGATATTTTAGATTCTTCTTTATATGAAGTTCAAGAGGTAAAAATAGTTCCCGATGAAATTGAAGATATTAAACGAGAACTTGTAAGATTTTGTGATGAGTTAAAAGTTGACCTTGTTCTTACTAATGGAGGAACAGGTTTTTCTAAAAGGGATGTTACACCTGAGGCTACTTTAGCTGTTGTTGAAAAATTGGTTCCAGGAATTCCTGAAGCAATGAGGGCTAAATCTTTAGAAATTACTCCAAAGGCTATGTTATCTAGAGCAGTTGCAGGAATTAGGAATAAAACCCTTATTATAAATCTTCCTGGAAGCCCAAAGGGGGCTTGTGAAAGTTTAAGCGTTGTTTTACCAGCTTTAAAACATGGTATTGAAATATTAAAAGGCGAGGCTTCAGAATGTGCAAGAAAGGATGATTAATATGGAGTTTTTTAAGCTTGTTTCCATAAATGAGGCTAAAGATATAATTGAAAAAAATATAACTTTTAAAGCAGCTGTTGAAAAAGTTAATATTTTAAATGCATTAGGAAGGATAATAGCAGAAGATATATATGCTAATGAAAATGTTCCTGATTTTGTAAGGTCAACCGTTGATGGATATGCAATTTTTTCACAGGATGCTTTTGGAGCAAGCGAAAGTTTACCAGCAATTTTAAATCTTGTTGGAGAAGTAAAAATTGGTCAAGTTCCTTCAAAGGATATAATTCAAGGAGAATGTATGTACGTTCCAACAGGAGGAATGCTCCCAAAAGGAGCAGATGCTGTTGTCATGATAGAATATACAGAAAAGCTAGATGATGGAACTATCCTTATAAATAAACCTGTAGCTCCTCTTCAGAATATTGTTGAAATTGGAGAAGATGTAAAAAAAGGGGAGCTTATAATTAAAAAAGGAACTAAATTAAGACCTTATGAAATAGGGGTATTATCAAGCCTTGGGATTTTAGAAGTTGATGTTTGTAAGAAAATTAAGGTAGGGATAATTTCAACAGGAGATGAAATAGTGGATCCTAAAGAAAAAATCACTTTAGGGAAGGTAAGGGATATAAACAGTTACCTTTTATATTCATTGTGTCTTGAGGAAGGTGTGGAGCCTGTATTATATGGTATTGTCAGCGATGATTATGAAAAGTTAAAAAATAAGCTTAAAGAGGCCATTGATGAATGTGATGTTGTTATAATGTCGGGAGGAAGTTCAGTTGGCAATAAAGATGAAACTATAAAAGTTATAAATTCCTTTAAAGATTCAAATATATTTATTCATGGAATTTCAATAAAGCCTGGAAAACCAACTATTATAGGAAAGATAGGAGAAAAGTTTGTTTTTGGTTTACCAGGTCATCCTTTAGCTTGTGCGGTTATATTTAAAAATTTTGTTTCTTTTTACTTTAATAAGATAAGGAGTTTTGAAAGAGAAGAATATCCTATAGAATGCATAATGGCTGTAAATTATCATAAGGCTCAAGGAAGAGCAGAGTTTTTACCTGTTAGGATAAAAGAAGAACAAGGGAAGCTTTTTGCATATCCTACTTATTATAAATCAGGACTTATTTCATGCTTTTCAAAATCCTTTGGTTATATATACATAGAAAAAGAACTTGAAGGAGTTTATGAAGGACAAACTGTTAAAGTTTATAAGTTTTAGGAGGTAGTTATGGATAGGAATATTTATCTTTCTAATATAAGCTTAGATAAAGCTATTGAAATATACTTTGAAAAGATAAAGGATTTAAAAATGCCAATTGAAGTTATAAAAACTTATGAGGCGAAAGGTAGAATAACGGCAAAACCTATTTTTGCAAAAATATCTTCACCATTTTATAACAGTTCTGCTGTGGATGGTATAGCGGTTGATTCTAAAAAAACATTTACGGCAAGCGAAAAAAATCCTGTAAGATTAAAAGAAGGAGTTGACTATACGACTGTAGATACAGGGGATCCTATTCCTGATGAATGTGATGCTGTGATAATGGTTGAGGATTTGATAAAGGTTTCTGAAGATGAGGTTGAAATAATAAAACCTGCAATTCCATGGCAAAACATAAGACAAATGGGAGAAGATATAGTAGAAGGTCAGCTTATACTTCCTCAAAGTCATAAAATAAGACCTGTTGATATAGGAGCTTTAATTGCAGGAGGAGTTTTTGAAGTTGAAGTTTATAAAAAACCTAAAGTTGCAGTAATTCCAACAGGAACGGAAATAGTAGAACCAGGAACAGAGCTTAAGGTTGGTGATATAATAGAATTTAATTCAAGGGTATTTGTATCTTTAATAGATGAGTATGGAGGAGATGCTACAAGGTTTGATATTGTAAAGGACGATTTTGAAAAATTAGTAGAGGTTGTAGACAAAGCTTCAAAGGAATTTGATTTAATACTTTTAAATGCTGGTTCTTCGGCAGGAAGAGAAGATTATTCAAGAAAAGTTATAGAAACTTTAGGAGAGGTATATATCCATGGAGTTGCTATAAAACCTGGAAAACCAGTTATATTAGGAAAAGTTAATCAAAAGCCTATAATTTGTATTCCTGGATTTCCAGTGTCGGCCTTTTTTGTAATGGAAAATATAGTTAAGAAAGTTGTTGCATATCTTCAAGGGTATGATGTAAAGGATAAAAGATATATACAAGCTTATCTTTCAAAAAGGGTAACTTCATCAAGTAAATACCTTGAGTTTGTCAGGGTTAAACTTGGTTTTATAGAAGATAAATATATTGCAGCTCCAATTGAAAGAGGAGCAGGAGCTACGATGAGTCTTGTAAAGGCAGATGGTGTTTTAGAAGTTCCTGAAGAATTGGAAGGATATGAGAAGGGGAGTAAAGTTAATATAAACATATTAAAAAGCGAAGATGAAATAAAAAATACTATTCTTTGTATAGGAAGCCATGATGTAATTCTTGATATTGCTTCAGATCTTTTATCTAAAAAAGGAAAATTTACATTATCTTCAGCCCATGTTGGAAGCATGGGAGGGATTTTGGCTTTAAAGGATAGAGAAACTCATTTTGCTACTCTTCATCTTCTTGATTTACAAAGCGGAGAATATAACAGGCCATATATTAAAAGATATATTCCTAATAGAAAAATTGCATTGATAAAATTTGTAAAGAGAATTCAGGGGCTTATGGTTAAAAAGGGAAATCCTTTAAATATAAATTCCCTTGAGGATATAGTTAAAAAAGGGGCAAGATTTGTAAACAGACAAAAAGGATCAGGAACAAGGATACTATTAGATTATGAGCTTAAGAAATTAGGTATAAATCCAAGGGAAATAATAGGTTATGATAGAGAAGATTATACTCATATATCTGTTGCGGCTCAGGTTGCTAAAAACAATGCAGATTGTGGGCTTGGAGTTTATTCAGCAGCTATGATAATGGGGCTTGATTTTATTCCAGTTGCAATGGAGGAGTATGATATAGCTATTCCTTTAGAATACCTTGAGCTTGAAGGTATAAAGCAATTTATAGATGTTATAACTTCCAAAGAGTTTAAAATGGAATTGGATAAATTAGGAGGATATGATTACAAAGATCTAGGCAAAATAATTATCGAATAGGGGAATGAATATGAAGGATAAATATGGTAGAAACATAAATTATTTAAGGGTTTCTGTGACGGATAGGTGTAATTTAAGATGCATATATTGTATGCCTGAAGAAGGAATATTAAAAAGAGAACATGATGAAATATTAAGAAATGAAGATATTATTAGGATAATAAAAATATCGGCTGAGTTTGGAATTAGAAAGGTAAGGTTTACAGGGGGAGAACCTCTAGTAAGGAAAGGAATAGAAAGTATAATATATGAAACATCAAAAATAAAAGAAATAGATGACATAGCAATGACTACCAATGGAATAATGCTTTATGAAATGGCGGATACTTTAAAAAAAGCAGGTTTAAAAAGGGTTAACATAAGTCTTGATACATTGAAAAAGGACAAGTTTAAGAAAATAACACGAATTGGGAATATAGATAATGTATTTAAGGCTATAGAAAAGAGTTTAAGAATAGGTTTTGAACCTGTAAAGATAAACACAGTAGTTATAAAAGGTATTAATGATGATGAAATATTTGACTTTGTAAAGCTTGCTGATGAATATCCTCTTCATGTTAGGTTTATTGAGATTATGCCGATAGGAGAGGCGGAGAAGTTTAAAGATGGATATATATCCTCTGATGAACTTATAAAAAGCATAGGAGGATTAACTGAATGCAAAGTAGGACCTAATAGCACAGCAAGGGTCTTTAAGAGGAAAAATGCAAAAGGTTCTATAGGTTTTATATCTCCTTTAACATGTAAGTTTTGTAAAAATTGTAATAAAATAAGGCTTACAGCTTTAGGCACAATAAAGCCTTGTCTTCATTCAAAGGAAGAAATAGATTTAAAAAATTTCTTAAAGGATGAAGTTAAACTAAGATTTTTTCTTAAGGATGCTATTTTTAATAAGCCTTTAGAGCATAATTTAGAAAAAGAAATTAGCCAAAGTCAAAAGATGATGTTTCAAATAGGGGGGTAGGAGATGGATTTTACTCATATAAACCAAGAGGGAAGGGCAAGGATGGTGGATATAAGCGAAAAGGAACCTACAAAAAGAGAAGCAGTTGCAATAGGAAGCATATACATGAAATTGGAAACTTTAAAAAGGATTCATGAAGGAACTATAAAAAAAGGAGATGTTTTAGCAGTTGCTCAGGTTGCTGGAATAATGGCTGCAAAAAAAACATCTGATTTAATTCCCATGTGTCATCCAATAATGACAACAGGATGTGATATAAGCTTTAATTTAGATTTTGAGAATTCTAAAATTGATATTAAGGCTACTGTAAAAACGATAGGTCAAACAGGAGTTGAAATGGAGGCATTAACTGCTGTATCTCTTGCTGCTTTAACTATTTATGATATGTGTAAGGCAATAGATAAGGATATGGTAATATCAGACATAATGCTTATTAGAAAAAGCGGTGGAAAATCAGGTTTATATGAAAGGGAGGTTTAAATATGGCAAAGGTTGTTTCTATAAACATAAGTGAGAAAAAAGGAACAATAAAAAAACCTGTTGAAGTGGGGTATTTTAAAGAAAACTATGGACTTGAAGGGGATGCCCATGCAGGAAATTGGCACAGGCAAGTAAGTCTTCTTGCTCAGGAGAGTATAGATAAAATGAAAAAGATGGGTATTTGGGATTTAGTTGCAGGAAAATTTGCTGAAAACATAACAACAGAAGGAATTGAACTTCATACCCTACCTGTTGGAACAAAGCTTAAGATTGGGAAAGAGGTTGTCCTTGAAATATCACAAATAGGGAAAAAATGCCACGATGCCTGTGAAATAAAGAAGATTACAGGAGATTGTATAATGCCAAGAGAAGGAATTTTTGCTAAAGTTATAAAGGGAGGAATTGCAAGACCAGGAGATGAGATAGAAATTTTATAGGGATACATATGTATCCCATTTATTTTATAAATTTAGAATTTTCAAAAAGTTAACTATTAAATGATTATATTTTGTATTATAATAAATATTATAACATATTGCGGTTTGCAATATGTTGTATATAAAAAGGGGGGGTTATGGTGTTTGGCTATGCAGGTAAAATTTTAAGAGTTGATTTGACTAACAGAAGGTTTAGAGTTGAAGATTTGAATTTAGAGCTTGCTAAAAAATATATAGGAGGAAGGGGGTTAGCTACAAAAATTTTTTATGATGAAGTTGATCCAAAGGTTGAACCATTTAGTAAAGAAAATAAAGTTATAATAGCAACAGGACCTTTAACAGGAACTTCAGCTCCAGCTAGCGGAAGATATATGGTGGTTACAAAATCACCTTTAACGGGGACAATAGCATCTTCTAATTCTGGTGGATATTTTGGAGCAGAGTTAAAGTTGGCTGGTTATGATATGATTATTCTTGAAGGAAAATCTGATAGACCTGTTTATATATTAATAGATGATGATAAAGTTGAAATAAAAGATGCAGGTAATTTATGGGGAAAATTAGTTTCTGAAACAACGGATTTTTTAAAAAATATCCATGGGGAAAAAGCTAAGGTTCTTTGTATAGGACCTGCTGGAGAAAGGTTAGTTAAAATAGCAGCTGTTATAAATGATTATGATAGAGCGGCAGGACGCTCAGGGATTGGAGCGGTTATTGGATCTAAGAATGTAAAAGCAATAGTAGTTAAAGGTTCAAATAAAGTTCAGTTTTATGATGAAGAAAGGGTGAAAGATGTCGTTTCAAACAAGATAAAGATGCTTCGTGAAAATGGTATTACAGGTCAAGGACTTCCAACTTATGGGACAGCAGTTCTTGTTAATATCATAAATGAAAACGGCATTTTCCCTGTTGCTAACTTCCAAAAGTCTTATACAGAATATGCAGATAAAATAAGTGGAGAAACTATGGCGAAGGACATTTTAGTAAGAAAAAATCCTTGCTATAGATGTCCTATTGCTTGTGGAAGATGGGTAAGATTAAAGGATGGAAGAGAAGTTGGAGGACCTGAATATGAAACTCTTTGGGCTTTTGGAGCAGATTGCAATGTTTATGATATAGACGCCGTTGCTAAAGCAAACTATTTATGTAATGAATATGGACTTGATACTATATCGACGGGAGCTACTATTGCAGCTGCTATGGAGCTTTATGAAAAGGGATATATTAAAGATGAAGATATAAAAGAGGATGGCTTATCATTAAGATTTGGAGATAGTGATGCTATTATTGGATGGACAAAGAAAATAGGACTAAGAGAGGGCTTTGGAGATAATATGGCAGAGGGATCTTATAGATTGTGTCAAAAATACGGTGCAGTCGAATTATCAATGACAGTGAAAAAGCAGGAACTTCCAGCTTATGATCCAAGAGGGGTTCAAGGACATGGCCTTGAATATGCAACTTCAAACAGAGGAGGTTGTCATGTAAGGGGCTATATGATTTCTCCTGAAATATTAGGAGCTCCACAAAAATTAGATAGATTTTCACTGGAAGGGAAGGCAGAATGGGTAAAGATATTCCAAGACTTGACTGCTGTAATAGATTCTTTAGGACTTTGTCTTTTTACCTCCTTTGCGCTTTCAGCCAAGGATTATATAGAACTTTATAATGCTGTCTGCGGTTTTGATTTTAATCAAGAGACTATTCTTGAAGCAGGTGAGAGAATTTGGAATTTAGAAAGAATTTTTAACTTAAAAGCAGGAATAGATCCTAAGGAAGATAAACTTCCAAAGAGGCTCTTACAAGAACCTATTCCTGAAGGCCCTTCAAAGGGACATGTTCATAAATTAAGTGATCTTTTACCTAAATATTATGAAGTTAGAGGATGGGATGAAAAGGGTTATCCTAAGAAAGAAACTTTAATAAAACTTAATATAGAATAAATTTAATCACCCTAAAGGACTTTCCTTTAGGGTGATTAGTATTAATATACTTCATGCTTAGATTGTCCTTTTGAAGGTAATAAGAATAGGAGGGATAGCTTGATAAAAGTCAAATTGTTTGCCACCTTAAGAGAAGGAAGACAAAAGGAGGTTGTTTTTGATTATTTTGATGGTATAACAGGAAAATATATTATTGATATGCTTGACATTAAAGAAGATGATGTAGCAATATATTTAATAAATGGAATTGATGGAAAAATTAATGATAAATTAAAGGATGGAGATGTGGTATCTATTTTTCCACCTGTTGGAGGAGGTTAAGGTTTATGGGAAGATATGACAGAAACATGAATATGCTTTCAAGGGAGGAGAATGAAAGGTTAAGAAATTTTAAGGTTTGCGTTGTTGGTTGTGGAGGTTTAGGGGGATATGTTATAGAAATGCTAGGAAGGCTTGGAATAGGGTATATAACTGCTGTTGATATGGATGTTTTTGAGGAAACCAATCTAAATAGGCAGATTTTATCTAATGTTAATGTTATTGGAAAATATAAAGCTATGGAAGCAAAAGAAAGGATGAAACTTGTAAATCCGGATGTTTTTATAAATCCTGTTGTTGAAAAATTTGACATAGAAAATGGAGAAAGGATCTTAAAAGGGCATGATTTGGCAGTAGATGCCCTTGATAATATAGAAACAAGGTTTGTTTTGCAAGATATTTGTGAAAAGTTGAATATTCCTCTTGTTCATGGAGCTATTGGAGGGTGGTTTGGGCAGGTTACAACCATTTTTCCAGGAGATAGAGCACTTGATGTTTTATATAAACAAAAAGTTAAAAAAGGAATTGAGAAAGAACTTGGAAATCCTTCTTTTACTCCTGCTTTAGTTGCATCAATTCAAGTTAGTGAAGTTCTTAAGGTTTTGTTAAATAGGGGAGAGGTTTTAAGAAAAGAAGTACTTTATATTGATACCTATTCTCAAGAATATCATAAAATAAAGCTTTAAGGAGGTATATTATGATTTTAACAACAACTCCTAATATTGAAGGAAAAAAGATTATAGAATACAAAGGAATTGTATTTGGAGAGGTTATAAGTGGAGTAAATTTTATAAAGGATTTTATGGCAAATCTTTCAGATTTATTTGGAGGAAGATCTAAAACTTATGAAGAAGAACTTATGTATGCAAGATATAAAGCCTTAGAAGAACTAAAAGAAAGGGCAGCTTCTTTAGGGGCAAATGCCGTGGTTGGAATAGATATAGATTATGAAGTTTTAGGGCAAAATGGTAGTATGCTTATGGTAACGGCATCAGGAACAGCAGTTGTTGTAGAGTAGCTTAAAGCTTTTGCTTTAGGCTATTTAATTTAAAATTTAAAAAAGTTTTCACAGAATAGGTTGTTTGCTTTTTTATTTGAGTGATATAATAAGGTTAAAATTTTATTTAGGAAGGTTGGGAGGATGGACTTTAGATTTTTACAAGAACTTATAGATAGACAAGAGAAAAATGTAAAACTTTTAAATCCTTTAATTTGGGCTTATGTTGGAGATGTGGTGTATGAGATGTACATAAGAACTTATCTTGTTTCAGAAGGAATTAGAACGCCTCACAATATTCATGTTGAATCGGTAAAGTTTGTTAAAGCTAGCAATCAGTCAAAATTTTTAGAGGTTATACTTCCTTATCTTACAGAAGAAGAAGTTGAAATTGTAAGAAGAGGAAGAAATGCTAAAAGTTATAGTGTTCCTAAAAATGCAAATGTTTTAGATTATAGAAGAGCTACAGCTCTTGAGGCTTTGTTTGGATATCTGTATTTAAATAAAAGAGTAGAAAGAATAGATGAGCTTTTTAAAATAATATTTGAAAATATTGATTTAGTTATGAGGTGATTTATATGAAGCTAAAAGTAGAACTTATATCCTACACACCAGATCCGGAAAAATTAGTAGCTTCTGCAGCAAAGCTTTGCTATAGTAGGGTTGGAATTAGTGAAATTCAAAAGAATTTAGATAAAGAAAACGTTGAAAGATTTTTAAACATGCTTTTAGATTTAGGGCATGAATCTCCCATTGAACATATAAGCTTTACTTTTGCAATAGAAGGGGTATCCCGCTCCCTTACTCATCAGCTTGTAAGACACAGAATTGCAAGTTATTCTCAACAAAGTCAAAGATATGTAAAACTTGATCAGTTTGATTATATAATTCCACCCTCTATTGAAGAGGATGAAAAGGCAAGAGAAATTTTTATAAAGGCTATGGAAGAAGATCAAAGAAACTATAATATGCTTGTTGAAATACTTACAAAGAAAAATTTTGAAAGACTAATTTTAGAGGGTAAGGAAGAAAAGGAAGCTAGAAAACTTGCAGAAAAAATGGCAATAGAGGATGCAAGATATGTTTTTCCAAATGCTTGTGAAACTAAGATTGTAGTTACAATGAATGCAAGAAGCCTTCTAAACTTCTTTAAACACAGATGCTGTAATAGGGCACAGTGGGAAATACATAATCTTGCCGATGAGATGCTAAAGCTTGTCAAGAAGATAGCTCCTACTATTTTTAAATTTGCAGGACCACCATGCTTAACTGGAAAATGCCCTGAAGGGAAGATGAGCTGTGGAAAAATAAACCAAGTTAGAGAAAAATACTTAAACGAGGGATTATTATGATATATAAAGCTTATTATGAATCTCCTATTGGTTTGATTGAGATAAAGGCAGAGAATGAAGCTATAGTTTCACTGGATTTTATTGAGAAAAAAGAAGATGATGAAAACATTTGTGAAGTTTTAAAAAAGTGTATTATTGAACTTGATGAATATTTTAAAGGAAAGAGAAAAAATTTTACGGTGGATATAAATTTAAAGGGAACGGATTTTCAACTTAAGGCTTGGAAGGAACTTTTAAAAATTCCCTTTGGAGAAACAATAACTTATAAAGAACAAGCAAGACGAATAGGTAATGAAAAGGCTGTAAGGGCTGTTGGATTAGCAAACAGTAAAAATAAAATTGCCATTATAGTTCCTTGCCATAGGGTTGTAGGTTCTGACAAAAGTTTAACCGGGTATGCAGGAGGGCTTTGGAGGAAAAAGTGGCTTATTGATCATGAAAAAAGATTTTTTGAAAATAATACTAATAGAGGTGATTGAATTGAAAAAAAATGAAAGAAAAGTTCAGGATGAAAGGGAAAATATAATAGAAGGTAGAAATCCTGTAATTGAAGCTTTAAAATCAGGAAGAACTATAGAAAAACTGTATGTTTCTAAAGGCGATGTTGAAGGGTCCATAAAAATGATAATTTCAATGGCCAAAGAAAGAGGAATTGTTGTAAATGAAGTTGATAGAAGAAGACTTGACGATATGTCAATTACACGAGCTCATCAAGGCGTTATTGCCATAGTGAGTGAATACAGATATTTTGAAGTTGAGGACATACTTGAAGAGGCAAACAAAAAGGGCGAAGATCCTTTTATAATAATTTTAGACGAAATTGAGGACCCACATAATTTAGGGTCTATAATAAGATCAGCAAATATATTTGGTGCCCATGGAGTTATAATTCCAAAGCGAAGAAGTGCGTTAGTTACTGCAACGGTTGCCAAGGCTTCAGCAGGAGCAATTGAATACACAAGAGTAGCAAAGGTAACTAATATAAATCAAACCATAAGAGAGCTTAAAGAAAAGGGAGTATGGGTTGCTGCTCTAGATATGGATGGAGAAATTTGTTATAGTAAAGACTTAAGAGGGCCTTTAGCTTTGGTTATTGGAAGTGAAGGAAAAGGAGTTTCAAAGCTTGTTAAGGAAAATTGTGATTTTATAATTAAGATTCCTATGTATGGGCAAATAAATTCATTAAATGCTTCTGTTGCAGCAGGAATTATAATGTATGAAGTTAAAAAACAAAGGGGCATAAAAGGTGAGTAGGATAGTAAATATATTAGTTGACGGATATAATGTTATAAACCAATGGGATTTTTTAAAAAAACTTAAAGAGGAAAGCCTTGAAGATGCTAGGGATAAACTTGTGGAAATGCTGCAGGAATATGCTGTTTTTAAAGATTGCAGCATTTATGTTGTTTTTGATGCCCACCTTGTTTCAGGTAGCGTTGAAAAACATGAGAGGGTTGGAAAAATAAATGTTATATACACAAAAGAAGGTGAAACAGCCGATTGCTTTATAGAAAGAACTGTTCCAAACCTTATAAAAATGGGAACGGTTGCTGTTGTGACTTCAGATTACCTTGAACAAAGGATAGCTCTTCAAATGGGAGGAATTAGAATAACCCCTAGGGAATTTTTGCTTGAAATTGAAAGTATAAAAAAAGGTATAAGGGAAAAGGCAAAAACATCATACAGCCAACAAAAAACAACATTAGAGGATTTTATTTCTAGAGATATTTTGGAAAAACTTGAAAAGATGCGTCGAAATCTTTGAAATTCATTGACTTTACTTATTTTGTAGAATATAATTTAGTTAACGCAGAAGAAAAAGCGCTGGGGGGATAATATTGCAAACGTTAAGGGGGGCATCTTATAACTACGATTTTGATAACATGATGGATGAAGAAATAGTAGCCCTAGCTCAGGAAGGGAATAAGTTTGCTGAGGAGTATCTTATAAACAAATATATCAATTATGTGAAATCCAAAACAAAATCATATTTCCTTGTAGGTGCTGACAAAGAAGATATATTTCAAGAAGGTATGATAGGGCTTTTTAAAGCAATTAGGGATTTTAAAAATGATAAATTATCTTCCTTTAGAGCTTTTGCAGAGCTTTGTATTACAAGGCAGATAATAACAGCAATAAAAGCTGCCACAAGGCAAAAGCATGTTCCTTTAAATTGTTATATTTCTTTAAACAAGCCTATGTTTGAAGAGGAGTCGGAAAGGACCTTAATAGATATAGTCTCAACTTTACATATTTCAGATCCTGAGGAAGTTATAATTAGCAAAGAAGAAAGAAAAAAAATAGAAAAGAAGATGAAGGAAATTCTAAGTGATCTTGAAATTGAGGTTTTAAAAAGTTACTTAAGCGGAAAGTCTTATCAAGAAATTGCCTGTGATTTGGACAGGCATGCAAAATCAATAGATAATGCTCTTCAAAGGGTAAAAAGAAAATTAGAAAAACTCCTTAAGGAAAAGGATGAGTAATAATTTAATTGTTGACATATTTTTTTATTCAGTGTAAAATAAATAATCGGTAGTATTTACATACCCTTCTTTGCCCATGTAGCTCAGTTGGCAGAGCGTCACCTTGGTAAGGTGGAGGTCGTCGGTTCGATCCCGATCATGGGCTCCAGGGTATTGTGATACACCAGGATAAGTTTTCAACGGTGAATAGCCGTTAATTAAGCTACAACAAAGGAAAAGGAGGATTGAAAAAATGGCAAAGGCGCATTTTGAGAGAACCAAGCCACACGTAAACATAGGAACGATAGGACACGTAGACCATGGTAAGACAACATTAACAGCAGCGATAACATTTGTATTATCAAAGTATGGAAGAGCACAAGCAACAAGATACGACGAAATAGATAAGGCACCAGAAGAAAAGGAAAGAGGAATAACAATCAACACAGCACACGTAGAGTATGAAACAGAAGCAAGACACTATGCACACGTAGACTGTCCAGGACACGCAGACTACGTAAAGAACATGATAACAGGGGCAGCACAAATGGACGGAGCTATACTAGTAGTTAGTGCAGC
The DNA here is from genome assembly GCF_900108045.1 of Caloramator fervidus. Lineage (GTDB taxonomy): Bacteria > Bacillota > Clostridia > Clostridiales > Caloramatoraceae > Caloramator > Caloramator fervidus. The sequence goes on along the minus strand of NZ_FNUK01000018.1, from coordinate 142 downwards.
AGATGGTCCAATGCCACAAACAAGAGAGCACATACTACTTGCAAGACAGGTAGGAGTTCCATACATTGTAGTATTCTTAAACAAGGCAGACATGGTAGACGATCCAGAGCTTATAGATCTTGTAGAAATGGAAATAAGAGAC
>NZ_FNUK01000003.1 GCF_900108045.1 Caloramator fervidus | reverse complement strand
TAGAACATTTGAGACATACATACGAATGCAAAGAACTATATAAAGATAGAAGCAAAACCATAGAGAGGGTATTTGCTGACTTGAAGGAGAAGCATGGTTTGCGATGGACAACACTAAGAGGGATAGAAAAAGTGTCCATGCAAGCGATGCTTGTTTGTGCTTGCTTTAACTTAAAGAAGATGGCAAATTGGATGTGGAAGAAGGGACAAAACGGCCCTGGAAAGGGCAAAAATTTCTTTGTATTTATAAAATATTTATCAAAAATGCTTGTAAAAATACTCAAACCCCACTTTTCGTTTTTTGAAAAGTGGGGTTTGTCGACGGTCTGAAATAAGAACAGCTTAAGCTGTTCTTATTTTTTGTTAATATTTTATTAACAAAAAATTATATCCTTTGACTTAAAAATTTAATAATATTATACTTAATTTTGTTGAAAAATAATAAAGGAAGTGAAGGATATGAATAAACTAAGGTTAAGTTTAAAGTTATTACCAGATGTTTATGTGTTTATTTTTATAATTTTTACAAAGATGTTAATAGCTAATAAAATTATGGGACTTACTAGTCAGGCAAATTTGTATGTTTTTTTGGGAGTTTTAGGCTCGTCTCTTGTTTTTGCTTCATTCTTGACAATTTTTAAATTTAAAACAAGATATAAAGCGTTTTATGTATTTGATTTTATAATAAGTATTTTGTTATTAATTGATACGGTTTATAATAGATACTTTTTAGATATAACTTCTATAGCGTTAATTAAACAGGCAGGACTACTTGGAGAAGTTAAAGATAGTGTGTTTGCTCTTATTAAACCTTGGGATTTTCTATATTTTATAGATTTTATATTTGTTTATTTATTTTATAATAAATTTAAGAAAAATTTTATAGAAAAGGAAACAAGATTTACAAAAAGGGTTACAGCGTTTATTATGATTTTTATCCTAGGGATAGTTTTTAATTATCAAAGTGTAAAGGCTTTAAGTAGAAACCAGCCGGGTATATTAAAAACTATGTATGATAAAAAATATATAGCGTCAAATATAGGGAGCATAAATTTCCATATGATAGATCTTTATAATTTCTTGACTAGAAATGTTTTAAATATAAAAAAAATAGATGAAAAAGAAATTAAAGATACACTAAGTTGGTTTGAAAATAAAAATTCAAATAAAAATGAAAGATATTTTGGAAGATATAAAGGAAAGAATTTAATAATTGTTCAACTTGAAGCTTTTCAAGGCTTTGTTTTAGATAAAAAAATAAATGGTATAGAGCTTACCCCAAATTTGAATAAAATAGCTAAAGACAGTCTTGTTTTTAAAAATTATTATTATCAAACTGCTTGGGGTGGAACATCTGATGCAGAGTTTTTAAGCAATGTATCCTTGCTACCTGCAAGGGAGGGCGCTGTTTATTATCAGTTTGCAGGAAATAAATATGATTCTTTAGCAAAAGAACTTAAAAATATTGGATATTTTACCTGTGTAATGCATGCTAACAGGCCTGGATTTTGGAATAGAACAAATATGTATAAAGCTTTAGGGTTTGACAGGTATGAAAACGAAAATAATTTTATAATTGATGAAATTCAGGGAATGGGCCTTTCAGATAAATCCTTTTTTAGACAGGCAGTTGAAAAGATGAAAAATTATGACAGACCATTTTATTCTTTTCTTATAACATTATCAAGCCATTTTCCTTATAAGGATTATCAAAATAAAATTGCTAATATAATTGATGTTGGAGAATTCGAGGGAGATGTTGTTGGAGATTATTTAAAAGCTGTAAAATATACCGATGAGGCTGTTGGAATTTTAATAGATGAATTAAAAAAAGCTGGACTTTGGGATAATTCAGTTGTAGTATTTTATGGAGATCATGCTGCGATTCCTTATGAAAATAAAAATAAGCTTGCAAAATTATTATATGGAAAAGAAGATTTGAATACTTTTGAATGGGTTACAGCACAAAAGGTTGTTATGATGATTCATTTCCCTGATGAAAAAATAAAGGGGATAGATGAAACTACATCAGGACAAATGGATTTGTATCCTACCCTTGCAAATTTATTTGGGGTAAAACCAAAATATGTTTTAGGAAGAGACCTTTTAAATGATAAAGAAGGTTTTATCTTAACAAGGGAAGGAAATTTTATAACAAATGATGTTGCATATTTAAAGTCTTTAGATAAACTGGTGGATTTAAAAACTGGTAAAGAAGTAGATAAAAATAAATATAACTATCTTTTTGAAAAGTATAGGACATATCTAGAAATGTCAAATAAAATGTTGGAATATGATTTGTTGCGATATAAGGATAAAAAATAATTCCCTAGAAAGTTTCTAGGGAATTATTTTTATTCTAATTCAATTTTATTATAACTTTTTTTTCCTTTTCTAACCAACATAAATCCTTCTTTAAACATTTCTTCTTTAAGAACTTCATCAAAACTACTAACCTTTTCGTTGTTTATATATAATCCTCCCTGTTGAATTAAGCGTTTTCCCTCGCTTTTTGATGGTATAACTTTAGCTTCTACAAGAACATCTAAAAGTTTTTGACCTATTAAGTTTGAAGAAATCTTAATTGTTGGAACATTAGAAAGATCTCCACTACCTCCGAATAAAGCTTCTGCTGCTTCTTGGGCTTTTTTAGCTTCTTCCTCTCCATGAACTAGTTTTGTAACTTCAAAGGCTAGTATTTTTTTAGCTTCATTTATTTCTTTATCTTTTAGGGAAGAAAGTTTTCTTACTTCCTCCATTGGCAAGAATGTAAGAAGTCTTAAGCATTTTTCAACGTCGGCATCATTTACGTTTCTCCAATATTGATAAAATTCATAAGGAGAAGTTTTATTAGGATCAAGCCAAAGGGCACCTTTTTCAGTTTTACCCATTTTCTTTCCTTCTGAGTTAGTTAAAAGAGTAATTGTCATGCCGTAAGCTTCTTTTCCTTCTTTTCTTCTTATTAAGTCAACACCTGCTAATATGTTTGACCACTGGTCATTTCCTCCAACTTCTAATTTGCATCCGTAACGTCTGTTTAATTCTAAGAAGTCATAGGCTTGCATTAACATATAGTTAAATTCTAAGAAAGATAGTCCTTTTTCAAGCCTTAGCTTAAAGCACTCTGCAGTCAGCATTCTATTTACTGAAAAATGAACTCCTATATCTCTTAAAAAATCTATATAATTTAAATTTAAGAGCCATTCGGCATTGTTAACTAAAATTGCTTTTCCCTCTGAGAAGTCAATAAATTTTTCCATTTGTTTTTTTATACATTCAACATTATATGTTATATCTTCTTTTGAAAGCATTTTTCTCATGTCAGTTTTTCCTGAAGGGTCTCCAACCATTGCAGTTCCGCCACCTATTAGAACGATTGGTCTGTGGCCAGCTTTTTGAAGGTATGACATAACCATTAATTGAATAAAATGTCCAACATGGAGGCTATCTGCAGTTGGGTCAAATCCGATGTAAAATGTAACTTTTTCCTTATCAAGAAGTTCTTTGATTTCTTCTTCGTGGCTAAACTGTTCTATATAACCTCTTTCCTTTAGTACATCTAATATTGACAAATCTTGTCCCTCCTTAGTTTAAGCTTTAATATATTTTAACAAAGCAAAAAATTTTTTTCAATGTGCTTAAATTAGATATTTGCTTTCTATATTTTTAATTTTACCTTCTTGTTTAAGTTTATTAAGTTCAGTATTGAATATGTCTATTAATTTAGATAGGTCTTTTTTCTTTGTAAAACCTATTCTTGCATCGAATTTTTCTTCGGATGTATATATAAAGTTTGCAATTTCTAGTTTATTTTGTAATTTGTATGCCTTTATAACGTAATTTCCTATATAGTCGTTGATAAATATAGCATCAATTTGATTATTTTCTAGTTTTTCAAAAAGTACTTCTAATTTTTGAGAAAAATCTTTTTTTATTGAAGGATCTTTTAATATTTTATTAGGATAGGTGTATCCAAATATAAGTCCTATGGTTTTGTTTTTTAAATCATCATAATTTCTAAAGTAAATGTTCGAATTTTTGGATTTGAGAATTATAAATTTATTTTCATCTCTATAGGGATTAGAAAAATTAATGTATGTTTGTCTTTCATTAGTAAAAGATAAAGTTGATATTATATCTGCATATCCTTCCTTTATTAGATTTAGACACATTTCAAAGGGAGCATAAAAAATGTTTAGCTTTATATTATGTCTTTTTTCAAAAATTTCTTTTAAAATTTCTATGTCAATTCCAGGTTTTTGTTCATCTTCTATTACAAAAGGAGGATATTCCTCTGATACAACAACAAGCTCGTCATCTTTGATTTTTAGTTCTTTAAATAAATTAATCCCTATTTCACTAAGCCTGTTGGAGGTTTCATGTAGCTGTTTAACTATTTCATTTTCTTTAACTATTGAATTATTTATTTCACTTATTGAAGATAGGGTATTGTTTGTTGAATTAATAACTTCATCAGAGTAGGATTTTATTTCTTTAAAAGAAGAAAAAGAGTTTTGATTTAATTTTGACAATTCTATGGTTTGATTAGATATTACTTTAAATGAATCTAATATTTTATAAATGTTTTCTGTAGCTTTTTTTAGTAGAATAGATTGTTTTTCTATAAGTTCAACGCTTTGTAGCATTTCTTTATTAGCGTATGAAGAAATTTGTGTCATTTCATAAAGTTGTTCATCTACTATTTTAGAAAACTTATCGGTTTGTGTTGATAGTTTTTTTACTTCAGAAGCTACAACGGCAAAGCCCTTTCCGTGTTCGCCAGCTCTTGCAGCTTCTATTGATGCATTTAAAGATAGAAGATTTGTGCTTGCAGCTATCTCTCTTATTGATGATATTAAACTGCTTACTTTATTAATTTGATTATTTAAGTTTTCTAAGGATTTTTCGGTTTTTTTAATGGCGGATTTTACTTGCTCAAATTGTTCTATTGAATTAAATATTTCATGTATGTTTTTTGAAATATTGTTGTTATGTAACTCAAAAGATTTTACTATATCATCAGATAAATTTAAGTTTTTTTGAACCAATGAATGTATATTGTTAATTTGGTTTTGGGTATGTAAAAGTTTACTTTTGTTTTCATTTGATGATAAATTTATCTCGTTTGTTTTTTCAGATATTGATTTTAAATCTAATTTTAAATTTTCAATTGTGTAGATTATTTTGTTTATTATTTTTAAATAGGACTTTAACAGGTTATTTAAGTTTTTAGTCTCTTCAATTTTTATATCTTCTTTAATTTTTTTATTTTTTATTTTTAATGTATAAATTAAAAAAGCATTAAGGATTAAAGATAAAACAAGAAATATTTTTAACATAGTCATCCCCCCGTGTTGTTTTATAACCATATTATATATCATTTTTAATAGATATACCAAATTTTTTGTGATATAATCAATTTTGTTAAAAAGGCAAGGGATGGTGATAAAATGGGGCTTTTAGTTTCAGCAGTTTTAGGGGCTCTAATAGGGTATGTTACTAATTATATTGCAATTAAAATGCTATTTCGGCCATTTAATGAAGTGAGATTTCTAGGATTTAAACTTCCTTTTACTCCAGGTCTTATTCCAAAAGAAAGAAAAAGAATTGCCAAGAATATAGGGGATGCTTTAAAAGAACATATTTTAACTTATGAAGTTGTTCATAATTGGTTATCTAATCCTAGTTTTAAGAATAAATTAAGAGAATGGGTTATTTTTAAAATAAAGGAATTGTCTATTAAAAATTATTCTATAGGAGAAGTTTTAAACAAGACAGGAGTTAAATTAGATGATATTAGGAAAACAATAACTAAGTATGTGTTTAGATTGATAAAATTTCAAATTAGTAGAAGGAAAGATTTAAATATTCAGGATACAAGGCTGAGAGATATCTTTACAGATAAAATTATTGATAGCATAAAAGATACCGTAATAAAAAATAAAGATGATATAGCTTTATTTATAAAATCAAAGTTGAGAAAACCAATTGTAAAGGTAAAATTAGCTGAATTATTATATAATATACTCCAACAGAATATAGGAAAATTTATAACAATGATTATAAGTCCAGAATTTATAACTCAAAAAGCTATATCTTCGATAGAGGAATACTTAGATAAATCTGAAAACAGAACTGATCTGGCTTTAATTATTATAAATATAATTGATAATTTATTGGAGCTTAAAATACATGATTTAAAACGTTATTTTGAAGATATAGACTTAAAAGAAGCTTTTTATGAGAAGGGTAAATATTTTGTTGAAACAGAAGTAGATAATCTTGTTAGTTATATTCTAAATTTAAAGATAAATGATGTTTTATCTATAGATGAAGAAAAGTTTACCTATTTTATAGATAACTTACTTTCTGTTACTGATTGCTTATTTAAACGATATGGAAAAAATTTATTGGAAATTTTAGATATTTCAAAAATTGTTGAAGATAGGATTAATGAACTTGACATTGAATATATTGAAAAAATAATTTTAGAAGTGTCAAATAAAGAACTAAAAGCAATAACATGGTTTGGTGCCCTTTTAGGAGGCCTTATAGGTCTTATAAATCCGTTTTTGCAAATTCTTATAAAAAAATAGAGCCCTTAATTTTTAGGGCTCTTTTTGCTTGGTTTTAAACTTTTAGGTTCTACAAGTATTTTATTTAAAGGAAGTCTAATTATTGAGTCGATTATATCGGAAAACCTAAATGGTGTGGCAGGTGAAAAATATGGTACGCCAAATGTTTCTAATTTAGTAAGTTGAATTAATGAAAAATAAAAACCTATTAAAAGGCCGAAAAAGCCAAACATTTGCCCTAATATAAGCATAGGAAATCTTATAAATCTTATAGTTAAAGCCATTTGATAATTTGGAATTATAAAAGTTGATATAACAGTTATAGCTACAATAAAAAGAGTAACATAGCTTACTAATCCTGCTTTAGTTGCAGATTCACCTATTACTATACCTCCAACTATAGCTAAAGTAGTTCCTACAGGGTTAGGAAGGCGTATTCCACCTTCTCTTAATATTTCTACTGCAACGTCCATTGCTAGTATTTCTAAAAGGGGAGGAAGTGGTATGTTTTGTCTTGAAGAAATAATAAGGGACATAAGTTTATAGGGAAATAGTTCTGGATTATAAATTAGAAGAACTAGATATATTGGTTCAAGAATCATAATTGTAATTATAGCTATAAACCTCATTATTCTTGAAAAATTTGCTATGATAGTCCTTTCTGAATAGTCTTCAAAACCTTGGAAAAATTCTAGAAAGGTTGCAGGAAGAATTAAAACAGTTGGTGATTCAGCTATAAATATTGCAGCCTTTCCTTCTAGCAAATCAAATACTACTTTATCTGGTCTTTCTGTGCTTTTTGTTAAAGGAAATATATTATAGTGCCTGTAATCTAAAAACTGTTCTAAAAATCCAGTTGATATTAAAGCAGGAGCATTTATATTTGTGATTTTTGATTTTATATTAGTCAAGACAAGCGGATCGATTATTCCATCTATATAAGCAAGAACTAATTCTGTTTTTATTTTATCTCCTACTATATACCTTTCAAATTTTAAGTTTGGATTTTTTACTTTCCTTTGAAGTATGGTTAGGTTTAAATTTAAATTTTCAGTAAAGCTTTCCCTAAGTCCATATATTGACTTTTCATTCGTAGATTCTTGTATTTGTCTATAATTATCATTTATTGTATTACACACTAAAGCTGTATCGTAATTTTCAACAAGGATTACGGTTTTGCCGTTTAGTAATTCATAACAGATATCTGGAATTGAGTTAGTTACATTTATATCCGAGGAAAATATATATTTTTTTGGCATATCATCTAGTAGATTTTCGGATTTTATGTGATTTTTTATAGTTAATAAAGGTTTAATTATAGTTTCTTCTATTACATTTTTGTCTGCTATTCCGGATATAAATAAGATATAACATTTATGTTCTTTAAAAATTATTTCTCTTTTTATAAAGTTTAAGTTGCTGGGGACGTTAGCAGATATTACATCTAAGTTTGAATATATATTTTTTGTTAACTTTTCAATCATTCTATTCACCTACCTTATTATCCTGCCGCTAGATAGTATTTTTATTTTAGCTTGAACGTTGATTTTGGAGTTTTTAAAATTATCTTCAACATATTTTTGTTTATCCTTTCCTAAAATAGCAATTGCATATTTTTGAATATCAAAAGCATCAAACTGGTAATTATTTTTATATTTGTCTGATATTTCTTGAAGCTTTTTTGAAATCTCTTTAGAATATTTTTCTTCTAATTCTGTTATTTTTTCTTTAGATAACTCTAAAGAGTTATCTATGTTTGCTTCTTTAATGGATGCATATATTAAAATATTGATATTGTAAACTATATTTTCATCATCATAATCGACTTTTATTTTTCTTCTGCTTTGACATGCTATATCAAATGATTTAGATGTTTCACTGGTAAAGGAAAGAAAACCTTGAGCTTTGTCATTTCTTAATATGTTTACATATTTTGCTTCCTCCTCTGGTATAACAAATATCATTTTGTCATCTTTGAAAACTGCAATTCCTCCTAGTTTTATGGTGTCTTTAAACTTTTCTACGTAAGGAATCATTATATGCCTTCCTTCTTGATAATACATATTAAATAAGTCTTTAATAGTTACATCATTTTGGGTAAAGTTAGCTTCAAAGGAGGATTTTATAAGATCTTCAATTTCTTCTGACATTGTATTGCTATCTTTGGGGTTCATTTTTAATATGTTTTCTGTACTTTGTTTTGATACTGCAACTGTTGTATTAAGATTTCTTTCTTGATCCCTTAAAAAAGCATCTATAATATCTGATATTCCATATTTTGCTCTATTTTCGCTGATAAGTAAAAGTCTTATAGTTCCAGGAAGATGTTTTCGTTTAGTTATTAAAAGTCTTTTGTTATACATATCGAATATAGAAGTTCCTTCTGTTGTAACTATCATTTTGTCTATTATGTTTTGGCCTTTAAATACTGTAAATTCAAAGGTAGAGGACAGCTTCTTATTTGATTTTAGATCATGACCTACCCCTGAAATTATTGATGTTCTTTCAATAGGTGCTTTATTATAACAGGATGAAAAAATAAAAATAAATAAAACTATATAACTAATTTTTTTCAAATATCTCACCCCGTTTTAGATAACTAAGAATAAAAGTTAAGAGGGTATAAATTATTATTGTATAAACAAGATAGGGCATTACTATATCTATTACCATAGAACGGTTGTGTTCTGGAATAAGTATTGATGAAGTAAAAATTATTAAAAGGCATGTAAAAAGACAACATCTGTTATAAGAATTTTTAATTATAAAGGATAAAGTATATGACATACCAAAGCATCCAACTGCTAAGGTTTGAAATATTTTATTTCCCCAAAGAAAAATAAACAAAGGTTCAAAGTTAGATAAAATAGGAAGGTCTGCTGCAGAAACAAGATAAAGCAAAGGATATTGAAGTTTTGAAGTTAATACATAACCACAATAACTTATAGTAAGAATAACTGTCACGCTATAAAGAATTATCGTTATTAGACTACCCTTTATTCCAGAGGCTAACACATTTTTAGTGTCTGTAACAAATGGGATTATAAAAAGGCTAATTTCTACTCCAGAATATGAGAAAAATGTTTTAGGAATAGCCTTTATTATTGAGTTAGTGTTGCTGATTATAGGCAGTAGGTTGGTTGAATTACCTTTGTTTATAAAGTAAATAGGGATTATAAGCAGTAAAATAGTAAGATAAAATAAAAGCTCTGATAATCTTCCAATATTTGTTAGACCTTGGTTTATTGTAAAGTAAATGAGCACAGAAGTCAGTACAATTATTACATATGGAGATAAAAACTTTGTTGTAGAAAAAGTCAAAACATTAGTAAATCCAGAAAGTACAAAAGATGTAAAGAATGTAAAATTAATAAAGAAAAATATTGTAAATATGTAAGCTAAAAACTTACCATAAATTCTTCTGTTGATTTCAAAAAATTCATTGAAGTTCATGTTTTTAAAAATAATAGTAGTTAAAGTTACTACAAATATAGGATAAAATCCTCCTAAAAACGTTGATATCCATCCAGATTGCTGTGCTTCTTTACAAACTTCTGATGCTAAAGATAATATTCCAACTCCTATCATTGAATTTTGAATTATAAACATATATTGGTTTTTTGTTATTTGATTGTTATATTTAAACATATCTATCACCTTTTTATATTTTGTGCAAAATATTTTATTTTATGTTTAGAATGAATAATAAATTAGTTATGAGTAAAAATATATTTAAGAATATTTATTATGGGGGTAAAAATATGGCAAGCAAAGAGCAATTAAAAGCTGTTGCGAGAAGCTGTAGCTATTATAAAACAGAAGGAATGTATAATTTATCAGTTTATCCAGAAAGAAGTTGTGAAAACTGTGTAAATTGGGATGGTCAAAGATGTAAAATAAATGCTTTTGACAATGTATTAACAGGACTTGACCAAACGTAGAAAATGCCCTAAAAGGATTACCTTTTAGGGCTTAAAATTTTATAGTATAATAAAAACAAAACATTAGAAAAGATTAGAAAAGAGGTGTGGTATGGTTTTAATAATTGATAATTTTGATTCTTTTACCTACAATCTTTATCATTATTTTTTGATTTTAGAACAAGATGTTATAGTAAAAAGAAGAGATGAAATTACTATTAAAGATATAAAAAAATTAAATCCCGATTACATTGTTTTATCACCAGGTCCGGGAAGTCCAAAGGAAGCTTATCTGCCTTTAGAGGTTATTGATTTTTTTAAAGGCCAAAAACCTATTCTTGGCGTTTGTCTTGGACATCAGTGTATAGGTTATTATTTTGGCGGAAGGATAGTTAAAGGATTACAGCCTGTTCATGGCAAGGTACATGAAGTTCAACATTTTAACAAAGGAGTTTTTAAAGGTCTTAAAAATCCTTTGAAGGTTACAAGATATCATTCTCTTGTTATATCCTGTGAAGAATTACCTAAAGATCTTGAGGTTACTGCTTTAACAAAAGAAGGGGAAATAATGGGGATAAGACATAGAAAATATAACATAGAAGGGGTGCAGTTTCATCCCGAGGCTGTTTTAACTGAGCAGGGTTTAGACATGTTAAAAAATTTTTTAAGGAGTGGAAGATATGTTTAGAGAATATTTAGATTTTGAAGTGGATGCATTTTTAGCATTTTTAGAGTTAAGAAAAGGTTATTCGATGCTTTTAGATAGTAGATATCAGTTAAAAGATTATGGAGATTATTCAATAATTCTTTTTAATCCTAAAATGATTTTAAAACAAAAGAATCAAAGGGTTTTCATTTTAGAAAAAGGTTTAGAAAGGGAAGTAAAAGAAGATTTGCTTGATGTTTTAGATAAATATATAGAAGTTTATAAAAGTCCCAGTGATCTAATTTTTAATGGAGGATTTGTTGGTTATTTTTCTTATGATTTTGGTATGGAGCTTTGTAAAGTAAAAAGAAAAAATCCTTCTTATGTAAAGTTACCGGAAGCTTTTTTTGCTTATTATGATGAATATATTATTATAGATCATAAAAACAAGAATACGATTATTAATACCTCAGATCCTAAGATTGTTGAAGTATTAAAGAGGTTAAAAAATGAAGAATATCCTTTAAAAGAAATAGAAGGTTTAACTTTACTATCCAATTTTACTGAAGAGGAATATAAAAAGGGAGTTGAAAAGGTAAGGGAATATATAAGACAGGGGGAAGTTTATCAGGTAAACATATCTCAGCAATTTTTTGCAAAGGGAAAGGTAGATCCTTATAATGCTTATGCAAAGCTTAGAAAGGTAAATTATGGGCCTTATAATGCTTTTTTAGAAGTTGATGGAGGTTTTGTTTTATCTACTTCTCCAGAGCAGTTTATTAGAAAAAGAGGTCGGTATATAACTACAAGACCAATAAAGGGAACAACTAAAAGAAGCTATAATAAAGAAGAAAATGAAAAATTAAAAAGCATGCTTTTACAAAGCGAAAAAATAAAATCTGAACTTTTGATGATTATAGATCTTGAAAGAAATGATTTATCTAAGATATGTATTCCAGGTTCTGTTGAAGTTAAAAGCTTGTTTGAAGTTGAAGAGTATGCAACGGTTAATCATTTGGTTTCAACAATTCAGGGTAAGTTATTAGATTGTGTAAAATTTAGTGATATTATAAAAGCTATGTTTCCTGGAGGTTCTATTACAGGAGCTCCAAAGCTTCGTTCTATGGAGGTTATTGAGGAAATTGAAAATGTTTCAAGAGGAATATATACAGGTTCAATAGGTTATATTTCAAATAATGGAAATTTTGATTTTAACATTGCGATACGAACTGTTGTTATTGATGACTGCGGTATTTATTATAATGTAGGTGGGGGAATAGTTTGGGATTCAGATCCTAAGGAAGAGTATGAGGAGACCCTTCATAAAGGAAAAGCTATATATAGTACTTTTTCAAAATAATTTTAAGGAGAAGGTATTATGAATTTTGATAAAAATCTTTCTTTTGGAATGGTTCCTTTTGAAACGTTGTATTTTTATGATTATAAAATAGAGGATATTGATAAACATTATGTGAGGTTGAAAAGGACCCATAGAATTTTAAATATAAGTTTTAATATAGGTTATCAAAACTTTTATGATATGTTGTATAAATACATATATGAAAATAATCTTTCTAGTGGGGTTTTAAAGGTTGTATGTTATAATGATGAAATTAATATTTTTTATAGAAAGCCACATTATACCAAGGATATGTTTCAAAGAGGACTAAAGTTAAAAATATCAAAAGTAGTTAAGAGTAAAAGAAATATATTTAATTACATAAAAACTTTTAATTATGGAATAAATTATATAGAGGATATAAAAGCTAAAAAAAAAGGATATGATACGGCTTTGTTTTTAAATGAAAATAAGGAAGTTTGTGAGACTTCCTATGCTAATATATTTTTTGTTTATGATAAAGAAATATTTACTCCCCATCTTTTAAGTGGAATACTAAGGGGAATTATGAGGGATAACGTTTTGAGTTTTTTTAAATCTAAAGGTTATAAAATAAATAAGACCTTTATCAGATATGAAGATATTAAGTACTTTAAAGAATGTTTTTTGACAAATTCTGTTATGGGAGTTATGCCTGTTTTTAGCATAGATGATATATTATTCAAAGAAAGATATTCGATAGATTTAATTCTAAAGTCTAAAAAATTTTTTAGGGAATGGATTAAGTAGTAGGGGGGAATGGGTTGAATTATATAAAAAATAAATTGCTAGGAGACTTAAAGGGAAATGCCTATGCTTGTATTATATTTGAACCTATGTGGGCTATATTTGGAGGAATGATATTTTTCTATCAACCATTGTATATGAAAAGTTTAGGATTAGATGAAATAGAAATTGGATTTTTAAACTCTTTTATAACTGGTTTGATGGTTTTTACATCTTTTATAGCAGGACCTATTACCGATAGATTAGGTAGAAGAAAGACAACCCTTCTTTTTGATTTGATATCATGGAGTGGTTCGATGCTTGTTTGGGCAATTTCTAAAAATTTTTATTTTTTCTTACTTGCAGCTTTTTTAAATTCTTTTCAAAAGGTTTCTTATACTTCTTGGACATGTCTTGCGGTAGAGGATACTGAAGAAGAAAAAAGAATTCGATTTTTTAGCTTAATAATGATAATTAATTTAGCTTCAGGGATTTTTACGCCTTTGGCAGGGCTTTTAGTAGATAAATTTGGAATTGAAAAAGCTATGAGACTTATATATTTTTTAGGCTTTATAAGTATGACTTTAATGTTTTTAGGAAGGCATAAATTAACTTGTGAAACAAAGATAGGTTTGCAACTTATCAAAAAGCATAGGAATATTTCTTTAAAGGAAAAAATTAAAGATTATAAAGATTCTATGTTATATTTTGTTACTAATAAAATTACATTTTTAGTATTTTTAATTATGTTACTTACATATCTTCAAAATTCTTTTTTATACTTTCAACCTATATACTTAAAAGATGTTCTTAGCATGACAGAATCTGAAACAGCCTTAATACCGGGATTATCAGCTTTGGTTAATTTATTAATTTATTTTGGATTTATGGATTTTTTAACCAGGAAAGGAGAAATTAATAGTTTAATTTTAGGTTTGTTTTTAAATATGTTGGGGATTTTTGTATTTATATTTGCTAAGCCCCAATTTTATATTCCCCTTGTTTTTAGCACAATTTTAATGGCAGCAGGAAATTTAATAACAATTACCTTTAGGGAAACTTTATGGAATAATGTAATAGGTAAAGAAGAGAGGGCAAAGATTTTTTCTGCAACTCAAGGGCTAATAGCCTTAATTTCAATTCCTTCTGGCTATTTTTCAGGATGGCTTTACAGTATAATGCCTATATTTCCTTTTGTTGTAAGTCTTGTTTTATATAAGATGGCTCTTTATTTATCTTTTAAAATAAAAATACAATTTAAAGATAAAAATTAGTAAATTTTAGCATATCAAGGAGGATAAGTATGGAAATATTACGAAATGTAAAACTTAAATTATTCTTTAAAGTAATTCTTAAAATAACATTATTTATTTTATTGGTTATAAATGGTCTTATAATTATTCTTGGGTTATTAAGTCTTAATAAGAGTGTTTCTTTTTATATTGCTACGTTTATTGGCTTGAAGTATTTATATTCAAAAATAAAAGGTTCTATTAAAGAGCAAAAAGAAGGACAAAAAAATAATCAAGATTTGTTTATAGATTCAATGAGTGAAGAAAAACGAAATATATTTGATGAATATATAAAAAGATTTATTCTTATTAAAATTAAGCCATTTTTACAACAGCAATCAGAAGCACATTTGAATAAAGGAAAGTTAAATATTAATTATGATAATTTTTATCTAGACTTAGAAAGATTAAGGATTTTACTCAAAACTGAGGAAAACATAGATATAGAAGAAAAACAGTTAAAACAATACTTGGAAACATCAATAAAAAATGTTCTAGTTCAAGATTTTAAAGAAGGAATCCACAAAATAAGTGGAGATGTTTTCAAAGATGTTATTTATAATTTGGGTAAAAATGCTTTTTTACCATATAATATAATGTGTCTTTCTATGTATGTGGGAAAAGATGCAAAAGAGGTAAAAAAAATACTACATTCAGCACGATTAGAAGTAGAAAAGGAAAAAGAGCTTGAAAAATTTAAAAAAGAAATAGGATTACCAGTAACTTCAAAATATTTTACAATGGATTATGTAGATACGTTAAGTGGGTATGATTTTGAAGAATTCTTAGAAAATTTATTTAAAGAATTTGGATTTGTAGTAATTCATACAAGTTTTTCAGGAGACCAAGGTGCAGATTTAATTGTAGAAGCAAAAAATAAAAAAATAGCAATTCAAGCTAAAAATTACTTAGGAAGTGTTGGTAATTCTGCAGTTCAAGAAGTAATAGCAGCTAGAGATTATTATAAATGTGATTTAGGAATGGTTATTACAAATTCATATTTTACAAATTCAGCCATTTCGTTAGCAGAAAAAACGAATGTAATTTTGGTTGACAGAGATAAATTAAAAGAAATTTTAGAAAATGGGAAAATGGCATTTTTAAGTTTAATTTATTAATCTTTCTTTTAGGGGGTTAATAGTTAAATTTAAAAAACTTTTAAGTGAAGTATTCTATTTTAGAATTTGGAAAGTATTTTTTAATTTTTTCATAAAAATACTTTTTTAGTTCATTTGATATTTCTTTTTGGTAGACATATTTGTAGTATCCATATGGTCCCCATTTTTTTAATCTTTCGTTTTCGTTAAGGTTAAGTTTGGTTTTTGGAAAGCGTTTTAGGATTATATCCTTTGATTTTAGTGTAAATCTAAATTGAATTAGTTCAAAGGATATTTCTTTATTTTTAAATTCTTCAAGCTTTCTTTTCATATAGGAGAATAAATTTTCATAATCTTTTTTCCATCCTTCATAGACAATTATTGGGGCAATTATAAATCCTGTATTATACCCTGAACTTAGGATTTTATATGCTGATTCTATTCTTTCTTCGAGGCTGCTTGTGTTATGTTCAAATGTGTTTATTATATAATCAGTATTTATACTAAATCTTATTTTTGTGTTGTTATTGTGATTTATATTTAAAAGGGAATCAATATTTGTAAATTTAGTAACCAATCTTAATTTTCCATAAGTTTGAGTTGAAAAAAATTCAATAGTTTTTTTTACAGAACCAGTTATATGTTCAACAGAAATAGGATCACTGATGCTAGAAAGTTCAAACGTAGTAATTTTAGGTCTGTTATTATCTATATATTTTTGTATGTTATCAAGTATTTCATCTATATTAACATAGACTTTTATATAAGGCGAACATGCATGTTTTGTTTGTAGATAGCAATACTCGCATATTCCGGGACATCCTGAAACAAGGGAAAATTGGTAGTCTGCTGAAGGCTTACAGGTTTCAAGTTTTTTGTTTTTATTAACGCTAAGAATTAAAGTTTTTTTAGATATGGCAAAAAACTGCTGTTCATTTAGTTTTTTAAAAGTCTTTTTAAAGTTTTCTTCAAAGATTGGTATGTTGTTGTTTTTAAATTTTTCTATTATTTCATGAGTTAG
Organism: Caloramator fervidus; assembly: GCF_900108045.1. Lineage (GTDB taxonomy): Bacteria > Bacillota > Clostridia > Clostridiales > Caloramatoraceae > Caloramator > Caloramator fervidus. The sequence continues at coordinate 77,385 of NZ_FNUK01000003.1, read as the reverse complement.
TTTATATTTTAATGCATCTTTCTCAATAAATATTTGAGAAGGTATAAATTTTTTCATTATCATCACCTGGTTTTATTTTGTGATAGTTTTAGCTAATTTATTGAAGAAAATAATGTCATTTAATATAATTTTCTTGTAGTAGTTTTTACTTTTTGGAGGTGTTTTATATTGCAAAAAGTATTTTATGTTGGCCTTGGAGGATTTATAGGAGCTTCATTGCGTTATTTAATATCTTTACAATCTTCAAAAATATTTAATTTTAATATTCCCATGGGGACATTAATTGTGAATGTATTAGGAGGCTTTTTCATAGGATTTATTATGGAACTTAGTTTATCTACGGACATAATATCGCCAGACCTTAGATTATTTTTAACTACAGGTATTTTGGGAGGATTGACAACTTTTTCAACTTTCAGTTATGAAACGGTGGGACTTTTAAATTCAGGATCGTATTTATGGGGAAGCCTTAATATTTTGTTAAACTTATCTTTAAGTCTTTTGGGAGTTGTAATAGGAAAGTTTTTATGTAATGTTATTATTTAGGAGGAGAGTTTATGAAATTAGAAGGAAGAGGAAAGTTATTAAAAATATTTATTGGAGAATCTGACAGATGGCATGGAGAAGCTCTATATCATGTTATTTTAAAAAAAGCTAAAGAATTTGGCCTTGCAGGGGCTACAATTGTAAGGGGCATAGAAGGATTTGGAGCAAATAGTAGAGTTCATTCTGCATTAGCTGAGGTTTTATCCCATGATTTGCCCATAGTAATTGAAATAATTGATAAGGAAGAAAGAATAAATGAATTTATAAAGGTAATCGAGCCTATGATAACTGAAGGTTTAATTGTGATTATGCATGATGTAGAGATTATTAAGTATACAAAATCTAAATAATTTGGGGGTATTATCTTGAAGGCAGCTATAATATATTTTTCAGGAACAGGAAATACAGAATATGTTTGTAAGCTTTTTAAAAAGTATTTTGAAGAAAACGGCGTAAGTTGTGTTTTAATTGACGTTTCTAAAAAAAAGCAGTTAAATGATGATTATGATTTTTATATTTTTGGTGCTCCAATTCATTCAGAATTATTTCCAAAAAATTACGTAGACTGGGTTAAACAGAATATAAAACAAGGGGATAAAAAATGTATAATATTTTCAACGCAGGCTTCAGATAAAGCAGCAGGTCCTTTTGAAATTTTTAATATTTTAAAGGAAAAGGGATATAAAGTTTTAATTCAAGATTTTATTTCTATGCCTAACAATTATTATGTAGTTGCTTTTAAAAAACCAACGGAGGAGGATATCAAAAAAGCAAAGCAAGAGGCAGATAAAAAAGTTAAACTATTGGTTAAAAAATTTTTAGATGATGAGATAAATATAGTTAAAGTAAGTAAATTCAGATTTAAGCTAGCTAAAATAGTATATAAAATGTTTTATGAATATTCTAAAGGATGGGCAAAGAGAAATCTTTCAGTTGACATGAAACTTTGTGTGAAGTGTTTAAAGTGTGTAAAAAATTGTCCTACTAAAAATATTAAATTTAGCAATGATAAATTCGAGTTTCAAAATAAATGTATATCCTGTCAAAAATGTCTGCACGCTTGCCCAACAAATGCATATATTTATAAAGGTAAAAGGATAGATCAGTATAAAATATAGCCATAGAACAAGTTTGTTCTATGGCTTATCTTTGTTTTTTCTATTCCATTGCTATCTGGTGTAATAGAGGGTAAAATATTTTTAAAATTTTCTTAATTTATATGTTTAACCTAATAATAATTTTAAAAGTTATAAAATTGTAGTATAATGTAGTATGAATTTATATAAAAGAGGTGAATTTATGTTTATAAAAATAGATGGCTTGGATATATACTACAAAAAAGCAGGAAGTGGTAAAAAAGTTATATTGCTTCATGGATGGGGCGGAAGAGCAGATAGCTTCTTACCTGTTTTTAATTATTTATCAACAAAATTTGAAGTATATGCAATAGATTTTCCAGGATTTGGACTTTCATCTTTACCACCAAAACCTTGGGGAGTTTTAGATTATACTCAAATGCTTTATAAGTTTTTTGAAAAACTTCAAATAGACAAAGCTAGCTTAGTAGGACATTCCTTTGGTGGAAGAGTTTCTATAATGTTTTCTTCTTTATATCCTGAAAGGGTTGAAAAAGTTGTTCTTGTTGATAGCGCAGGCGTTTTGCCCAAAAGAACATGGAGGTATTATTTAAAAGTTTATAAATTTAAACTTTTAAAGAAATTATATCTTTTATTTAATGGAAATAATAAAGAAGCTGTTGAAAAATTTTATAGAAAGTATGGTTCAAAGGATTATAAAAATGCAGGGCCTTTAAGAGAAACCCTTGTAAAGGTAGTAAATGAGGATTTAAGAGGATATCTTCCTAAGATAAAAGCTCCAACTCTTCTTGTTTGGGGAGAAAAGGATGAGGATACACCACTTTATATGGCAAAAATAATGGAAAATGAAATACCAAATGCATCGCTTGTAGTATTTAAAGAAGCAGGGCATTTTTCTTACCTTGATAACATAAATGAATTTAATGCTATAGTTTCAAATTTCTTGAAAGGAAGTGATTAGGTTGAAGGTTTTGATATTTGTTTCTATTTTGTTTTTTGCATTTGTTTCGATTTATTATAATAGGTTTTACCTTCATATGGCCCAGCTTGTAGGATATAAACCAAATGAATTTTTAAATTGGATGAATAAATATGATAAAAATAATTTAAGAAGAAATACTATACTTTTATTTTTGCTTTTTATATGTTATTTATTTCCTCAAAGAACAGGAAATATTGTTTTGCTGACTGCATGGATTTTAATAAGTTCGATTAATATTTATACCCATTATAAAACAAGAAAAAAAGCTAAGAAGCCTTTAAAATTTACATACAGAGCTATAAGATTATTTACTTGTGCTCTTTTTGTTAACTTTATTTTGGCTTTTTTAACTTATTTTGTTTTTAAATCTTTTCAAGCATTTTTAAATGGCCTTATTTTAATTCAAGTATTTATTTCTTACTTAATGTTATTATCTTTAAAGTTGATGCTTCCTATTGAAAAACTAATTCAACAAAAGTTTATAAATGAGGCAAGAGAAATAATAAGAAGAAGAAAAGATCTTTTAGTAATTGGAGTTACAGGAAGTTATGGAAAAACTAGTACAAAGTATTTTATAAAAACAATACTTTCAGAAAAATATAATACTATAATGACCCCAGAGAGCTATAACACTCCAATGGGGGTTACTAAAGTAGTTAGAGAACAACTTAAGAATGAGCATGAAATTTTTGTTTGTGAAATGGGAGCACGTTATGTTGGGGATATTAAGGAGCTTTGTGAAATTGTATATCCTAAAATAGGAGTACTAACAGCGGTTGGACTTCAGCATCTTGAAACTATGGGTTCTAAAGAAAATATAGCAAAAACTAAGTATGAGTTGATAGAATCTTTACCTGATGATGGAATAGCATTTTTTAATGGAGATAATGATATATGTTTTGAACTTTCAAAGAAGAGGAATATAGAAACTTATGTTTATGGAACCTCAAAAAAAGAAGGAATAAATATTTATGCAACTGACATAAAAAATACTAAAGAAGGTTTAAAATTTACTGTCTGTGGAAATGTTGATGGAAGATGTGTTAATTTTGAATGCAAAACAAAACTTTTAGGAAGGCATAATGTAAATAATATTTTAGCAGGAGTTGCTGTTGCTTTAAAACTTGGCCTTTCAGAGGAAGAAATTAAAAGAGGAATAGAAAAAATAGAACCCGTTCCTCATAGATTACAAATACTAGATACAAATAATGGAATTACAGTTATAGATGATGCTTTTAATTCAAATCCGGAAGGAGCTTCCCAGGCTCTTGAAGCTTTAAGTGAGATGGAGGGAGGAAAAAAGATAATTGTAACTCCAGGGATGATTGAACTTGGAGATGCAGAGTGTGAAGAAAATAAAAAGTTTGGAAAGAAGATAGCAGAGGTTTGTGATTATGCTATTCTTGTTGGTAAAAGAAGAAGTATTCCTATAATTGAAGGATTAAAAGAAGAAAATTATAAAGAAGATAGAATAATTGTTGTTAATAGCCTTGATGAAGCAACTAAAGTTTTAAGTAAGATAGTTCAGTTTGGAGATATTGTTTTGTTTGAAAATGATTTACCTGATAATTATAATGAAAATTAAGGAGGATAGAGATGGAAAAGAAAAATGTGTTAGTCATGTTTGGTGGAAGAAGTGTTGAACATGAAGTATCTGTAATTACAGGGCTTCAAGTTGTTGAAAATATTGATAAGGAAAAGTATAATGTTATTCCATTGTTTATTACAAAACAGGGAGAATGGTATACAGGGGATGTTTTACTAGATATAAAAAATTATAGAGATTTAAATGAACTTTTGAAAAAAGCAAATAGGGTATATATTGAACCTATACCAAACAATCCTTATTTAAAATTTTATCCTGAAAAAGGTTTATTTAAAAGAACTAAAGATCCAATAAGAATAGATGTAGTTTTCCCTGCACTTCATGGGACACATGGAGAGGATGGAACTATTCAAGGGCTTTTAGAACTTTGTAACATTCCTTATGTTGGAAGTGGAGTTTTAGGTTCTGCAGTTGGAATGGATAAAATAATTATGAAGGATATATTTAAGGCAAATGGAATCCCGATAGTAAATTATACTTGGTTTTTAAGAAAGGATTATATAAATGACAGTGAAAAAGTTTTAAAGCATATAGAAGAGAAATTAAAATATCCTATGTTTGTAAAACCTGCAAACTTAGGCTCAAGTATAGGAATATCAAAGGCAAAAAATAGGGAAGAGCTTATAAATGCAATTGAAATTGCTATAAATTATGATAGAAAAGTAATTGTAGAAGAGGCAGTAAATAATCCAATGGAAATTAATTGTTCAGTAATAGGTTTTGATAATGATTATCAGGCTTCTGTTTTAGAGCAGCCTGTTTCATGGCAGGAGTTTTTAAGCTTTGAAGATAAATACCTAAGGGGAAATAAAAACTCTGGTATGAAAAGTGCAGAGAGAAGAATTCCAGCACCTATTGAAGATGCTAAAGCAAGTGAGATAAAGGAACTTGCAATAAAGGTATTTAAATGCTTGGATTGTTCAGGAATTTCAAGAATTGATTTTCTTGTTGAAAAGGATACCATGAAGATTTATGTAAATGAAATAAATACAATGCCAGGGTCTATATCTTTCTATTTATGGGAACCAACAGGAATAAAATTTAAAGATCTTATAGATAAGTTAATAGGATATGCTATATTAAAAAATGAAGAACATAACAAAAACATATATGTGTTTGATACTCCTCTTCTTAAAAAGGCAAGTTCAGGGGTAAAAGGAGGAAAAATATAAAAGAGGGAACTAATTTGTTCCCTCTTTTTTAATTAGGTTTTTATCTATAAGGTCACAGGCATGTCCCATAGGGCATATCTGACACCAGCTTCTTGGTTTAAATATTATTCCAATTATTATTCCTACTAAAAGGGATAGTGACATAAATCTATAAATAGCAAAAGCTATTTTTGGAATATGTCCATGTGAATGGGAAAGCGCAAGGCTTAGTAAAGAAATCATTAGTATAAGTAATATGTTTTTAAAAGTTTTACTTCTCATAAAGTTTGGAAGTGTGTTATTAAAGGATATATGTTTTAAAAATTTTCCAAGCAGTGATCCTCTTGGACAATAATGGGAACAATGAATTTTTCCTCTACCTCTTAAGGCGTGATATAAAGGCATAGTCATACATATTATACCAAAGAGTCCAAGTATTCTATAGAAGTATCCTAATATTATAAATGATGCTAATATTATCCATGACCAACTTTGATGATTTGTTCTTTTTTGCATTTTACGTCCCTCCTTTAAAATTTAAGCAAGATTAATTATACTTATACCGGGTATATGTGTCAAGGTTTGAAATAAATTTTGAAAATTTATTATATTTAGTTTAAAATAGTTTAAGAAGGAGGGAATTTAATGGAAGGAAAAGAAATTTTAAAGGATTTGAGTAATTTTAGTGCAGTTTCAGGAAGTGAATTTCAATTACATGAAAAGCTTGAAAATATATTTAAAGATTTAGTAGATGAAATAAAAAAAGGAATACTTGGAGATTTTATAGCAGTAAAAAAGGGGGAAGGGGAAAATAGGTTAAAGGTGTTGTTAACTGCTCATGCAGATGAAATTGGTCTTATGGTTACTGATATTGATGATAGAGGTTTTGTTCACTTTACAAATGTAGGAGGAGTCGATCCTAAAACTTTACCTGCTCAGGAAGTTATAATTCATGGAAAAGAAAAAGTTTTTGGTGTAATAGGAGCAAAACCTCCTCATGTATTAACTGATAAGGATAGAAAAAAGTCTATTAAAATTGATGAAATGGTTATAGATTGTGGGATGACAAGGGATGAATTAGAGAAATTAATAAGTGTAGGAGATTTTATAACAGTAAAAAGACATTCTATTGGGCTTTTAGGAGATTTTATAACAGGAAAGGCCCTTGATAATCGTTCAGGAATTATGGTGCTTTATGAATGCGCTAAAGAGCTTAAAAATATAAAACATTCTTGTGATGTTTACTTTGCTGCTACAAGCTTGGAAGAAAGAGGACTTTTAGGCATAAAAACTACTGCTTATGAAGTTAGTCCTGATATTGGTATTGTTGTTGATGTTACTTTTGCAGATAAATATGCAGATTCAGATATACAAATAGAATGTGGAAAAGGAGTTGAAATTACAATAGGTCCTAATATTCATCCTGAGCTTTCTGAAAAACTTATAAAAATTGCTGATGAATATGCAATACCATATACAATAGATGTATCGCCAGCATCTACAGGAACAGAAACTTGGAATCTTCAAATATGTCAAGAAGGAATACCAACTCTTTTAGTGTCTATTCCTATAAGGTATATGCATACATCAACAGAGGTTGTCAATTATAAAGATATAATTAGAGCAGCAAGACTTTTGGTATTGTTTATTTCTTCTTTAAAGGATTGGGGTGATATTTATGCTTAAAAAACTAACAGATGCTTTTGGAGTATCAGGATGTGAAAAGGAGATAAGAAATTTAATAAAAGAAGAAGTAAAAAATTTTGGAGATGTTTATATAGATAAACTTGGCAATTTAATAGTTCATAAAAAAGGAAAAGGAAAAAGGGTTATGCTTGCAGCTCATATGGATGAGGTTGGGTTTATAGTTACATCAATTAAAGATGATGGGAAAATAAAGTTTGCTCCTGTTGGAGGCATAGATTCAAGAATCTTAGTATCTAAAAGGGTTGTTTTTGGAAGAACAAAAATAAAAGGAGTTATAGGATACAAGCCTATACACCTTCAAAGCGAAGTAGAAAAAAATAAAGCAGTTGATATAAAAGAACTTTTTATAGATATTGGTGCTACAAGTAAAGAAGAGGCTTTAAAATATGTTAAAATTGGTGATTATGCAACTTTTGAGAGTGAATATGTTGATATGGGAAGATATATAAAAGCAAAGGCACTTGATGATAGAGTAGGATGTGCAATACTTATAGATGTTTTAAAAGAAAATTATAACTTAGATTTATATTGTGTTTTTACCGTTCAAGAAGAAGTAGGCCTTAGAGGAGCTACAGTAGCTGCTTATAGCATTGAACCGGAAATAGGACTTGTTATAGAGGGAACTACTTGTGCAGATTTTGTAAAAGATGAAAAGGATTTTATTACTCAAACAGGAAAAGGACCTGCCATTTCAGTTATGGATTCTTCATCTATTGTTAATGAAAGGTTGTTTAAAAGAATAATAAAAGTAGCTGAATATTACAAAATACCTTATCAATTAAGAAGAGGCACCGTAGGAGGTAATGATGCAGGAGCTATTCATAAGTCAAAAGTAGGTTGTATAACGGCAAGTATATCTGTTCCAACAAGATATATACATTCTCCTATAAGTATGATAAATAAGGATGATTATGAAAATACTTTAAAGTTAGTTAAAAGGGTTTTAGAAAGTTTAGAAAAGGAGGAGTTATAATGGAAATTTTAAAAAAATTAGTTTCAATATATGGACCATCAGGAAGAGAGGATATGGTTGCTGAATTTATCATAGATAATATAAAAGATTATGTTGATGAGATACAAAAGGATGTTTTAGGAAATGTTATAGCTATAAAAAAAGGGAAAGGTAAAAATAAAATTATGTTAGCTTCCCATATGGATCAAATAGGTTTTATGGTAAATTTTATTGATGAAAATGGTTTTTTAAGATTTTCAAATGTTGGTGGTATAAATCCTTATTCGCTTTTATTTAAAAGGGTTGTTTTTAAAAATGGAGTAGAAGGAATTATAGCAAAAGAACAAAAGGCAGATATAAAAGAGCTTTCAATGAAGGATCTTTTTATAGATATTGGTGTAGGAAATAAAGAAGAAGCTAGCAAGAAGGTCCAAGTAGGAGATTTTGCAGTTCTAAAATCTGATTTTAAAGATCTTGGAGATGTATTAGTTGGTCCTGCTTTTGATGATAGATTAGGTTGTTATATTTTAATTGAACTTGTTAAGAATATAAAGGATACGGATAATGATGTTTATTTTGTATTTACAACACAAGAAGAAGTAGGCCTTAGGGGAGCTAAGGTTGCTGCATATAAAATCCAACCTGATTTAGCTATAGTTGTAGATGTTACATCAACAGGAGATACACCAAATTGCAATAAAATGGTAGTAAAGCTAGGAGAAGGTGCTGCGATAAAGATAATGGATAGAGGATTTATTGTTCATCCTAAAGTAAAAGATTTATTGGTAAGTATAGCTGAGGAATATAATATAAAATATCAGTTTGAAATATTGGATTTAGGAACTACAGATGCAGCAGAAATACATGTTTCAAAGGCTGGAGTTCCAACTGGAGTTGTATCTATTCCGACAAGATATATTCATTCAGATAGCGAAATGGTTAGTAAAAAAGATATAGAAGCTGCAATTAATCTTTTAATTAAAGTTTTAGAAAAGGCTTTTAATTTGTAACAATTTTTATAATTCTTTCATATTATAGAAATTGTAATAGGGTTTTTAAGGGGTTTATATGCCGGGGGATATAAAAAAGGCTATTAACTTTTCTGCAAGTGAAAAGTATCCTGAGCCTAAGATTGAAAAGAAAAACTTTTACTATGCTAATTTACTTTTAGAAGACTATTCTGGTATAGTAAGTGAACTTTCAGCAGTAATGCTATATGTTTATCAACATATACTTTCTGAGGATGAGTTTAAGGATTACGCTGAAGTTTTATCAGGAATTGCCATAATTGAGATGAAGCATTTAGAACTTTTAGGAGAAACTATAAAGCTTTTAGGATTAAAGCCTATTTATGCTGTTCCTTATATGGGTCTTTATTATCCATGGAATTCAAAATTTGTAAATTACGAAACAGATATAAGCAAAATGATAGATATAGACATTGAATCAGAACAGCAGGCTATAAATCAGTATGAAAACCACAGGATGTTAATAAAAGATAAGTATATAAAGGAGCTTTTAAGTAGAATAATAGAAGATGAGAAGCTTCACCTTAAAATATTTAAAGATTTAAAGAAAAAATATGATAAAGGCTAATGTTTTTCATTAGCCTTTATTGATTTAAGCAATTTATTGTTATAAAATTTATAATAAATTTTGTTAGTGGAGGTAATAATTATGAAAAATATTACCCTTGATTATTCTAAAGTTTTGCCTTTTGTGAAAGTTGAAGAAATTAATAATTTAGAGTCACAAATTAAAGATGCCCATGAAAAATTACATAATAAAACAGGTCCAGGCAGTGATTTTTTAGGATGGGTAACTTTGCCACGAGATTATGATAAGGATGAATTTAAAAGGATATTAAGGGCAGCAGAAAGAATAAAAGAAAATTCAGATGTTTTTGTTGTTATAGGGATTGGAGGTTCCTACTTAGGGGCAAGAGCTGCAATTGAAATGTTAAATCATACGTTTTATAATATTTTACCAAAGAACAAAAGGAAAACTCCAGAAATTTATTTTGTTGGAAATAACATAAGTCCTGTTTATATGCATGATTTACTTGAAATATTAGAAGGAAAGGATATTTCTGTAAATGTAATTTCAAAATCAGGAACAACAACAGAACCTGCTATAGCTTTTAGAATTTTAAAAGAATACATGGAAAGAAAATATGGGAAAGAAGAAGCAAGAAAGAGAATATACGCAACAACAGATAAATCAAAAGGAGCTTTAAGAAAGCTTGCAGAAGAAGAAGGCTATGAAACCTTTGTTATTCCTGATGATGTAGGAGGAAGATATTCTGTTTTAACTGCAGTTGGTCTTTTACCAATTGCTGTAAGTGGAGTTGATATAAAAGAAATAATAAAGGGTGCACAGGATGGTATGGATGAATATTCTAATTTAGATGTGTTTAATAATGCAGCTTACCTTTATGCAGCGATTAGAAATATTTTATATAGAAAAGGAAAAACTGTTGAAATAATGGCCAATTATGAACCAGGATTACACTATTTTGCTGAATGGTGGAAACAATTATTTGGTGAAAGCGAAGGAAAGGATGGAAAAGGAATTTATCCTGCATCAGTAGATTTTACTACCGATCTTCACTCAATGGGACAATATATACAAGATGGTTTAAGACATATATTTGAAACAGTTTTAAATGTAGAAAAACCAAGATATGATATTGAAATAATGGAGGATAAAGATAATATAGACGGTCTTAATTTCCTTGCAGGAAAAACTATGGATTTTGTTAATAAAAAAGCATTTGAAGGGACGGTTCTTGCACATACGGATGGAAATGTTCCTAACATAATTATAAACATTCCTGAACTTACTCCATATTATTTTGGTAAATTAGTATATATGTTTGAAAAGGCCTGTGGTATTAGTGGTTACATATTAGGAGTTAATCCTTTTGATCAGCCAGGAGTTGAAGCTTATAAAAAGAATATGTTTGCTCTTTTAGGAAAACCTGGTTTTGAAGAACAAAGGAGAAAGCTTGAAGAAATATTAGGAAGATAAGGTGCTTGACAAAATAAAATAATTTGATATTATAACAATAAAAGTTAATATTGATACTATGAAGGGGAGGAGTAGTTGAAACTCTCAATTTTAGCGAGCCGGTGAGGGTGGAAGACTGGCATTGAGGTTCAACGAAGGGCGCCCTGGAGTATTTAGCAGTAAAGTGGGCCATTTGGCCAATTAGGGTGGAACCGCGGAAGCTTAGCCTTTCGTCCCTTACGGGATGGAAGGCTTTTGTGTTGTAATATATAAAGGAGGGATATCATGGCTGTTGAAAAAACTATGGATAAGATAGTTGCGTTGTGCAAAAGCAGAGGTTTTATATTTCCAGGTTCTGAAATCTATGGAGGATTAGCTAATACCTGGGATTATGGTCCTTTAGGGGTAGAGCTTAAGAATAACATAAAAAAAGCTTGGTGGAAAAAGTTTATTCAAGAATCCCCTTATAATGTTGGAGTAGATTGTGCTATTTTAATGAATCCTCAAGTTTGGGTAGCTTCAGGACACGTTGCAGGTTTTAGTGATCCATTGATGGATTGTAGAAATTGTAAATCAAGGTTTAGAGCAGATAAACTTATTGAAGAATATATGCAAAATAACGGTATAGAACCTAATGCTGGTGGCTGGAGTAATGAAAAGATGATGGAGTACATAAAAGAACATCAAATTAAGTGTCCAGATTGTGGAGCCTTTGATTGGACAGATATTAGGCAGTTTAATCTTATGTTTAAAACCTATCAAGGGGTTACAGAGGACTCTAAATCTTTAGTTTATTTAAGACCGGAAACAGCTCAGGGAATATTTGTTAATTTTAAAAACGTATTAAGAACTTCAAGAAAAAAATTACCATTTGGAATAGGTCAAATTGGTAAATCCTTTAGAAATGAAATAACTCCAGGAAATTTCATATTTAGAACAAGAGAATTTGAACAAATGGAACTTGAATTTTTCTGCAAGCCAGGAGAAGATTTAGAATGGTTTGAGTATTGGAAGAATTTCTGCAAAAATTGGCTTTTAAGTCTTGGAATGAAGGAAGAAAATATAAGATTAAGAGATCATGAAAAGGAAGAGCTATCCCATTACAGTAATGCAACTACAGATATAGAATATAAATTCCCATTTGGATGGGGAGAACTTTGGGGAATAGCAGATAGAACAGATTTTGACTTAAAACAACATATACAACATTCTGGTGAAGAATTAGTTTATTTTGACCCTGAAACAAATGAAAAAATTGTTCCATATTGTATAGAACCATCAGTTGGAGTAGATAGAGTATTACTTGCCTTTTTAGTGGATGCTTATGATGAGGAAACGTTAGAAGATGGTGATGTAAGGGTAGTTTTAAGATTCCATCCAGCATTAGCTCCGTTTAAAGCTGCAGTTTTACCACTTTCAAAGAAGTTAGCAGACGGTGCAAAGAAGATATATGAGGATCTTTCAAAGGAATTTATGGTTGATTATGATGAAACAGGAAGTATAGGTAAGCGTTATAGAAGACAAGATGAAATAGGAACACCTTTCTGCATAACATACGATTTTGATTCTGTAAATGATAACATGGTTACTATAAGAGATAGGGATACAATGCAGCAGGTTAGAATTCCTATAAGTGAAGTTAAAGACTATATTTTAGAAAGATTGAAGTTCTAAGGGGTGGTTATATGGAGGGTAAGGCAGTTGTATTGTTTAAAAGAGAAAACAACATATTAACAGAGGAACTTGGAAGCTATGAAGTTGACACTGGATTACAGTTTATACAAAAAGCTTATGTAGAAAATAACATGTGCTTTATATATTTATCTACTGACAAAGATGTTACGGATGAACAGTATAATGAAATATTTGATCTTTATGATATGGAAAAATATGCTGATTTAGACGTTCAAATTGAAGAAGTAGAAGAATATAATCCTACATGGCTTGTAAAGTTTGAGTTTAAAGATAATCATGATTATGTAGAAGAAAAGATAAACTTAATATTATCACTCCATGAAAAGCAAATAAAAGACATTTACAATAAATTAGGAATAGAATAATTTAAGCCTCATCCTTAAAGGATGAGGCTTAATGTTCAATTATAATTTTAGTTTAGTTTAAAGGAGTGAATTTAATGAATAGATCAAAAAAGATGGTAATTTTGTGTCATTGTATATTAAATGCAAATTCTAAGGTTGAGGGTTTTTCAATTCATAAGGAAGTACAAAATAATTTAGTAAATCTTTTGATTAAGGAAAAATATGGAATAATACAACTTCCATGTCCGGAAGTTACTCTGTATGGAATTAGAAGATGGGGACATGTTAAAGAGCAGTTTGATACCCCATATTTTAGGGAACATTGTAGAAATATTTTTATGCCATATCTTAATCAGATAATAGATTACGTTAAAAATGGTTATGAGATTCATGCTGTGATTGGTATAGATGGTAGTCCAAGCTGTGGAGTAAACAAAACCTGTTCATCGACAAAATGGGGTGGAGAAGTTGGGGTAGAATTTGCAATAAATGAAAAAGTTAATGATTTAAAAATTATTCAAGGAAAAGGTGTTTTTATTGAAGAAATAGAAAATTTGTTGAACCAAAATAGTTTGAACATAAAGTTTTTAGGATTAGATGAAGAGAATTTGTCAAGCTCAAATAACATAATTGAACATTTAAAAAAGTGTAATTTATGATTAAAATAGTATAATCAGTTTTTATTAATATTATCAATTTAACATTAGCCCCTTAAGGTGTTAGAATAGCTATGTAATTAACTAAATGACGGGAGGGGCTAAAATGCAAAATAAGAAAATTTTTGTTTTAATATTAAGTGCCATTGCAGTAGCACTTAATATTGTTTTAGGAACGGTTGTGGGGATGTTAAATATACCTTTTATATTTCTAGATACAATTGGAACAATATTTATTGCTGCTTTGGTAGGACCGTGGAATGGAGCTGTAGTTGGAGCTCTAACAAATATAATTCAAGGTATGTTAACTAATCCAAAAGATATTCCATTCCTATTAGTAAATGTTGCTGTCGGTATTATAGTAGGCTTTATAACTAAGAAATATAGATTTGATATTAAGACTGCAATTATTACGGGGATTCTTTTAGCAGTTATTTGTCCACTTATTGGAACACCGATAGCTGTATGGATTTATGGAGGAATTACTGGGTCAGGAAATGACTTTATATTTGCTTGGTTAAGACAAACAGGACATTCAATATTTACTTCAGCATTTATTCCAAGAGTTACTGGAAACATAATAGATAAGGTTGTTTCTTGTGTTTTAGTTTCTGTATTGATTTTAAAGATTCCAAGTGAATACAGAAATAAGCTTAGTTCTAGTATTTAGAGATACATAATATTTTTACAAAAACATCTTTTAAACTTAGTAAGTTATTGACAAACTTAAGCACTTTATCAGATGCCTTCTTTTGAATGTTTTAGGGGTTAATTTATTTATATTTTTCAAATCTGGCATCTGAATAAAGTGCTTTTTGTATTGAAGTTTATTTGTAACTACAAGATTTAGCATATAATTTTGAATTAATATTTTATTCAAAAGTATTTTAAATTTAGAACTATTTGAATGTATATTGAAATTCATTTAATTTTATATTAAATTAAAATTTGTCGAATTAAAAAATAATTTGAAGGAAAGGAGAAATTATATGGAAAAACTGATTAGCTTACTCGGAATAATAGTTATTATAGGGATTGCTTATTTACTTTCAGAAAATAAGAAGAAGGTAAATTGGATTTTAGTTGCAAAAGGTTTATCAATTCAATTAATTTTTGCACTTATAGTTTTAAAGTGGCCTTTAGGACAGAGAGTATTTGATGTTATCAGTAGAGGCGTTACAAAACTTTTAGATTTTACAAGATACGGAACATCCTTCTTATTTGGTGATTTAATTAATTCAGAAAAGTTTGGAGTTATATTTGCTCTTCAAATATTGCCAACAATAATATTCTTTTCTGCACTTATGAGTATATTATATTACTTAGGAGTTATGCAGGCTGTTGTATCATTTTTAGCTAAGATAATGCTAAAGCTTCTTGGAACATCAGGAGCAGAGTCACTTTCTAATACTGCAAATATATTCTTAGGGCAAACAGAAGCACCATTATTAATAAAGCCATATGTAAGTGATATGACAAGATCAGAGCTTTTAACAATAATGGTAGGTGGAATGGCTACTGTTGCTGGTGGAGTAATGGCAGGATATATAGCAATGGGAATAAGTGCAAAACACTTAATGGCTGCAAGCTTAATGGCTGCCCCAGCAAGCTTAATGATATCAAAGATATTGTTACCAGAAACTGAAGAACCAAAAACAAAAGGTAAAGTTGATATGGAGTTTGAAAAGGTTGATGCCAATGTAATAGATGCAGCAGCCCGTGGTGCTGCAGAAGGATTACAGTTAAGTCTTAACGTAGGTGGCATGCTTATAGCATTTATAGCTCTTACTTACCTTGTAAATTATTTGATAGGTAAAATAGGATTTTTAATAGGTATAAGAGATTTAAGTCTTGAATGGATTTTAGGAAGATTATTTGCTCCACTTACATTTATAATGGGAGTTCCTCTTAAAGATGTAATTTCAGCAGGTAGCCTATTAGGGCAAAAAATAGTTATAAATGAATTCTTTGCTTATGCTAATTTATCTGAACTTATAAAGAATGGAGCATTACAACCAAGAACTATAGCTTTATTAACTTATGCTCTTTGTGGTTTTGCTAATATAAGCTCAATTGCAATACAAATTGGAGGAATTGGAGGACTTGCTCCAAACAGACGTTCAGATATTGCAAAATTGGGAGTTAGAGCTCTTATAGGAGGAACATTGGTTGGACTTTTAAATGCTGCAGTTGCTGGATTGCTTTTATAAAGCAATCCAGCTTTTTATTCGTAGTTTTTACAAATTGTAGGTATTATTACTTTATAAAGGTTGTCTGATAGTATGTTGTAGGATTTTATTTTTCCATACTTTTTTTCAAATATTTGTTTGTTATAATTTTTATATAAAAATTCTTTGTCTTTATCTATTGTTAAAAGCTTAGAGTAAAGCCATAAATTATGTTTTATATATTTATTATTTACCTTTATGGCAGCTCCAGGATTTACTATTTCTATTTTATTGTTTTTTATATAAACTTCGATACATCTATTTATGCAAAAATAGTCTCTGTAAATGACAGCTTTACATAAATAGTCTTGGATAACGGCTCTTAGTAAGATGTCATTATAAATGTTATTTATAAAATTTATAGCATTCTTTAGCATATCTAGTATTGTTCCTTTTGATATATAAATTTTGGGGAGACAATTATTTATATAGTTATGAATAATTATTATGGCATAGGGAAGAAAAATATCTGGATTTTTACCAAAAAGAAGCATTCCACCTATTGTTGGGTGAATCTCATTGCTGTCATTTATTTTAGAAGCTATACCAGCAGAAATTAAAAGATGATTATCAACAGGGGAGTTTATCCCTGATAGTTTGAAAAATTCCATTATTTTATCAAAGTCTAAATCTTTTAATTTTGACTTTATAACTGGAGTTTGATCTATAGATAATAAGCCTACATCTTGAAAAATTGATGCAATTTCATCCCTTCGCATGTAATCGGTTGTAGAGCCTCTCCTTATATAAAAAGCTCCTGTTTCTCTCAGCTGAAAAGGCTTTTGATCCGTGTTAAATATTGTTATTATTCCTATTGTTTTACCGTTAAAATCTACTGTATCTACAGAAATAGGCACAGGAGGTTCGATTCTAGTTGATATGATTTGCTGAATTTTTTCTTCATTAAATTCCTGTTTGTTTATTCCAATAATTTTTTTGCTTTTATCTTCTATTCCAAAGATTAAGTATCCTCTTCCACCTTTTGAATTAGCAATGGCGCATATATCCTTTGCAAGTTCTTTTTTGCCTGATTCTGTTTCTATGTTTAACTTTTCTTTAAAATCTAGTTTTAGTCCTTCCTCTTTAGATATTAAGCTAAGAAGTTTTTGTAGTTCCACGGTTTTCACCCTTTTTATTCTTATATAGTTATTATATGTTATTATATAATAATTTTTCTAGTTTGAAAAAGTAAAATTCTTGAAGAGGTCTACATTATATTATATAATTTATGTGAAATGACGAATTTTATATGAAAAGGGTGGTTTTATGTTAGATATTTTTAGAAAAAGTAGAAAACAAGAAAAAGTAGATTTAACGGAAAATAATTCATTAGAAATGGATTTGAATATAACGCTAGGATTAAAAAATGAAGAAAAGGCAGTAGATAAAATAATCAATAGAATTGAAGAGATGGAATTTTCAACTCAAAACCTCATTGATACAATTAATGGTATATATGAAAATGTAGAAAAAAGCATGGAATCTTTAAATGATGTATTAGATGAAATAAGCAGTTATTCAGCTATTGCCCAACAGGTTTTTGCAAATACCTCCCAATCTAAAGAAACAGCTTTTGAGACGTTAAATATAGCTAAGGAAGGAACTGAAGCAGTTAAAAGATCAGTTGATGCAATAAAGGGTATAGAAAAGTCTGTGGAAGATATAAGCAACATAATTATCATGTTGAGTGAAAAGGCTGTTAAAATAAATGAGATGTTAGAAATAATAAAGGAAATAGCAGAGCAAACTAATCTTTTATCTTTAAACGCATCTATAGAAGCTGCAAGAGCAGGGGAAGTTGGTAGGGGATTTGCTGTTGTTGCAGCAGAAGTAAAAAAGTTAGCTCAAAGAAGTAGTGAGTCAGCAGAAAGAATTGCCCAAACTATAAAAGAGATAAATGATACGATTGATAGAACTAAAGGTGCAATGATTAAAAGTAAAGAAATGGTCAATGTTGGAGTTAATATTGCAGATGATACACAAGCGGTTTTCAATAGGATAATTGAAGCAGTAAAAACCACTGTTGTAGCGGCAGATGAAATAAGTCAAGGAGTTGCAAAGCAAGTAGAAAGTTTTGAAAAGGTTATTGAAGCTACTAATAAATTAAATGAAAATTCTCAAATGCTTATGAGAAAAACAGAGTATGCCCTATTAAATGCAGGATATACTAAAGATTCAATAGATGCTTTATATCAAACTTCAAAGGATTTAAAATTAATAACTGATACAGTAATTAATAAAGTAGTTGATAAAAACTTAAATGAAACTGTTATTAGGATTAACTTTTGTAATAAGCCGGATAACCTAGATCCTGCCATGTCTTTTGATTCTTCTACTACTAGATTGCTTTCAAATGTTTATGCAGGGTTATTAATTCAAGGTAATTCCACTGAAATTTTTCCAGGAATTGCAAAAAGTTGGTTTGTTGAAGATGATAATAAAACTTGGATATTTAATCTAAGAAAGGGAGCAAAATTTCATAATGGCAGAGAAATTACAGCAGAGGATATAAAATATTCTTATGAAAGGCTTTTAAGTCCTAAATTAAATTCTCCTAATGCTTGGTTTTTATCTTTGATTGAAGGAAGCGATGAATTTCAAAAAGGTTTAGCTAAAGAAGTTAAAGGCATACAAGTTATAGATAGATATAGGTTGGCTATTAAACTTAAATCTCCATATACAGGATTTTTATTAAATTTAGCTCAAACGGCATGTGCAGTTTTACCAAAGGAAGATATATCAAAAGGTAAATTTGTAGGTTGTGGGCCATATTTTATTGATTATATTGATGATGAAAAATGTATTTTAAAAGCTTTTAAAGATTATTTTGGAGGAATGCCTTATATAGATGTTGTTGAAGTTTATTTTAATCAGGAAAATATAGTTGATGATTTTATAAACAATAAATATGATTTTATATATTTTGAAGATAGGCAAACCTTAGAAAGATTAAAAGAAAAAAATATTTCCATAAAAATGCAGCATGTTCTTTCAACAACATATGCTGGATTTAATTTAAGGTCAAATTCAAATATTATAAAAGATAAAGATATAAGACAAGCTATTAACTTTTCTATAGATAAAAAACGTATTATAGACACTTTAATGAAAGGTATGGCAGAGGAGTCTAAGGGGCCTATTCCGCCTGGTATGATAGATAACTCATATTTGTTAGGATATTCTTATGATGTTTCAAAGGCAAGGGCGATTTTATCTAGGAAAAATATTTCTTCAGAAACAATTGTAATACAAACAAGAGTTGGAACAGGAAATAATACCTATGAAAAGATTGCAGAAATGATAAAGGAAGATCTGGAAAAAGTAGGTTTTAAATGCACAATAAACAAAGTTTCTAGAGAAGAATATTTAAAGCCACAAACCATAGCTAAGTGTCATATTTTTATAAGTGGATGGATTGCTGACACAGGGGATCCTGACAATTACCTAGAGCCGTTGTTTAATATTGAAAATGCAACTAATTTTACAGGGTATGATAATAGAACTGTTATAGAGTTAATGAAAGAAGCTAGAGAAACTATAAATCCTCAAAAGAGATTAGAGCTTTATAAAGAAATACAAAAAATAATAGTTGATGATGCACCATGGATATTCTTATATCATCCTCAAGCAGGTGTAGCTTATAAAGAAGATATATTAGGGTTAAAATTATCTACTTTAGGAAAAATAAAATTAGATGAAGTTATAAGACAGGATTAATGTATTTTGTAAGAAATAGAAATGTGCTATAATAAATGTAGAATTAGTACACCCAGAAAGGGGAATAATTAGTGAATAATCTAAAAAATATATTAGTGTGTGTTACGCAACAAAAAACCTGTGAAAGACTTATAAAGAGAGGAGTTGAGCTTAAAGATAATAAACAGTCAGAAATATATGTTCTTCATGTGGCAAAAGAAGGGGATAATTTTTTAAATACACCATATCAAGATGATGCTTTAGAGTATTTGTTTGATATATCTAAAGAAAACGGTGCTTCGATGACTATTTTAAGGTCTAACTATATAGCTAAAACAATTGCGGATTTTGCTAAAAAAAATAATATACATAAGATAGTTTTAGGAGCATCACCTTTAGATTATAAAAGCAGCATTATTGAAGAGTTAAAAAAACTTTTACCTGATGTTGAATTTCATATTGTGGGTTTAAAGGGACCTTAGTAGATTTCTACTAGGGTCTCATTTTTTATATTTAAAAATAAAATTGAAAAAATTTTCTGAATATAGTATGATTATTATAAGATTAAATAAATGAGGTGATAAAATGGTTCAGGTTATCACCGGCGAGAAGGGAGCCGGTAAAACCAAAAAGCTTATCTCAACTGCTAATGAAATGGCTTTAAATTCTAAAGGACATATTGTTTATATTAGTAATAATTTAGAAGGCATGTTTGATTTAAAACCTTGTATAAGGCTTGTAGATGCATCTCAATTTCCCATTTCATCAATTGATTCTCTTTTAGGTTTTGTATATGGAATAGTTTCAGAAGACTATGATATTGATACTATTTTTATTGATAACCTAAATTATATGTTTAAAGATAACTACGATGATATTCAAGAATTTTTGAAAAGAATTAAATTTGTTGAAGAAAAGTATGGCATAAATTTCATCTTAGGAATTTCAACAGCTAAAGGAAAGAAATTTGATATTGAAGTAGAATATTTAGCTGTTTAACATAAAAGGGGGATATGGTTCCCCCTATATTGATTTTTTGCTATAATAATTAAGTATCTTGAAAAAGGGGTGATTTATTTGAATAAGCAAGCAATTAATAAGTTAAAATTTATGCTTTCATCTATAATTATTAGAGCAGAAGAGAATGTAGACTTTTTAAAAGGAGTTGAAATTTCCTTTAAATCTGGTAATAGAGAATATAAAGGTATATATGATATCGATAATAAGAATTTATTTTACAACGGCCAGAATTTTAAAATAGAACTTAGTGAGCTTTGTGATTTTATATGTGGGGAAGCTTTAAAATATGATTCTTTAGAGTTTAGTTTATTTGAGAGAGGAAAAACTACTATATTGATGGCTGATAATAAAAATATAAAGATTAAAAATATTGATGAAGAAATAAGTCAAAATGAAAAAGAACATGAATGGACTAATTTAAAGA
This sequence comes from Caloramator fervidus, assembly GCF_900108045.1. Lineage (GTDB taxonomy): Bacteria > Bacillota > Clostridia > Clostridiales > Caloramatoraceae > Caloramator > Caloramator fervidus. The sequence continues at coordinate 56,272 of NZ_FNUK01000003.1, read as the reverse complement.
GAAATTATTATATAAAGATTGGGGAAGCAGATGAGCTTTTAAAAGCAATAGGTATTTTAACAAATGATGGAAAACTAAAAAATGATATGATAAGAAAGTACAATCAGATTGATCATTTTGTTGAGCTTATTGATTCTTATTTAGATGAACTAAAGGATTTAGATACAATAAACGTTTTAGACTGTGCTTGTGGAAAATCATACTTAACTTTTGTTCTCAATTATTATATAAAAGAAAAGAAAAAGAAGAATTGTTATTTTATAGGAATAGATACATCTGAAACTGTTATAGAAAATTCAAAAAAGATTGCCTCTAAGCTTGGATATAAAAATATGGTGTTTCTAAAGGAAAATATAAAAAATTTTGTTCCAGATAGAAGAATTGATATAGTTATTAGTCTTCATGCATGTGACATAGCAACAGATATGGCATTAGGTGCGGCTATAAATTTTAATGCAAAGGCTATATTTGCAGTTCCTTGTTGTCATAGAGAATTATTAGAGCAGATTAAATATGAAGAACTTCAAGATATATTTAAACATGGAATTTTAAAATCAAGGTTTGCAGATGTTTTAACAGATGGAATAAGAGGGCTTCTTTTAGAGGCTGCTGGTTATAAAGTATCTATAGTCGAGTATGTTTCTCCACTTGATACTCCTAAGAATTTGCTTATAAGAGCCATAAAGGTTTCAGATAAAAATCCAAAAGCATTAGAAAAATATTTAGCTATTAAAGAGAAATTTTCAATAAATCCATACCTTGAAAGATATGTTTTAGGTATGCTTTAGGTGTCCTTGTAAGGTATAAGGACACCTTAGGCATTTTTATTTACAATAATTTTCAACTATACATTGAAAATCATCTATTATATGTTCAACATATTCTTTAAATTCTTCAGGGCTACAAGAACCATTTTCATCAAATACCCCTATAACTTTCATGCCTGCTTTTTTAGCTCCTATAGCTCCTGAAATTGTATCTTCAAATACTAAACATTCCTTAGGAGATACGTTTAATCTTTTGGCTGCTTCTAAAAACACATCAGGTTCTGTTTTGCTTTTTGAAACTTCATCTGTTGTAACAATAACTTCAAAATACTCTAGTATTCTATTTCGTTGTAAAACAGCTTTTACAAGCTCTATTGAATTGCTGGTTGCAATACCTATTTTATACTTCTTAGATTTAAGGTATTGTAAAAATTCTTTTACACCTTTTTTAATTTCAATTACAGAAGAATAATAATTTGAAACCATTTTATGCCATTCAGCCATTATATCTTCTATTGAATCCTTTATTCCAAATTGTTCTTTAAAATATATGGCTGTGTCAACAAAACTTAAGCCCTCTATATGTTTTTGCAAGTCTTTAGGAGGTTTAATTCCATGTTTTTTTAGGTAATCCACATCTACTTGTTTCCATACCCATAAAGAATCAATTAAAGTTCCATCTAAATCAAAGATTACAGCTTTTATATTTTCTAGCATACTAACACCTCGTTTTGTAAAGAATTATATATAGAATTATATAAAATTTGTGTTTTTTTATCAAATTTAACATTTTAAATTACTTTACCCTTGTAAGGTATATTGACATTAAACTTTTTTTATATTATCCTTATAATATAAAAGTATCAACTTAAAAAACAATTTTTTAACAAGGAGATGATCTAATGAAAAAGAGGGTAATAATAGTAGGTGGAGTAGCTGGTGGAGCTAGTGCTGCTGCAAGACTTAGAAGGTTAGACGAAAATATTGAAATAATAATGTTTGAAAGAGGAGATTATATTTCTTTTGCTAATTGTGGCTTACCATACTATATTGGCGGAACAATAAAGGAAAGAGAAAATTTACTAGTTCAAACTGAAGAAGGAATGGAAAAAAGATTTAATATTGATATTAGAGTAAGAAGCGAAGTTACTAAAATATTTAGAGATACAAAAGAAGTTGAAGTTGTATCAGAGGGAAAGATTTATAGAGAAAAATATGATTATCTAATACTTTCTCCAGGTGCAGCTCCATTTGTTCCTCCAATTGAGGGTGTTGAAAAGAATAATATATTTACTTTAAGAAATATGGCGGATGTTGACAGAATAAAGGTTTTTATTGAAAACAATAAACCTAAGAAGGCAGTTGTTATTGGTGGAGGATTTATAGGGGTTGAAATGGCTGAAAATCTAAAAGATGCAGGTTTAGAAGTTACTTTAGTTGAGGCTATGGATCAAATTTTAGGGCCTTTTGATATTGAAATGGCAAGGATACTTGAAAAGCATATGAATGATAATGGTGTTGAGGTTATAACATCAGATGCAGTAGAAAAATTTGATAAAGAAGGAGAGCTTGATGTTGTTTTAAAAAGTGGAAGAGTCCTTAAAGCAGACATGGTTATTTTAGCTATTGGAGTAAGGCCAGAGGTTAAACTTGCAAAAGAAGCAGGGCTTGAGATTGGAGAAAGAGGGGGAATTAGAGTTGATGAATATTTAAGGACAAGTGACCCTTATATTTATGCTGTTGGTGATGCGATTGAAGTTAAGGATTTTGTTACAGGAGCTTGGACTTTAATTCCTCTTGCAGGACCTGCTAACAAGCAAGGAAGGATTGCAGCAGACAATATCTGTGGAAGAGCTGTAAAATATAAAGCAACTCAAGGAACTTCCATATTGAAAGTTTTTGATATGACAGCAGCAGCAACAGGTGCCAATGAAAAGACTTTAAAGAGAATGGGCATTCCTTATCTGAAATCCTATACACATTCAGGTTCCCATGCAGGATATTATCCGGGGGCTTTTGTTATGACTATAAAGCTTTTATTCTCACCTGAAGATGGAAGAATTTTAGGAGCACAAATTGTTGGAAGAGATGGAGTTGATAAGAGAATAGATGTTTTAGCAACTGCAATAAGACATGGATTAACTGTTTATGATTTAGAAGAGTTGGAACTTGCATATGCTCCTCCTTATTCATCTGCAAAGGATCCTGTTAATATGGCAGGTTTTACGGCTGCAAATATTTTAAAAGGGGATATGAAGATTATTCATTGGGATGAGATAGACAATCTAGATAGGAATGAATATTTTATAGTAGATGTAAGAACTGATTTAGAATATGAAGCAGGTCATATTGAAGGGGCTTTAAATATTCCTGTTGATGAATTAAGAAATAGAATAAACGAAATTCCAAGAGATAAAAAAATAATAGTATATTGTAAAGTAGGATTGAGGGGATATGTTGCATATAGGATATTAGTTCAAAATGGTTTTGATGTATATAACTTAAGTGGAGGATATGATATTTATCAGGCATCTAAAAAAAGATATGGTGAAGGCATAAAATTAAATGATGAGATGACAAAAATAGAAAGCAAGGATGTAGATGCCATAAATACTATAAAGATTAATGCTTGTGGATTACAATGTCCAGGGCCAATAATGAAGGTTAAAAATGAAATTGAAAAGATAAAAGAAGGAGAAATATTAGAAGTTCATGTTACTGACCCTGCTTTTTCAAATGATATAAAAGCGTGGTGTGAAAGAACAGGAAATAGTCTAATAAAAATAGATAAGACTAAAGATTCCTATGTTGCTTTTATTCAAAAAGGAAGAAAAAACAACTTAAAGGGTGAAAGTTTTTCTAATGAATCAAGAAATGGTAAAAGCATAATAGTGTTTAGTGGTGATTTAGATAAAGCTATTGCTTCATTTATAATTGCAAATGGTGCTGCTGCAATGGGAAGACCAGTTACTATGTTCTTTACTTTCTGGGGCTTAAATATTTTAAGGAAGGAAGTTGCTCCAAAGGTTAATAAAAACTTTATTGAAAAGATGTTTGCAAAGATGATGCCAAAAGGAAGTAAAAAACTTGGATTATCAAAAATGAACATGGGTGGAATTGGAGCAAAATTAATAAGGTCAATAATGGCTAAAAAGAATATAGCTTCTTTAGAAGAACTTATAGAACAAGCTAAAAAGAATGGAGTAAAGCTTGTTGCATGTTCTATGTCAATGGACGTTATGGGAATTAAAAAGGAAGAGCTTATAGATGGAGTAGAATTGGGAGGAGTAGCTTCATTTTTAGCAGAAGCTGAAAAGTCAGATACAAGTTTATTTATATAAAAAAGGGCAGATTGTCTGCCCTTTTTTATATAAATTTTTCAATTAATGAAAGTATAATTTCTACAAGAAATAGTATTATAACCATCCATTCGAGTTTTGCATTACGTTTTGATTGAGTAAGGCTTGAGAAAACTTCTGTAATATCTAGCAAAAGTTCAGTTTTATGTTTTATTTTTTCATATCTATCATTTAACTCGAATAAATCAGATAGTTCAATAAAAAATTTTTCTGCATCTTCATTTTCCCAAGCAATTTGAGGTTTATCAAGGAGCATAATATATGATATAGTGTTATATTTAAAACGCAAAATTTTGCTGGACATTTTGGCTAGATTTTCATCGCTAATATTTAGTTTGCCTTTTTCAAGGAAGTTGACTATATCTTCTATCTTGTCTAATAGTATATCTATATCTTCTTCTATTTTTTCAAGGGCTACTGATTTAGCTAAGACTGTAGCAATAATGTTAAAATGATAGTCATGAATTCTGCTGATTGTTATGGAGTTATAAGTTACTTCAAATTTTGCGTTTGGATTTACTATAAGTTTAAAGTTATCTTTTATCATAGTAGGGGGATTGTTTTTAAGGTTTTTATCGATTTTTTTAAGATAATTGATTACATCTTGGGTTTCATGAAATGCCATATTAACACATACGATACTTCCAAAAGAAAAAATAAAAACAAGTTTATCTTCTGGCTTTGCTAAAATACCTTTAAGATTTTTTTCTCTTAATATTAAAGGTTCTTCCCACTTAAATTTTTTATTTATACCAAAATGACCTGCTATTTCATTTAAGTTTATTTCATTTCCTATTGTATAGGATATAAAATCATAACTTGCCATAAATTTCACTCCTTTAGTTAATCAATATTATTTTACCATTTAATTCGGTTTTCATTCCTAGAATATTTAAAAGAATTGGCAATGAGAAAATGCTTTTGGATATGGTTGGAGAGGCTAGAACTAAAGAGGATTTGATAAACTAGTTGACACTGCTTTTAATTAAGTCTTTTTGTTCCCTTGCCAATTCTTTTATTTTTGTCCTTGCATTTTTTGCAATTATAACTTGTCCAAACCATATAAGAGCTTCATCTTTTTTTCCAATTCTTCTTGCAAGCTCTCCAATAAGATACATTAGTGTATATTGATCCATGTTGCATACAGGAAATGGCTCTTTTTCAAGAGCTTCTTTAAATCCTATATAGGCTAATTCAAGGAATTTTAATTCGTTTTCAGTATCTTTTTTTAGTCTATACATCCATGCGATTTTTAGACAGTTAAAGGCTTTTTCGCTACTTTTGGCATTCTTAATGGCACAATTTAATAAGGAAAATTTATAACGTTCTATTGCTATATCTACATCGTAAACATCAGGATATTTTTTTGGTTTAAATTTTGGAGTAATATTATTTAAAATTAGTTCGATTTGAAATTGTCTTATTTTATTAAAATAACTTACCATTGCAGCATAGCCGCATTTTGGACAAATTATTACATCGTAAAATAAAGGATTTATATTTTCATAAATAGGCATAAAATCTGTATCTTGGGATATAAGCCTAGCCTTTCCAACCTTGACGGTTTTAGTTTTAAATTGTGTATTACAGACAGGACAGTCAATAGTTTTATCATACAATAATTTTAAAGGATCATTTTTATTTTCTTCATCTTTTTTGTTTTCTTCAGTTTTTTCATTTTTATAAAGGTCTATGTCAACATTATTAAATCCTAATTCTTCTAGTCCAGAAAATATATCAAACATATAATCATCCTTTCTATTTTATTTGATTATTTATTTTGTATACAAAGGCTATTATTTCTGCTACTGCTTCATAAAGTTCAGGGGGAATAGGTTGGTTTAGAGGAAGTTTTGATAGAGAATCTACTAAATTTTCATTTTCAACTATAGGAATGTTAGATTCTTTTGCTATTTTTATTATTTTTTCAGCTACTTGTCCAAACCCTACAGCAGTTACATAAGGAGCTTTAAGATTTTTATTATATTTTAATGCTACGGCTTTCTTTTTCATATTTTCACATCCAATTTTTTTATAGTTTCAAAAAAGTTATTAATTTCAACTAATGAAGTTTTTTGTTTTAAAGGTTGAACTTTAAAATTTTGAATCTTTAATCCTTTATTTGATAACATAGAGCTTAATAGGCTAAAATTATTTTTAAATATTTTTTCATATTTTTCTTCAACTTTAAACGTTATTGATATATTTGAAAAATTTTTATATAAAAAAGCTTCTACAGTACCAAGCTTGTCTGTGTTTATTCTTAAAAATATTTTTGCTACCTTATAATCTTTAGGAGTATTTTTGTCTTTTTTTATTACTACTAGGTTTTTAAAAACATTATTTTTTTCGTATTGATTAAAGTAGTATATAAAATAATTGTTATTTATTTTTTCAAGTAAATCCTTAAAATTCAAAAGATTTTTTATTGAATCTTGAAGGTCACATATCTTAATTTTACTTATAAAATCATTAAAATCAATAATTTTATTTTTAGTTTCTTTTTTTGTATGTTTTTCAATCAAATCATTTATATCAATATCTTTAAGAAAAGATTGGAGCTTTAGGATATTTTCAAGGTTTAATTCTATGTCATTTTCAAGTAAAAAACACAAATGATTAATATCAGTATCTTTTAGTTTGTTTATAATATTCTCTATTAACTTGTATGATTCATCCTTATGTGTTATATTTTCTTTGGTAATGTTTTTTAATATATCTATTATTTTTTCAGTATCCATTTTTCTTAAAGCTTTAAAAAATTTTAAGTTTTCATAAACTAATAAAATAAAGAAATCATTTGCAGGTATTTGAAATTTAGCTAAAGATTCAATGATTTCTTTTCCAACGTCATAAGGGATATTTAAGTTGTTTAATTTTTCATATTGTTGATTGATAAAAGAAGGTTCTAATGATAAAGGTTTTAAAAAAACTGTTTGGTTTTCAATTTTGTCTATGATAAATTTAATATAATTATTTTCAGTTGATTTTATATCTGTTAAAAATTTAGCTTGAATTGTTTCACCATTAGGTAATTTTATTATTCCTGTGTTGTTTTCAATTTTTATTATTTTACCATATATTGTTTTCCCTTCATGTAAATAATTTTGAGAATAGCTTTTGATAATATGTTGGATATTATTTATTTTCATTTTTATCACCATTATATTTATCGGAATTTATATAAAAAAATATAGGATGGGATGTGAAGTTATGGCTTTGTATGCACTGTCAGATTTACATTTATCCTTTGCATCAGATAAGCCAATGGATATTTTTGGAGATACATGGAAGGATCATCATTTAAAGATATTACATAATTGGAATAGTAAAGTTAAAGATGATGATGTAGTTTTGATAGCAGGAGATATCTCGTGGGGTATGAAGTTTAATGAAGCAATTCCAGACCTTGAATTTGTTCATAATTTAAAAGGAAAGAAAGTTTTACTAAAGGGAAATCATGATTATTGGTGGACATCAATATCCAAGTTAAATTCCTTGTATGATGATATGTTTTTTATACAAAATAATTTTTTCCCTTATGAGGATTATGCAATATGTGGGACTCGAGGTTGGATTAACTTAGAGGAAAAAGATGAAAAAAATTTAAAAGTTTACAACAGAGAACTTATAAGACTTAGGCTTTCTTTAGATAGTGCAAAAGATTTTAAAAAGAAAATCGTAATAATGCATTATCCTCCAATTACTAAAGTTAGTGTAGCTAAAGAATTTATTGATTTATTTAAAGAATACAAGGTAGAAAAAGTAATATATGGACATATTCATTATGATTCAAGGCATATTTGTGTTATTGGGGAAGTAGATGGTATAGAATATATATGCTCTTCGGCAGACATAATAAATTTTGATCCTATTAGGATAATTTAAATAAATGTGCAAAAAATATTATCAGGAGGGATAAAGATGAAGGAATTGACTTTAAAAATTCCTTCTATGCATGATGAAATGTCTGCCAAGAGAGTAGCTAGTATTATAGAAGGAATTAGAGGAATTGAGGATGTTAACGTTGATTTTCAAAGCGGAATAGTTAATGTTTATTATGATGAGAATCAGGTTATAGATGAAAAAATAAAATATGTTGTTACTAAAAATGGTTTTGATGTAAAGGAATTATAAGTATCCCCTAAGGGGATATTTTTTTATTAGAAAAGTTTGCTATAATAAATATGTGTAAGTAAAGTTGTTGGAGGTAGGTTATGGATTTGAATAACGTTTTTTCTCAAGTTCTTATACTTTTTTTTATAATGCTAGTTGGATACTTTTCAAGGAAAAGAAACATAATAGAAAAAAGTATAAACAAGGGTTTAATTGAATTGATATTGAATATAACTTTACCTTTTATGATTTTATCTTCATTTAACTACGAGTTTTCAAAGGAAATGCTTATAAACGCCTTTAGATTATATACTATTTCTTTGGTTTTATATTTGACATTAGTAGTTTTAAGCAAATATTTATTTAAGAAATATCCTTATAATGAGAGAAGCGTTATGAGGTTTGTAACAATTTTTTCAAACTGTGGTTTTATGGGCTATCCTATAGTTGAAAGTGTATATGGTAAAATAGGGATATTTTATACTGCAATATTTAATATAAACTTTAACATATTAATATGGACAGTAGGAGTTATGTTATTTAATAATAAAGAAAAGCAAAATGTAAAAAAAGTATTTTTAAATCCTGGGCTTGTATCTGTAATTTTAGGTTTTATATTGTTTATTTTTTCTATTAAATTACCATATCCTATTCAAAGAACTTTAGAATTGATAGGTTCTACTACAACCCCTCTTTCTATGATAATAGTAGGATCTATGTTAGCTGATATTAATATTAATGAATTTTTTAAAGATTATAAAATTTATTATATTTCGCTTTTAAGATTGATTATAATTCCATTGGTTACGTTGACTATATTAAAGTTTTTTAATTTTTCAGGTATGTTGTTAGGAATTCCTGTTTTAATAATGGCTATGCCTGCAGCTGCAAATACAGCATTATTTGCTGAAAAATTTGATGCAGATGTTAGTTTAGCTTCAAAATGCGTGTTTTTTACAACGGTTTTATCAGTTGTTACAATACCATTAATAATTATGCTTTTATAAAAGTCCCTTATCTTTTTTTATTTCATCTAGTGTTTTAGATGTAACCTTTGAAGGGTCTATGTTAAGTTCATTTACTAATTTAAATATTTTGTTTTCATCATCAGCTTCAATTTCTATGTATGGATAAGGAAATTCTTCTTTGTTCCATTCGTCAAACTCTATGAGGATTTCGTTTAGATGGTAACTTTCTCTATATTTTGTAGCTTTTTTGACTAGATTTATTCCTATGCTTTCTAAAAATTTTATTCCATCTTCTAAAGATGAGATTTCTACTTCATTTTCTAGTGTTTGTCTTATGGTGTTTTTACAAAGAATTATTTTTGAAGTTAAAAGTATTTTTTCTTTTTTATTATTAAGATCTATGATTTTCCTTATTCTTATGTATCCATCTTTGCTTATTGGAAGATTAAAAAAGTAATTTTCCTGAAATTCATTTTTTAGTTTCTTTGCCCCTAGTTTTAACAATTTTTCTTTTATTTCTTTTATATTTACATCAATTATTTTTACTTCTTTTTCTTTCATTTATATCAACTCCTTTTTAAATTAATTTAGGGAGGTTTTGATATGGATAGGTTTTATGAACAGTTGTTAACAACTTCAAAGAATACCTTGTATAAATTTTATAATTTTTTAATGTATTTTTCTATAGCATTTTCAATTATATACTTTTTTGTTGCTATTTTTTTGTTTAATATTTTTTATTTTGTTATAACTTTAACTGCTTTAATATTGTCTTTATTATTTAGATTTCTTAGAGATAACCAATATAAAGAATATGAGTATATTTTTACTAATGGAAATTTGCAAATTGATGTTATATATAATAAATCAAAAAGAAAAACCTTAATAGATGAAGATGTAAAAAATTTTGATGCTTTTGGTAAAAAAGAAGAAATTGATGTTTCAAAGGATTTTAAAAGGATATGCTGTATTCCTAAGGATTATAATGGGGATATTTATATTTTTAAATTGAAGGGGAAAAGAGCTGTGTATATATCACCTAATCAAGAAATGTTAAAGTTAATAAATGAATACAAAAGAAAATGATTTTAAATTTTTTATTGTTTAATTTAAAGTTTTATGAGATAATAAAAAGCAGTGATTTTTTTTTATTTGAGGTGGTGAAGTTGAAAAGGGTTCTAGTTGTGTTTTCAATTATTATAATGATTATGGTTGGTGTAACACTAGGGTCATTTTATTATATGCACAATAAAATTTATATGCCTTCTCCATCTGAGTTTTTAAAAAGTGGACAAGAATCTAAACTAAATTTTAGTGAAGAAAAAGGGGTTTTTAATATTCTTCTTATTGGAGTAGATAGAAGAGACGAGAAAGATATAGGAAGAACTGACTCTATAATTTTAGCTAATATAAATACATCTTCAAAAACTGTAAAACTTATCTCCTTTATGAGGGATTTATATGTTCCAATACCAGGATATGGTCTAAATAGGATAAATACAGCTTATAGTCTAGGAGGACCTGAACTTTTGATGAAAACTTTATATCAGGATTTTAACGTAGATGTTAAGTATTATGTTTTGGTAGATTTTAGGGCTTTTCAGGATATTGTTGATAAATTAGGGGGTATAGAGGTTGAAGTTAAAGATTATGAGGTAAATGAGATTAATAAATATATTATAGAAGTAAATGGGGCTAATTCTACTTTGATAAAAGGTCCTGGTTATCAAAAACTTAATGGACAGCAGGCTTTATCTTATAGCAGAATAAGAAAAGTTGGAAATGGGGATTTTGAAAGAACGGAACGACAAAGAAGAGTTTTAACTATTCTTATAAACAAATTAAGAAATGTAAGCATATTTAAAATTCCAGATTTGGCAGCTACTATGTTGAATTATGTAAAGACTAATATACCTACTACTAATTTGTTAAATTTAGCATATACTGTATATAAATTTGGTAATACTCCTGTTGAAACTATTAGAATTCCTGCTGATGGAATGTTTGAAGATGTTAGAGTAAATGGAATGGCGGTTTTAGTTCCTGATCTAGAAAAAAATGTTGTTTATTTAGAAAAATTTTTATCAATGCAGGGTGCTGCTTTTTCTAATTTACCTGCTTACATGGCAAATAATTTCCATTTTAATGACGTAGCAATAGATAATAGGGGAAAAAGACGTAATATAATAAAAATTGAGATTCCTAAAGAGAATTTAGATGATGACTTAAATTTAATTAATACAAAGAAAAATAACAAAAAAATCATAGTTCCCTCAGAGTAAGGCACCAATGTATGGTGCCTTTTATATTACAGCATCTAATATTTTAAGGTTGGTTTCTTGATTGACTTTTACTTCATTTGATATTATATAAGATAATGGATTATATGGTTTACATTCTCCTGATATATCAAGGCCTATTATTTTAAATTTGGACTTGATGTATTTTAAGATAAACAATAACTCATCTAATTTCATTTTACCTTGATCCCAATTCGTAATTGCATACTTTTGGTCTAAAACATCTTTATCTATGCTTATATATACATTTGACTTTACAGTTTTGTTTATTAAATTTATAGAGTTATTTATAAAGTCTTTATTATATTCTATGCAGTATATCTTATTAGATTTTGATTGATAACTTATCTTGGAAACTCCAAGGATAATAATAGATGATATGTTTTTTAGGTAGGAGGCTTGGTTAATCCATGAACCGCAGCTTATTGTTCCATAAGGAACTTCACTGTAATCACAATGATTATCAAATACGATTAATGAAAATTCATAAGGTATATTTGATATTATAGAATAGGTTAAGTGATGGAAGTCACCAGATCCTAAAAAATTTATATTATTTATTATAGAAGAGACTTTCTTGCTAATTTTTTTAATGGTTTCCATTGATGAGAACATTCTAAGACCTGTTATGTTAGTAAAATCTATAATCTTATTAGCTCTTGATATTATTGCGTTTTCATATAATAGGGTATTGTCGCAGTTAATAATAGAGACGCCATTTAAATTCTTCATCAGAACCCCCTCCTAATGAAGAATTAAACAGCTTGAAATTTGATTATTTAAAATTTATTATATTAATATGATAATATGAAAATATTGTGAATATTTAATAGGAATTTGGAGGTTTTTATGACAGGAAGAATTTTAATTATTGAAGATTCGATGTTTCATGGAAAAGTCCTCAGTGATATGTTAATAGAAAACAAATACCAAGTCAAGTGGGTAAGAAGTGGGGAAGAGGTTTTAAGTGAAAGCTTAGATAATTACGATTTAGTTTTAATAGATCTTATTTTGCCTGGAATTGATGGATATAGTTTGTGTGAAATATTAAAAAAGGAATATCCCTATTTGCCTATTATTGCAATCACTTCTATAACCGAAGAAGAATCTGTTTCAAAGGCTTTAAGTTTAGGGGCAGATGATTATATTAAAAAACCTTTTTCTTTAGTAGAACTTTTAGCAAGAATAAATGTTCAATTAAGAACCAGAAGATTACAGCTAGAGCTTATTAAAAAAAATAATGAGTTAAAAATAGCATATGATAAGATAAAAAAGATGGCAATTACAGATATGTTAACTGGTGCATACAACAGAGCTTATTTAAGGGAATATGTTGAAAATTTATTACAAAGCAGTTCTTTTGTTGATATAAATTGTTTTTTAATAGATATAGATAATTTTAAAAAAATAAATGATACTTATGGACATTTAATAGGAGATGAGATTTTAAAAAGACTTGTAGATATATGCAAAAGAAATATAAAAGATAATGGAATTATTATAAGATTTGGTGGGGAAGAGTTTTTAGGTATAATATATAAAGAAGCTGATGCATATAAAATCGCAGAAAATATAAGAGATGAATGCCAAAAAGATTGTTCTTTTGGTTTTGTCTGGACTGTTAGCATAGGATTAAGCAAAGGTATAATTACTAGTGAAAAGGATATTGAATTTATAATAAAAAAAGCTGATGATATGCTTTATGAAGCTAAAAAAAGTGGCAAAAATAAAGTAAAAGAGGGCTAAAGCCCTCTTTTATATTGTATTGCTGCAGCCTAATACATTTCTGATTTTATCTTTAACTACGAGTTTTATAGCTTCTCTTGCTGCACCTAAGTATTTTCTAGGATCTATTTCTTCAGGTTTTGTTGCAAGCACTTCACGAATTGTAGCAGTCATAGCAAGTCTTAAATCTGTATCCATGTTTATTTTACAAATTCCCATAGAAGCTGCTTTTCTTAACATATCAACAGGAATCCCTTGAGCTCCTTGAAGCTTTCCACCATATTTATTACATTTTTCAACAAATTCTGGCATTACTGAAGATGCTCCATGTAACACTAATGGGAATCCAGGAAGTTTCTTTTGAATAGCTTCTAATCTTTCAAAATCAAGTTTTGCTTCTCCTTTAAATTTATAAGCTCCATGGCTTGTTCCTATTGCTACAGCTAGTGAATCTACTCCTGTTTTTTGAACGAATTCATAGGCTTCATCAGGATCTGTAAAGGTAGCTTCTCTTGCTGAAACTTTAACTTCATCTTCTATTCCAGCAAGTTTTCCAAGTTCAGCTTCAACTACAACTCCTTTTGAATGGGCATATTCAACAACTTCTCTTGTGATTCTTATGTTTTCTTCTAAAGGATATTTAGATGCATCGATCATAACAGATGTAAATCCAAGGTCAATACATGTTTTGCATATTTCAAAATTTTCGCCATGGTCTAAGTGTAGAGCAATTGGAAGGCCAGAATCCTCTACTGCTGCTTCAACCATTTTAACAAGATATTTAGGATTTGCATATTTTAGTGCACTTGCTGAAACTTGTAAAATTACTGGAGCTTTTTCTTCTTTTGCAGCTTCGATAATACCTTGAATTATTTCCATGTTGTTGATGTTAAATGCTCCTATTGCGTAACCACCTTCATAAGCCTTTTTAAACATTTCTTTAGTTGTAACAAGTGGCATAGTAAATCCTCCTTAACATTTGTGTTATACTATAATTATATTACTTACATATAAATTATAACACAAAAAACAAAAAAAGTATACTAAAATTAGGGACAAATTAAGTCCCGCATGGACATTTTATGTCTAGTTTAATTATATACTATTTTGAAGGAAATTCAAGTTTAGTTATATAATATTTTCAATTTTTAATTTTTCAATTTCGGAAATATGGATTAAATAATGTTCTAATATTGCTAAACTAGCCATAGCTTGAGTTTTATCTTGATGTTTTATAAATTCCATGCTTTGTCTTAAATACATAGTTATATTATCTATCTCATTATGATTTATAAAAACGGCCCACATTTGTTTTTTAGATTCCCAGTTTTTATTTAATTCTTTTATGTTTTCATATGCATCTTGCCAGTTTGTACTTTCAACTGCTTTTTTGGTTTTTGTTAAGTTTTCTACAAAAATTTTAGTATCTTTTTCAAATAGATTTATTTCAAAAATTCCAGTTAGTATTATTAAGATTAATGTTAAGAAGTTAATTACAAGAACTAATTTTCCGCTATTCAATATATCATCTCCTTTGTATAAATAATTGTCCTTTTGTATCAAGCATAGCTATAAAAACGTCTTCGTATTTTTCTATGTTATTTAATTTAAGTTGTTGTTTTAGCCAATTTTCATCATAACCTGATATTTCTAGGTTCTTTTTTTGTAGTTTTCCATCAAGTATTAAACTAATAGGTAATTTTTCAGGAGGAGATACAATATTAAGGTCTTTTTTAGTTAGTGGAGCTTTGTCTGGCTTTGGAATTATACTGAGTTTTCCATTTGTTTCAAGTATGGCATATTGGATGTCGTTTATGTTAAAGTAATTAAGAAGCCTAAGCTCTTCAAATAGGTCATCTAGATTAAATCTTTGTCTTCTAAGTTCTTCTTCAAGAACTTTTCCATCTTTAATCAGTATGCTTGGTTCCCCACACACTATTTTTCTTATAAATTGAAATTTTAATGATAGATATGATATTGTAACTTCAAGGATCATTAATGTTAATATTGGTATTATACCATTTATAAGAGGAACTCCAGGTTCTTGCATTGGTATAGCAGCAAGCTCAGATAGCATAATAGCAATAACAAGTTCAAAGGGTTGTAATTCACCTATTTGTCTTTTTCCCATTATTCTCATTACAGTTACTACAAATATGTATAGTATTATTGTTCTTATAAAAACTATCATATACTTCACCTCATTTTTATTATTTGAAGATAATTAATTTTTAATTACTTGAGTAATAATTTAATAAGGTTTATAATTTTCTTAGATATTTTTTAGAAAGGGATAGAAGTATGAAGACAAGATTAGAGAAATTTGAAATGAAATATGGATATTTTTTACCAAATGATTTTAAGCGATTTATCAAAAAATTTGGGGGAGACGTTCAATTTGGAAGTTGTAGGTTTGAGTATGTAGAAAACATGGTAAATAATTTATTAAGAATTCCTGGAAAAATGAATTTTCATTTATTCCCCTTTGGGGATGTAGGAAATGGAGATTATTATTGTTTTTATAAATATGGTCCTAAAGTGGAGGATTACTTTGTTGGAATTTGGCTTCATGAAACAAGAAATTTTATAATCCTTGCATCTGATTTTATATCTTTTATGTATAAATGTGCTTTAGATGATATAATGTCTGTAAATTTAATTCAGGATGATTTTGATTATGGAATTACTTCTGAAGAAATATTAAGCCGGGTAAATATATTAAGTAAAGAATATGGATTTAATGTAGAAAAGATTAAGCAAGTTCAAAATGAAGTTGATTATCATAAGTTTATGATAGAGTATGATGAAAAATCTATTCAAAGTTTATGTTATTTAGGAAGATATTACATCAATGAAAATACAAAAGAAGCTAAGCTTTATCTAGAAAAAGTAATAGACATTTTCCCATATTATACAGCTCCTTATTATATTTTAGGCCAATATTATTTGTTAAAAGGAAATGATTTTAAAGATTATTTCAAAAAAGGATTAAATACATCTTTAGATTTAACTGGTTTTAGTTATTGGGAAGAGGATTACATAGAAATTCCTGAGGATGTTCATAGAGAAATGTTATTATACCTTGAAGATGAATTTAAAGATCCTTATGATGCAGAATATAGGCTTTATCTTGCAAGAAAATATTCAAAACAAGGCGAATATGAAAAAGCCATGATAGAATATAACAATGTTTTATATTGCACAGAGGATAAGGATATAATAAAAGAAACTTTAAAAAGTGCACATAAAGATTCATTACAGGGAGGATTATTATATTTATCTAAAATTATTGAAAATGACCTAAAATATTTTTAGCAAGGAAGGGATACCTATGAAGGAAGTAAGAGTTAGAATAGCTCCAAGTCCTACAGGAAATTTCCATGTTGGGACCGCCAGAAATGCCTTATATAATTATATATTTGCAAAACAAAACGAGGGAAAATTTATTTTAAGGATAGATGATACAGACTTTAAAAGAAATAGCAAAGAAGCAGAAGAGGGTATATATGAAGGATTAAAGTGGTTAGGTTTATATTGGGATGAAGGTCCAGATATAGGAGGTCCTTATGGCCCTTATAGGCAATCTGAAAGATTAGATATTTATCAAAAGTATGTTGATTATTTAATAGAAAAAGGATATGCATATTATTGTTTTTGTTCAGAGGAAGATCTAGAAAAAGAAAGAAAGGAACAAATAGCTAATAAAAAAGCTCCAAAATATTCAGGAAAATGCAGAAGTTTATCAAAGGAGGAAGTAAATAAAAAATTAAATAAGGGTTTAAAACCAGTTGTAAGGTTTAAAGTTCCAGATAGAATTATAACTTTTAATGATGGAGTAAGGGGAAGGTTACAATGGGATGGAAGTCTTATAGGGGATTTTGTAATTAGAAAATCAGATGGACTGCCAACTTATAATTTTGCAACGGCGATAGATGACTGGCAGATGAGGATATCCCATGTTTTAAGAAGTCAAGAACATATACCAAATACCTTTTTACAGGTTTTAATTTTAGAGGCATTAGGCTGCGAAATACCTGAGTATGTTCATCTTCCACTTCTTTTAAATGAAGATAAATCAAAAATTTCAAAAAGAGATGGAGCTTTATTCATAGGTGAATACAGGGACATGGGGTATTTAAAAGAAGCAGTTTTGAATTTTATTGCACTTTTAGGATGGAATCCTAAAGATGGGGAAGAAATATTGTCTATAGAGGATATGATAGATAAGTTTTCTTTTGAAAGAATTAACAATTCCAATATAGTATTTGATTTTAAAAAGTTAGATTGGTTTAATGGGGTATATATAAGAAAAAAAAGCGTTGAAGAACTTGTTTTGCTTGTTCTTCCATTTTTAAGAACAACTGACTATTTTGTTGAAAATGAGGAAAATTATAATAAATTAGTTAAAATAATAAAAGTTGAACAAGAAAGATTAAAGAGATTAGATGAAGTTAAAGATTCTTTTAAAATGTTTTTTAAGGAGCCTGAATATGATGCTAATTTAATAATGGAAAATGTTAAAGTTGATTTAAAAGAAATGATTTATCTACTGGATGAATCTATAAAAGAACTAGAGGTTCAAAACGAATGGAATGCTCAAGAGCTTGAGAAGGTGATGAGGGCTTTTTGTGATAGAATAGGTGTTAAAACAAAGATTTTGTTTATGTTGTTGAGGATTGCAGAAACTGGATCTAAAATTTCACCTCCACTTTTTGATACATTTGAAATAATAGGCAAAGAATCTACTTTAAAAAGATTAACAAGCTGTAAGAATTATTTAGAAACAATACTTTAAGAGTTGAATATAATAATATTACACGCAAAACTGTGGAGGTGAATATAATGACAGAGAACTTTCAAAAGAGAAAATTAGAGGATATATTAAAAGAAGAACTTAAAAAAGAGATTATTCCATTAGCAGTTGTTAATGGAAGTTATACTGAATTAAGCGAATTTGTTTGTAAAGATTCAATTATAAGGCCGGTAACTTTAAAAGAGACTGCAGGAGTTAGAACTTATGTAAGAAGTTTAAGTTTTCTTTTGATTAAAGCTGTTTATGATTTATTTCCTAATGCACGAGTTACTATTGAACATTCCCTTAATAAGGCTTTGTATTGTGAAATTCACATGGATAAAAAATTGGATAATGAAATTGTAAATAAAATAAAATCAAGGATGAAACAATTAGTAGATAAGGATATACCCTTTGAAAAAATAAAAGTAAAAAAGGATGAGGGGATAAAGATATTTGAAAAGTTAAATATGAAGGATAAAATAAGACTTTTTAAATTTATAAATAAGGATTTTGTTGAGCTTAGAAAGTGTGAAAACTTATATGATTTCTTTTATGGTCCTTTAGTTCCTTCTACAGGGTATTTAAAACTTTTTGATTTAATCTTATATGAACCAGGGATTTTAATAACTTATCCTAATGAAAAAAGTCCAGATAAAATTTTTGAGTTTAAAGATGTTCCAAAGCTCTCTAAGATATTTAGAGAAACTGAGGAGTGGGCAAAGATTTTAGATGTTGCAGATGTAGGAGCTTTAAATGAAAAAGTTTTTAATGGAGAAATAAAGGATATAGTTTTAGTTTCGGAAGCTTTACATGAAAAAAAGCTTGCTTATATTGCAGATATGATTTATGAAAATAGGGATAAAATAAAAATCGTTTTAATAGCAGGACCTTCTTCGTCAGGAAAGACTACTTTTTCAAAAAGACTTTCTATACAGCTTAGGATACATGGATTTAAGCCATATCCTATTTCATTGGATGATTATTTTGTAAACAGAGAAGATACTCCAAAGGATGAAAATGGTGAATATGATTTTGAATCTATTTATGCTTTAGATATAGAATTATTTAACAAGCACTTACACATGCTTTTAGAAGGAAAAGAAATTGAGCTACCAAGATATGATTTTATTTCTGGCAAAAGAGTAAATTCAGGTAAAAAGCTTAAAATGGATGATGAAACTATATTAATTATAGAAGGAATTCATGGCCTTAATGAATTGTTAACAAAATCAATTCCTAGGGAAAATAAGTTTAAAATATATATTAGTGCGTTAACTCAATTAAATTTAGATGATCATAATAGAATACCTACAACAGATGTAAGGCTTTTAAGAAGAATTGTAAGGGATGCAAAATATAGAGGAAAGAGTCCTGAAGACACTATAATATCTTGGCCAAAAGTAAGATCTGGTGAAGAAATTTATATTTTCCCTTATCAAGAAGAGGCTGATGTAATGTTTAATTCTACTTTAGCCTATGAAATGTGTATATTAAAAAAATATGCTTATGAGCATTTAAAAAAGATTCCAAAGGAAAGTCCAGCATATTTAGAAGCATATAGACTATTGATGTTTTTAGAATATTTCCTTGAAGCAAATGGAGATATAGAGGAGTTAATTCCTAAAAATTCTATCATAAGGGAATTTATTGGCGGAAGCTGCTTTGAATAATTATAATAGGGGGAATTTGATGAAATTTGATATACGAAGGTCTTTTAAGAGATTAATTTTTATTTTACTTGGATGTTTTATTTCAGCTGTTGGAATAAATGCTTTTATAGTTCCGCATAAACTTTTAAGCGGAGGAGTTTCAGGTTTAGCTATAATAACTCAGTATTTAACTGGTATTCCTTCTGGTTACTTAGTATTATTATTTAATATTCCAATTTTTTTGTATGGAATTAAAGAGTTAGAGTATGATTTTATTTTTTTCAGTGTAGTAGGAGTTTTACTCCTGTCCTTTTTTTTGATTTTAACTAAAGATTTAACAAGTGCCTTAAATATTAAGGATATTTTATTATCCTCCATATATGGAGGTGTATTAAATGGAATAGGGTTAGGAATTGTTTTGAAAAATAAAGGCTCAATGGGTGGAATTGACATAGTTGCGGTAGCTTTAAAGAAAAGATTAGGAGTTAATATTTCTACTGTATCTTTTATTATAAACTTGTTTGTGGTGTTGTTAGGAAGCATTATAAGTAGCTTAGAAGCTGGTTTATACACATTAATTTCTATGTTTATATCTTCTAGAGTTTTAGAATATGTTTTACAAGGTTTTGACAGGAAGAAAATGATTATGATAGTAACGGATAAACCAGAAGATATATCCACAAGAATATTTAAAGAATTAGGGCGAGGAGTTACTTTTTTATATGGAGAAGGTGCTTATACAGGACACAATAAAAAAGTGATATACTGTATAATTACTTTAAATCAGCTTATAAAGATAAAAACTATTGTTTTTGATATTGACCCTGGGGCATTTTTGACTATAATTGATGTTGCGGAGGTTCAAGGAAAAGGCTTTAAAAATATTTACTAAAGAAGGGGTGTTTAAATGAAACTTTATGGAGTTTTTGATATTTTAGGACCAGTCATGATAGGACCATCAAGTTCCCACACAGCAGGAGCCGCAAGGTTAGGTAAGGTTGCAAGCAAGATAGCTGGAGATGATTTTTACAAAGTAGAATTTTATTTACATGGCTCTTTTGCAAAAACATATAAAGGACATGGAACTGATAGAGCTTTGGTTGCAGGAGTATTAGGTATGGATCCAGATGATGAAAGGCTTAGAAATTCATTAGAAATAGCAAAAGAAAAAGGTATAGAAGTAATTTTTATTCCAACTGATTTAGGAGATCAACATCCTAATACAGTAAAATTTGTTTTTTATAAAAAGGATGGAAAAAATGTTGAGGTTATGGGATCATCTATAGGTGGAGGTAACATTTTAATAACTGAAATAGAAGGAGAAAAAGTAGAGTTTACAGGAGAATATCCTACTATAATTGCAAAATATAATGATAGAAAGGGTATGTTAGCAGATATTTCAAAGTTTATATTAGAAAAGGATATTAATATCGCTAATATGAAGGTAACAAGAAATTTACAAATGATTACAACAGCTATTATTGAATTAGATGCAAAGGTTGATGATGAAATGGTAGAAAAGATTAGAAATATAAAGGATATGCTTAATGTAATAGTTATAAATCCAGTATAAGAGGAGGAAATTTTATGTATACAAAAGGAAGCGATTTAATAAAAATTGCAAAAGAAAAAAACAAAAGAATATGTGATGTTGTTTTAGATTATGAAAGTGAAAGAACAGGAAAAAGTAAGAAAGAAATATTTGAACAGATGAGAAGTGTTTTAAAAGTTATGATAGATTCAGCAAATCGTGGACTTGAAAAAGAAGTTATTTCAATAAGTGGACTTATAGGAGGAAATGCTAAAAAGGTAGAAGATTATGTAAAAAATAAAAAGACTATTTCAGGTAATATAATAAATAAAGCTATGGCAAGGGCATTATCAGTATCTGAAGTTAATGCTTCAATGGGCAAAATAGTTGCAGCTCCAACTGCAGGTTCTGCAGGAATTTTACCAGCAGTTATCATAACTGCTGCTGAAGTTTTAAATAAAAATGAAGATGAAATGGTTGAAGCTCTTTTTACAGCTTCTGGCATTGGACAAATTATAGCTAAAAATGCTACAGTATCAGGAGCTGAAGGTGGTTGCCAAGCTGAGTGTGGTTCTGCAGCAGCAATGGCGGCAGCTGCTGTAGTTGAAATGGCTGGTGGGACACCAGAGCAAGCTTTACATGCAGCAGCTATAGCTATTCAAAATATTTTAGGATTAGTATGTGATCCTGTTGCTGGTTTAGTTGAAGCTCCTTGTTATTTAAGAAATTCATCAGGAGCCGTAAATGCTTTAACATCTGCAGATTTAGCATTAGCTGGTATAAAGAGTATAATTCCTTTCGATGAAGTTGTTGATGCTATGTATAAAGTTGGAAAATCATTACCTTTTGAACTTAGAGAAACTGCATTAGGAGGAATTGCTGCAACTCCTACAGGGCAAAAATTTATGAAAGAAATATTTGGAGAATAAGGCATGGTCAACCATGCCTTTTTAAATTAATGAAAAACTCAATATTATTATTATATATGATGCAAGAAGTATAGCTCCTTCAATCCAATAGGTTTTTCCGTCTTGGAATACGAAAAATGCCAGACCTATTGATATAATTAATATGATAAGCTCATAAAAGTTATAAACTAAAGTTAAAGGTAGTTTAAGCATAAAAGCTATTATTACAATTGTAGGAAGCGTAAAAAGAAGTAGTTGCATACTTGAGCCTATTGATATTTCAATGGATAAATTTATTTTATCTTTAAGGGCTGTATATATAGCAGTTATATACTCAGATACATTTCCTACTAAAGGCATTATAATAACTCCTAAAAGCTTTTCAGGAATTTTATAATTTGCAATTATCTTGTCAACAAGATTGACAAAGATTTCGCTTAAAATATAAATGCTGATTAATAGGATTATTATTAAGATAATATTTGGTTTTGCTTGATTTTCATTGTAATCATCTTCAGATTGAATATAAAATAGATTTTTATGAGTTACCAATGAAAATACAAGGCCTAAAATGTATGTTAGTAATAAAACTGTTGCGGTTAAAAAGCTAAATAAATATAGTTTTTCATTTCCTAATTTTCCTTGATATGATATTGTAGAAGCTATTATGAAACTACTTAATGCTAAGAATAAAAGGGAGAAATTTGTTCTTGCTATTATTTTGTTGAATTTTTGTTCTTTATATTTAATACCTCCAAATAGTATGCTAAGACCTAGAACAAGTAGCATATTTCCGATTATTGAACCCAAAAGACCAACTTTTACAAGATTTATCATATTACTTTTTAAAGCAAATATACTTATAAAAAGTTCAGGAAGATTTCCAGACGTTGAACTTATAAATCCTCCAAGTTTATCTCCTATAAGTTGTGAAAGTAGACTTATTTCTTTGCTAATTTTAATTGATAGGATTATTAAAATTATAAAAACAAAAAATAAATTAAAGATGTGAATATTTTTTATTATAAAAGTCATAGACATCACCATTTATATTACTAAAAAGTGTGCCATTTTGGCACACCTTTATTTTTTATTTAATTCTTCTTCAATATATTCTTTGTCTATTTCATCATATTCATCATGAAAATTTTCTTCGTTTTTATTTCTAAATTTAATAAGTTCTTCATCCAAATCTAATAAAAGATCATATGGAATCCAAGCAATCATGCATTTTTTCATAGATTAACACCTTCTTTAAAGTTTTCGCAATATATTTCAAAATAGCTTTTTGGGAAGTTGCACAATGGACATCTTTCAGGAGCTTCATAATCTTCATGTATATAACCACAATTTCTGCAATGCCATTTTACCTTTATATTTCTTTTGAATATTTTACCATTTTTTAGGTTTTCTAGGATAGCTTTAAATCTTTCTTTGTGATATTCTTCGGTTTCAGCAAGTTCTTTATAGAAATTAGCTATTTCCTCAAATCCTTCTTGACGGGCTGTTTTCTCAAATTCTTTATACATTTTTTCACTTTCATAGGCTTCCCCCATTGCAGCATTTAAAAGGTTTTCAGCTGTTGTTTTATTGTCTTTTAGAAAATCATTGAAAACTCTTCTTGCATGGGCTTTTTCATTTTCAGCAGTTTCATAAAATATTGCAGCAATAAATTCAAAACCTTCTTCCTTTGCTTTTTCTGCATAAAAAGTATATTTGTTTCTAGCTCTAGATTCTCCAGCAAAGGTTTTTAAAAGGTTTTGTTCAGTTTTGCTTCCTTTTATATTCATAAGATCACTCCTTAGAGAACTTACAGTAACATAATATGCTTAAGATTAATTTTTGACACAAAAAAAGAGCCTTTCGGCTCTTAAAATTTCTTAAATTTTATTTTACATACCATAAGATATGATAAAGCTATCATAAATATACAGGATAAAATAGTATGAGGATAATATGAAGCTATTATATTGTCTAAAGCTACAAAAAATCCAGCAAATGTGATTGGGACCCCTATAAAATAATTATTAAAAGGAGTTACATTAAATCTTGCCAATCTATAAGCTCCAGCTATTGGGAAAATTATAGATATTATATACCCTATAATTCCTAAGTTTATTAAAAAACTACTCCATGAAAGTATTGCTGGTGCAACTCCAAAGGAGATTAAATCGCAAAGAGAATCAAGTTCTTTTCCTAATGGCGATGCAGCATTAAAATGCCTTGCTATACGTCCATCATATCTATCCATAAGGGCTGCCATTATGATTAATGTTGCAGATAGTATATAATTAGAATTTAAAGTAAATATTATTGAAAGCATTCCAAATGTTAGATTTAAGAAAGTAAAAATATTTGGGATTATATTTTTATTTATTTTTGCATTCATTTTATCACTCCTATAACTGTTAAACCACCTTTGACGGTATCTCCAATTTTTACTTTTATTTCAGTATCTATGGGCATTATTATTTCTGTGCAGGAACCAAATTTTATAAGCCCAAATCTTTCGCCCTGTTTTAGGGTATCTCCAATTTTACTCCAACAAACTATTCTTCTTGCTACAAACCCTGTAATTTGACTTACTAAAACTTTTGTATATTCGTTTTCTATTCCTATTATATTTTTTTCATTTATTTCTGATGCATGACTTTTAAAAGCAGGTAAGTATTTCCCGGGTCTATATTTTTTATAGGTTACTTTACCGGATATTGGACTTCTATTAACATGGATATTAAATAAAGATAAGAATATGCTAACTTTTATAGCTTTTGATTTAAAAAACTCATTTTCTTCGATTTCACAAATATCGATTACTTTTCCATCAGCTGGAGATAAAAAACTTTTTTCATCAAAAGGTATAGTTCTTTCAGGGTCCCTAAAGAAGAACAAAACAAAAGCTAATAGAATTAACATTAAAATAGCTATGTATTTGTTTAAAAAATAAAAAATAATTGATAAGAAGGATAGAATAAGTGCATAAGGTAAACATTCACTCCTTATAGGTATTTTCATAATCACGTCTCCTTTTTTATTTCTTTTTATAGTAATTATATAAAATTTACAGCGCTTTTACAATATTTGAATTATAAATTTAATCAAGGGAAAACTATTAACTAGGAGGTGAAATTTATGAAAGTAAAGGATCTTATGACTACAAATGTATCTTATGTTACGCCTAATACTCCAGTTATAGAAATAGCAAAAATTATGAAGGAAAAAAATATAGGTTCTGTTCCGGTTGTTGATGGAGATAAAGTAGTTGGAATTGTAACAGATAGAGATATTGTGTTAAGGGATGTTGCTATGGGAAAAGATTTTAACAATGCTTTAGCTAAGGATGTTATGACTGTTGGTGTAACTACTGCAAATCCTAATATGGATGTTCATGATGCTGCAAGGCTTATGGCTGAAAAACAAGTTAGAAGATTGCCTGTTGTAGAAAATGGAAGATTAGTTGGAATGCTTGCAATTGGGGATTTGGCTGTTGAATCTAAATTAGTAGATGATGCGGGAGAGGCATTAAGTGATATTTCAAAACCCACCCATAATATGTATTAATAGTTCCTGCAGTTGCAGGAACTATTAATTTGCAGTAAAATATAAAAAGTTGGGGGGATTTACATGAAGAAGGCTTTTTTAATTTATAATCCATATTCAGGTAATAGAACTTTTAGATTAAAGTTAGATCAAGTAATTAACAAACTGCAATCAGGTGGTTATGTTGTTACTCCATATAGGACTATGTCAGTAGATGATATTTATAAGTGTATTAAATATGCTTATGATCATGATATTGTTATTGTTTCTGGAGGAGATGGAACAATAAATCATGTTATAAATTCTATGCTTAAAGCAGGTTTAAATAAACCAATTGGAATAATCCCTTCTGGAACAGCAAATGATTTTGCAGGATATTTAGGTATAGGAAAGAAAGTTTCTGATGCTTGTGAAATTATTATTAGGGGTAATTTAACAAAATTTGATTTAGGAAAGATAAATGATAGATATTTTATAAACGTTGCAGCTGCGGGACTTTTGACGGATGTTTCTCAAAAGATAGATATTAATTTAAAAAATACTTTAGGCAAGGTAGCCTACTATCTTAAAGGGATAGAACAAATACCCAATTTTAGACCTATTCCTGTAAGAATTATAACTGAAAAAAAAGTAATTGAAGAAAATATTTATTTATTTACTATATTAAATGGTTCTTCTGCAGGAGGTTTTAGATTAGCTCCAGATGCAACTGCTAATGATGGTTATCTTAATTTAATTGCTGTAAAACAATGTAATATAGTTGAGTTATTTAATTTATTTATAAAAATGCTTAAGGGAGAGCATCTTAATGATGAAAATATTATTTATTTAAAGGAAAAAAGATTTCAAATTGAATGTTTAGAAAACATAGAAACAGATATTGATGGTGAAAAAGGACCTGATTTTCCATTAAATATTTGTGTTTCAGATCAAAAAGTAATCATATTTACTCCCTAAATATTTTTTTTATTAGTAAATATCCTAAATATAAAAGTGTGATTCCAAGTAATATGTAAGTTGTGTATTCTTTTATTAAGGTTTTTAAAAACTTTAGATTTTCTCCTGCTATTTTGCCTGCTATAAAAAACATAGAGTTGTGAAGGATTGTTGAAATTGCTATTGATAATAATGATAATTTAATGTCAATTTTAAATAATCCTGCTCCTATTATTATTATTGAGTTAATGCCTGGAATAAATTTACCTATAACTAAAAGAAATGGTCCTATTTTTTTATACCATTTTTCAAATTTTTCAAGGGAGTGTAAATTGAATAACTTTTTAAAATAATAGGAATTTACAATGATGTTTGAAAAATTATAACTTATGTACAACAAAAGATAACTGCTTAAGAATGTAGAAATTATAGTCAATGATAATATCACATATCCGTTTATTATGTTTAAATAAGATAGATAGCCCAAAAGGGCTATTAAAGAATCTCCAGGATAAGGAGGAAAGAATATTTGTAGGAAACTATTTAAAATAGAAAAAATATAAGCAATAGAAGGATTATTTTTTAGATAAGATAAAATTTTAAATATTTCTATATTCATTTTATCATCTCCTTTTTGGTGGTATAAGGCATTTTTTGTCAAATCCTATTAGGTCAGTTCTTTTAGCTTTTATTAAAGCTTTATATACTAAGTCGTAATTTTTTGGGTCTTTAAATTGTAAAAGAGCTCTTTGCATTTTCTTTTCTTCTGGATCTTTAGGAACATAAATTTTTTCACCAGTTAAGGGATTTATTCCAGTATAATAAATTGTTGTTGATAAACTTCCTGGAGTAGGATAAAAGTCTTGAACTTGTTCTGGATTATATCCCATATCTCTAATATATTCTGCAAGCTCTATTGCTGCTTTTAAATCACTTCCTGGATGGCTTGACATAAGGTATGGAACAAGATATTGTTTTAATCCAAATTTTTTATTTAAGTCAAAGTATTTTTTAACAAACTTATCATATAGTTTTCTTGGAGGTTTACCCATTACTTTTAAAACTTTATCGCAAACATGTTCCGGAGCAACTTTTAATTGACCGCTTATATGATTTTTAATAACTTCTATGAGGAATTTATCGTTTTTGTCTAAAAGGACATAGTCATATCTAATTCCAGATCTTATAAAAACTTTTTTTACTTTAGGTAATTTTCTTATTTCTCTTAAAATATTAAGATATTCATCATGGTTAACTTCTAAATTAGGACATGGAGTTGGGAATAGGCATTGTCTGTTTTTACATACACCCTCTTTAAGCTGTTTTTTACATGAAGGATTTCTAAAATTAGCTGTAGGGCCTCCTACGTCATGGATATATCCTTTAAAATTAGGAAGATTTATAAGCTTTTTTGCTTCTTCAATTATAGATTCTTTACTTCTTTTTTGAATTATTCTTCCTTGATGAAAATGAAGAGCGCAAAAGGAACATCCTCCAAAGCATCCTCTATGAGATACTATACTGAATTCTACTTCCTTTAAAGCAGGAACCCCGCCATATTTTTTATAAATGGGATGATAAGTTCTTGTATATGGTAATGAATATATAAAGTCCATCTCTTCTACTGTTAATGGTTTTGCAGGAGGGTTTTGAACAACATAAAGATTACCATGTTTTTGAACAAGGGTTTTACCTTTTATAGGGTCTTGCTCTTGATATTGAATTTTAAAGGCTTCAGCATATTTTAATTTGTCTTTTGAAACCTCTTCGAAACTAGGGATTTCTATATAGTCTGTTAAGTTTGAAATATCCTTTGTTACGTAACAAGTTCCGTTTATGTTTTTAATTTCCGTTATTTTTTTTCCGTAAGATATTAAGTTAGCAATTTCCAATATTTGTTTTTCACCCATGCCATAAACTAAAAGATCAGCATTGCTGTCAAGAAGTATTGAACGTCTTACTTTATCGTCCCAATAGTCATAATGGGCAAAACGCCTTAGACTAACTTCAATTCCTCCAATTATTATAGGAACATCTTTAAAATATTCCCTAAGTTTATTGCAATAAACTATAACAGCTCTATCTGGTCTAAGGTTTGCTTTACCGCCTGGAGAATATACATCTTCGCTTCTTCTTTTTTTGTTTACGGTATAGTGATTTACCATAGAATCTATATTTCCAGATGAAACTAGAAAAGCTATTTTAGGTTTTCCAAGCTTGATAAAATCATCTGCTGTTTTCCAGTTTGGTTGGGATATTATGCCTACTTTAAATCCTAAGCTTTCAAGAAGACGAGTTATAATTGCATGCCCAAAGGATGGATGATCTACATAAGCATCTCCGGTTACAAAAATAAAATCTAGTTCATTCCATCCTCTTTTTTTCATATCTTCCTTACATATTGGTAAGAAACTCAATCTGATCACCTCTTAAATAGTGATAACAATATTATTTTAAACGATTTTTAATAAATTAAAAGGTATTAAAACTATAATTTTACAAAAAATAAAAAAGGGAGGTGTTTAATATGAAAAAATTGATATTGTTGGTTTGGACATTTTTTGTTGTAATTTTAGTTTCTATTATTTATAACAATACTATAAAAGCTGCTACATATAGTTGGGGTTCGCGTGGTCAAGTTGTTATTGAAATTCAATCCAGATTAAAAAAATGGGGATATTATAAAGGTAATGTAGATGGAATATATGGATATTTAACCTATACAGCTGTTAAAGAATTTCAAAGAAAGAATGGATTATATCCTGATGGAGTTGCAGGACCAAGAACTTTAGCAGCTTTAGGAATTAATGTCGATAACGCTCAAAGAGGATATAATGGGACGCAAAATCATGAACTTTTATCAAGGCTTATATCAGGAGAAGCCAGGGGTGAGCCTTACATAGGTCAAGTTGCTGTTGGAGGAGTTGTTATGAATAGAGTAAGAGATCCAAGATTTCCAAATACTATTCCAGGAGTTATATATCAACCTGGCGCTTTTACTGCAGTTGATGATGGGCAGATAAATTTGCCTCCAACTGATAGTGCTAAAAAAGCCGCAACGGATGCTTTAAACGGTTGGGATCCTTCAGGAGGAGCATTATTTTATTATAATCCAGAAAAAACTACAAATAAATGGATTTGGTCAAGGCCTGTAATAAAGGTTATTGGTAAACATGTATTTTGTAAATAAATTATTGACAAAGTAGTTTTTTATGCATATAATGAAATCAGAGTAAATTAGTCGGAATTAAACGCTATGATCAGGTAGAGTAGGCTATGCTAAGTGTCCAGAGAGGGGCTCCTTGGCTGGAAGAGTCCTACACGGAGGCATAGCTGAAGTGCACCTGTGAGCGTCAGGCTGAAATTTAGTAGGCCGAGACGGGACTACCCGTTATAGTAGAAGGGCATGATTGTGCCCAAAAGAGAGGGGAGTTTTCCCAATCAGAGTGGAACCGCGGAGGTAAGCCTTCGTCTCTGAATATGAGGCGAAGGCTTTTAATTTTACCTGTGCACAGGTAATAACAAAGATTTAGGAGGTGGATATTATGATTTACAACAATATTTATGAATTAATAGGAAATACACCAATGATAAGATTAAATAGATTAGTGACTAATGATATGGCAGAAGTATTAGTTAAATTAGAATACTTTAATCCAGGATCAAGTGTAAAGGATAGGATTGCCCTTTCTATGATTCAAGAGGCTGAAAAAAGGGGAATTTTAAAAAAGGGGGATACCATAATTGAGCCTACAAGTGGAAATACAGGTATTGGACTTGCTATGGTAGGAGCCTCAAAGGGATATAAAGTAATATTGGTAATGCCTGAGACCATGAGTATTGAAAGAAGAAAACTCATGAAAGCCTATGGTGCAGAGATTATCCTTACTGATGGTAAAAAAGGTATGAAAGGAGCTGTTGAAGTAGCGGAAAGATTGGCAAAAGAAAATGGATATTTTATGCCTCAACAATTTAAAAATTTTGCTAACCCTGAAATTCATATGAAAACTACTGCTCAAGAAATATTAAAACAAACAGAAGGTAAAATTGATGTGTTTGTTGCTGGTGTAGGAACAGGAGGAACTATAACTGGAGTTG
This sequence comes from Caloramator fervidus, assembly GCF_900108045.1. GTDB lineage: Bacteria > Bacillota > Clostridia > Clostridiales > Caloramatoraceae > Caloramator > Caloramator fervidus. The sequence goes on along the minus strand of NZ_FNUK01000003.1, from coordinate 25,580 downwards.
GTAAGGTGTTAAAGGAATATATACCTAACATTAAAATTGTTGCGGTTGAGCCTAAAGAGTCTGCGGTTTTATCAGGAGGTCAGATAGGGCTTCATAAGATTCAAGGAATTGGTGCAGGATTTGTTCCTGATATACTTGATACAAGTATAATTGATGAAATTGTTACTGTATCTTCCAAAGAGGCTTTTGAAACTTCAAGAAATCTTGCAAAAAAAGAAGGTATTTTGGTTGGAATATCATCAGGAGCAGCGGTTTATGCAGCTTTAAATAAGGCCTTGGAATTAGGAAATGGTAAAAGGATTGTTACAATAGCTCCTGATACAGGAGAAAGATACCTTTCAACAGAACTTTTTGAGGAGTGATGTATATGTTTAAAATGATAATAGAAGAGGCTAAAAATATATTAAAAAAGGATCCAGCTGCTAAAAGCCTTCTAGAAGTTATACTTCTATATCCTGGACTTCATGCATTAATTTATCATAGAATAGCCCATTGGTTTTATGTAAGAAAGCATTTTGTTATTGCAAGGTGGATATCTCAATTTGCAAGGCATAGAACAGGGATAGAGATACATCCTGGAGCTAAAATAGGTAAGGGACTTTTTATAGATCATGGTATGGGAGTTGTAATAGGAGAAACTGCTGAAATTGGAGATAACGTTACTATATTTCATGGAGTGACTTTAGGAGGAACTGGAAAGGAAAAGGATGTTAAAAGGCATCCAACTGTTGGAGATAATGTTGTTATAGGTGCTGGAGCAAAGGTTTTAGGACCTATAAAAATAGGGAATAATGCCAAAATAGGTGCAAATGCTGTTGTTCTTAAGGATGTTCCACCTTATGCTACTGTTGTTGGTATTCCTGCAAAGGTAGTAAAAATAGATTATGAGGCTTTTAAAGATAAAGAAAATATTGTGTATGGTCTATGGTTATAAGCCCAGGTTAAACCTGGGCTTTCTTATTTTATTTTTATTTATTATTGTGCAATTTTACAAAACAAACTATACTAATAATGTATAGGAAAAAACTTTGGGGTGAAAAGATGATTAAGGAAAAAATAAAAGAATATGCAAATAAAATAGGCATAGAATACATAGGTTTTTCTAGTGTAGAATTTAGTTTTGATTTTATAGAAAGATTAAAGGAGAGGCGATTAAATGGACATTTATCTGGGTTTGAAGAAAAGGATGAATTTAAAAGGGTTGATGTAAGTTCTATTTTAAGTAATGCAAAATCTTTTATATCTATTGCTGTTCCTTATAGAACAGTTGATTTAGATTATAGTAGGCCTTACCTTTCAAAATCTTCATTAGGAATTGACTATCATATAGTATTAAAAAATAAGTTAGAACTTTTAAAGGTCTTTCTAAAAGAAGAATTAGGTGCAGAATCAATATATTTTTGTGATATAGGACCATTACACGATAGAGAGATTGCATATAAGTGTGGTATAGGATTTTATGGAAAAAATACGAATATATATACAAAAAAATATGGTTCTTTTGTTTTTTTAGGAGAGCTTATTACAGATTTGTATATTGAGCCTGATTATCCTATTGAATCTAAATGTGGAAGTTGTGATATTTGTATAAAATCATGCCCTGTTGGGGCTATAGAAAAGCCTTTTTACTTAAATTCTAAAAAGTGCTTATCTTTTATAACTCAAAAAAAAGAAACTTTGACCTATGATGAAATGATTAAAATGGGAAGTAGAATATATGGATGTGATATATGTCAGGATGTATGTCCATTTAATAAAAAAGCAGAATATTCTAATATAGTTGATTTTAAACCAGAAAGTTGGAACATAAACATAGAAGTAGAAAGATTTTTAACTATGTCCAATAAACAATTTAAGGAAACCTTTCAAAAAACCTCTGCAGGTTGGAGGGGAAAAAAAGTCCTTCAAAGAAATCTTATTATTGCACTGGCTAACCTAAAATCAAAGGAAGGCTATAATAAGATAAAGTCCTTGATTGAGGATGAGTATTTTTCTTACTATGTAAAATATTATCTAAATAGATTGGGGGAATTTAAATGAGTCGAGATGATAAAGGTTTTTTAGCTAGAATTTTAATAAATGCGACTGCTATATATTTAACGGCTTCCTTCATAAAGGGTATATATGTAAGCGGATTTGGGGCTGCAATAGTAGCTTCTATAGTTTTAGGCCTTGCTAATGCTTTAATAAAACCTGTATTGTTAATTTTATCCTTACCCATTAATATAATGAGCTTGGGACTTTTTACTTTTATTTTAAATGGAATACTTTTAATTATAGTTTCGTCTTTAACTAAGGGATTTATAGTTTCAAGTTTAGGTTCTGCAATTATTGGATATATTTTTATAAGCATTATATCATACCTAATAAGCGTTATATTATAACATGAAAGGATGGTAATATGAATAAAGAGTTTTTAGGAAAATTGTTATTTAGTTTGCCAAAAGGGATTTATAAGCCAATATGTAAATTAATTGTAGAATTTACTTTGCAAAAGTATGCAGACATTGAAGTTAAAAACTATCAAAATTTAGCTTCCATGTCTAAACCTTTAATTTTTGTAGCAAATCATTTAAGCAATGCAGATGGGCTTATTTTAAATAAGGTTTTAAGAGAATTTGACCCCTATTTTGTTGCAGGAATTAAACTTCAGTCTAAGGCATTAAGTAGAATAGGTGTAGAGGCAGTGAATACTATAACTATACAGCCTAATTCTCCTGATTTAGAGGCTATAAAAAGAAGTATAAATGTAATAAAAGAGGGACATTCTCTTATGATTTTTCCAGAAGGGACAAGGTCAAGAACAGCAACCATGATTAAAGGCAAAAAAGGGGTAATCCTTATAGCAAGAAAATGCAATGTTCCAATAGTTCCTATAGGTTTAATTGGAACAGAAAAATTAATGCCTATTAATGATGAGGATATGGGAAAAGAAAAGTTTTACAAATCTAAGGTTATTGTAAATATAGGAAAGCCTTTTAATTTACCTGAAATGTTAGATGGTATGACAAAGGATGAATATGATGAATATTGTTTAGATTATCTTATGAGAAAAATAGCAGAATTATTACCATTAGAGTATAGGGGAGTATACAGATGATAGTAGGTATTGCAAATATAAAGTTAAAATTTTTTACGCCTCATTCTTTAAAGGAAAAAAGGCAAATAGTAAAAAGTTTGATTTCAAAGATAATGCAGCATAATGTTTCAGTAGCAGAGGTTGGAGAAAATGATAAATGGCAGCTTTGTGAGCTAGGGATTGCAGCTGTTGGAAGTGATAAAAAAATAGTTGATTCAACTTTTAATTCAATTTTAAAACAAATAGAGCAAGATGGACGTGCAGAAATAATAGACATAAACATAGAAATATTATAAAATAGTATTAAAGCTTTTGATATGCAATTTATATTTATGAGAAAGCAGGAAAAAGAAAGGGAATAATATAAAAGGGGGCTTTGCCCCTTTTTAATATTTAGCTTGAGGTGTTTATATGAAAGAGTATATGAAAATAATAAAAATATTAGAGGAAGAATATAAAGGTTTAGGATGTGCTTTAAATTTTACATCGCCTTTTGAACTTTTAGTTGCCACTATATTATCAGCACAAACTACAGATGAGATTGTAAATAAGGCAACAAAGGAATTATTTAAAAAATATAATACTCCTTATGAAATTGCAAATATATCTTTAGAGGAATTAGAAAAATATATAAAAATTTGTGGTTTATATAAGACTAAAGCAAAAAATATAATAAATGCAAGTAAAATAATAGTGGAAAAATTTAATGGTGAGGTTCCAGATAAGATGGAGGATCTTTTGACTTTACCTGGTGTTGGAAGAAAAACAGCAAACGTTGTTTTATCAAATGCCTTTGGAAAGGATGCTATAGCTGTGGATACCCATGTTTTTAGAGTTGCTAATAGAATAGGACTTGCAAATTCTAAGGATGTTGTTCAAACTGAAAAACAGCTTATGAAAAATATTCCGAAAAATTATTGGTCATCCCTTCATCATTGGCTTATATGGCATGGAAGAAAAATTTGCACGGCAAGAAAGCCAAAGTGCGATATTTGTAAAATAAAAGAATATTGTAAATTTTATAAGGATAATATGTTATAATATACTTAAATTTATTTAAGGGGGCATTTTATGCAGAATAAGTTTAAGATTGCACTTATATCATTTATTGCTGTTGTATTTATTACTCCTGTATTACTTACATTGTCATTATTAGGAGGAAATAATGATAAAATTTGTAAGGGAGTGTATATTAATAATGTATATGTAGGTGATAAAACTAAAAATGAAGCAATAAGTTTATTGGATGCTAAATTTAATAAGCCGTTGTATGAAAAAGAATTGGTTTTAAAGTATAATGATAAGGAATACAGGATAAACTTAAAGGATTTAGGGGTAAAATTTAACGTTGAGAAAGCAGTAGAACAGGCTTATGCAATTGCAAAAGAAGGAAATATGTTAAAACAAGTAATAGATAGGTTTAAATTAAAAAACAATGGTATAAATATTGATTTAGAATTGAATTATGATGAGTCGAAAATAGAAAATATTATCAAAAAAATTTCCCGAGAAATAAACAAACAGCCAAAAAATGCGACAATAAACTTTGTAAATGGAAAATTTGTTGTTAAAGAAGAAGAATGCGGAATAAAAGTAGATGAAAGTAGTCTTATATCTATGATAAGTGAAAGTATTAAAGGGCAAAATTTATACGTAGATATTCCAGTTATAGTTGAAAAGCCTAAAATTAAAGCTGAAGATCTTAGAAAGATCAAAACAAAAATATCTAGTTTTTCAACTAAGTATAGCTCTTCAGATATTAATAGAGTAGGCAACCTAAAAATTGCAGCAGAGAGCATAAATGGAACTTTAATAATGCCAGGGGAAGTATTCTCAATGAATAAAGTATTAGGTCCAAGAGTTGCAGCAAAAGGATATAAAGAAGCTCCAGTAATTATAAATGGAACCCTTGTTCCTGGACTTGCTGGTGGAATTTGTCAAGTTACTACTACGGTTTATAATGCAGCTTTGTTGGCTAATTTACAAATATTAGAAAGGCGTCCCCATGGCCTTAAGGTTGCGTATGTTCCACCAGGACGAGATGCTACTATTTCAGGAAACTCTATAGATTTAAAGTTTAAAAATACCACTAATTTTCCAATATATATAAGGGCATGGTTGGCTAATTCTCATGTTAATGTTGTTTTTTATGGTGCAAACCAAGATCCCAACATTAAGGTAGTCGTAGAAAGTAAAGTGATAGAAAGAATACCTACTACAACTGAATATATAAAAGATCCAACCTTGCCTGAAGGAGAAAAAATTATAGAAGCAAAACCTATTGATGGAGTAAAATCTGTTACATACAGGAAAGTTTATAGAAATGGAATTTTAATTAAAGAGGAGCTAATTTCAAAAGACTATTATAAGCCTGCTAAGGGTAAAGTTAGAATTGGAACTAAAAAAGTGTTAACTCAATTGGATAAAACTGAAGAACAACAAAACAAAGCAGAAGAATAGGGGAGTGTCAACAGTAGATAATCTAGACAAACAAGTAAAAAAATGTTAAAATTTTTATGGATATTTCGCGGGCGTGGCGGAATTGGCAGACGCACTAGATTCAGGGTCTAGGGCCTTGTGCGTGGGGGTTCAAGTCCCTTCGCCCGCACCAATTTTAAAAAGGTTGGTGAAGATATGTTTTTTTATTATGTCAGCTTTCCTGATGGAGAGCAGGAACTGTGTGAGATGGAAATAAGACATTTATTTGGAATAGAATTAAAAGAAAAATATTTTTTTTATGATGAATATATAGATATAAATAGAAGTCCATATACAAATTATTGTATAAAAGTAGATGCTGAAGCGTTAAGTTTAGAAGAATTATTAGAAGTTATAAAGCAAAAAAATATAAGTTACAATGATTTTAAAGTTCAATATATAAGCCTTTTTGAAAGAATGGATTTGAATAAAAAACATAAAGTAGAAAGTTTAATAGGAGGCTCAATTAAGGGAAAAGTATCAATTCATGAGCCTAAAGTAAAGGTTGGAGTCATTGATTTTAAAGATAGATGGATTGTAGGAGAAATAATAAAAAATAAAAGAATATGGAATTTACATGATAAGAAACCTGTTCAGTATTGTAATTCTTTAACATCAAGGGTATCTAGAGCTCTGGTTAATATTGCTGTTGGGAAGAATAATAGTTTAAAGTTAGTCGATCCTTGTTGTGGAATAGGAACAGTTTTGCTTGAAGCTTTATCAATGGGAATAGATGTTAAAGGATATGATATTAATTATAAAGTTGTTAAAGGGGCAAGGGAAAATCTCAAATTTTTCGGATATCCTGATATTGTAAAAAGAAGCGATATAAAGGATGTAGATAAATACTTTGATGTTGCAGTGGTTGACCTCCCTTATGGGGTGCTATCTGTGACAAATAAGGAGTTACAGAAGGATATAATAAGACATACAGCAAGAATATCTAAAAAGGCTGTTTTTGTAACTCTTGAAGATATGAGGGAAGTTATAAGTTATTATGATTTTGAGGTAAAGGATTTTTGTAAAATTAGAAAGGCTAAGTTTTTTAGATATGTAACTTTAGCAGTTGTTAAAAATAAAAAGTAATGTTATAATATTTTTGGAAAATTTAAAAAAATACACAGGTGCCCGCAAGGGTTAAAAGGGAAAGCGGTGAAAATCCGCTGCAGCCCCCGCTACTGTGAGTGGGTATGAAACCTGATATGCCACCTTTTTGGGAAGGCCAGGGAGTAAGATGATCCACGAGCCAGGAAACCTGCCTGTGTGTTAAAGGCTAAACCTTCGGAGGGAAGGGAAAGCTTGCGAAAGTAAGCCCTTTCCGGGCTTTTTTGTTTCCCTCTGATGGAAAGGGGGTGAAAATATGAAAAAGGTATTGTCGATTATTTTTACGATTTTAATTTTTACATCATGTGTTTATAAAACAACATTAAGTTCACAGCCTGTTTCTTCAAGTGGAAGTATAAAAATAAATCAGGTATCAAGTAGTGAAAAAATAGTTGAAAAAAATAATAAAAATAATGATGTAAAAGCACGCAATGAAAAGAAAAATGTTAATTTGAAATCTAAAGAGGAAAAAACTCAAAAGAATGTTAAAAAAGATGAAATTAAAGTTAAATTAATAATTTCAAAAAATAATAGACAAGATATACTTTATGAAAAAGTCTTAAAGCTTGAAAAACCAATGACTGCCATGCAAATCTTAAAACAAAATACAAAGGTTTATGAAGTGGGAGGGTTTATTAAGGAAATAAATGGCTTGATTTCTATTCCACAAAACCAACTTTCAGATGAAGATAAGGAAAAGGGAATATTAGGTTATGATTGGTTTATATACTTAAATGGTAAAAAAACAAAAGTTGGAGCAAATGACATTGTTGTTAAAGATGGAGATATTTTAAATTTTGATTATAAGGGATGGACCGTTAAAGATTTAATGCCATGATAGGAGGTAAACTATGAAGGGATATATTAAAAGGTTAATTAGTATAATTTTAATTTTAACTGTATTTATTAATTTTGAGGTATTGGCAAAGGTTAGTTCAAAGGTGTATAAAGCAAAAAGTTCTTTGAATGGTTCTTTGAACTATATTATTAATAAAACTAAAACAAATGGAATTCAAGATTGGGATGCTGTTGTTTTAGCAATGGCAGGATATAATTTAAATAATTTAAAGGTAAAAGGTAAAAGGTATATTGATAGTAAAAATAATGATATTTTAAAGGAGCTTTCATATAATTTTACTACAAGTTACGCCAAACATATATTAACAATAACAGCTTCAGGATATGATCCAAAAAACTTTAATGGTATAAACTTAGTTGAAGTATTAAAATCATCACAGCTTCCAAGTGGTAAGTTTAAAGATACGATAAATGGAACAAATGAAGTTTTTATAAATGGTCATATTTGGAGTATGATAGCTTTAGAAGCTATTAAAGAAAATTATGATAGAAATAAAGCAGTTTTATTTTTAGAAAAAATTCAGAATAAAGATGGAGGGTTTCCTCTTACAATATCAGGAAAAAGCGACATAGATATTACAGCTATGGCAATAACAGCGTTGTCTATGGCAGGAAAAAATAAAAATGATAAAAGTATATCTAAGGCTTTAAGTTTTGTAAAAAATAATTTAAAAAAATTACCTAAAGAAAATCAAACAGCAGAAACATTAGCTTGGATTATACAAGCAGCGGTATCTTGTGGAGACGATTTATCAAAATATGTTGTTAATAATAAAAACATAATAGATGAGTTGCTTCTTTATAAGGATAAATCTGGGGGATTTAAACATATAAAGAATGGGAAAGTAGATGATATTGCTACAAATCAAGTCGCTAGAGCGTTGTTAAGTTATGTAAATAAGAAAAATATGTATGAAAGTATTAAATATAAAAAGGGAAATTATTATAAACCTGTTTCTATAAATATTACTTCTCCAATTTTATATTCGGCATATTTTAAAGATTTAAAAAAATTAGAAGTTATTGTTAAAGGAACTTATTATGATGAAGCTGAACTTTTGATAAATGAAGATAGTAAAGTTTTTAGCCAAAAATCAAGTAATGGAATAATTAAGTTTAACTGTGATGCTAATTTGAAAAGTTATAATTATAAATTGTTTTTAAGAAAGAACGGTAAAGTTGTTAGGGTTATCTTAGGAAGCCTAGAGCCTATTGAAAAAAGTTATAACGTAAGTGTTAGAATTGAAGGACCAGATAAAAATGTTTTAAGATATGATGTTAGAGTTGGAAATAAGGAGGTTTATGATTTTAATGGTAAAAAATACAAAACTTCTGTTCCATCAGTTTATGCTGCTGTTTGTAAAGCATTGATAGAAAATAATATTCCCTTTGAAGTAACGTATTCAAGTTATGGTCCATTTTTAAATGCTATTTCAAATATTAAAACAGGAAGATTTGGAGGATATGATGGTTGGATGTTTATGGTAAACTCAATTGAACCACAAACTGGTATGGCAAATTATGAAGTTAAAGAAAATGATAAAATTTTGATTTATTATGGTGATTGGGGAATAAAACCTTTAAATATAGAAGTTATAGGCGAGAACAAGATAAATTCTCAAATTAAAATAAAAGTAACTTCAGATAATTCTCCAGTTAAAGATGCTGTAGTATATGTTAATAATATAAAATATATCACAAATGAAGAAGGTATGGTTACTTTTATAATTGAAGGACCTGGAAAGTATCAAATTTATGCAGAAAAAAATGGTGGAGAGAAAATGGAATATATAAGAAGTGATATAAAATTATTAGAAATTAAATGATGGGTGGAAAACCACCCATCATTATTGTGTAGGGTGATATGATGCAAAGAAAAGATAAAGGTGGATTTAATACATTTACTTATATTTTAATAATTTTGTTATACTTAATTGTTTTTATTGTATTAAATAACTTATTATATGACTTAATAATTATGTTTTCTTTGATTTTATTTGCTAAAATAAATAAAATTTTAAAGGAAACTTTTGGGTATATAAAGTTTTCTTTATACCTGTCAATTCTTATAATAGTTTTAAATTTAATATTAAATAGAAATGGAAATACTATTTTATTTAAAATAAACGGATTTTACTTAACTTTAGAATCTTTAATTTATAGCATTTTTATGTCTGTTAGATTAATAGCTATATTGATAGTTTTTGCAGTTGGAAATATATTGATAGATCCCGATGACGTTTTTAGTTTTATTTCTAAGATTTTTGGGAAAACAGCATTAGTTATGAGCCTAGTATTTAGATTAAGTTTTAAAATGATACGACAGTTTAATGAAATAAAAGAAATTGAGTTTATAAGAGGAAATACATTCGAAGGAAATTTTTTGAAAAGAATAAAGTCCTACAGTCAAGTTATAAACATTTTGTTTTTATCCTCTTTAGAGGATTCGATAGATTTAGCAGAAGCGATGTATTCTAAAGGCTTTGGAGTTTCTAAGCGTTCTAATTATAATGAAGTATACTTGAATTTTTATGATAAGGTTTTAATTTTTTTGGTTATTATTTTGTTTTTAAATTTTATAACTTATTTAGGATTAGGATATAATAAATTCTCTTTTTTTCCTACGGTGGATAGTTTTATAAAAAGAACGAGTTTTTTAGGAATGTTTTTTTCTTTATCTTTCTTTTTAATAACATTTGTTAATTGGTGGTGTTTAAATGGAAGTTATAAAGATAAGTAATCTCACATATTATTATCCTTATTCTAAAAAGCCAGCAATTGAAAATATAAATCTAACTATTAATGAAGGTGAATTTGTATTAATACTTGGCCCTTCAGGGTGTGGAAAATCTACTTTACTAAGAGTTATTAATGGTTTAATACCTAATTTTTATGGTGGTAAAATTAAAGGGGAAGTTTTAATTTTTAATCAAAACATAAAAAATATTTCAAAAAAAGATCTACTTAGAAGGGTAGGTTTTATATTTCAGGATCCTGAAAAACAATCTGTTTATAATAAAATAGAAAGGGAAATAGCCTTTGGGATGGAAAACTTGGGGTTTGAACTTGAAGATATGAGAAGAAATGTTGCAGAAGTTTGTGCTTTGTTTAATTTAAGCTCTATAAAATATAAATCATTAGATAATGTATCTGGAGGAGAAAAGCAAAAGGTAGAAATAGCTTCGGTTATGGCAATGGATCCTGATATTATTTTGTTTGATGAACCTACTTCTCAATTAGATCCTATATCTTCTGAAGAAGTTATAAACTCAATAATTAAACTAAATAAGGAACTTGGTAAAACTGTAGTTTTAGTTGAGCAAAGAGTAGATAGGTGTTTTGATGTTTTTGACAAAATTATTGTTATGGATAAGGGGAAAATAGCTTATCATATAAGAAAGGATGAATTATATGAATACTTAGATAAAATAGATTTCTTGCCTAAAGTAAGTATTGTTTTTAAAAAGGCAGGATATGATTTTATACCTTTAAATGTAAAAGATGGAAGAAAGTTTATTGCTAATAAGGAATGTAAATTTAATGAGCAAAAGAATATAAAAAAATTTAACAAAAAAATATTAGAAGTAGAAAATTTAAATTTTGAATATAAGGTGGGGGATTATACGTTAAAAGATATAAGTTTTTCTTTACATCAAGGGGAAGTGCTTGCTGTAATGGGACAAAATGGTGCAGGAAAAACGACTTTATTTAAGATTATAGCTGGAATTATAAAAAATTTTAAAGGTAAAGTTTTAATTAATGGTAAAAACATAAAAGATTTTAATGATAAAGAAAGGGTACGAAAAATAGGATATCTATCTCAAAATCCTAATTTATATTTTGGAAGGGATACAGTTTTTGATGAGGTTGCATATAGTTTAAAAAATATAGGTCAGTATAATGAAGATGTAGTAAAAGAAACTTTACGAAAGTTTGATTTATATGATTTAATGGATAAAAATCCTAGAGATTTAAGTGGAGGACAAAAACAAAGGTTGGCAATTGCTTGCACGGTGGTATCGGATCCAGATATTTTGATTTTAGATGAGCCAACAAGAGGAGTGGACATTTATCATAAAGAAGAGGTAGGAAATTTTATAAAGGAGTATGCAAATAAAGGAAAGTCAGTAATTGTAATAACTCATGATAGTGATTTTGTAGGAGATTATTGTGATACAGTTATTTTAATGTTTCAAGGGGAAATCATAGCCCTTGGCAGTGTAGAGCATGTTCTAGTAAATTCTTTATATTATTCACCTCAAGTTACAAAATTATTTAAAAACATATATAAGGTTGTTAATACAAAAGAAGCAATTGAAATTTTAAAAAGTTTAAAGGAATAACGGTGATATTATGAAACAGAAATATGCGGTATTTTTTTTGATTGCGTTTATATTTTTTATTTTTGTTTTAACTTATTTTAATGTAGGGCTTAATTATTCAGTAACTATTTCAGCTTTATTTATTATAATTTTTTTTGTAATCTTATTTGAATTAAAAAACATTGATTCAAAGAAAATGGCAGTTATATCTACAATGGCTACTATGGGTGGAATTTTTAGAGTTCCTCTTGCCTGTATACCAGGAGTCCAACCTACAACGTTTTTAGTGGCAGTATCAGGTTTTGTTTTAGGACCAATTGAAGGGTTTGTGGTAGGAGCAACATCTGCTTTTATTTCAAATTTTTTCTTAGGACATGGACCTTGGACTTTATGGCAAATGTTAGGTTGGGGGCTTTGTGGTGTTTTTTTTGGACTTCTAAAAAAAATAATTAGAGAGTATAATTTTGCTTTATTTACGATTTTTTGCGGAGTATGGGGATATGTTTATGGTATAATTTTAAATATGTGGTTTATAATTGAATTTATAAGACCAATAACGGTATATTCTTTTTTTATTTCAATAAGCGGAAGTTTTATTTTTGATACTATGCATGCTGTTGGAAATGTAATTTTTAGTTTATTATTTTCTAAAAAGTTTGTTTTTATTTTAGACAGATTTATAAAAAGATTTGAGGTTGAATATATAGAATAAGGGGGATTTTTATGAGGTATAAAATGATAGCAATGGATATGGATGGAACTCTTTTGAACAATAAAAAAGAGATAACAGAAAGAACTAAAAAAGCTTTAAAAAAAGCTAATGAAAAAGGAATAAATTTAGTTGTATGCACGGGTAGAATTTTTACTTCTGCTTTATTTTATGCTAAACTTATAGGGACAAAAGCCCCCATTATTGCTTCAAATGGTGCTTATATAAGAGAAAAAGATGAAAATAAGGTAATTTATAAAAAATGCTTGGAAAAGGAAGATGCAAAAAAGATTATAAGTTTAGCTGAAGAAAACGGGTTTTATCCTCAAGTTTTTACAGTTGATACTATTTATTCTAGGAAGTTAATTTATTCTTCTAAAAATTATTCATTATGGAATGAACAGATTCCTAAAGAGGACAGGGTAAATATTGAAATAGTTGATGATTTATATAAAGTTGTTGATCAAAATGATATATTAAAAATTGTTGTAATGTCTGAAGAACTTGAAAAACTGTTTAAGTTAAAAAGTTTTATTAAGGATAATATTGATGTGTCTGTTTATTCATCTTTAGAGAATAATTTTGAAGTAATGGCAAGAGGAATTTCAAAAGGAAATGCAGTTAAAATACTTGCTGATTTTTACAAAATTTCTCCAGAAGAAGTTATATGTATAGGTGATAATGAAAATGATATTTCAATGATTCAATATGCAGGTTTAGGAGTTGCTATGGGAAATGCTACTGAAGATTTGAAACTTGTTGCTGATTTAGTTATTGATACAAATGATAATGATGGTATTGCTAAGTTTTTAGAAGAATATATTTTATAAAGGGGTGTTTTATGGAAAGAGTATTCTTATCAAGATGTGAAACCTATAAAAAAGATGAGGTTTATAAAGCCGTAGATAAGATTTTTCAACTAGCAGGAGGAATAGATAAAATAGCAAATAAGGGAGAAAAGATATTTTTAAAAATAAATCTCGTTATTAAAAAGCACCCGGATGATGCTGCTACGACTCATCCTATGATTGTTGAGGCTGTAGCAAAAATGTTGGTAGAGCATGGATGTCAAGTAATTATAGGAGATAGTCCAGGAGGGCCATATAATGAAAGAGTTTTAAAATCTTTATATAAAGTTTGTGGAATAGAGGATGCAGCCAAAAACGCAGGAGCAAAGTTAAATTTTGACTGTAGTACAAGCGACTATAAAACTGTTGGTGGATGTATAATAAAAAAGCTAAATATGATAAAACCACCCTTTGAATGTGATAAAATAATAACCATATCAAAATTAAAAACTCATAGTATGGCCTTATATACGGGAGCGGTAAAGGTTTTATTTGGTATGATACCTGGCATTTTTAAAGCGGAATATCATTTAAAAATGCCTGATATAAAGGATTTTTCTAATTTGTTAGTTGATATTTGTGAAACAGTAAAACCTTATTTTTCAATAATAGATGGCGTTGTTGGAATGGAGGGGGATGGTCCAACCGCTGGAGTTCCTAAAAAAACAGGCCTTATATTAGCTTCTTTTAATCCATATTACTTAGATGTTGCAGGAGCATATGTTATGGGGATTTCACCTAAGGATGTTCCAACTATTCAAAGGTGTATAGAAAGAAATCTATGCAGTGGGAAAATTGAGGATATAGAATTTTTAGGAGAAAACATTAATGATTTTGTAATAAAGTATAAAATTCCAAACACTAAAAGCGTAAATTTTTTTAGAGGCAGGGTTCCAAAAAAAGTTGAAGAATTTTTAACTTATTATCTTTCTCCAAGACCCATATTTGATTATAACATATGTGTAGGATGCAAAAGATGTTATGAAGTATGTCCTCCTAAAGCAATTAAGATAGAAAATAATAAACCACATGTTAATTACAAGTCTTGTATAAGGTGTTTTTGTTGTCATGAATTGTGTCCTAAAAAAGCAGTGAAAATCCATAGAAATAGAATAATAAGTAGATTTTTAAAATAGTCCTTTAAGGTTACCTTAAAGGACTTTTTATGTTAATTTAACTGTTAAAAAAACAAAATATTTTATTATGGTGTTATAATTGAAACTGAACAAAGAATTTTTTTAAGTTTATCTTAATAATATTTAGTAGAAGGAAAGGGGGGCTATTATGAATTTGGCAAGAACAAAGTTGGGGGAAGCTGCTATAAAGGAAGCTGTTAAGTATATTTTAAAAGATCCAGAAAAAAATATTCCTAAATTAATAAATTGGGTTGAAAAAATAGTAGTTAGAGAACAGGATAAAAAATATATAGATTCTGTAAAAAGATATTTAAACGATAAAGAAAGTAATTGGTATAAGTTTACTTATAAGCTTTTAACTGAAACTCATCCAAATGTTAGAGAAAAGTTGGGGATAAACTATTTTCTAAATGCTACATTTTTCGGGATTCCAATACAACTTGAAAATGAAAAGAAGTATGATTGTAATATACCATGGGCTATTTTAATGGATCCTACTTCTGCTTGTAATTTAAATTGTAAAGGCTGTTGGGCAGGAATGTATAAACCATGGAATTTAAGTTTTGAGGTATTAGATAGAGTTATAACTGAAGGAAAACAGCTTGGAATTTATATGTATATTTTCTCTGGAGGAGAACCTTTAATAAGGAAAGATGACATAATTAAATTATGTGAAAAACATGATGACTGTGCGTTTTTAGCCTTTACGAATGGAACCTTGATAGATGAGGATTTTGCAAAGGAAATGCAAAGAGTTGGAAATTTTACAGTTGCATTTAGTATTGAAGGATTTGAGGAAGAGACAGATTTAAGAAGGGGAAAGGGAACTTTTAAAAAGGTAGTAAAGGCAATGGATATTTTAAAAGAGGCAGGTTGTGTATTTGGATTTTCAACTACTTATCATAGATATAATACTGAAGTTGTGGTTTCTCAAGAATATATAGATTTTTTAATTGAAAAGGGTTGTAGATTTGGTTGGTATTTTACTTATGTTCCCGTTGGAAAGGATAGCGATGTTAATTTTATGGCTACACCAGAACAAAGAAAATATATGTTAAAAAGAATAAATGAAATAAGAGCAAAGGATCCAATTTTTGTTTTAGATTTTTGGAATGATGGAGAATTCTCAAATGGATGTATAGCAGGAGGAAGAAGATATTTCCATATTAATGCAAATGGAGATTGTGAACCTTGTGCATTTATTCATTATTCAAATATGAATATAAAAGAGCATTCATTGCTTGAAGTTTTACAATCACCTTTATTTAAGGCGTATAGAAGGAGGCTTCCTTTTAATAACAATCATTTAAGGCCATGCCCTTTAATTGATAATCCTCAAGTTCTTAAGGAAATGGTTCATGAATCAGGTGCATATTCAACTCAGTTAAATGATGATGAAACAGTAGATGAATTAGCAGAAAAGCTTATGCATTATTCTAATGAATGGGCAAAAATTGCTGATGAAATTTGGAAGGAAAAGCATAAATGTTAAAAGGCATCCTTATGGGGTGCCTTTTACATTGGTGGCTTGAATAAATTTTAAAGGATTGTTAAAATAATACTTAAAAGATCTAGGAGGGATAATTTTGAATTTAAACATAGTATTATACCAACCTGAAATACCGCAAAACACAGGAAATATTGGAAGGACATGTGTTTTAACAAATTCAGCTCTTCATTTAATAAAACCTTTGGGTTTTTTGCTGACAGATAGATATTTAAAAAGAGCAGGAATGGATTATTGGAAGGATTTAAAGGTTTATTATTATGAAAACTTTGAAGAGTTTTTTGAAAAACATAAGGATAAGAGGATATTTCTTGCAACAACCCATGGAGAAAAGTTATATACTGAGGTAGAGTATAGTCAAGGAGATTTTATAATGTTTGGAAAAGAATCTTCAGGCGTTCCAGATTATATAAGACAACTTCTAAAAGATAATCTAATTAGAATACCTATGGTAGAAACAAGCGATAGATCTTTAAACTTATCAAACTCTGCAGCTATTATAATGTATGAAGCATTAAGACAAATGAAATTCCCTAATATGAAATGATTTAAGGAGGTTATTATGAGGGATATAGTTATTGTTACAGATAGCACAGCTGATATTCCCAAAAGCATTGTTGAAGAAAATAATATAGTTATAGTTCCTTTAACTGTAACTTATAGGGGCAAGACTTATAAAGATGGTGTTGACTTGTCAACAGAAGAGCTTGTTAAGTTTTTAAATGAGTCTGATGAACTTCCTAAAACATCTCAAGTAAATCCAAATGAATTTTATAATGTATACAAAAAGCTGCTTGATGAAGGAAAGGAGATTATATCAATCCACTTATCATCGGGAATTAGTGGAACTTATCAGTCGGCTCTTATAGCTAAACAGATGTTAAATACCAATAAGATATATGTAATTGACGGAAAAGCTGTAAGCTTTGGAACAGGTCTTTTAGTACTTGAAGCTCTTAAAATGATAAAAGATAACAGGCCAGCACAAGAAATTGCACAAACTTTAGAGGAATTAAGTAAGAAAGTCAAAGTAGCTTTTTTAGTAGATGATATTGAATATATAAAAAAGGGTGGAAGATTGTCAGGAGCCCAGGCTGTTATAGCAAAACTTTTAAATATAAAACCAATTATACATATGCAGGATGGTAAGCTATATGTTTATGATAAAGTAAGAGGACTTAAAAAAGCAATAGAAAGGATTTTTGAATATCTAGAAGAAATGGATGTGGACGTAGAAAAACCTATTGGTGTTGGGACAATATCTTATATAGAAGAAGTTGAAGATTTATGTATAAAAATAAAGGAAAAATATAATACCCAACAAATAAATAAATTTATTGCAGGAACCGTAGTAGCAACATATTCAGGACCAGGAGTAATTGGTGTTGTTTTTTTCAGTAAATAGGAGAAATTCTTTTAATTTTAATAAAAAATGCAAGAAATTATTTAAATTTATTAATAATATTGAAAAAAACAATTAGTAAATCTTTCGAATATGTAATATAATTATAATTGGAAAATTTAATATTGTCTGGATGAAGCAAATAGGAGAGACCCGTAAAGGGCGCCGAAGGGGTAAGTTAGGTGAGCCGGACCTAATGATACTCTCAGGCAAAAGAACTATTTGCGGACAGAACTCTGGGCAAGCAGAGGATGTAATGGCGTAGACATTACATCCTTTTTTTATAGAACTTAAAATATTTTGAAAATTGAAACTTAAAAATTATTTCTAAAAATATGTCAAATTTAAGAAGTAACTGAGGTGCTATTACATGGAAAAAACAATAATAGTAACAAACAATATTCTTACAATGCAAAAATTAAAGTCAAAACATAAAATTGACTTTGTTGAAGGGACTTTATTGGATGTTTTAATTAAAGTTAGAGATTATATTCATAAAAATCATAAGCTACTCACCCATCCTTTAATGGGGAGTATAAAACCTAATCAAACTCCCTTTAAAAGCGTAGCTATAAGTTTAAAAGCGCAGGATAATATTGATGTTGAATCGCTTATGTATATAGAAAAGAGTATAGAAACTGCTGAAAGTTTGATAAAAAGCAAACCACCAAGAAAATGGCCTGAAAATGTTCTTGAAGATTTTAGAGTAATTGATTTTGATTTAATATATAATGCATTAAATAGATAAGGAGTGATATTATGTCAAATCATGTATATGATATTGTAATAATTGGAGGTGGACCAGCTGGTCTATCCGCAGGGCTTTATGGTTCAAGATCAAAGCTTGATGTTTTAGTTATTGAAAAAGGGGTTTTTGGAGGCCAAGCTGCAACGACATCAGAACTTGAAAATTATCCGGGTTCAATAGAAAACTGTACAGGTCCAGCTTTAACTGAGAGGATGAGAAAACAAGCAGAAGAGTTTGGAACAAAGTTTGTTTATGATGAAGTAGTAGATGTTGATTTTTCTAAGGATATAAAAGTTGTTAAAGGAAAAGAAGGCGAATATCATGCTAAGGCGGTTATAATTGCAACGGGAGCTGCTCCAAGACTTGCAGGTTTTAAAGGAGAGCTTGAGTTTAGAGGAAGAGGAGTTTCATATTGTGCAACTTGTGATGCGGATTTCTTTGAAGGGTTGGATGTTGCAGTAATTGGTGGTGGGGATTCAGCGATTACAGAGGCTTTATATCTAACAAAGTTTGCTGAAAGCGTAACAGTAATACATAGAAGAGATACATTTAGAGCAGCTAAATATTTAGTTGAAAAGGCAATGAATCATCCAAAGATAAAATTTATATTAAACAGTGTAGTTGAAGAGGCAAAAGGAGAAGAAATATTAGAAGGTTTAGTTATTAGAAATCTTCAAACTGGAGAAATATCAGAACTTCCTGTAAATGGAGTATTTGTATTTGTAGGCCTTGATCCATTAACAAAGATATTTGAGGGGAAAATAGCTCTTGATGAAAAGGGATACATACCAACAGATGATGAGATGAGAACTAATGTTGAAGGCGTATTTGCTGCTGGAGATGTTAGAGTAAAGAAGTTAAGACAGGTTGTTACTGCAGCTGCAGATGGTGCTATTGCTGCTATTGCTGCAGAAGAATATATAAATGAAAAGTTCAATAAATAGGAGGGAAAGCTATGATAGAAGTAAACAAGGATAATTTTGAAGCTGAAGTTTTAAATTATACAGAAAAACCTGTGTTTGTTGATTTTTGGGGAGATAAATGTGAAAAGTGTAAACAACTTATGCCAGATATTCATAAATTTGAAGAAATGTATGGAGATAAGATTAAGTTTTGTAGCTTGAATACAAGCCAAAATAGAAGACTTGCAATAGCTCAAAAAGTTTTAGGACTTCCAACAATGATAATGTATGTAAATGGCGAAAAGGCAGAAGTTTTAACACCAGATAAAATTCATTCAGCTGCAGATATTGAAGAGATGATAAAAAGATTTTATAAGTAAGTTTACGACCTAGCTTTAAGCTAGGTTGATATAAAGTGTCAGAATCTTTGAAGTGTTCAAAAATTAAAGGAGGTGAAGGCTTTGCGCCTCGAATTAGGAAAAATTTATATTAAAGATGTTCAATTTGGTCCACAAACTAAGGTGGAAAATGGTGTTCTTTACATTAACAAAGAAGAGCTTTTAAAAGAAGTTGGTGGAGATGAAAGATTAAAATCCATTGATGTAGAACTTGCACATCCTGGTGAAGAAGTAAGAATTATTCCTGTTAAGGATGTTATTGAACCAAGAGTAAAGGTTGAAGGACCAGGAGGAATTTTCCCAGGTTTTATTTCAAAGGTTGATACAGTAGGTTCAGGTAGAACTCATGTTTTAAAGGGAACTGCTGTAGTTACAACTGGAAAAATTGTTGGATTCCAAGAAGGTATAATTGATATGTCAGGAGAAGGAGCAAAATATACTCCTTTCTCAAAGACCCATAACATAGTTATGATTTGTGAGCCAGTAGATAATTTACCACAGCATGAACATGAAGAAGCAGTAAGAATGGTTGGATTAAAGGCTGCAGCATATTTAGGAAAAGCAGGTAAAGATGTTACACCAGATGAAATAAAAGTTTATGAAACATTGCCACTTTTACAACAAGTTGCACAATATCCAAATCTTCCAAAGGTAATATATGTTTATATGTTACAAAGCCAAGGACTTTTACATGATACTTATGTATATGGAGTTGATGCTAAGAAGATTATTCCAACTTTTATATATCCAACTGAAGTATTTGATGGTGCAATTATAAGCGGAAACTGTGTTTCAGCTTGTGACAAAAACCCAACATATGTTCATATGAATAATCCTATCATAGAAGATTTATATGAAAGACATGGAAAAGATATTAATTTCTTAGGATGCGTTATAACAAATGAAAATGTTTATCTTGCTGATAAAGAAAGATCATCAAATTATACAGCTAAACTTGTTGAGTTTTTAGGAGCAGACGCAGTTATAATTTCAGAAGAAGGTTTTGGTAATCCAGATGCAGACCTTGTTATGAACTGCTACAAGATTGAGGAAAAAGGAATTAAGACGGTTCTTGTTACAGATGAATATGCAGGAAGAGATGGTTCATCACAATCCCTTGCTGATTCTACTCCAAAGGCAGATGCTGTAGTTACTGCAGGAAATGCGAATGAAATAATCGTATTACCACCAATGAAAAAAGTTATTGGTCATCCAGAGGCTGCTGATGTTATAGCAGGTGGTTTTGCAGGTTCATTAAGACCAGATGGTTCAATTGAAGCTGAAATACAAGTTATAACTGGTGCAACAAGTGAAGTTGGATTTGGATATTTATCTGCAAAAACATATTAAAAAGGAGGAATAAGTCATGATATTAAAGGGCAGAAAAGTTATTGCTATAGGTGATAGAGACGGAATTCCAGGACCAGCTATTGAAGAATGTGCAAAGAGTGCAGGTGCAGAAGTTGTATTTACTTCAACTGAATGTTTTGTTTGAACAGCTGCAGGTGCGATGGATCTGGAGATCCAACAAAGAGTTAAAGATTTAACTGAGCAATATGGTGCAGAAAATATAGTTGTTCTTTTAGGAACTTCAGAAGCAGAATCAGCAGGACTTTCAGCTGAAACTGTAACTGCTGGAGACCCAACTTATGCAGGACCATTAGCAGGCGTTTCATTAGGTCTTAGGGTTTACCACATTCTTGAGCCTGTTATAAAAGCAGAGTGTGATCCTGCAGTTTATGAAGAACAATGTGGTATGATGGAAATGGTTCTTGATGTTGATGCTATAAGTAAAGAAGTTAGCAGCATAAGGGAGCAGTATAGTCAGTTCAAGGACTGATTTGATGGCTGAAAGGAGGGAAAGATCTTGTTTAAAGTTGTTCATTATCTAAATCAATTCTTTGCTAATATAGGTGGAGAAGAAAAGGCGCATATTCCACCAGAAGTTAGAGAAGGTTTTGTAGGACCTGGTATGGCATTTAACAATGCTTTTAAAGGTGAGGCTCAAATAGTTGCAACTGTGATTTGTGGAGACTCATATTTTGCAGAAAATACACAAGATGCTTTAAAACAAATAATTGAAATGGTTAAAAAGTATAATCCAGATATATTTATAGCAGGACCTGCTTTTAATGCAGGAAGATATGGAACAGCTTGTGCTACAATAGCAAAAGCTGTAAAGGATGAACTTGGCATTCCTGTTGTTACAGGAATGTATATTGAAAATCCAGGTGTTGATTTATATAAAAAGGATATTTATATAATTTCTACTAAAGACAACGCAGCAGGAATGAGAGAAGCTGTTCCAAAGATGGCAGCTCTTGCTTTAAAGCTTGCAAAAGGTGAAGAAATAGGAACACCAGATCAAGAAGGATACATAGAAAGAGGAATTAGAAAGAATTATTTTGCAAGCGAAAGAGGTTCAAAGAGAGCAGTAGATATGCTAATTAAAAAGATAAAAGGTGAACCTTTCGAAACAGAATTTAAAATGCCAATTTTTGATAGAGTAGCTCCAAACCCAGCTATTAAAGATATTACAAAAGCTAAAATAGCTTTAGTAACATCTGGTGGAATTGTTCCAAAAGGAAATCCAGATAGAATTGAAAGCTCAAGTGCTAGCAAATTTGGAAAATATGATATTGAGGGAGTATATGATTTAACTTCAGAAACCTTTGAAACTGCTCATGGAGGATATGACCCAGTATATGCAAATCAAGATCCAGATAGAGTATTACCTGTGGATGTATTAAGAGAACTTGAAAAAGAAGGAAAGATAGGTTCATTACACAGATATTACTATGCAACAGTTGGTAATGGAACTTCAGTTAAAAATGCTGCAAAATTTGGACAAGAAATTGCAAAAGAACTTATTGCAGATGGTGTTCAAGCTGTAATTCTAACTTCTACTTGAGGTACTTGTACACGTTGCGGTGCAACGATGGTAAAAGAAATTGAAAGAGCTGGAATTCCTGTAGTTCACATGTGTACTATAGTTCCTATTTCAAAAACTGTTGGTGCAAACAGAATAGTTCCAACAGTTGCTATACCACATCCACTTGGAAATCCGGCATTATCAAAAGAAGAAGAAAAAGCACTAAGAAGAAAGCTTGTTGAAAAGGCACTTAAGGCGCTACAAACTGAAATACAAGAACAAACTGTTTTTGAAGACTAACATTAAGGGTCGGGATTTAAAGGGGTTATCCCTAAACCCCGACCTAAAATTTTAATGGAGGTGTTATTATGTTTCCAGTATTAAAAGGTGCAAGTTATATATTAGTTCATACTCCTGATATGGTTATTCATAATGGAACAACACAAACTTTAGAAAGAGAAATAAATCCAGATTCAGAATATTTAAAAAAGGTTGTTGAACATCTAAGACCTTATGAAGACGTTGTGGCATATCCAGTAACACAAACATATATAGGAAATTTTGATCCTGAAGAATTAGCTAAGTTACCAAGGCCATGGTTTAATCATAAATTAGAAGGAGCAACTAGATTTGGAAAATTTGGCGAGATAATGCCTCAAGATGAGTTTTATGGGCTTATGAAAGTTAGTGATGCTTTTGATTTAGTAAAGCTTGAAAAGGAATTTACAAATAATGTTAAGACAAAATTTGAACAGCATAAGCTTTTAAAGGATTATATAGGCAAGCTTGGTGAAGGAATTGATTTAAGTGAAGTTGAAAAATTAGTAGATTCTGGTGTTGCAGAAGGACTTTATATGAATGGAAAATTGGTTGGTTGTGTAAAAAGGGCCCATGAGTTTGATAAAAATTTATCAGCTCATGTTATTACAGAAAATCTTGCAGTTAAAGCCTCTGGTGTTTTAGCGGTATTACATTTAATTGATAAGTTAGGAATTAATAAAGATGAAATAGATTACATAATTGAATGTTCAGAAGAAGCCTGTGGTGACATGAATCAAAGAGGTGGAGGAAATTTTGCAAAAGCCATAGGAGAAGTTGTTGGATTAAAGAATGCAACAGGATGCGACGTTAGAGGTTTCTGTGCAGGACCTACTCATGCTCTTATAAATGCAGCAAGCTTAGTTCAAGCAGGAGTATTTAAAAATGTAATTGTTGTTGGTGGTGGGGCTACTGCAAAGCTTGGAATGAATGGAAAGGACCATGTTAAAAAAGGATATCCAATTGTTGAAGATGTTTTAGGTGGTTTTGCTGTTTTAGTATCAGAAAACGATGGTATACATCCAATAATAAGAACAGATGCTATAGGAAAGCATAACATAGGTTCTGGAGCAACTCCACAAGCTGTTATGGAAGCTATTGTTGCAAAACCGCTTGAAAAGTTAGGATTAAAGCTTACTGATATTGATAAATATTCAACAGAAATGCAAAATCCAGATGCAACAGAAACAGCAGGTGCAGGCGACGTTCCAGCTTCGAACTACAAGATGATTGCAGCCCTTGCTGTTATGAAAGGTCAAATTGAAAAAGCTAAGATGGCTGAATTTGCAAAGAATTGTGGTTATGTTGGATATGCTCCAACACAAGGACATGTTCCTTCAGGAGTTCCTATAATAGGCTATGGTGTTGAAAAAATATTAAATGGTAGCATGAATAGATTTATGGTTGTAGGAAAGGGTAGCTTATTCCTTGCAAGAATGACTAACTTATTTGATGGTGTATCATTCGTTGTAGAAAAGAATCCAGGAAAGAAGGAAGAAAAAGGTATATCTAAAGAAGAAGTTAAGAATATGGTTGCAGAAGCTATGAAGGAATTTGCCTCATATCTACTTCAAAAATAAGAGGTGATAATATGACTAACGAAAACGTTAAAAAGCTTATAGGGGAAGTTTTTAATGAAATAGCAGATGCGATAAAAAGTGGAAATTTTGGCAAGAAAGTAAAAATAGGTTTAACTACCTTTGGAAGTGAACATGGAGTTGAAGAGCTTGTAAAGGCAGCAGAGTTGGCTACAAGAAAGTATAATGATTTTGAGGTTGTTTTAATAGGTCCAAGGGTAGATACAAGTTTAACTATATATGAAGTTGCAAATGATGGGGAAGGGCATAAACTAATGGAAGAGCTTTTAGATAAAGGAGAGATTCAAGGTTGTGTAACTCAGCATTATAATTTTCCAATTGGTGTTTCAACAGTAGGTAGGGTTATAACTCCAGGAAGAGGAAGGGAGTTAATCCTTGCAACTACTACAGGGACATCTTCAACAAATAGAGTTGAAGGAATGATAAAAAATGCAATTTATGGTATTATAACTGCAAAGGCTTGTGGCATTAAAAATCCTACAATTGGTATATTAAATGTTGAAGGAGCAAGGCAAGTTGAAAAGGCTTTAAGGGAGTTAAAGGAAAATGGTTATGATATTAACTTTGCAGAGTCAATACGTTCAGATGGCGGAGTTATAATGAGAGGAAATGACTTGCTTACTGCTTCTTCAGATGTTATGGTTATGGATTCGCTTACAGGAAATCTTTTAGTTAAAATATTTTCATCCTTCACCTCAGGGGGAGATTATGAAACATTAGGTTATGGATATGGTCCAGGAATAGGAGAAGGATATAATAGATTGATATGCATAATTTCAAGGGCTTCAGGTGCACCAGTAGTTTGTGAAGCATTAAGATTTTGTGCAACATGTGCTCAAAACAATATATTAGAAATTGCAAAGGTAGAATTTGAAAAGGCAAATAAAGCTGGATTAAAAGAAATTTTAGCAAGAATAACAAAGACAAATCAAGCAGTTGAAGAAAAGGAAGTTGTAGCACCACCTAAAAAGGTAGTTACAGCTCAAATTTCTGGAGTTGATATATTAGAACTTGAAAATGCTGTAAAGGAACTTTGGAAAAATGGAATATATTCAGAAAGTGGAATGGGTTGCACAGGTCCTGTTATATTAGTTTCAGATGAAGACCATGAAAGGGCGGTTAATATATTAAAGTCAAAAGGGTTTATCGCATAATATAATAATTTTGAGGCACCCTAAAAAGGGGTGCCTTTTAAATATTCTCAAATTTTGGTTCTATGTCAATAGTTGGGGTGGGCAAATTATTCAGATGCCCGCCCTTGCTAATTTCCAAGGAGTTTTTATGTAATTGAGATTAATTTA
>NZ_FNUK01000007.1 GCF_900108045.1 Caloramator fervidus | reverse complement strand
GTTTTCTTGTTCTGAATAGGAACGTCTTTAATTTTTTGGGTTCTGTAGTCATGGACTTTAGAAGTAGTAGAGCCACAAGAAGGGCAAACATGAGATTTTTTTTTAGTTTCAACATGAAATTCAACGAAATCATCACCATTTACAATATTTTTTACGAAAACATCTTTTAAATTAAGCAAATTATTGATAAAATTATTCCTAAGCACTTTATCAGATGCCTCCTTTCAAAATATTTTGTGGGTTAATTATATTTTAGCAAAGCTGGCATCTGAATAAAGTGCTTTTTTGTATTTAAAGAAAAAATGTTGAGGTTTATTTACCACCCCAACATTTATTATAGAACCCTTATAATTTTAATGCCAAATATGCAGATTTATTTTAATGTTTTAATGAAGATTCTTGTTTCTTTGTTGATGATTGTTATTGCTTTTTTTCCTTACACATTAAGAGAAATTGTTAAACTTACTTTGTTATTCTATTTAGAAACATTTTTAATCGGTGGCAGTATAATGGCTATATTTTATCTAAACCACAAAGATTTAAGTAATGTAAATGGGGTATTGCTGTTAAATAGAATGTCTCAAATTTATTTGATATTAGGAAGTATTATAGGTGTTTTTTTTGTTAAAATAGCTTTTGACTATGTTGATTCATACTTTTTTCAAGATAATTTTATAGTAGACATAGAAGTGTTTTTAGATGATAAACATCAAACTATAAAAACCCTTATAGATACAGGAAATAATTTAAAAGATCCATTAACTAATGCACCTGTAATTGTTGCTTATTTTAGACCACTAAAGGGTATTTTGTCTGAAAATTTATACAATAGACTTTTGATGGCAAAAACTTACGAAGAATTTTCAAGAGAAATTTTAAATTCAGAATATAAAAACAGGATAAGACTTATACCTTATAATGCAATAGGAATTAATAATGGATTAATTGTTGGTATTAAAATTGATAAGATATTGGTAAAAAAAGATAAAAAATTAAAAAAAATAGAAGATGTAATATTGGCTTTTTATCATTTACCTTTATCTCAGGATAGCTTTTTTGATGCATTAGGTTTTCCAGAAATAATAAAATAAGGGGGGTTTTTTATGGGATTTATAAATTTAATTTTTAATTTCTTTAATAAAATTCTTTTATGGATTAAGCAAAAAATATTCAATACAAACTTAGTATATTATATCGGTGGTGCGGATGTTTTACCTCCTCCTTTAAGTAATGAAGAAGAAAACATGCTTGTTGAAGAGTTGAAAAATGGTAATGATAAGGTTAAAGGAATATTAATAGAAAGAAATTTAAGGTTAGTCGTATATATTGCAAAAAAATTTGAAAATACTAATGTGAGCATTGAAGATTTAATATCTATTGGAACAATTGGACTTATAAAGGCGGTTAATACTTTCGAACCTAAAAAAAAGATTAAATTGGCAACATATGCTTCAAGATGTATTGAAAATGAGATTTTAATGTATTTAAGAAGAAATAGTAAAATAAGAAGTGAGATATCCTTTGATGAACCTTTAAATGTAGATTGGGATGGAAATGAATTGTTATTATCTGATATATTAGGTACAGACAATGACTTAATTTATCATCATATAGAGGATGAGGTTGAAAAACAACTTTTAATGAACGCAATGGAAAGGTTAAGCAAAAGAGAAAGACAAATTATGGAACTCAGATTCGGACTAAAAGGAGATGGTGAAAAAACACAAAAAGAAGTTGCAGATATACTTGGAATATCTCAATCTTATATTTCAAGATTGGAGAAAAGAATTATAAAAAGATTAAGAAAAGAAATCTCAAAGATGGTTTGACTATGTAAAATAATGTAAATTTATGAAAAGAATAAAAAAAATATCCTTCGGGAATAATTATAATGTAAGTATAACCGAAGGAGTTGAATTAAGGCTATGGCAAATAATAAGGTTGAGATTTGTGGTGTAAATACTTCAAAATTGCCTGTTCTTACAAATGAAGAGATGAAAGAATTATTAATTAGGATGAAGCAGGGAGATAAAGAGGCTAGAGAAAAATTCATTAAAGGGAATTTAAGGCTAGTCTTAAGTGTGATACAAAGGTTTAATAATAGAGGAGAGAATGTTGATGACCTTTTTCAAGTGGGTTGTATAGGTCTTATTAAAGCTATAGATAATTTCGATATTGAACAAAATGTAAAATTTTCTACTTATGCAGTTCCTATGGTTGTAGGTGAAATTAGAAGATATTTAAGAGATAATAATTCTATAAGAGTAAGCAGATCTTTAAGGGATATTGCTTATAGAGCACTTCAAGTTAGAGATAAATTAGTTTCAGAAAACAACAAAGAACCTACAATATCTGAGATTGCCAAAGAACTTAATATACCAAGAGAAGAAGTGGTTTTTGCGTTGGATGCTATACAGGATCCTGTATCGTTGTTTGAGCCTATATATCATGATGGTGGAGATGCTATTTATGTTATGGATCAAATAAGTGATACCAAAAATGATGATGATGCATGGGTGGAGAATATAGCTATAAAACAAGCTTTAAAGAAACTAAATAAGAGGGAAAAAATGATTTTAATGATGAGGTTTTTTGAAGGTAAAACTCAAATGGAGGTAGCAGAAGAGATAGGTATTTCTCAAGCTCAGGTATCAAGACTAGAAAAATCTGCTTTAAATCATTTAAGAAAATATATTTAATAGGTGTCAATAAGTTAGTTTTGGCACCTATATTTTTTGTTTTTTAATCATATAATTTTAAAAGGGGGTGGAGTTATGAGGGATAATTCAAATGATCAATTTTTTACGTTATCAGATTTAAGACAAATGGAGGTAATTGATATTAATAAAGGAAAAAGGTTGGGTTTTGTAAGTGATGTTATTTTTGATGATGATTTAACAAGGATAGAGTATATAGTTATTCCTCCACAAAATAATTTTCTTTCTATTTTTAGAAAGAAAGATGAATTGCTTATAAGTTGGGATAAGATTAGAACTATAGGTATTGATGTAATACTTATAGATGCTTTAAAAGAAGACAATGAATAGACATTTAATTATATAGATGATATAATACATTTTTAGAAAATAATAAAAGATGGGGATGAAAAAGATGAAGTGTCCATATTGCAATTATATTGAGACTAAAGTTTTAGATTCAAGACCTACAGAGGACAATACTTCTATAAGAAGGAGAAGAGAATGTTTAAATTGCAATAGAAGATTTACTACATATGAAAAGGTTGAAGATATTCCTGTATATGTAATAAAAAAAGATGGTAGACGAGAGCCTTTTGATAAAAGAAAAATATTAGTTGGAGTCTTAAAATCTTGTGAAAAAAGGCCTATTTCTATATCAAAAATCGAAGAACTTGTAAATGAAGTTGAAAAACATGTTTATAATACTATGAAACAAGAAGTTGAGAGTAGCTTTATTGGAGAATTAGTTATGAAGAAATTAAAGGATTTAGATGATGTTGCATATGTTAGGTTTGCTTCTGTGTATAGACAATTTAAGGATATAAATACGTTTTTAGAAGAATTACAAAAATTATTAAGTGAAAATAGAGATTGATTTTAAAATTTTTATTTTTTTGTGATAAAATTATAATATGGTGATGTAAAATGTTTGGTTTTAATTTTTTAATTTATCTAAATTCTGATAAGTATTTAGGTATAACCTGTGATGAATATAAAAGTATTCTTGAAAGTAAAAAATTAACTAATGATATATATAAAAAAATTACTGAATTAGGTTTTTATGCTAAAAATACTGTTTTTTTAAAACAAGTTCATGAAACTAATATAGTTATTGCAGACAAAAATAATATTGATAAAGTTAGAGGAATGGAAGGAGATGCAATTATTGCAATTGAACCTAATATTCCTATAATTGTTTTTACAGCAGATTGTGTTCCGATATTTATAGTTGATAAAGTAAAAAAATTTATAGCTGCAGTTCATGCTGGTTGGAAAGGAACTGTTAAAAATATTGCTTTTAATGTGGTAGAATATATGATTAAAAACTTAAATTGTAATCCTTTAGATTTAATAGCAAATATAGGTCCTTCTATAGGACCTTGTTGTTTTGAAGTAAAGGAAGATGTAGCTAGATATTTTAATTTTTTTATTAGAGAAAACAAGTATTTTGTTAATCTTTGGAAGGAGAATAAAGATCAGTTATTAAAAGCAGGTTTGCTTGAGGAAAATATTTATGTTAGCAATGTGTGTACGTGTTGTAATAAAAATTATTATTCTTACAGGCGAGAGGGAATTTTAGCAGGAAGGCAATTGAATATTATACAATTTAAGGAGTGATTACATGGCAGGAGAAAAGATACTTATTATAGACGATGAGCTTCATATTATTGAGTTGTTAAAATATAATTTAGAAGCCAATGGTTATAAAGCATTTTATGCTTTAAATGGTAAAGAAGGATTAAGGTTAGCTAGTGAAAAAAAGCCTGATCTTATATTATTAGATGTTATGCTTCCTGAAATGGATGGATTTGATGTTTGTAAGGAAATAAAAAAGAATGAAGATACATCCAATATACCAATAATTATGTTAACAGCTAAGAGCGAAGAATTTGATAAAATATTAGGTTTAGAGTTAGGAGCAGATGATTATATTACTAAACCATTTTCTATAAGGGAACTTTTAGCTAGGGTAAAAGCGGTTTTAAGAAGAAATAATAAACAAGCAAAAAGCAACGTTGTTTATATTCATGACTTAAAATTAGATTTTGATAAACGTGAAGTTTTGAAAAATGGTATTAAGGTAGATCTGACGCTTAAAGAATTTGAATTATTAAAATTATTAGTTTTGAATAAAGGAAAGGTTTTAACTAGAGATTTCTTACTAGATAAAGTATGGGGATATGAATATTATGGTGAAACAAGAACCGTTGATGTTCATGTAAGGCATTTAAGACAAAAAATTGAGGATGATGACAAGAACCCTAAATATATAGAAACTGTAAGAGGTATAGGATATAAATTTAAAGAATAAGGTGATTTAATGAGAAAAAAGTTGATATTTTTTACTATGGCAGTTTTGATTATGACTGTAACAATAATGGGAGCTTTGGTTTATTATTATGTTAAGAACTTTTTAATTAATGTATTAAAAAACGAGATGGATTATCAAGTAAACTTAGCCATAGAATATTTAAAAACTTCTGATTTAAAGGATTTTGATTTGATAGCTAAAAATATTAAGTCTGCTATTAATAAAAGAGTAACAATAATCAAAAAAGATGGGACTGTATTAGGTGAATCAGATGCTAATAGTAAATTTTTAGAAAATCATAAAGATCGTAAGGAATTCATTGAGGCCATTAATACAGGAATAGGAATTAGCTTTAGAAGAAGTTTTACGTTGGATAAAATGATGTTTTATTATGCTAAAAAATTTTTATTAAATGGCGATATTTTGATAATGAGAATATCTATGGAATTAGATTTAGTTAAGATTATGCAAAAGAAGATTTTACACTTTTTATTTATTACTGTTTTTGTATCCTTGTTTTTATCATCTGGATTATTATGGTTATTTTTAAATAAATTTATTGAGCCTATTAAAGAGCTTATAAAAATTGCAACTATAATTTCTATGGGAGAATATGATAAAAGGATAAAAATTAAAACGAATGATGAAATAGGTCAGCTTGGGCATGCCTTCAATATAATGGCTGCGCGTCTTGAAGAAACTATATTAGATTTGGAAGACAAAAGGAATAAATTGATTTCTATTTTAAAGAGTATGGATGATGGAGTTATTGTATTTGATAATAATCAAAATATTATATTGATTAACCCTGCTGCTAAAAAAATGTTTGATATAAAAGAAGATGTTACCGGAAAACATTTAATTGAAGTTGTTAAAAATTTAGATTTGGAAGATTTAATTAAGGAAAATATAGAAGAAGAGGTAGAGTTAAAAATATCGTTTCCTGAGGTAAAGTATTTTAAAATAAGGACAACTAAGGTTTATAATAATGATAAAGCTAATGAAGATTTAGGAACGTTGATGGTAATTCAAGATGTTACAAAAATGAAGATGCTTGAAAATATGCGTTCAGATTTTGTAGCAAATGTTTCTCATGAACTAAAAACTCCATTAACTTCTATTAAAGGATTTGCAGAAACATTAAAAGATGTAGAAGACGATAAACTTAGAAGAAAATTTTTAGATATTATTAACATAGAAGCAGAAAGATTAACAAAACTTATAAATGATATTTTAACTTTATCAGAACTTGAAAATAAGGATTATGCTATTAATTTTGAAAAATTAAATGTTATTGAATTGATTGAAGAAGTTATATATATAATGAATCCTTTGGCGAAAAATAAAGATATAATTATAGATTTTGAAAATAATTGTAATGAAATAATTATTTATGGAGATAGAGATAAGTTTAAGCAAATGATGATAAATCTTATAGATAATGCTATAAAATATACAAACGAAGGTGGAAAGGTTTTATTAAAAGCATTAAAATTAGATAAACAAGTTGAAATTTATGTTATAGATAATGGAATAGGTATTCCTAAGGAACATTTACCAAGATTATTTGAGAGGTTTTACAGGGTAGATAAAGCAAGGTCAAGAAGTTTAGGAGGAACTGGCTTAGGGTTAGCTATTGTAAAGCATATTGTTAATCTTATGAAAGGTAAGATTGATGTATATAGTGAAGTTGGAGAAGGAACTACATTTAAAATTACTTTTCCTTTATAAAAACTTCGGTATTCCGAAGTTTTTATTTTTCTTGATATTATTTTTTTAAAATGATAATATTAAAATTATGAAAATGTGATGAGGTGAAGAAAGTGAAAAAAAGAGAATTAATAGTAAAAAGTGTAACTTTTGGTTCTATTGGTTATGAGGTAGGAATAGAGCCTGGAGATGTTATTTTAAGAATAAACGGAAATAAAGTTGATAATATTTTAGAATATAAATTTTTAATAGCCGATGAATATTTAGATTTAATTATAAAAAAGCCTTATGGAGAAGAATGGGAAATTGAAATAGAGAAGGATTTTGATGAAGATCTAGGATTAGAACTTTTAGATCCTTCCATAGAAAATCCTAAACGATGCCATAATAAATGTATATTTTGTTTTATAGATCAACTGCCACCTAACATGAGGCAAAGTTTATATTTTAAAGACGATGATTCTATGCTTTCGTTTTTGCAGGGGAATTTTGTTACTCTAACTAATATGAAAGATGAAGAGTTAGAAAAAATAATTAAGTATAAAATCAGTCCAATTAATGTTTCAGTTCATACTACTAATCCGCAATTAAGGGTAAAAATGCTTAATAATAAAAGAGCAGCAAAAATAAATGAACAATTGAAAAAACTAGCAGATGGTGGTATAACTATTAATTGTCAAATAGTTTTATGTTATGGTATAAATGATGGGGAAGAACTAAAAAGAACATTAAAGGATCTTTCAAAATATTATCCTAATGTTCAAAATGTAGCTGTTGTTCCTGTTGGAATAACAAAATATAGGCAAAATTTATATGAAATTGAAGGATATGATCGGAAAAGATCGCTAGAACTTATTGAATTTATAAAACCATTACAAGAAAGTTTTAATAAAAAATTAAAAACTCCTTTTGTAAGACTTGCAGATGAATTTTATGTAATGGCAGGAATTGAACTGCCTTGTTATGAACATTATGGAGATTTTGAACAACTAGAAGACGGTATTGGAATGATTAGATTTTTTGAAAAACAAATTATTGAAGGTTTAAAGGATTTCAACTATGATGGTAAAGGCAAAGAAATAGCTTTTATTACAGGAGAATCATTTTATGAGTATTTAAAAGTTTTTGCAAACATAATCGAAGAAAAATTAAATCTTAAAATTAATGTTTATAAGATTAAAAATGAATTTTTTGGTGAAAGAATTACTGTTGCAGGACTTTTAACAGGAAAAGATATAATAAAACAATTAAATGGTATTATAAAAGAAGATATATTATTTATTCCTAATAACATGCTTAAAGCAGATAAAGATGTATTTTTAGATGACATAACTTTATCAGAGCTTGAAAAGGAATTAAATGTTAAAGCTATTAAGGTAAAGTATACTGGTGAGGATCTTATCGAAAAAATAGTAAGTGAGGTGATATAAATGGCAAAGCCTATAGTAGCTATCGTTGGAAGACCTAATGTAGGTAAATCCACACTTTTTAATAAATTGGTTGGTAAAAGAATAGCTATAGTTGAAGATACTCCGGGTGTAACGAGGGATAGAATTTATGCAGAAGTAGAATGGCTTAACTATAAATTTACATTAGTTGATACTGGTGGTATTGAGCCTGAAAGTGATGATATTATATTAAAACAAATGAAAAGACAGGCTCAAATAGCTATTGAAACTGCTGATGTAATAATATTTATGGTTGATGGAAAAGAAGGTTTAACAAGTACTGACATAGAAGTAGCTGAAATGTTAAGAAGGGTAAATAAGCCCGTAGTTTTAGTTGTAAATAAAATAGATAATTTAAAGCTTGAAGATAATAAATATGAATTTTATTCACTAGGTTTAGGAGAACCTATTACTATATCAGCTGCACTAAGCTTAGGACTTGGGGATATGTTAGATGAAGTTGTAAAGCATTTTAAGGATAGAGTTGAAGATGAGGAGGAATCACATTATATAAAGGTAGCTATAGTAGGAAAACCTAATGTGGGTAAGTCTTCTTTGTTAAATAGGCTGTCTGGTGAAGAAAGAGCAATAGTTAGTGATATTCCAGGAACTACAAGAGATGCTATAGATAGTTTAGTAGAAATAAATGGCGAAAAGTTTTTATTTATAGATACAGCTGGTATAAGAAGAAAAAGTAGAATAAAAGAAGAAATAGAGAAATATAGCGTTATTCGTTCGCTTGCTGCAATAGATAGGGCAGACGTTTGTCTTATAATGATAGATGCAACACAGGGTGTTACTGAGCAGGATGAAAAAATTGCAGGTATTGCCCATGAAGCTGGTAAAGGCATTATAATAGTTGTAAATAAATGGGATTTAATAGAAAAAAACGATAAAACTATGAATGAATATACTAATAAAATTAGAACTGCCCTTTCATTTGTAGCCTATGCTCCTATTATATATATATCAGCAAAAACAGGTCAGAGAGTAGCAAAGTTAATTGAATTAATTAAATACGTTGCAGATCAAAATGCGATGAGAGTAAAAACAGGTGTATTAAATGAAGTTATAAGTGAAGCAGTTATGTTAAGACAACCACCAGTTGAAAAAGGTAAAGCTCTTAAGATATACTATGCTACTCAAATTTCAACCAAACCACCTACTTTTGCTATATTTGTTAATGATGAAGAAATTGTTCATTTTTCATATGATAGATATCTTGAAAATCAAATAAGACAGCATTTTGGATTTGAAGGCACTCCAATAAGGCTTATTTATAAATCTAAAAAGGAGGATTAAAATGAGAATTTCTATATTAGGTGCAGGAAGTTGGGGGACAGCAATTTCTTTATTATTAGCAAAAAAAAATTTTGAAGTTCGTGTTTGGGATAGAAATGATAAAGTTTTAGATGATATAAAATTAAATAGAAAAAATGATAGATATTTACCAGGTATAACTTTACCTTCGAATATTATCCCCAAATATGATATAAAAGAAGCCATAGATGGGGCAGAAATGATAGTTGTAGCTGTCCCCTCCCATGCTGTTAGAGATGTTTGTTCGAAAATAAAGGATTGCGTAATAAAGGATCAAATTTTCATTAGCTTAACCAAAGGGATAGAAGATAAAACTTTTAAAAGGATGTCTCAAGTTATTGAAGAATTTTTCTCAGAAAATAAAGTAGCAGTTTTGTCTGGGCCTTCTCATGCAGAAGAGGTGTCAAGAGATGTTCCTACTGCTGTTGTTGTAGCTTCAAAACATGAAGATGTCGCTTTAAAAGTTCAAGATACATTTATGACGCCTAATTTTAGAGTTTACACTAATACTGATATTATTGGTGTGGAAATTGGAGGAGCTGTAAAAAATATAATAGCACTTGCGGCAGGAATATCAGATGGTTTGGGTTTTGGAGATAATACAAAGGCTGCTTTAATGACAAGAGGTATAGCTGAAATTGCACGATTGGGAATAGCTCTAGGTGCAAATCCTATGACTTTTACAGGGTTAAGTGGTATAGGTGATCTTATTGTTACTTGTATGAGTATGCACTCAAGAAATAGAAGAGCTGGAATACTTATAGGAAAAGGAAAAAGTCTTAAGGAAGCATTAGAGGAGATAAACATGGTTGTTGAAGGAGTTAATACTACAAAGTCTACATATCAACTTTCTTTAAACATAGGAGTTGAAATGCCTATAACTACAGAACTTTATAATGTCTTATTTAATGGCAAAGATCCAAAACTTGCAGTTACTGAGCTTATGCAAAGAGATAAGAAAGATGAGTTAGAGAGTATGTTATTTAATAAGGTGGTTATATGAAAAGTTTTGAACTTTTTAAAACGTTTTTTAAAATTGGAGCTTTTACCCTTGGCGGAGGCTATGCTATGCTTCCTTTAATAGAAAAAGAGGTTGTAGAAAAAAAGGGATGGATAGATGAAGAAGAGTTTTTGGACCTGGTGGCTTTAGCACAAGCTTCACCGGGGCCTATTGCTGTTAATACAGCAGTTTTTGTTGGATATAGGTTGATGGGGATAAAAGGGGTTTTAGTTTCTACTTTAGGGTCTATATTGCCATCTTTTTTTATAATACTTATAATAGCTTCTTATTTTACTGAAATGAAAAGTAGCTATATAATTGAAAGGATATTTATGGGGATAAGACCAGCAGTTGCAGGAATGGTATTAGCATCTGTTTTTAGGATGGGAAGAAATGTAATACTTAATTTTAAAAAACTTGTTTTTGTTATTGTTATATCTATATCTGTTTGGATGTATAAAATAACTCCAATATATATTATTTTATTATCCATTCTTTTAGGATTATATATTAATTTTAAAAGGGGTAAACTTATATGATTCTTTTAAAATTGTTTATTACCTTTTTTAAAATAGGTATGTTTAGTTTTGGTGGAGGCTATGCTATGCTTCCATTAATACAATTACAGGTTGTTGAAATAAATAATTGGCTATCTAAAAAAGAATTTATAGATATTGTTGCTGTTTCTCAAGTTACACCAGGTCCTATTGCTATTAATAGTGCAACATATATAGGTTATAAAATTGGTGGGGTAATAGGTGCAGTTATAAGTACTATTGGGGTTTGTTTACCATCTGTTATAATAATGTTTATTCTTTTAAAATTTGTTATAAGGTTTAAAAATAATAATTTTATTGAAGACATTTTTAAATTTTTAAGACCTACAGTTTTAGGATTGATTTTAGCTGCTGCTATGATTATATTTCAAGAATCGGTTCTTGGTTTTAAGGAGTTTTTGATTTTTTTGTTTGTTTTTGTTTTGTCTTTGAAATATAAATTAGATCCTATTTTGTTAACATTATTAAGTGGAATCTTAGGATACCTTATTTTTACGTAAATTAATTTCTCCACGGAATTTTTTGTTCTAAATATTTTTGAAATTAAATATATATAAACTAGATAAAATGTATTAGGAGGTAGAACCGTGGAGGAATTCAATATATATAAAGATATTGCTGAAAGAACTCAAGGAGATATTTATGTGGGAGTAGTTGGACCTGTAAGGACAGGAAAGTCTACATTTATTAGAAGGTTTATGGAACTTTTAGTTTTACCTAATATTGATAATGTCCATAAAAAAGAAAGAACAAAAGATTCATTACCTCAAAGTGGTTCTGGAAAAATAATAACAACGGTTGAACCTAAGTTTGTTCCAAGTGATGAAGCAGTAGAAATAGAATTGGATGATAAGGCAAAAATGAGGGTAAAGATGATTGATTGCGTTGGCTATATGGTTCATGGTGCTACTGGACATTTAGAAAATGACCAAATAAGAATGGTGAAGACACCTTGGTTTGAGGAAGAGATTCCTTTTACTGAGGCTGCGGAAATAGGAACAAGGAAGGTAATTAGTGAACATTCTACAATTGGAATTGTTGTCACTACGGATGGTAGTATTACTGAAATTCCAAGAGAAAATTATATTGAAGCTGAAGAAAGAGTAATAAAAGAATTACAAGCATTAAATAAGCCTTTTATTGTAGTTCTTAATACAACACATCCTTATAATCCAGATACTATTAATTTAAGAAAGACACTAGAAGATAAGTATAAAGTTCCTGTTTACATTGTTGATGCAGCAAATTTAAGAATAGAAGATATAAATAATATTTTTGAAAGGGTTTTATACGAATTTCCTGTTACAGAAATTGGAATAAAGCTACCGGATTGGGTAGAAAATTTAGATAATGATCATTGGTTAAAGAAAAACTTTATTTTAGCGGTTAAAAATTCTATAAAGGACCTTTCAAAAATTAGAGATATAAAGCCTGTAATTAACTCATACAAAGAATATGAATTTGTAGGGGATGTAAATCTTGATGAGATGAAATTAGGTGAAGGTTCTGCTAAAATAACTATGAAGGTTAAGGATGGATTATTCTATAAAATACTAGGTGAAATTTCTGGATTTAACATTACGGGAGAATTTGATCTTCTCAACTTAATGAAGGATCTTACAGTTGCTAAAAGGGAGTATGATAGAATAGAAGCTGCATTAAAAGAAGTAAAAGAGACTGGGTATGGACTAGTTCCACCTCAGATAGATGAGTTAAAACTTGAAGAACCTGAAATAGTAAGGCAAGGAAATAAATTTGGGGTTAAATTACGTGCAAGTGCACCTTCTTTACACATAATAAGGGTAGATGTTGAAACAGAAGTTTCTCCTATTGTAGGAACTGAAAAACAAAGCGAAGAACTTTTAAAATCGCTTCTTGAGGAATTTGAAAATAATCCTCAAAAGATTTGGCAGGCTAATATGTTTGGCAAAACCTTAGAAGAACTTGTTAAAGAAGGACTACAAAATAAATTATATAAGATGCCAGAGGATATTCAAGAAAAACTTCAAAAAACATTGCAAAAAATAATTAATGAAGGAAATGGAGGATTAATTTGTATAATTTTATAAAAAGCCCTTTTGGGCTTTTATTTTTTAATAAAATTTAATTGATAACAATAAAGATTTGTGATATACTATCATTGGTTTTTATAAGAGGGATAAGTTTAAAAGTCCCTCGAGGGGACTTTTAAAATGCAAAATAATCATTCATTTTTATGCAACCTTGGTTTTTGATTGGATTTTTCTTTTCCTTTTTATTAGTTACTTTTATAGTTTCGTCCTCTTTTACCTTTACTACATTGCCGATTTGCATAATATCAACTCCTTTTTAATAATAGTTTTTTTCGGCATCAGGTAAAAGATTCATCCTTTTTGTGGAAACCCAAAGGTTACCACATTAAGAAAAAACATTATAAAACCCCCTAATACTGAAAATTAACTATCTATTTATATAATAACATCTACTGTTGTATAATACAAATCTTATTAATCATCACTAATCTTTTTTAAATGGCGCTATTAGGTTTTAAATATGATAGCTTTATTTTTCCTCATTTCTTCTGCAATCTCCTCTTATTTCCTATATGCTTTATGGTAAAATGCTTGAGTTTTCAAAAAATTGATATTAAAATTATTTTAAAGGAATTTTAGTTTTTGTGTAGAATTATATCATTGACAGTAATCCGCCAATAAGGGGTGATTTAATGAGTATATCTGAAAACATAGCAAAAATTTTTTCTAAAATTGACGAGGCCGCTGAAAAAGTTGGGAAAACAAGAAATGATATTTTACTTGTTGCTGTAAGTAAAACTCATCCAGTGGAAAAAATAATAGAAGCGAGAGATTGTGGTCTTTGTATATTCGGTGAAAATAAAGCTCAAGAACTTTTACAAAAATATGATAAAGTTAAGGATGTAAAATGGCATTTTATTGGGCATCTTCAAAGAAATAAAGTAAAATACATTATAGATAAAGTTGATTTAATACACTCTTTAGATAGTATTCCACTTGCAGAGGAAATAGATAAAAGAGCCAAGAAAGTAGGAAGAAAAATGCCAGTGCTTATAGAGGTGAACATAGGTAAAGAAGAATCGAAGTCAGGTATTTACGAGGAAGATGTTTTAGAATTTGCAAAGCAATTGACTGAGTTTGAAAATATTATATTACAAGGAGTAATGACAATTCCCCCCATTTGTGAAGATGCTAATAAAACTAGAGATTATTTTAAAAGGATGAAGGAAATATTTGAAAATCTCAAATTGTTAAACTATGATAATTTTGATATTAAGTTTCTTTCTATGGGAATGACAAATGATTTTGAAATAGCTATTGAAGAGGGGGCTAATGTTGTTCGTATTGGGACAGGTATATTTGGTAGTAGGTTATAAGGAGGGATAGTATGACAAATAAAATATTAAAGCCCTTCAATAAAATGATGGATGCGTTAGGTTTTTCATCAGAAGAGCAAGAAGACGCAGAGGAGAGGGAACAAGAACAAGAAAGAGTTGTTACAAATACTCAAAGTAAGATAGTTAGTATAAAAACAATGTTCCCTAAAGTAATTTTAAAAAGGCCTCAACAGCTTAATGATACTACTGATATTATTGAAGCTATAAAATCTAAAAAAATTGTTATTCTTAATATGATAAACTTAGATCAAGCTTTAGCTCAAAGAATACTTGATATAATTCTTGGAGCAGCTTATGCTTTAGAGGGCAAGGTAGAAGAAGTTGCAAAATCAGTTTATTTAGTTGTACCTGAAGCTGTTGAAATAACAAATGAATTAAAAGAACAATTGGACAAGGGAACTTTTATAGACTTTGATTAATATAAGGTGATTGCATGGAGTGTATAAAATTTAAAGAATATATACTTAATAAAAATACTTATCTTTCTTTTTTGAATAAAATTGCTCTTGCTAAAAAATGGATATGTACTTTTACAGATTTTTTAGATCCAGAGGAACAATCCGCATTAAGGGAAATGTGTTTTGATGAAGATGTTGAAGTATCCTTTTTTAAGGAAGGTATATTAGAAAGGACTGTTGCAAGACTTGGAACTTGTGATGATGAGTATCCTATAGATATAATAAAAGTTGAAGGGAATTTTAAATTTGAAAAACTTGAACATAGGGATTATTTAGGAGCTATTTTATCGTTAGGAATAAAAAGAGAAAAAGTTGGAGATATAAATGTTTTCGATGATGGTGCAGAAATTTATATTATGAAGGACTTAAGTGATTATATAATGTTAAATTTACATAAAATAAAGCATACTTCGGTAAAATTAAGGAAGATAAATTTAAATGAAGCAAGGGAAAGACAGATAAAATATAAAGAATTTATATTAAATGTACCTTCCTTTAGGATAGATGCTATAGTTTCTGAGCTTATTGGAGTTTCAAGAAGTAAAGCTTCGGATATTATTAAAAGTGAAAAGGTTAAATTAGATTTTAAGATAATTAAAGAATTAGATACAAAAGTAAAGCCAAATTCTATTATTTCTGTAAAAGGATATGGAAGATTTATAATTGGAGAACATTTAGGAGTTACTAAAAGTGGAAGATTTGTTATTGAAGCTAAAAAAATAGTTTAGGAGGGTTATTTATGTCTTTAACGCCAAATGATATAGCAAATAAAGAATTTAAAAAGGTTTTTAGAGGATATGATATTGATGAAGTAGATGATTTTTTAGAGCAAATTGTCGAAGAATATGAAAGGTTGTATAAAGAAAATATAAATTTAAAGGAAAAAATTAATGCTCTTAATGAAAAAATAGAGCATTATTCAAATATAGAGTCTACTTTACAAAATACTTTAGTGTTGGCTCAAAGTGCTGCTGAACAAGCAAAAGAAAATTCTAAAAAAGAAGCAGAGATGATACTAAATAATGCAAAAGAAAGATCTGAACAAATGATAAAAGAAGCAGAAATGAAAGCAAATCAATTAATTGCAGAGGCTCAACAAAAAGTTTTAGAAATAAATAAAGAATATGAGATGTTAAAACAAGAATTTAACATGTTTAAATCTAGATTTATAGGATTATTGCAAGCCCAGCTTGAAACGGTTAATAAGTTTGAATAGTATTTGTATTGACATTAATTATATAATATAGTATATTAATGAGTAAAATTGAAGAGGATAAATACGATGACAGGGACGAGTAGATAGTATGGGGTTTTACAGAGAGTGGGGGAAGGTGAGAGCCCATAAACTTCCAGCTATCGAAAATCACCCTCGAGTAGCAGGCTGAATTTTAGTAGGCTGTGCCGGCTGGAGCCGTTATTTAATTGAGTGATAAATTTGGGTGGTACCGCGAGCAGACTTCGCCCCATGGTGGAGTCTGCTTTTTTGCTAGTATAAATAATATCTAACCGAAGGAGGGCGTTATATGGACTATAGCAAGACATTGAATCTTCCTCAAACTGAGTTTGCAATGAGGGCTAATTTGCCTCAAAAAGAGCCTGCTATATTAAAAGAATGGGAAGATATCAATATTTATAAAAAAGCTCTTGAAAAAAATAAAAATAATACTCCGTTTATATTACATGATGGTCCACCTTATGCTAATGGAGATATACATCTTGGCCACACATTAAATAAAATATTAAAAGATATGATAAATAAATATAAAACAATGAGAGGATTTTATGCACCATATGTTCCAGGATGGGATACTCATGGTTTACCAATAGAATTACAAGCCTTGAAAAAACTTGGAATAAAAGTTCATGATGTTCCGGTTATTGAATTTAGAAATATGTGTAGGGATTATGCTCTTGAACAAGTTGAAAGGCAAAAGCAACAGTTTAAGCGTTTAGGGGTAATAGGAGATTGGGATAATCCATATTTAACTTTAAATCCAGAATTTGAAGCAAAACAAATAGAAGTATTTGGTGATATGGCTGAAAAAGGATACATATATAAAGGATTAAAACCAGTATATTGGTGTCCATCCTGTGAGACTGCATTAGCAGAAGCTGAAATAGAATATGCCGATGAAACTTCAAATTCTATTTATGTAAAGTTTAGGTTAGTAGATGATAAGGGATTATTTAAAGGTTTAGGAATAAGTCTTGATAATATATATTATGTAATTTGGACTACTACTACATGGACATTACCAGCTAACCTTGCTATATGTTTAGGACCAGAATTTGATTATGTTCTTGCTAGGTTTAATGATGAGGTTTATATTGTTGCTAAGGAGCTTTTAGATAATCTTAAGAGAGCTGCTAAACTTGAAGGTGAAAAGATAATTGCTATATTTAAAGGATATGAACTTGAAGGCCAAGTTTGTAAACATCCATTCTTTGAAAGAGAATCAATAGTTATCGTTGGAGAACATGTAACTTTAGAATCAGGTACAGGTTGTGTTCATACAGCACCAGGTCATGGTGAAGAGGATTTTTATATAGGACAAAAGTATGGACTTGATGTTTTAAATCCTGTTGATGGTAAGGGAAGATTTACTGAACTTGCAGGAAAATATGCTGGGCTTACATATAAAGAAGGAAATAAAGCAATTTTACAGGATTTAAAAGAGAATAACATGTTGCTTGCAGAAGAAAAAATTACCCATTCATATCCTCATTGCTGGAGATGTAAAAATCCTATAATATTCAGAGCTACAGAACAGTGGTTTGCTTCTATTGATGGATTTAGAAATGAGGCTATTGAAGCTATAAAAGAAGTTAAATGGGTTCCTGAATGGGGAGAAGAAAGAATTAAAAACATGGTTGCAGATCGTGGTGATTGGTGTATTTCAAGACAAAGAAGTTGGGGTGTTCCAATACCAATATTTTATTGTGAAGATTGTGGTAAAGAGCTTATTGACAAGAAAGTTATTTATCATGTAGCAGAGATATTTAGACAAAAAGGGTCAAATGCTTGGTTTGAATTAGAAGCTAAAGATTTATTACCTAATGGGACAAAATGTAGCTGTGGTTCAGAAAGGTTTAGAAAAGAAACCGATATAATGGATGTTTGGTTCGATTCAGGTTCAAGTCATGCTGGAGTTCTTGAGGCTAGAGAAGATTTAAGATGGCCTGCTGATTTGTATATTGAAGGTAATGATCAATATAGAGGATGGTTCCAATCTTCATTATTAACATCAGTGGCTACAAGAGGTAAAGCACCATATAAAATAGTTATAACTCATGGAATGGTTGTTGATGGTGAAGGAAGAAAAATGTCAAAATCATTAGGCAATGGAATAGATCCTTTGGATGTAATAAAAGAATATGGAGCGGATGTTTTAAGACTTTGGGTATCTTCTGCTGATTATAAAAGTGATGTTAGAATCTCAAAGGATATATTAAAACAACTTTCTGAAGTTTATAGAAAGATAAGAAATACTGCAAGATTTCTTTTAGGAAATTTATATGATTTTAGTCCTGATGATGATATGGTTCCATATGAGGATATGAATGAGCTTGATAAATGGGCTTTATTAAAATTACAACATTTAATAAAAGAGGTAACTGATGCATATGAAAATTATGAATTCCATGTTCTTTATCATGCTATTCATAATTTCTGTGTTGTAGATATGAGTAACTTCTATTTAGATATTATTAAGGATAGGTTATATACAGAAAGACCTAATTCAAAGGAAAGAAGAGCAGCTCAAACTGTTTTATATACTATACTAGATGCTCTTGTTAAAATGATTGCACCAGTATTATCATTTACAGCAGATGAAATATGGAAGTATATGCCAAAATCTAAGAATAATAAATATGAAAGTGTTCAT
This sequence comes from Caloramator fervidus, assembly GCF_900108045.1. GTDB lineage: Bacteria > Bacillota > Clostridia > Clostridiales > Caloramatoraceae > Caloramator > Caloramator fervidus. The sequence goes on along the minus strand of NZ_FNUK01000007.1, from coordinate 54,650 downwards.
CTTGCAGACTGGCCAGAAGTAGTGGAAAAATATGTAGATAAAGAGCTAGAAAATAGATGGGATAATATACAAAAAATTAGAGGAGAAGTTTTAAAGGCTCTAGAAATTGCAAGAGCTAATAAAATAATTGGTCATTCTCTTAATGCAAAAGTTGAAATTTATGCAGATGGAGAAACATATGAATTCTTAAATGAAATAAGAGGATACCTTGAAACAGTATTTATTGTATCAAAAGTGGAATTAAATAAGGGAATAGATAAAGCGCCAACATCAGCATATAGTGGCGAAGAAGTAAAGGATATAAAAGTTTTAGTATCTCAAGCAGAAGGTGAAAAGTGTGAGAGATGTTGGGTATACAGTGCTACAGTAGGATTAGATAAGGATCATCCTACTTTATGTTCAAGATGTGTAAATGTAGTTAAAAGTTTATAAATTGAACACCCTTAAAGGGAATTCCCTTTAAGGGTGTTTTTAAAGTAAAACTTTATAAGGGGAATGCTTATGAAAGAGATAAAAGTTAATTCTAAAAAATCTTATAGCGTTTTTATTACCAATGATGTAAATTTACTTAGAGGTTTAATTGATACTTACAAGCTTCATTCTCTATTTATTTTGACTGACGAGAATGTTTATAACCTATATGGGAAATTTTTAGATAAACTTTTTCCTAATATATTAGGTTTAAAAGTTATAAAGCCAGGTGAAAAAAACAAAAATATTAATACAATAATGGATATATATGATTCGTTAATTGAAAAGAATGCAGATAAAAAGACGACTTTGGTTGCTTTTGGTGGAGGAGTTGTTGGAGATATTGCAGGTTTTATTGCTTCAACATATATGAGAGGAATTAAGCTAATTCACGTTCCTACTACTCTTATGGCCCAATGTGATAGTAGTATAGGTGGAAAAAATGGTTTTGATTACAAAGGTTATAAAAATATTATTGGGTCGTTTTATCAACCAGAGTTTGTATTTTCTAATATTAATTTTTTAAAGACTTTGGATGATAGGCAGTATTTAAACGGATTAGCTGAAATTATAAAATATGCAATAGTTTGTGATATTAATCTTTTAAATTACATAAATCAAAATAAAAAAGCATTAAGCGAAAGAGAAAGCGACAAACTATTTCATATTGTATATCAATGTAGTAAAATAAAAGCTAAAATAATTGAAGAAGATGAGTTTGATTTAAATAAACGACAGATTTTAAATTTTGGACATACTGTTGGGCATGCTATTGAAAGTTATTTTAATTTTGAAATTTTACATGGTGAGGCAGTTGCAATAGGAATGATTACAGAAGCTTATATGGCTATGAAGCTAAAATATATAGATGAAAAGCATTTTAACAAAATTGTTGAATTGATAAGTTATTTTAATTTGCCTACAAAAATTAAAGTAGATGATATAGAATTGCTTTTTTCAATAATGCACAAGGATAAGAAAAAAACTGGGGAAAAATTAAAATTTGTTTTGCCATATGACTTAGGTCATGCTATAATAACAACGGATTTAAAAGAAAATTTTATATTTGATGCATTAAAATACTGCTTAGGAGGGTAGACTTATGATAGGAATAATTGGAGCTATGGAAGAAGAAGTATTAGAATTAAAAAATATGATGGAAGTTGAAAGAATAGAAAAAAAAGCTAATATGGAATTTTTTAAAGGAAGATTGCTTGGAAAAGACGTTGTAGTTGTTAGAAGTGGTATTGGTAAAGTAAATGCAGGTTTATGTACCCAAATATTAATAGATGATTTTAATGTAGATATTGTTATAAATACAGGTGTTGCAGGTAGAGTAAATGAAATGTTAAATCCTGGAGATGTTGTTATTTCAAAAGATTTAGTTCAACATGATGTTGATGGTACATGTATTGGTTATAAGCCAGGTCAAATTCCGAGAATGGATGATTATATTTTTAAGGCGGATGAAAGACTTATTGACTTAGCTTTAAAGGCTACTAAAGATATAAATGAATTTAAAGTTTATGTAGGCAGAATTGCTACAGGAGATCAAGTTATTGCTGACTCTAAAAAATTGGTTTGGCTTAGAGAAACTTTTGATGCTCTAGCGGTTGAAATGGAAGGTGCATCGATTGCTCATGCATGTTATGTAAATAATGTCCCATTTGTTGTAATAAGGTCTATTTCAGATTTTGCGGATGAAAATCATGTAGCGGATTATGAAAAATATATTGATATAGCTATAAAAAATTCAATTTCAATTTTAACTAATATGATAAGAAACTTGTAGGTGATTATTATGGTTAAAAAAATTTCTGAGGGTCCAAAACCTAGTTTAGAAAAGCCTATTATAATTGCTGGACCGTGTAGTGTTGAAAACTATGAGATTATGGACAAAACTGTTAAGTTTTTAAAAGAATTAGGTGTAGAATTTATAAGAGGTGGAGCTTTCAAACCAAGAACTTCTCCTTATAGTTTTCAAGGACTTGGGCTTGAGGGGATTGAGATACTAAAGGATATGAAATATAAGTATTCTGTAAAAATTGTATCAGAAGTGTTAGATGTTAGAGATTTAGAGGATATGCTTGAAGTTGTTGATGTAATTCAAGTTGGTTCAAGAAATATGTATAATTATCCGCTACTTAAAGAACTAGGAAGAATAAATAAAACAGTTTTATTAAAAAGAGGTATATCTGCTACTATAGAAGAGTGGTTTAATGCTGCAGAATATATAGCTTTAGAAGGAAATAGCGATATAATATTATGTGAACGTGGTATAAGAACTTTTGAAACTTACACTAGAAACACCTTAGATTTAAATTGCGTTCCTGTGGTTAAACAAAATACTAGTTTAAGAATTATTGTAGATCCAAGCCATGGAACTGGCAGAAGAGAACTAGTTAAGCCTTTAAGTTTAGCTGCTATTGCTGCTGGGGCTGATGGGCTTTTAATTGAAGTTCATCCAAAACCAGAAAAAGCTTTATCAGATGGATTTCAATCGGTAGATTTTGATGAATTTAAAGAAATTTATACGAAGGTTTTAGATGTTTTTTCTTGCATAAATTTGAGGTGATACGATGAATATAATTGTTAAAAAATCTTATTCTTTAAAGGGAAGAGTAACCCTTCAAGGGGATAAATCAATTTCACATAGAGCAGCTTTGATTTTGCCACTGTGTCATGGAGATGCAGTGGTTAAAAATTTTTTATTTGCAGAGGATACGTTAAATTCTTTAAAAGCTATGGTTATGCTAGGGGCTGATATAAAAATAAAAGATAACCATGTTTTGTTTAAATCAAGGGGATTAGAAAGCTTTAAAGTTCCTAATAAAGCAATTTATCTTGGGAATTCAGGGACTTCTATTAGACTTTTATCAGGAATTTTAGCATCTTTAAAAGGATATTCGTTATTGTATGGCGATGAATCTTTATGTAAAAGGCCCATGAAAAGAATTATAGAACCTTTAAGTAGGATGGGAGCATACATAAGTTCAATATTAAGAAATGATAAGGCACCTTTATTAATAAAAGGAGATAGTTTAATAGGAATCGAATATGATATGAATATTCCTTCAGCCCAAGTAAAATCTTCTATTTTACTTGCTTCTCTTAGTGCAAATGGTAAAACAGTGATTAGAGAAAAAGTAAAAACAAGAGATCATACAGAAAGAATGTTAAAATATTTAGGGGCAGATATAAAAATTGATGGTGAAAAAATTATTTTATTTGGGGGCCAAAAGCTTCAAGCAAAAAACATATTTATTCCAGCGGATTTTTCGTCTGCAGCTTTTATAATTGCGGCAGCAGCTTTAACAGATGATTCACAGGTAATTATTGAAAATGTTTTATTAAATCCAACAAGAACAGGATTTTTAAAAGTTTTTGAAAAAATGGGGGGAAACTTTGAGGTATTTAATGTAAGGGAAGAAAATGATGAAATTGTTGGTGATATAAAAGTATGGAGCAGTAATTTAAAGGGAGTTACAGTAGAAGGGGATATAATTCCTACACTTATAGATGAAATACCGTTAATTGCGGTTTTAGCAGCTTTTGCTGAAGGAGTAACAGTTATAAGTGATGCAAAAGAGTTAAGATATAAAGAAAGCGATAGAATAGAGAGTATATATTATAATTTAAAAATTATGGGTGTTGAAGCTGAAACTAAAGAAGATGGCTTAATAATTCAAGGAAAATCTTTTAAAAGAAAAGAAAGCTATGAGTTTTATTCTTTTAAAGATCATAGAATAGCAATGGCATTTTCATTAGTAGGATTTGTTTTAGATAACGTTTTAGTTTATGATTGTGAAAATATAAGAACTTCATTTCCAGATTTTATTGATGTTTTTAAAAAGATTAATGGCAATATAGAAAGGCGCTAGAAATTTAGCGCCTTTTTTACTTTATTTATTAAATTTTAATGCTTTAACTATACTTGTAACTATAATAATTGCTACTATTAATTCTAAAATTCCATTTTTTATTCCGACGAGTAGTAAAAATTTACCTAATGTTTCGATAGCAATTTTTTTTATGTTTGCAAAGGTTTGAGCTGCGAAGATATATATCATAGATAGCACTAAAGTAGTATTTGTTAAAGTTCCTAAAGCAGCAGTTAAGGAAGCATTCTTAGTTTTTTTGTAAGTATAAGCAGAAATAATGCCGATCATAATCCTTGGGAAAATTGATACCATTGGGTTAATAAAGACTGGAGCTAAAGGTCCTGAAAGATTACTAATTAAGCTTGAAAGCCCAAATATTAACCCTACTACTATTCCACCGTAAAATCCTTCATAAATTGATGCTATAATTACTGGGATGTGCATAAAAGTTACTCTTATAGCTCCAAGTTGAACATACCCAAAAGGGGTAAAACTCATAAAAATAGCTATTGCACTTAAAATAGCTATTCGAGTTATTGATTTGATGCTTATGTTTGTTGAAACGTTTGATAACATAAAAACACCTCCATGTTCCGGCCATAAAGGTCCAGACATATTTACCTTAATATTTTATAATTTATAGAAAAAATATGCAATGGTTATTTAAAAAAATACATAATTTATATCTATGTTTGGAAAAATAACTTTGGAGGGTTTATTATGGAGGAAGATAAAAATCTAGAATTGTTAAAAACTTTATCCTTGCAATTAGAAAAAGCTAAAATAGGTGATTATGTTGATATGATGCAAAATCCTGTTAGGATGATATTTTTAAATTTTTTTTCAGGAATAGCACGGGGGTTTGGAATAGGAATAGGTTTTACTATTTTAAGTGCTGTTGTTATATATATCATGCAAAGATTAGTTGTATTGAATTTACCTTTAATAAGTGGAGTTGTTTCAGAAATAATAAGGCTTGTTAAGTATAGAATTCCTTAAGGAGTGAGTTTTATGGAAAAAAATAAGCTGAAAAAATATAAAGACAAGTTAGTTCTTGAAAGGAAAAAAATTTTAGAAACCATTGATCTTATGTATAAAAATGGACTTTCAGCTTCTCAACAGGAGGAATTAGGAGAGCTTTCTGTAAATGATAATCATCCTGCGGATATGGGAACAGAAATGTTTGATAAGGAAAGAGGTTTTGCACTTTTAAGCAATGAAAAAAATATTTTAGTTCAAATAGACAATGCTCTTGAAAGAATTGAAAAAGGAAATTATGGTATATGTGAATTTTGCGGTAAAGAAATAGAAGAAGAAAGGTTGGATTTTATACCTTATGCAACAAGATGTGCAGAATGTGAAAAAAATGTTGTAAATTATAATACTTTTAGATATGATAGGCCTGTTGAGGAAGAGGTTTTAAACTATCCATTTGGAAAAAGTTTTAATGATATATCTGAATCCGTTGAGTATGATGGAGAAGATGCATGGCAGGATGTAGATGAATTTAATAAGATCCCCAAGATGAAACGAAACTATGATGATGAGTATATTAGTGGAACAGTTGAACAAATTGATAATATTAGTAATCAACAATATAAAAATCAATTACCCTAGGACTTGCATTAATGCAAGTCTTATTTTATTATTTAAATAGTTAACTTAGAAATGGGGGATTTTATGCAACTGTTTTATATTGCTTTAATAATATTTATTGATCATTTAACTAAATATTTAGCTAAAATAAAGTTTTCATCGGGAAAAGAATTAACATTAATTCAAAATTATTTAGAATTTACATATGTTGAAAACAGAGGAGCTGCTTTTGGAATACTAAAAGAAAAAAAGTTTTTTCTAGTAGGATTTACTATACTTGCAGTTTCTTATATGTTGTATTACCTAGTTGCTAATAAAAATTTAAATAAGTGGTATAGGGTAAGTTTAATACTTATTATTTCAGGAGCTATTGGAAATTTAATAGACAGAATTTTTAGAGGTTATGTTATTGATTTTATTCATTTTTATATAAAAAATATTTTCGATTGGCCTGTATTTAATGTTGCTGATATATCTGTGGTTTTAGGATCTATTTTACTTGGAATTTCAATGATTTTTATTAAAGAATAATGGAGTGATGCTATGGCAGAGGTAAGAACATTTGTAGTAGAGGATATCAATGTAGGAAAAAGAATTGATGTATATTTAAGTGAAATTATAGAAGATATGTCTCGTTCAAGAATTCAAAAACTTATTGAAGAAGAAAAAATAAAAGTTAATGGTAATGTGACAAAAAGCAACTATAAAATTAAAGCTAATGATGAAATAACTGTTGAAATACCAGATCCAGTTAAATTAGAAATTGTTGCAGAAGATATTGAAATTGAAATACTTTATGAGGATGATGATATAGTTGTTGTAAATAAACCTCAAGGCATGGTTGTTCATCCAGCTGCAGGAAATTATACAGGAACTTTGGTTAATGCATTATTAAAGAAATGTAAAACTCTTTCGAGCATCAATGGAGTAATAAGGCCAGGAATTGTTCATAGAATAGATAAGGATACTTCAGGGGTTCTTGTTGTTGCTAAAAATGACTATGCTCATCAGCATTTAGCAGAGCAGATAAAAGAGCATACAGTAAAAAGGATATATATAGCTTTAACTGAAGGTGTAATAAAGCAGGATATGGGAACAATAGATAAGCCTATAGGCAGGCATCCTGTTCACAGAAAGAAAATGGCTATAGTAGAAAATGGTAAAAGAGCTGTTACGCACTTTAAAGTCCTTGAGAGGTTTAAAGAAAACACTTTAGTTGAGGCAAGGTTAGAAACAGGAAGGACTCATCAAATAAGAGTTCATATGGCTTCAATTGGTCATCCTTTAGTTGGGGATCCTGTTTATGGTTATAAAAAACAAAAATTTAAGTTAAATGGGCAAGCCCTTCATGCTAAAGTTTTGGGTTTTATACACCCTAGAACAGGTAAATATATGGAATTTTCTTCACCACTGCCTGATTATTTTGAGGAGCTTATTGAAAAATTAAGAAAAATGTCTTGATGTTAATAAAAATATATGCTATTGTATAAAGAAGCTATTTTTAACAGTGTTAGGGGTGATAAAGTGAGGGAGAAGGCAATCCTTCTAGATGAAAATAGTATTGCAAGGGCGCTAAAAAGAATTTCCCATGAAATTATAGAAAAAAATAAAGGGGTAGATGATATAGTTTTATTAGGTATTAAAACAAGGGGGGTTCCATTAGCAGAAAGAATTGCTAATTATCTTGAAATGTTTGAAGGACAAAAGGTACTGGTAGGACAAATAGATATATCTTTATATAGAGATGATTTAACAGAAAAATACGACGAACCTAAAGTTGGAATTAATAAGTTGGATTTTGATATAAAAGGTAAAAAAGTAATATTAGTGGATGATGTGATTTTTACAGGACGAACAGTAAGAGCAGCATTAGATGCTGTTATGGATATTGGAAGGCCTAGGTTAATACAGCTTGCTGTTTTAATTGATAGGGGGCATAGGGAATTACCAATAAGGCCTGACTATGTTGGTAAAAATGTTCCAACTTCATTAAATGAAATAATAGAAGTTAAGTTAACTGAAACTGATGGTATAGATAAGGTTATAATTTTGGAAAAGTAATTGGCACTTAATTTAATAAAATATAATTTTTGTGCCGGTTTAACCGGCACAATTTTTTTGCATAATAATAGATGAGGTGAGAATATGGAAAAATTAAGCTTTAAAGAATTAAATTTATCTAAAGAAATTTTAAAAGCAATTGAAGATTTAGGCTTTGAAGAAGCAACTCCTATTCAGTCAAAGGCAATTCCTACTGCTTTACAAGGTAAAGATATAATAGGGCAAGCTCAAACAGGAACTGGTAAAACTGTTGCTTTTGGAATTCCTGCTATACAAATTATAGATACTAATGTAAATAAAATACAATCTATAATTTTATGTCCTACAAGAGAACTTGCTATTCAAGTGTCAGAAGAGTTAAAAAAATTATCAAAATATATAAAACAATTAAATATACTTCCTATATATGGAGGACAATCGATAGAACGGCAAATTAAAGCTCTAAAAAATGGAGCACATATAATTATCGGAACTCCTGGCAGAATTATTGATCATATTAATAGGGGAACTTTAAAACTTGATGATGTAAGAATGTTTATTTTAGATGAAGCAGATGAGATGCTCAATATGGGATTTATTGAGGATATAGAATACATTCTACAGAAGACTCCAAAGGATAAACAAACTTTGTTGTTTTCGGCTACAATGCCTGGACCTATATTGGATTTGGCAAAGAAGTATTTAAAAAATCCTGAGTATATAAAGGTGGTTCATAAAGAGTTAACAGTTCCAACTATTGAACAGTATTATTTTGAGGTAAAGGAAAAAGATAAAATTGAAGTTCTTTCTAGACTTTTAGATATTTATAATCCTAACTTAGCTTTGGTGTTTTGCAATACTAAAAAGAGAGTTGATGAAGTTGTAACAAGTCTTCAGGCAAGAGGGTATAACGCGGGTGCTCTTCATGGGGATATGAAACAGCCTCAAAGAGATAAGGTTATGTTAAAATTTAGAACAGGTCAAATAGATATATTAGTTGCTACTGATGTTGCTGCTAGAGGGATTGATGTTGAAAATGTAGATGTTGTATTTAATTTTGATGTTCCACAAGATGAAGAATATTATGTTCATAGAATAGGGAGAACAGGAAGAGCAGGAAGATATGGAAGGGCATTTACTTTTGTTTCTGGTAAGGAAATATATAAGTTAAGAGATATACAAAAGTATACTAAAACAAAGATAAAACTTGAGAAAATACCTACTCTTCATGATGTTGAAGAAAGTAAAGCAAGTTTAATAATAGATAAAGTAAAAAGAATAATAAATGAAGATAATCTTGAAAGATATATTGATATTATAGAAAGAATAATAAATGAAGAGTATACATCCTTGGATGTTGCAGCAGCTTTGTTAAAGATAATTATAAATCAAGATAAAAGGTTTGAAGATATAGATGATAATAAAGTAGACTTTGAATCTGGTATGGTAAGATTATTTATTAATGTTGGAAGAAATCATAAAATTAGTCCAAAAGATATCGTTGGCGCAATAGCAGATAAAGTTAAGTTGCCAGGAGACTTAATAGGAAGAATAGATATATATGATAAATTTTCATTTGTAGAAGTTCCAGTTGAATATGCAAAAGAGGTTTTAGAAATAATGAAGGATAATACAATAAAGGGTAAAAGGATTAATATAGAAATTGCAAAAAGTAAATAAGAGGTTGTATTATTACAACCTCTTAATCTATTTTTTGGATGGTTTTTATTTTTTCTTCGTTAGGTGTTACAAATATTGTTTTGTTGGTGTAATATATAACCATTCCTGGCTTAGAACCGGAAGGTTTTTTAACATTTTTCCTTTCAGTATAATCAACAGGAACGTTAGTAGATTCTCGTGCTTTACTATAATATGCTGCAAGATGTGCAGCTTCAATTAAGGCAGTATCACTAACTTTACCATTTTTACTTTTAATTATAACATGAGAACCGGGAATATTTTTTGTATGAAGCCATATATCGTCTTCTTTAGCAAATTTTAATGTTAAGTAATCGTTTTGAATATTGTTTTTACCTACATAAATGTCATATCCATCGCTAGAAATATAATGGTGTGGCTTAGATTTTATTTCCTTTTTGCTTTCTTTTTTTTGTTTAAGGTATCCCATTGAAATGAGTTCTTTTTTTATTTCTTCTAAGGTTTCAAAATCTGTGGCTTTTTCTGCGCTAAACAAGATTCCTTCCAGATATTCTTTTTCTAATTTAGCTTCTTCTAATTGTTTAGTTAGAGTTTCTACTGTATTTTTTTCTTTAGAGTATTTTTTGTAATATTTTTGAGCGTTTTCTATAATATTTAAATTAACATCTAATGGTATTTCAATTGGAGTATAATCTGGATCGTAAAAATTTGGAAGAATTATTTTTTCAAGATTGGGTTTTATGTTATATTGATTTGCCATTAATATATCAGCATATATTTTATAAAGTTCATAATTTTTGCATTCGTTTATTTTGTTTATGTATTGTTCTATTTTTTTGTTGTTTTTTTCGATAAATCCCTTTACTATTTTTATAAGATCATTATATTTTTGTTTTATTAAGTCTTGAAAGTCTTTCTCGCTATAATATATATCAAGAAGTTGGAAAGGAGAAGAAAATTTTTCTTTTTTATAATTTTTATAATCATCTATGTCAAAAACATAATAATCTATTAATTTGTTATTATTATCGCGATATAAGAAAAAATCAAAATCATTGCTTTTTATTTTACTTAAGTAATAAAAGAATTTGTTTCTTATAGTTAATATATCATTTTCATTAAGTTCATTTATATTTAAGTTTTCATATTTACCGCAAATTTGATTTATAAAAATTTTACTTAATCCAAGAAAATTTTCTAAAAAGAAACTTGATACTTTTTTATTTGTATTTTTAGAGAGTAATTCGTTAAACGTTTCATTTGTTATGTTTAAAGGATTTATCCTATTGTTTGTAGGAGGAAGAATATAGTTTGCCCCTGGTAGAACTATTCTATATCTGTTAATGTCACTGTTTAAATGTTTTATAGCATCTACTATTATATATTTATCATTTAGAAGTATTATATTACTATGTTTTCCCATTATTTCTATGATAAGATGATAGTAATTTAAATAACCTAATTCATCTTTGCTTTCTAATTTTATTTCTACAATTCTATCAAAGTTTAATTGATTTATTTCAATAATTTTTGAATTTAGAATATGTTTTCTAAGCACCATAACAAAGTTTGGAGCAACATCAGGATTATTACGATTTATATTGGTAATTTGAATTCTTGGAGATGATGGATTACATGATAGTAATAATTTGTAGTTGCTTTTATTTTTTCTTAAATGTATTATTATATCATCTTTAGAGGGTTGATATATTTTATCTAATTTTGAACCTACTATATCAGATAAATTTTGAACTATTGCTTTTATAAATACTCCGTCCATTGGCATATTTATTCCCCCTTTTTATGATCTTTAATTGATTATAACATTATAATAGTAAATGTAAAAGGAGGTATATTATATGTATTTTGCTAAAATGCATGGTTTAGGAAATGATTTTATAATAATAGAAAATTTAGAAGAAAACTTTTTAGATTACTCAAAAATTGCAACAAAGGTATGTAACAGACATTTCGGAATAGGTGCGGATGGGCTTTTAGTTGTAGAAAAGTCTGATAAAGCTGATATAAAAATGCTTATTTTTAATAGTGATGGAAGTCAAGCAGAAATGTGTGGGAATGGTATAAGATGTTTTGCTAAGTATGTATATGAAAAAAAGATAGTTTCTAAAAACATAATAGATGTAGAAACTTTAGCAGGGGTACTGAAAGCAGAGTTGAGAGTTATTAATTCTAAAGTTGATACAGTTAGGATAAATATGGGTAAACCAGTAATAGATAAAATATCTTCCATATATAATTCAAATCTAAATAATTTGAATTATGATATAAAAATTGATAATAAAGTTTTTAAAGCTTCTACTATTTTAATGGGTGTTCCTCATACTGTCATCTACGTTAATGAAATTGATGAAAATGAAATATTATTTTATGGTCCTAAAATTGAAAAATTAGATATATTTCCTAATAGGACAAATGTAAATTTTGTTAAAATTGTAGATGAGAAAAGAATCCAAGTAAGAACTTGGGAAAGAGGAGCAGGATTGACATTGGCATGTGGAACAGGTTCATGTGCTGCTGTTGTTGCGTGTTACTTAAATGGATTAACATATAATTTAGTTAATGTTGAACTTGCTTTTGGGAAGCTTAAAGTTGAATACATTGATGATGTGTATATGGAAGGGCCTGCAGAATTTATATGTGAAGGTAATTTTGTTTTGTAACATTACTTTTCCCCCAATAATATTATATATTAACAAGCTTTGGGGGGATTACTTTGAAACTATCTAATAGAATTTTAGAGATACCAAAATATATATTTTCAAGGCTAGAGGAACAAAAAAACAAATTATGTAAAAATAATGTAGAAGTAATAGACCTAAGTATAGGCGATCCTGATATTAGAACTCCTGATTTTATAAAAGAAGAACTTATAAGAAATTTAAATAGTGAAAATTATTATAAATATCCTCCCTACAGCGGTGTTAAGGAATTTAAAATAGAAGTTGCAAATTTTTATAAAAGACATTTTGGAGTAGAGCTGGACTATGAAAATGAAGTAGGAGTTCTTATAGGAGCTAAGGAGGGATTAGCACATATTTTTTTAGCACTTACGGATCCTGGGGATTATTGCTTAATTCCAGAACCTTCTTATCCGGTATATAACTTTGCAGCTATTATTTCTGGTTGTGTTCCATATAAGATTTATCTTTCAGATAAAGAAGATTATTTACCAAACCTTGGGAAAATATCTCCTGAAGTATGTAGAAAAGCTAAATTATTTATAGTAAATTATCCTAATAATCCAACTGGAGCATGTGCAAGTTTAGATTTTTATAATGAATTAATAGAATATGGGATAAAGAACGATATAATTATCATTAACGATGCTGCATATTCTAATATTGTTTGTGATGATAAATATAAAATAAGTTTATTACAAGCTAAATATGCTAAAAAAATAGCAGTTGAAATAGGAAGTCTTTCTAAAAATTTTAATATGACAGGTTGGAGAATAGGGTATATTGTAGGAAATAAAGAAATTATAAGAAGGCTTTTGACTATTAAATCAAATATTGACTCTGGACAATTTATTCCTATTCAATTAGCAGGTGCATGCGCTTTAAAAGAAGGAGATAATTTTATTAAAAGTATGAATGATATTTATAATCTAAGAAGAAAATTTGTTAGCTCTCTATTGAATCAAAAACAAATAGAAGTATATAATAGTAAAGGAACATTTTATGTATGGTTTAAAGTACCTAATAATTTTTCTTCACAGCAATTTTGTGAGTTTGTTTTAAATAAGGCATATGTTATGTTAACTCCAGGGGAAGCTTTTGGTAAAGCAGGAGAGAAATTTTGTAGGCTTTCATTAACTGCAGATTTTGACAGACTGAAGTTAGCAATAGATAAAATTTGTGAAGTTTTATGATATGGCATGCTTATGCATGCCTATCAATTTTAATTTGACCTTGAAAAAAAGATATATTATTATGTATAATTAGAAAGAATGTAATGTATTATTATATTAAAGCGGTAGGTGAATATGATGATTAAGAGTATGACAGGATATGGAAGAGGGGAAGTTGAGGAAAATAACCGAAAATTCGTTATAGAATTAAAATCAGTAAATAATAGGTACTTAGATGTTAACATACGTCTTCCAAAGCAGCTTTTAGCTTTAGAAGATAATATTAGAAAGTACATATCTTCAAAAATTTCAAGAGGTAAAGTAGATGTATTTATAAATCAAGAAAAGTTTGCAGATAATGATATAAAGATTTCTTTAGATGAGAAAGTAGCTCAATACTACTATAATGTATTTATGCAATTGAAGGAAAAGTTCAATTTATCTGAAGAAATAGGCCTATCTCTTTTTACAAAGTTTTCAGATATAATAATTGTTGAAAAAAATGAAGAGGATTATGAAAGTATATGGGAAACAATGAAAAAGGCATTAGATCAAGCGTTAAGTGTTTTTATTGACATGAGAATAAGAGAAGGTTTAAAATTAAAACAAGATATATTAGAAAAGTGCAACATAATAAGTCAAAAAGTAGATGAAATAGAGCGTAGAAGTCCTATGGTGGTTGAAGAATATAAGGAAAAAATAAGGGAACGAATAAGTGAGTTTTTAAAGGATGTTGAAGTAGATGAAACTAGGTTGTTAAATGAAGTAGCTTTTTTTGCTGATAAAGTTAATATAAATGAAGAAATAATCCGTTTAAAAAGTCATATCGAGCAGCTTAAAAATACCCTTGAGAGTGAAGAAGCTGTAGGTAGAAAACTTGATTTTTTATTGCAAGAGATGAATAGGGAAACAAATACTATAGGGTCTAAAGCAAATGATTTGGTAATATCTAATTTGGTTATAGATATAAAAAGTGAACTTGAAAAAATAAGAGAACAAATTCAAAATATTGAATAATTTGGGAGGTTAAAATATGGGAATAAAACTTATAAATATTGGTTTTGGTAATATAGTTTCAGCAAATAGATTAGTTGCAATAGTTAGTCCAGAATCTGCACCAATAAAAAGAATAATACAAGAGGCAAGAGATAGAGGAATGCTAATTGATGCAACATATGGAAGAAGGACTAGAGCAGTAATTATTACTGATAGCGATCATATAATTTTATCTGCAGTTCAGCCAGAAACTGTGGCTCATAGATTGATGTCAAAGGATGTTGAAGAAAATATAGAAGATACCGAAGAAAATAATGAAGAATAAATAAAAGAAAGGAGTATAGGATGAAAAAGCGGGGGTTGCTAATAGTAATTTCAGGTCCATCAGGTGCAGGTAAAGGAACAATATGCAAAGCCTTATTGCAAAAGAATAAAGATTTAAAATTATCTGTTTCATGCACGACAAGAGCGCCTAGAGAAGGTGAAAAAGAGGGAGTTAATTATTATTTTGTTTCCAAAGAAAAGTTTGAAGACATGATACGAAAAAATGAGTTTTTAGAATATGCTACTGTTTATGGAAATTATTATGGAACACCAAAGTCTTATGTTGAAGAAGAATTAAACAAAGGAAATGATGTAATACTGGAGATAGATATACAAGGGGCATTAATGGTAAAAGAAAAGTATCCTGATGGTGTGTTTATATTTATTTTACCACCATCTATGGAGGAATTGAAAAATAGAATTATTAAGCGCGGTTCTGAAACAGAGGATTCTTTGAAGACAAGATTTAATTCTGCTTTTGAAGAAATTAAGTATATGTCAAATTATGATTATGCAGTTGTGAATGATTATGTAGAAGAAGCTGTTAAAAAGATAGAATGTATAATTATTGCTGAGAAATGCAGATGTAGTAGAGTTATGGATACAGTATGTTTTAATCAGGAGGGATGATGAATGAATTTAGCTAAAGAAAGTTCAATGATAAATCCACCTATAATGTCTTTGCTTGATAAGATAGATAATAGATATTCTTTAGTTGTAGTTACAGCTAAAAGAGCTAGGCAATTAGTTGATGGAGCACAACCTTTAGTTAAAGTGGACTCAAATCAGCCTGTTACTATTGCTATTCATGAAATAAATAATGGAAAGATTAAATATCATGCAGTTAAGTCTGGAATTAAGTAATATTGAGGTGTTGATATGTCAAAAACTGTTGTTTTAGGTGTTACGGGAGGTATAGCTGCTTATAAAGCCCTTGACCTAATTAGCAAGCTTAAAAAGAAAAATATTGATGTTCATGTCATTATGACTGAGTCGGCTACCAAATTTGTTACACCTTTAAGTTTTCAATCTCTAAGTCAAAACCCTGTTGTTGTTGATATGTTTGCAGAGCCTAAAACATGGGAGATTCAACATATTTCTTTAGCAGACAAAGCAGATGTTTTTGCAATTGTTCCTGCAACTGCTAATGTCATTGGTAAAATAGCTAATGGAATTGCAGATGATATGCTTACAACTACTGTTATGGCTACAAAAGCTCCTGTTTTGATTGCTCCTGCTATGAATGTTAATATGTATGAAAATCCGATACTCCAAAGGAATATATCTATTTTAAAACAATATGGATATCATATTATTGAGCCTATAGAAGGAAGGCTTGCTTGTGGTTATGTAGGAAAAGGAAAACTAGCTGAGGTCGATGTTATTGTTGATTATATAGACATGCTTCTTTGTAAAAATAAGGATTATGCTGGAAAAAAAGTTCTTGTAACTGCAGGCCCAACAGTTGAGGATATTGATCCTGTAAGGTTTATTTCAAATCATTCTTCAGGGAAAATGGGGTATTCTATAGCTAGAGCAGCAAGAAACAGGGGAGCAGAAGTAATTTTGATAACGGGTCCTACTGATATTATGCCCCCTGTTGGTGTTAAAGTTATAAGGGTAAAGACAGCGCAAGAAATGTATGATGAAGTTATGAAATATTTTCCAAATGTTGATATTGCCATTAAAGCTGCTGCAGTTGCAGATTATAGAGTAGAGAATGTTAGCAATACTAAGATAAAAAAATCTGAAGATAGTTTTGAAATAAAATTAATAAAGAATAAAGATATACTGCTTGAGATGGGAAAAATAAAAACTAATCAAATACTTGTAGGTTTTGCAGCAGAAACTAATGATCTTATACAAAATGCAAAATTAAAATTAGCAAATAAAAATTTGGATATGATAATAGCTAATGATATAACTCAAGAAAATTCTGGATTTAATTATGATACTAATACTGTTAAGATAATCAAAAAAGATGGACAATTAGTTCAACTTCCCAATATGTTAAAGCAGGAATTAGCAGATATTATTTTAAACTATATTTTAGAAATAAAACTTAAGCGCTAAGGCGCTTTTTTATTCTTTTAGGAGGGTTAAATTTGAAAATTGCCTCTGTTGTAATAAATACAAGTGTTAAAGAGCTAGATAAAAAATTTGATTACATGATTTCTGAGGATATGGAAGATATTATAAAAGTAGGGATGAGGGTAATAGTTCCTTTTGGATTAGGAAATAAGCTAATAGATGGCATTGTAGTAGATATTAAAGAATATTCTGAAGGCGAAAATTTAAAATATATTTATGATATTTTAGATGAGGATATTATAATTGATAACAGCACTTTAGATTTAGCTAAGCAAATTAGTAATATTTATCTATGTTCTTATTATGATGCTATTAAGTTGTTTCTTCCTTTTTCTAACTTAAAAAGAACAGTATTAATAAAGAGATTAAATTTTGATGAGATTTATACTGATGAATATGATTTTTTAAATTATTTAAAAAATGATTATATACAATTAGAAAAGATTGAAAGGCTTATTAATAAAAAAATAAAAAAAACTCAGCTTATTAAATTATATAAAAAAGGTATTATTGACGTAAAAGAAGTTTTAAATAAAGTTGTAAAACCTAAAAAGGAAGTAGTGATTAAAGTTACAGATGAATTTATTGTTAGGGAGTTTATAGAAAAAAATAAACAAAACAAAAGATTAGAAAAACAAATTTCTGTATTAGAGGTTTTATTAAAAAGACAAGAATTTGTTTTATTAAAAGAGTTAGTTGATACTTTAAATGTAAGTTCTTCTACTTTAAAAGCACTTTTAAATAAAGGCTTAATCTTAAAAGAATATGTAGAAGTTTATAGAAACCCTATAAAGGATAATTATGTTTATGAAAAAGTTGTGCTTAACCAAGAGCAAGAAAATGCAATAGATAATATTTTAAGTGCTTATAGAAACGGTAAAAGAGTAACTTTGCTTTTTGGAGTTACAGGTTCTGGTAAAACAGAAATATATATTAATTTAATTGAAAAATTTTTATTAGAGGGTTATGGAGCTATTGTTTTGATTCCAGAAATTTCTCTAACTCCTCAAACTGTAGAAAGGTTTAAAGGAAGATTTGGCGATAAAATAGCCGTACTTCATAGTAGGTTATCTGATGGAGAGAGATATGATGAGTGGAGAAGAATATATAAAGGTGAAGCCCAAATTGTAATAGGAGCTCGTTCTGCTGTATTTGCTCCTGTTAAAAATTTAAAGTTAATAATTGTTGATGAAGAGCATGAACATACTTACAAATCAGAAATTACTCCTAAATATGATGCACGAGATATAGCAAAGCTTAGATTGGAAAACGTTAATGGTTTATTGATACTTGGTTCAGCAACTCCTTCTATAGAAAGCTATTTTAAAGCTAAAAATGGTGAATATAATTTAGTTGAAATACATAAACGGGCTAATAAAGGAGTTTTACCACAAGTAAACATTGTTGATATGAGAAGTGAACTTAAAAAAGGAAACAGGAGTGTATTTAGCCAAGTTTTACTAGAGGAAATAGCCTTAAATTTAGAGCAAAGAAATCAGATTATTTTATTTATAAACAGAAGAGGACATTCTACTTTTGTATCATGTAGAGCTTGTGGTTATGTTGCAAAGTGTTTAGATTGTGATATTACTTTGACGTACCATTATTATAATAATTCTTTAAGTTGTCATTACTGTGGTAAAAATTATATAATACCAAGTAAGTGTCCAAAATGTAAAAGCCAATATATTAAGTATTTTGGTGCAGGAACAGAAAAAGTTGAAACTGAAATAAAAAAGTATTTCCCCAAAGCACGTGTATTAAGAATGGATATGGATACTACAAGGTATAAAGGAGCTCATGAGGATATATATAGAGCTTTTAAAAATGGAGATGCAGATATTCTTATTGGAACGCAAATGATAGCAAAAGGAATGGATTTTAAAAATGTAACTCTTGTTGGAATAATAGCAATAGATACTATCCTTAATTTACCTGATTATAAAGCTGCAGAAAGAGCTTTTCAATTGATTTCTCAAGTTTCAGGTAGAGCAGGAAGAGGGGAAAAATCAGGAAAAGTTATTATTCAAACTTATGAACCTGAAAATCCAGTTATTCAATTTGCAAGTTTTCATGATTACAAAAGTTTTTATGAATATGAAATAAAAATGAGACAATTGATGAATAATCCTCCTTTTACAGATATACTATATTTGCTACTAACTTCTCAAAATGAACAAGAGCTTATTAAAAAGTCTCATGAACTAGCCCAATATTTTAATGATATGACAACAAGTAAGGACATAGAATTTTTAGGGCCTTCGCCGTGTTATATTTCAAAAATTAAGAATGTTTTTAGGTGGAATTTTGTTATTAAGGGTAATGTAAAAAAATATTATGCTAATATATATCAAATAGTGTATAATTTGTTAAATAGTAGTAACATCTCTTTTACGATGGATATTAACCCAGTAAGTATGTTATGATTAGGAGGGATTTTTATGGCAATTAGAAAAATAAGAACATTAGGTGATGAAGTGTTAAGAAAGATAAGTAAACCTGTTGAAAAAATAGATCAAAGAATTTTAACCTTAATTGAAGATATGGTGGATACTATGTATGAGGCAAATGGGGTAGGACTTGCAGCTCCTCAAGTAGGAATATTGAAAAGAGTTATAGTGGTAGACATTGGTGAAGGATTATATAAACTAATTAATCCTGAGATAATTTATGAAGAGGGAGAACAAATTGACGAAGAAGCATGTCTTAGTATACCAAATAGAAGTGGATTTGTTAAAAGACCAAAAAAGATTAAGGTTAAAGCTTTAAACGAAAAAGGAAAAGAAGTTATTATTGAAGCTGAAGATTTTTTTGCAAGGGCTTTATGCCATGAGATAGACCATTTAAATGGTGTTTTATATATTGATAGATTAGAAACACAAGAGGTGATGAAATGAAAGTAATATTTATGGGAACACCAGATTTTGCTGTTCCTACTTTACAAAAGCTTATTAATAAACATGATGTGGTTGCCGTATTTACTCAGCCGGACAAACCAAGAGGAAGAGGACAAAAAGTTCAATTTACTCCTGTAAAGGAAGTTGCAATAAAGCATGATATTCCTGTTTATCAACCTGAAAGATTAAAAAATAATGAGGAAGTTATAAACATAATAAAAGGTTTTAATCCTGATGTTATTGTTGTTGTTGCTTATGGTCAAATATTACCTAAAGATATACTTACTTTACCTAAATATGGATGTATAAATGTTCATGCTTCACTTTTACCACAACTTAGAGGTGCAGCACCTATCAATTGGGCTATTATAAATGGATTTAAAAAGACAGGTATTACAACTATGCTTATGGATGAAGGTTTAGATACAGGAGATATGTTGTTGAAAAGAGAAATAGATATAAGAGAAGATGAAACTGCTGGAGAACTGCATGATAGGCTTATGGAGCTTGGAGCAGATCTTCTTTTAGAGACTTTAGAAAAAATTGAAAAGGGAGAAATATTTCCACAAAAACAAGATGATAGGTTAGCAAGTTATGCACCTATGCTTAATAAAGAAATGGGACATATTAATTGGAATCAAGAAAATGAGAAGATATATAATTTAATAAGAGGGCTTTTACCTTGGCCAGGAGCTTATACTTTTTATGATAATAACATGATAAAAATATGGAAAATTAAAATTGGAAATAATAATATATGTGAACAACCTGGAAGGATATTAAATGTGTCAAAAGATGGAATAGAAGTAGCCTGCCAAAAAGGAACTTTAATAATAACAGAACTTCAAGAAGTTGGTGGTAAAAGAATGAGTGTTGAAGCTTATTTGAATGGGCATAAATTAGAAAAAGGTAAATTATTAAAATAAGGAGGATAATTATGTACTTTGGTTATTATGATCCTACCTTTGTATTTTTAATACCTGCTCTTTTATTAACTTTTTATGCCCAAACTAAAATTCAAGCTACTTTTTCAAGGTATCTTAAGGTAAGATCTTTAAGAGGATTGACAGGAGCTGAGGCAGCAAGAATTATTCTTGATAGAAATGGACTTTATGATGTTCCTATTATTGTTATACCAGGAAGGCTTACAGACCATTATGATCCTTCTCAAAGGGTATTAAGATTGTCTGAGGATGTTTATTATGGTAATTCAATAGCTTCAATTGGAGTTGCAGCCCATGAAGCAGGGCATGCTATACAGCATCAAGTAGGATATACTCCTTTAATTGTTAGAAATTCATTAGTCCCTGTTGCTAATATAGGTTCAAATTTATCATGGATATTGATTTTATTAGGATTATTTATAGGGGCTATGGGGCTTGCAAGGCTTGGAGTTTTACTTTTTACTGCGGTTGTATTATTTCAAATAGTAACTTTGCCAGTTGAATTTAATGCAAGTTCGAGGGCACTTGTTGAACTCGATGCAAATGGTATTTTATTTGATGATGAAATTAGAGGCGCTAGGAAGGTATTAAATGCTGCTGCCCTTACTTATGTAGCTGCAACTTTAATGGCTATATCTCAGCTTTTGAGACTTTTATTTATTACAAGGGATAGAGATTAGGAGGAGCGTATGAAGGATAAGGCAAGATTCATTGTTGTTAAAGTGCTTACTGAAATTGAGGAAAACAAAGCTTTTTCCAATATTAAATTAAATCAGTATTTTAAAAAATATGATTTAACTTCTCTTGATAGAGCTTTTGCTACTGAGGTATTATATGGAACTGTTAGATGGAAATTAAGGATAGATTATTTTATTCAATCTTTTTTAAATAGAAATATAGATACTGTTAATTTATGGGCATTGAATTGTATAAGAATAGCTGTTTATCAGATTTTTTTTATGGACAAAATACCAGATTTTGCAGCTGTAAACCAGTCTGTAGATATTTGTAAAGCAAAATTTCCCAAATTATCTGGTTTTGTTAATGGTGTTTTAAGAAATATACTAAGAAATAAAGAAAGTTTTAACGTAATAAATGAGAGTGATCCTATAAAGTTTATGTCAATTAAATATTCCCATCCAGAATGGCTTGTAAGGTATTTTACCAAATTATTTAATCAAGAATTTTTAGAAGAATTAATGATGGCAAATAATCAGCCGCCTAAGCTTACTATAAGAGTTAATACTTTAAAAATATCAAAGGATAATTTAAGAGAAAAACTTTTAAATAGGGGTATTAAGGTATATGATGGTATTTTAGAAGAATGTTTAATATTAGAGGATATTGGACATTTAGAAAAGGTTCCTGAGTTCATTGAAGGACTTTTTTTTATACAAGATCAAGGTTCTATGTTAACATCAAAGGTATTAAATCCATTACCTGGTCAAAAAATTTTAGATATGTGTGCTGCTCCAGGAGGAAAAACGACACATTTGGCACAGCTTATGAAAAATAAAGGTGAAATAGTTGCTTTTGATATATATAAACATAAGATAAATCTAATTTTAGATAATGCTAAAAGGCTTGGTATTAATATAATAAAGCCTGTTTTAAAAGATGCAACTGTGTATATGGAAGAATTAAATGATAGCTTTGATAAGATCTTGCTAGATGCACCTTGTTCTGGTTTAGGACTTTTAAGAAAGAAACCAGAAATTAGGTGGAATATAAAAGAAGAAGATATCTTTGAATTGACGAAGATTCAAAAAGTGTTGTTAAATAATGCTTCGAAGTATGTTAAAATTGGTGGAGAAATTGTATATAGTACATGTACAATTACAAAAGAAGAAAATGAAGATATAATAGAAGATTTTTTGGATGAAAATAAGAATTTTGAATTAGTTGACATAAGTAATTTTGTTTGTGATAAATTGTTTATAAAAAATGATTATTATTTAAGATTATATCCCAATTTACATGATACTGATGGATTTTTTATATGTAAATTAAAAAGGTTGTGGTGATAGTTATGATACAAATTAGAGATTTGACGTTAAAGGAGCTTGAAGATACAATAATTCAAATGGGAGAACAAAAATTTAGAGCTAAGCAAATTTACAAATGGATAAATTTAGGTGTTGAAAATTTTGAAGAAATGACAGATTTACCTAAAAAGTTGAGAGAAAAGTTAAAGGAAGTTTTTTTAATAAAAAACATGGAAATAGTAAATAAGCAAGAGTCGTCAGATGGGACAGTAAAGTATTTGCTTAAACTTTTAGATGGTAATTTAATTGAAGCGGTTTTAATGCGTTATTCATATGGGAACTCAGTATGCATTTCTACTCAGGCAGGATGTAGTATGGGATGTATTTTTTGTGCTTCTACTATTGGTGGTAAACTTAGAAATTTGACTGCAGGTGAAATGTTAGGAGAAGTATTAACCATAATAAAAGATCAAAATATAAAATTATCTAACATAGTTCTTATGGGAACAGGCGAACCACTAGATAATTTTGATAATGTTATAAAATTTTTGCAAATTGTCAACAGTAAAGAAGGATTGAATATAGGAATGAGGCATATTACAATTTCAACATGTGGATTAGTTCCTGAGATAAAACGGTTAGCGGATTTAAAATTACAAATAACTTTAGCTATTTCTTTGCATGCTCCTAATGATGAAGTTAGAAAAAAAATAATGCCTATTGCTTATAGATATAGTTTTGAAGATTTATTAGAAGCATGTAGATATTATATTGAGAAAACTAATAGAAGAATTACATTTGAGTATGCTCTGATAAAAGGAATAAATGACTCTATTGAACATGCCGAGGAATTAGCAAAAAAGCTTAAAGGCTTGTTGTGCCACGTTAATATAATTCCAGTTAATCCAGTAAGTGAGAGAAATTTTGAAAGACCTGAAAAAAGCAAGATAGAAATATTTAAAAACATATTAGATAAAAATGGAATTAATGTTACAATTAGAAGGGAATTAGGAACAGAAATAGATGCCGCCTGTGGACAATTAAGAAGAAGATACATCACTTAAGGGGTGGTTTTGTGTATATTAAATGTAAAACTGATATAGGCAAGACAAGAAAATTAAATGAAGATTATATTGTTACTTTAAAATCTAATAATTATGTTTTAATAGCTGTTGCAGATGGCATGGGAGGACATAATGCTGGAGAAATTGCAAGTAAAACGGCAGCGATAGCTCTAAGGGAATTTATATTTAGATATTATAATGAATATGAAGATAAATCTGAGCTTCTTAGAGATGCTATGTTAAAAGCAAATAATGAAGTATTTGAAAAGTCAAAAAGCATGCAACAATTAAATGGTATGGGAACAACATTAACATGTTGTCTTATGCTTTCGAATAAAGCGTATATTGGACATGTAGGAGATAGTAGAGCTTATTTAATTAATGATGATGGAATAAAAAAACTAACTGAAGATCATTCTTATGTTCAACAATTAGTAAAAAATGGAACAATAACTGAGATAGAGGCTCAAACTCATCCACAAAAAAATTTAATTACAAGGGCAATTGGTTTAGAGGAAAATATTGTTGTAGATATCACGGAGGTTGAGATTAATAAAGATGATTTAATTCTTCTTTGCACAGATGGTCTTACTTCGTATTTGACTAATGAGGAAATTTTTGAAATAGTAAAGAAAGAAAAAGAAAATGCTGTAGAAGCTTTAATAGAGATGGCTAATGAAAGAGGAGGATCGGATAACATTTCTGTTGTTATTGCAAGAAAGGAGGATGGGAGATGAATGAATTTAGCGGCAAGATACTTAATAATAGATACATTCTATTAGAAAAAATTGGAGATGGAGGAATGGCCTTAGTATATAAGGCAAAAGATTTTACATTAAATAGATATGTAGCAGTAAAAATTTTAAGGCCAGAATTCGCTACTGATTTTGAGTTTGTATCAAAGTTTAAGAGAGAATCTTTAGCTGCTGCTAGTTTATCCCATCCTAATATAGTTAGTATTTATGATGTAGGTGAAGATGAAGGCTTAAATTATATAGTAATGGAATACATTAAAGGAAAAACATTAAAAGATTATATAAAAGAAAAAGGAAAAATTAAGTATGACGAAGCTTTAAAAATAACATATCAAATAGCTTTAGCATTAGATCATGCCCACAAAAATGGAGTTGTTCATAGAGATATTAAACCCCATAATATTTTAATTACAGAAGATAATATTGTTAAAGTTACTGATTTTGGAATAGCAAGGGCTTCAACAGCTAATACAGTAACTAATACTGGAAAAGTATTAGGATCTGTTCACTATTTATCTCCTGAACAAGCTCGAGGTGGATTTAG
This sequence comes from Caloramator fervidus, assembly GCF_900108045.1. Classification (GTDB taxonomy): domain Bacteria; phylum Bacillota; class Clostridia; order Clostridiales; family Caloramatoraceae; genus Caloramator; species Caloramator fervidus. The sequence continues at coordinate 29,532 of NZ_FNUK01000007.1, read as the reverse complement.
TGATCACAGAACAGATATTTACTCTTTAGGAGTTGTATTATATGAAATGTTAGTAGGAAGACCTCCTTATGATGCTGAAAGTCCTATAACAATAGCATTAAAACATATTCAAGATGATGTTGTAGAGCCATTACATTTTGAACCTAATATTCCTCAAGCTGTTAATGATATAGTAGTTAAGATGATGCAAAAGGATATGACAAAAAGATATCAAAATGCAAAAGAATTATTAGAAGATATTAATAGGGCTTTACAAAATCCTCATTCATCTTTGTATAATAATAATGATGATATAGCTAAAACTAGAATTATTCCTCATGAAAGTATTAATGAGGAATTAGATAAGATAAAGTCAAAAACTAAAAGAAAGCGTAATATATGGCTATTAGGATATATATTACTAATTTTTATTATAATTGCTGCATTTGGATATTATGCATTTAATAAGTTTTTTGCAGTTAAGGATGTAAAGGTTCCTAATGTAGTTGGTATGTCTCAAGAGCAAGCAAGGAAAATATTATCTGAAAACAACTTGATTATGGAGATTGATTCCACTCAAAATAGTGATTTACCTGAAGGGACTGTAATTTCTACAATTCCAGAACAAGGTATGACTGTAAAAGAAAATACTGTAGTTAAAGTTATAATAAGCTCGGGACCAAAATTAATATCTGTTCCTGATTTAAAAGGGTTAGATTTAATTTCTGCTGAAACATTAATAAGAAATAATAAATTAACTATAGGAAATATTGATAAACAGTATAGCGATACTATTCCTAAAGGATGTATTATTAGTCAGTCACCTGAACATGGAATGAGCGTTAAGGAAGGAACATCAATTAATTTAGTTATTAGTGAAGGCCCACAGATAAAAATAGTAAAAGTTCCTAATATACTTGGTATGACCTTAAGTCAAGCTGATAGTGTTTTAAAATCTTTAGGTTTAAAGCGTGGGGATGTAAAATATGGATATGATCCCAATTATAAGGATGGACAAATAATAATGCAAAGTGTTGCTGATGGAGTTGAAGTTAAACAAGGAACAGTTATAGATGTTGTTGTAAATAAATTAGATGATTCTTTACAAGAACAAGAAAATAATAATAATGAATAATAAAGGAGGGAATTATGCAAGAGGGTATAATTGTTAAAGGAATTGCAGGATTTTATTATGTTGAATTACCTGATGGTCAGACTATAGAATGTAGAGCAAGAGGAAAGTTTAGAAAGGATAATATTGTTCCCTTAGTTGGAGATAAAGTTGTAATTGAGGTTATAGGTTCAGGACAAGGGTTTATAAAAGAGATAAAAGAAAGAAAGTCTCAGCTTATAAGACCCCCAGTTGCAAACGTAGATCAAGTTGTAGTGGTATTTGCTTTAAAAGAGCCAGATATTAGTTTTACTTTACTTGATAGATTGTTGGTTCATGTAGAAGAAAATAATTTAGATTGTATATTGTGTTTTAATAAATCAGATTTAGATAACGATGGAATATTTGAAAAAGTAAATAAGATATATTCGCAAGCAGGTTATAAAGTTATAAAAACTAATGCTTTAAATAAAGAAGGTATTGATGAATTAAAAGATTTTTTAAAGGGCAAGATTAGTGTTTTTGCAGGACCTTCAGGCGTAGGGAAGTCTACACTTTTTAATTGTCTCCAAGATAAAGTTGTTATGCAAACTGGAAGTGTTAGTGAAAAAATTGGTAGAGGAAGGCATACAACAAGGCATGCTCAATTGATTAGAATTAGTGATGAAACTTATCTTGTTGATACACCAGGTTTTTCAGTATTGGATTTATCGTTTATTGAACCTCATAAATTACAATTTGATTTTAGAGAATTTAGGGATTATCTTACAGAATGTAAGTTTTCGAGTTGTTTGCATGTTAAGGAAAAAGGATGTGCGGTTATACAAAATGTTGAATTAGGCAATATATCTAGGTCAAGATATGAAAATTATTTAGAATTTTTAAATGAAATTTTTGAAGCTAGGAGGACTAACAGATGATAAAGCTTGCACCATCTATTCTTTCAGCTAATTTTAGTAAATTGGGAGAAGAAATAAAACTTATAGAAGATGCAGGAGCAGACTATGTTCATATTGATATAATGGATGGACATTTTGTTCCTAATATAACTATTGGACCACTTGTTGTAGAAGCAATTAGACCTTTATCAAATTTGGTATTTGATGTTCATTTGATGATAACAGAACCTGATAAATATATAGAGCAATTTGCTAAATCAGGAGCTGATATTATTACAGTCCATGCTGAAGCATGTGTTCATTTAAATAGAACTATTAATCTTATAAGATCTTTTGGGAAAAAAGTAGGTGTTGCAATTAATCCTGCTACTCCTTTAGAAGTTTTTGATTATGTTTTAGATGAAATTGATATGGTGTTAATAATGAGTGTTAATCCAGGATTTGGAGGGCAAAAATTTATACCTTCGGCTTTGAAAAAAATAGAAAGAATTAAAAAAGTTATAAAAGAAAGAAATTTAAAGGTTGACATTGAAGTTGATGGAGGTATTAATTTAAATAATTTAAAAGATGTTGTTAAGGCAGGAGCAAATGTTATTGTTGCAGGTTCAGCTATTTTTAATTCTCACAATGTTACAGAAACTATAAAGAAGTTTAAAGAAATTGGTGAGTAAAATGAAAAAAGTAGTGATATTTAATTATGGAAGGCTTTCTAATGAGAATTTATTAAAAATGGAATTGAAAGATTGTGACATTATATTATGTGCTGATAGTGGAGGGAATTATGCCTACGATTTAGGCATTATTCCTCATTTTTTAATTGGAGATTTTGATTCTATTGATAATAAGATATTATCTTACTATCAAAAATTAGGTGTAAAAATAATTAAATATCCTGTTGAAAAAGATTATACTGATACAGAACTCTGCATTAATAAAGCTATTGAATTAGGTGCTGAAAAAATTTGTTTAATAGGAGGCATAGGAGGTAGAATTGATCATACACTAGCTAATATACATTTGCTAAACTTTATTTTAGAAAAAGGAGTATTTGGATATATAGTTACTGATGAATTTTATATTTACTTGTGTAAGGATTATATAAGCATAGAAGGGAAAATAGGAGATATTATTTCATTATTACCGATTAATGGAGATGCTAGGGGGTTGTTCTCTGACGGTTTAAAATATGAACTTAATAATACTGATCTTTGTTTTGGAAGAGCGCTAGGAGTTTCTAATGTAATGATTAAGGAAAGATGTAACATTAAAGTTTCTAAAGGAAGAGTTTTGGTTTTTAAAAAAATATGAAAGGATGTCAAAAGTTTTGTTTGTATCATATAATGAATTAAAGGTTTTTAAGTAGTTTAAATCAATTTAAATTTAGGTGAGTATATGCTTAAAAGTAAGTTAAAAATAAAAATAATAGATATAATTGCTTTTATTATATTAGGAATAGGCGTAGGGATGATGTTGGTAATAATAATTCCATTTTGGATATGGATACTTTTGATAGGTTGTGGTTTGATTTGTGTTGCTTGGTATTTTCTTAATAAATAAGGGTAGGCTAAAGCCTACCCTTATTGTTAACTTGCCACAAAAAAAATGTGCTTTGCAGCACATTTTTTTATAATGCTCTTTGAACTTTGCCAGAACGTAAACATCTTGTGCAAACGTAAACTCTCTTTGGAGCTCCGTTTAATATTATTTTTACCTTTTTAAGATTTGGAGCCCAAGTTCTATTTGTTCTACGATGAGAATGGCTATATTGAATACCAAAAACTAAACCTTTATTGCATATTTCGCATCTTCTTGACATTGTGGCACCTCCTTAATTTAACAACAAAACTTTATTTACAACCTATACTATTTTAACAGAAATTAGAAAGCATTGCAATACAAGACCGGATAACTACAATAAATATTATATAATGTCTTTGAAGTTTTGTAAAGTATTTTTACTTTACAGATTAAAAGATTTTATCTTGAAGGAATAGAATAATTAATATAAAATTATTTATATAAAAAGGAGTTATTCCTTTTAGAGGAGGTTATAATATGTCAGTAAAGATATATAACGAGTTAGGATATATTGAATTCTCAGAGGAGCTTATTGCAAAGCTTGCTGGGGTTGCTACTACTGAATGTTATGGAGTAGTAGGAATGGCATCTAAAAGAGCAACGGATGGCATATGGGAATTATTGAAAAAAGAGCAATTAAATAAAGGGGTTAAGGTTATTATCAATAATGATGAGGTGATAATTGATTTATTTATAATAGTTGAGTATGGGACAAAAATTCCTGTAATAGCGGAAAATATTATACAAAAAGTAAAATATACATTGGAAAATCTTACAGGAATTAAAGTATCTAAGGTAAATGTTTATGTGCAAGATATTAGAGTTTGAAAATAAGGAGGTTTAAACGTTGAAACAAACGCATTTAGATGGGCAACTTTTGAAAGAAATGTTTATAAATGGAGCTTATGAATTGGAAAACAATAAAGAGGCTGTTAATGCGTTAAATGTTTTCCCTGTTCCTGATGGTGATACAGGGACTAATATGTCAGCTACTATATTATCTGCTGTTAGTGAATTAGAAAAACTTCAAGATGTAAATATTAAAAATGTATGTGATGCAATTTCAATGGGTTCTTTAATGGGAGCTAGAGGAAATTCTGGAGTTATATTATCTCAGCTTATAAGGGGATTTGCAAAATATTTGAAAGCAAAAGAAGTAATTACTGTAAAGGATTTTGCTCAAGCATTAAAAGAAGGTGTAGCAACGGCATACAAGGCTGTAATGAAGCCAACAGAGGGAACCATATTAACTGTTGCAAGAGAGACTGCTGATAAAGCTATTGAAATAGCTAAAAAGGAAGATGATTTTAAAATATTTCTACAAAAAATATTTGAGTTTTCAAATGTTTCATTGAATAGAACACCTGAATTATTACCTGTTTTAAAGCAAGCAGGAGTTGTAGATGCAGGTGGAAAGGGATTAACTTTACTTTATTTAGGATTTTATAAATTTTTTGCAGGCGACATAGTTAAAAAACTTTCTAAGGAAGATAAAAAGGAACAAGTAAAATATGATAGTATAGATACATCAAATATTAAATTTACTTATTGCACCGAGTTTTTTATAAGAACAAAAAATGCTGATCCAGAAGTTTTTAAAGAAAAAATATTGGGTTATGGAGATTCTGTTGTGGTAGTTGGAGTTGATGAGTTAATTAAGGTGCATATTCATACCAATAATCCTGGACTTGTTTTAGAAGAAGCATTAAAATTAGGTGAACTTATTAAAATAAAAATTGATAATATGAAGGAACAGCACCGAAGTATAACTAGTGATACTCCTCAAGAAGAGATTAAATTTGAAAATAAAGTAGATGATGCTGAAAAAGAATATGGATTTATATCTATCGCTTATGGAGAAGGATTTAAGCAGATTTTTGAAGAATTAGGTGTTGATGCAGTAATTGAAGGTGGACAAACAATGAACCCAAGTACGCAAGATATTTTTGAAGCTGTAAAAAATATAAATGCAAAAAATATATTTATTTTCCCTAACAATAAAAATATCATTTTAGCTGCAGAACAAGTTAAAAGCTTAACTGATAAGAATGTTATTGTTATTCCTACAAAGAGTATACCTCAAGGAATTACAGCTATGATAAATTTTAATCCTGAAGCTAGTGTAGATGATAATAAGGAAATCATGATTGAAACTTTAGAAAAAGTAAAAACAGGTCAAGTAACTTTTGCGGTTAGGACTACAGTTATTGATGATGTTGAAGTTAAAGAAGGAGATTTTATTGGGCTTTATAATGGAAAACTTATAAATTCAGGGGAAAATATTAATGAGGTTACATTTAGATTGATTGATAGTATGATAGATGATCAGAGTGAATTTGTTTCTATATTTTATGGAAATGAAATAAGTGAAGAAGATGCCATGGTTATTCAAAATTATGTAAAGGAACGTTATCCTCACGTAGAAGTTAATGTTTACTATGGAGGACAACCTATTTATTATTATATTATTTCTGTTGAATAGGGCATGCTTAGGGCATGCCTTTTTTAATAAAAAAATTCGAGGTGACATTATGGATATACAATATTTAAAAGGAGTTGGACCTAAAATTGCAAAATATCTAAATTCATTAGGAATATATACAATTAAAGATGCTATATACTATTTTCCAAGAGATTATGAAGATAGAACCAATATTAAGCCTATATATTTATTAAAAAATGATGAGATGGTATCTTTAATAGTTGAAGTTGTACAAATTTATCCATCTAGGATAACGAAAACAGGAAGGACTTTAAATAAAATATTATTTAAGAATGAAACAGGATATATTTCAGGGATATGGTTTAATCAAAGTTTTATAAAAAATGTATTTAAAATTGGAGAAAGAGTATTTCTATATGGTAAAGTTACAAGGCAATCAGGAGAATTTATTATGATAGATCCTCAATATGAAAAGGATTATGAGGAATTACCAGGAATAAATCCTATATATTCTACCAATAAACACATAAGTCAAAAGCTTTTTAGAAAAATAATAAGAAATGCTTTAAATTATTTGGATCAAGAGGTCGAAGAAATATTTCCAGAAAGTATTAGAAAAATATATAATTTATTGGATATAAAAACAGCGCTTATTAATATCCATTTTCCAGCTAATAAAGAAATTTTAGAGGCTGCAAAATATAGATTAAAATTTGAAGAATTATTAATAATACAATTAGGATTATTTGAATTAAAGAAAAAATATTCAAACAATACTACTTCCTATGCTATGCCTGTATGTAAAGAAATGAAAGAACTAAAAGAAAAATTACCTTTTGAACTTACTGATGCTCAAAGAAGAGTTATAAGGGAAATTCTTACTGATATGAAAAAAAATAAGCCTATGAATAGGTTATTGCAGGGAGATGTTGGTTCAGGAAAAACTATAATATCGGTTATAGCTCTTTTTAATTGTGCTATGAATGGTTATCAAGGAGTATTGATGGCACCTACAGAAATACTGGCTGAACAACATTTTACCACAATTTCAGAAATTTTAAAATATTGGAATATAAAAGTTGCTTTGCTAGTTGGGAGTATGTCTAAAAAAGAGAAGGAAGATATATTAAAAGGTATTGCTCAAGGAGATATTTCTATAGTTGTTGGCACACATGCTCTTTTGCAAGACAAAGTTGAATTTAAAAATCTTGCTCTTGTTATTACTGATGAACAACATAGATTTGGCGTAAGACAAAGAGCTGCTTTGGTAAATAAAGGATATAATCCTCATGTTTTAGTTATGACAGCAACACCTATTCCAAGGACTTTAGCACTTTTTATGTACGGAGATATGGATATTTCTATTATTGATCAATTGCCTCCAGGTAGACAAAAGGTTGAGACTTATTTTGTAAGGCCTAATATGAGAGAAAAAGTTTATGAATTTGTAAAAAAAGAGTTAGATAAGGGACGCCAAGCATATGTGATATGTCCTTTAGTTGAAGAATCTGAGAAACTTGAAGCAGAGTCAGTTGTGGAGATGGCAGAAAGCTTAAAAAATGATTTGCTAAAAGATTACTCTATTGGAATATTACACGGAAAAATGTCTTCTAATGAAAAAGATGAAATAATGAGGAAGTTTAAACAGAATGAGATAAAGGTTTTAGTTTCTACAACTGTAGTTGAAGTTGGAGTTAACGTGCCTAATGCTACGATAATAGTGATAGAAAATGCTGAAAGATTTGGGCTTGCACAACTACATCAATTAAGAGGAAGAGTTGGTAGAGGCAATTTTAAATCTTATTGTATTTTGATAGCAGATGCAAAGACAGATGAGGCACTTGAAAGAATGAAGATAATGACAAAAACTAATAATGGCTTTGAAATAGCAGAAAAGGACTTAATGATCAGAGGAACAGGAGAGTTTTTTGGAACCAAACAACATGGTTTACCTGAATTAAAAATAGCTAATATATTTAAAGATATTGATATATTAAAAGTTACTCGAGATCTTGCAAAGGAATTAATTGAGAAAAATAGCTTATATCAAGAAGAATATAATAAGTTAAATAATAAGGTAAATCAGTTATTGGATAATATTGACGATATGATTTCTTTGAACTAAATGTTGAAAAAACTTCCTGTTATAAATTTATTTATAAGGGTTAAATTAATAATAGAAAAACAAACAGGAGGTGAAACAATATGATAAACATTCAATCAAAGAATAGAGTACTTGTTCCTGAAGCAGAGGCAGCACTTGAACAGTTCAAATATGAAGTAGCTAATGAAATAGGTGTTCAAGTTCCACCAACAGGATATTGGGGAAACATGACTTCAAGAGAATGTGGTGCAGTTGGTGGATATATGGTTAAGAAGATGGTTGAAGCTTATGAAAGAAGCTTAGCACAAAGAAAATAATAAGGTGGTAGCACGATATAGATAAAAAAGGGATATAGAGTTTTCTCTATATCCCTTTTTTATATTGATTTTATTATGGTTTTTAAAACCTAAAAATCCAAAATAATCCTCGTATACTATGTCGAAGACTGGAGAAATTAATAATAAGAAAACAAACAGGAGGTGAGGAAAATGGCAAAGAATCAAAAAGTAGTTCCAGAAGCAAAGAAGGGTCTTGAACAATTCAAATATGAAGTAGCTAATGAAATAGGTGTTCAAGTTCCAACAACAGGATACTGGGGAAACATGACTTCAAAGGAATGTGGTTCAGTTGGTGGATATATGGTTAAGAAGATGGTTGAAGCTTATGAAAGAAATCTTGCAGGAAAATAATAATTGATATAAAATAAAGAAAAGGGAAGATTTTCTTCCCTTTTCTTTATTTTAAAAGAATTAGGAGGATTAACATGAGAATAATAACAGGAGAAGCAAAAGGTAGAATTATTAAAGCACCTCCTGGGCTCAATACAAGGCCTACGTCTGATAGAGTTAAGGAATCTATTTTTAATATTATTTCTAAAAAAATTGCCGATTCTTATATTTTAGATATGTTTGCAGGAACTGGTAATTTAGGATTAGAAGCATTAAGCAGGGGAGCAAAGTTTTGTACTTTTATTGAACTTGATAGACTAGCTTATAGTTTTTTAGTGGATAATGTTAAATCTTTGAATTATCAAGAAAAAAGTGAAGTATTTTACGGAGATGCATTTAAGATTTTAAAGGGCATAAATAAAAAATATGATATAATTTTTTTAGATCCACCATATGGAAAAAGTATGGTTGAAAAGGCAATAAATTTAATTTTTGAAGAAGGTATATTTGGTGATGAAACACTAATTGTTTCGGAATTAGATGTTAAAGATATTATTCCTGAAAAGATAGGATGCTTTATAAATTATAGAACTGAAAAATATGGAAGAACTAAAGTTGCATTTTGGATTAAGGAGTGATACAGTGGGAAATATCGCTATTTATCCTGGAAGTTTTGATCCTATAACAAATGGTCATTTAGATGTTATTTTAAGAGCTTCTAAAATATTTGACAAAGTTATAGTTGCTGTATTAGAAAATCCAGAAAAGAAGAGCCCTCTTTTTACTATAGGCGAAAGGGTAGAACTTATAAAAAAGGTAACTAAAAATGTTTATAATGTTGAAGTAGAAAGTTTTAGAGGGCTATTAGTAAACTATGCTAAGGAAAAAGGAGCAAAAGTTATTATAAAGGGATTGAGAGCAGTATCTGATTTTGAATATGAGTTACAAATGGCAATGATGAATAATAAATTAAATAATGAATTAGAGACTTTATTTATGATGACTAGTAGTAAATATTCATTTTTAAGCTCAAGCTTAGTTAAACAAGTAGCAATGTATGGAGGATGTATAAAAGATTTAGTTCCAGATGAAATAATTGAAGATATTTTAAAAAAAATAAAGGGATATTGATTATTTTTTTAATTTATAACTTAATAAGTTTAGAAATAGCAAAATGAATAATAGGATTTCTGCAAATATAAAAGTGTTTATTGTATTAAAAGATTTGTTAAATAAATTTACTACAATGTTTGTTAATGGGATGTATTTTAAAACTATAATGCAAATTGTAGAAGATATAATTGCATGAAGTGTTTTGGAAAAAATATATGTTTTTATGTTAATATTTGAACTAGAAGTTATTGAATAAACTTGCATTATAATAGAAAAGCCACTAAAGGATATTAAAAAAGTGGTTATTATTATTTTAAGTTGTAGAGGAATTTTAGATAAAGCTATCAAATTACATCCATTTGTTATTTCTATAACACCTTGAAGAAGTAGTGAAATAGACTGTGCTAAGTTTATTGGAACAAAAAAACTAAGACATGTCTCTATAACATTGAAAATATTAGTTATTTTTATCAATTCAATAACTACAGAGAAGAATATTATATATCCACCTATAATTCCTATAGTATATAGCGAATTTGTGATGGTATTTGTTAGGTTTTTACCTCTTTTTTTTATATTTAGGTTTATATTATTATTGTATAAATTTGATGGATAACATAATTTATTTATTATGATGCCATTTATTATTGAGCCTATTATATGAGAAAAAAGTATTATATATCCAATTGTTTTGTTTTTAAACATTCCTATTCCAACGGCTCCGATGATAAATAAGGGACCGGAAGTACTAGCAAAGTTTAAAATTTTTTGCCCTTCGTAACTTGTAATTTTTTTTTCTTCAATTAATTGACTTACAATTTTAGCTCCTGTTGGATATCCTGTGAATATACTCATGATGAAAACATATGCACCATAACCGGATGTATTAAATATTTTTTTAAAGGTTTTAGAAAATAAGTTTGATATGTTTTCAGGGATTCCTAGTGATATTATTATATCGTTTAAAACAAAAAATGGAAATAAGGAAGGAGCAACTATGTATAGCCATAAGTTTATTCCTTTTTTTGCAGCTTGAATAGAATTTTGAGGAAATATTAACATTAAGATTAATAATGAAATTACAAATATTTTTATTGTTAGATTTTTATTGTATATGAACAATAAAACAAAGCTTATTAACAATATTAAATATAGAATCATCATGGCTTTTAAGTTATTAAACATGCTTTATTTAATATTTATGTTTTGTTTAACTAAACTATGCATTAGAGTAAAACCGGAGGAATTTTTAAATCTTGTTTTGCTATTTTATATTGATCATTCTTATATGCTAAAGAATATATATCTGTTGCTTTTATATCTAAATCTAGGAGTTCTTTATCTTTTTTTGAAGGATTAATTATTATTGGTAGGTTTGTTGATTCTTTTAATTTTTTTATTATTTTTCTTCCATTAGTATTTGCACCAAGAATTCTTATATATCTAGGTTTTTGGACTTGTTGAAAATATAAGTCTTTAGTAATATTTAGTAATATATAAAGCAATATTCTTTGTATTCTAGTTTTTGTATATCTTTTACTAATAGTCATTTTTATTAAATCTTCTAAATTAGAAACTTCTTCTGCTGCAATTTTAAGCTTGTTTTCAAGACCTTCTGATACATCATGTATTTTTTTGATTTCACTTTCAGACATGCTTCTAAGTTTGTATAACAATATATCTGTAAATAGGTTTAAATTTATTGGGCATTTTCCATTGTTTTTTTCCCTAAGCAATGTTTCAAATGTAAATTGAGGTATGGCATTTTTGATAAGATCAAGGTTGTCGAAATTTAAACGTATAGATGTTGCACTTGCTATATTAGATGTAATTTTTGTATCATTGTAGCTACTTTTTATTCTTTGAATAGTAAAGGGTTTTATCTTACTGTTTGATTTTATTAAGGATTTAAGATATTCGATACCTAATATATTGTTTGATTTATTAATTATGTTTTCTATATTGTGATTTGATTTATCGAAATATTCCTTTAAAGCAATTTCACGGGCTTTTGCATAGGAGAAACCTTTTTTTAGGTTGTTTTTTAAAGATTTTTTAAAATTGATAGGTTCGTCAACTAAAATTTTTGCTATTTCAAATAGTTGTTCAATGTTACCTAATTCACTTCCAAAGCAGATTGAATCAACTATTTTTAATTCATTTAAAATAGATATGGCTCCAAAAGCAAAATTTTCAGCACTACTTATACTATATATTAATGGAAGTTCAATTACTAAGTCTATTCCTGCTTTTAAAGCTATTTCTGTTCTTGCCCACTTGTTTATTATTGCAGGCTCGCCTCTTTGAACAAAATTTCCACTCATAATAGCTATTAAATAGTCACAATTTGTAATTTTTTTTGTTTGTTCAATATGATATATGTGTCCGTTATGAAGAGGATTATACTCTACTATTATTCCTGCAATATTCATTTATATCACCTTAAATCTTATGTTTTTTGAAAAAATAGTATACTTTTTTATGGATATTGATATTTTGATATTGACATAATTATTATATAATATAATATGTAAGATGTAAGCAATATTTTATTAAATTTAAGAAAGGGGTTAATATTATGTCCTTAATGGAAAAAATAAAAGCTAAGGCTAAAGCTAATAAAAAAACAATAGTTTTACCAGAAGGATCAGAAATAAGGACACTTAAAGCTGCTGAAATAATTACTAAAGAAGGAATTGCAGATTTGATTTTACTTGGTGATGAAGAAAAGATTGCTGATGTAGCTAGCAAAGAAGGAGTTTCATTAGAAGGTATAAGAATAATCAATCCTTTAAAAAGCGATAAACTTGAGTTTTATGCTAATCAGCTTTATGAAATAAGAAAAAATAAGGGAATGACTCCTGAAAAAGCATTAGAAACTGTAAAAGATGAAATGTATTTTGGAACTATGATGGTTAAAATGAAAGATGCAGATGGAATGGTTTCAGGAGCTATTCACTCAACTGGTGATCTTTTAAGACCAGCTATGCAAATTATTAAAACAGCTCCAGGTATGTCGATAGTATCAAGCTTTTTTATAATGGAAGTTCCAAATAAAAATTTAGGTGAAAATGGTTTGTTTATTTTTGCAGATTGTGCCGTAAATCCAAACCCAACTGCAGAAGAGCTTGCTTCAATAGCAATTGCTAGTGCCAAGAATGCAAAAGCTTTATGCGGAATTGAGCCAAGGGTTGCTATGCTTTCATTCTCAACTAAAGGAAGTGCAAAACATGAATTAGTTGATAAAGTTATAGAAGCAACAAGAATAGCAAAGGAAATGGCTCCAGATATAATGATTGATGGGGAATTACAACTTGATGCTGCAATAGTTCCAAAGGTTGCAGAATTAAAGGCTCCTGGAAGTCCTGTTGCTGGCAAAGCAAATGTATTAATATTCCCAGATTTACAAGCAGGAAATATAGGATACAAATTAGTTCAAAGATTAGCTAACGCTGAAGCTATAGGTCCTATTTGCCAAGGATTTGCTGCACCTGTTAATGATTTATCAAGAGGTTGCAGTGTTGAAGATATAGTAAATGTTGTAGCCATTACGGCTGTTCAAGCACAAGAAAACTAAAGAAAGGGGTATAACTATGAATATTCTAGTTATCAATTGCGGAAGTTCATCTTTAAAGTATCAATTAATTAACATGGAAAATGAAACAGTTTTAGCAAAGGGGTTAGCAGAAAGGATAGGACTTGAAGGTTCAGTTTTAAATCATAGACCAGAAGGAAAGGATAAAATAGTTATTGAACATCCAATGCCAGATCATAAGACAGCTGTAAAATTAGTGCTTGAAGCTCTTACTCATCCAGAATATGGTGTAATAAAAGATATGAGTGAAATTTCAGCTGTAGGACATAGAGTGGTTCATGGTGGAGAAAAATATGCAAAGTCTGTTTTAATAGATGAGGATGTTTTAAAAACTCTTGAAGAAATGTCACATTTGGCTCCATTACACAATCCACCAAACTTAATAGGTATTTATGCATGTAAAGAATTAATGCCAAATGTTCCGATGGTTGGAGTATTTGATACTGCATTCCATCAAACTATGCCCAAATATGCTTATATGTATGCTTTACCATATGAATTGTATGAAAAGCATGGTATAAGAAGATATGGATTCCACGGAACATCCCATAGATATGTTAGCAAAATTGCAGCAGACTTATTAGGAAAGGATATAAAAGATTGTAAGATAATAACATGCCATCTAGGAAATGGTGCATCTGTTGCAGCTGTTGATGGTGGTAAATCAGTAGATACATCAATGGGATTTACCCCACTTGAAGGATTAATAATGGGAACAAGAAGTGGAGATATTGATCCTGCAATTGTTACATATCTTCAAGAAGCTGAAAATTTAACTGCAAAGGAAGTAAATAACTTATTAAATAAAAAGTCAGGAGTTCTTGGAATATCAGGAGTTAGCAGTGATTTTAGAGATATAGAACAAGCAGCAGCAAATGGAAATGAAAGAGCTCAATTAGCTCTTGATATGTTCTATTATAGAGTTAAGAAATACATAGGTGCATATGCAGCTGCAATGGGTGGAGTAGATGCTATTGTATTTACTGCTGGGCTTGGAGAAAATTCACCAGAATGTAGATATGAAATATGCAAAGGATTAGAGTTTTTAGGAGTTAAGATAGATCCTGAAAAGAATAATGTAAGAGGAAAAATAACAGAAGTTTCTGCGTCAGATTCAAAGGTTAAAGTATTTTTAATTCCAACAAACGAAGAGTTAATGATAGCAAGAGATACAAAGGAAATAGTAGATAATTTAAAATAATTATTCTATAGCCTTGACATATTTTAAGTAAGCTTATATAATGAATGTTAGTTGTTTATTATTTGAGGTGAGCATATGTTTTTAGATATAACGGATTTGATTAAAAAGAAAACAGATGAAAAAGAATTTAGTTTAGAAATAAACAGGGATATGTTAAAAAGAGATGATTTTGAAGTTAAATTAATTTCTCCTTTAATTGTAAAAGGTAAAGCTACTTTGGATGGAGAAGATATAATTGTAAAAGGTTCTATAGAAACATCTATAAAATCGTTTTGTGCTAGGTGTTTAAAGAGTGTTGACTACCCTCTGAATATTAATTTTGAAGAAAGATTTTCTAAAAAGCAGGGGGAAGATATATATCCAATGTTAGAGGACAGAATTGATCTTGAAGATATGATAGTTGATAATGTAATTCTGTCCTATCCACTAAAAGTTTTATGTAAAGAGGATTGTAAAGGATTATGTCCTGAATGTGGCCTTGATTTAAATGAAGGTCAATGTGATTGTTTAAAAGATGCAATTGATCCAAGGCTTGAAGCATTAAAATCGTTCTTTAAAGGTGAGTGAGGAGGTGCAACTATGGGTAATCCAGCCAGAAGACATTCAAAATCAAGAAGAGATAAAAGAAGAGCACAAACTTGGAAGTTAGCAATGCCAGGAATGGTAGAATGTCCACAATGTCATGAAATGAAACTAGCTCATAGGGTATGTCCTACTTGTGGATATTACAAGGACAGAGTAGTAATTGAAAAGTAATTGTATTTTAGCACACCGAAAGGTGTGCTTTTGTCTTTTAAATATTTAAAAGGAGGATATATTATGAAAATAGTCATAGATGCAATGGGTGGCGATAATGCACCTGAGGAAATTATAAAAGGTGCTATTATGGCTGTAAATGAATTTGGAGTTGACATTATATTAGTTGGAGATGAGGTTAAAATAAAAAGTGAAGTAGAAAAATATCAAATAAAAGATAAAAATAAAGTAACTATAGTTCATGCCTCTGAAATTATAACTAACGATGAATCTCCAACTATGGCAATAAGAAGAAAAAAGCATTCATCTATGGTAGTTGGATTAAAAATGTTAAAAGAAGGATATGCTGATGCTTTTATATCAGCTGGAAGCACAGGTGCTTTGTTAGCAGGAGGCTTGTTTATAGTAGGTAGGATAGATGGTATTGACAGACCATGTTTAGCACCAATAATTCCTGGAGAGAAGGGGAATTTTATGCTTTTAGATGCAGGTGCTAATGCAGAATGTAAGCCAAGAAATATTTTACAGTTTGCGATTATGGGTGATGTTTATTCAAAGAAAGTTTTAGGAAAACAAAATCCTAAAGTAGGGCTTGTTAATATTGGCGTTGAAGAGGAGAAAGGAACGGAATTTGTAAAGCAAAGTTATGCATTGCTAAAACAAAGTGAACTAAATTTTATTGGTAACATTGAACCAAGAGATATCCCAAAAGGAGAATGTGATATTGTTTTAGCAGATGGATTTGTAGGAAATGTTATATTGAAACTTTATGAAGGAGTAGCACAAACTATTTTTGATGTATTAAAAAGAGAAATATATTCATCTTTTTTAAATAAATTAGGTGGTTTTCTTTTAAAACCTGTTTTTAAAAAATTTAAAACTGACTTTGATTATACAGAATATGGTGGAGCAATTCTTTTAGGAGTTAAAAATGTATTGATTAAAGCTCATGGAAGTTCAAATGCAAAAGCTATAAAAAATGCTGTGAAACAAGCTGTAAATTGTATAAATGGTAATGTTGTTGAGATAATTTCTCAAGAAATAAAAAATATGAATATTTTAGAGTAAAATTTTATAAAATTGGTAATAAATAATTGAGTAAGAAAAAATTTATTAATTTTTATTGACGCATTTTAGGTTATATAATATTATATAGATGGGCTTATTGAAGGGAGGTGAAAATAATGATATTTGAAAAAATAAAGGAAAGAATTTCAGATATTTTGGGTGTAGATCCAGATGACATTACAATGGATTCACACTTTATTGATGATTTAGGAGCAGATTCATTAGATATAGTTGAGCTTATAATGGCTCTTGAAGAAGATTTTGATTTAGAAATACCAGATGAAGATGCAGAAAAATTACAAACTGTTGGTGATGTAGTAGATTACATAAAAGAGCATACAGATATATAAAATAGTCCCGATTTTTTCGGGGCTTTAAATTTTAATGGAGGTTCTTATGGATAGTATAAGACGTAAGCAACTTGAAGAGTTTGAAAAAATAATTAAAGTTAAATTTAATGATAAAGAATTATTAGATAAAGCATTGACTCATAGTTCATATGCAAATGAAAATGGTCTAAAATATAATGAACATAATGAGAGATTAGAATTTCTTGGGGATTCAGTTCTTGGGCTTATTATTAGTGAATATTTATTTAAGAAGTTTAAATATAAACAGGAAGGAAAATTAAGTAGGTTAAGAGCAAGTGTTGTATGTGAAACATCTCTGGCAGAGTTAGCAAGAAATATTTGTATTGATAGGTATATAAGAATAGGAAAAGGAGAAGAGCTAACTGGAGGTAGGAACAAAGATTCTCTTCTAGCTGATGCTACAGAAGCCCTTATAGCAGCTATTTATTTAGATAAAGGGTATGATAAAGCTAAGGATTTTGTTTTAAAAAATTTAAAAGATAAAATAGAGTTAATAGCTAGAAGAAAAGAATATATTGATTTTAAGTCAAAACTTCAAGAATATGTTCAAAAGAACTTAACTGCAACTATAAAATACAATGTTACAAATGAGTGGGGGCCTGATCATGATAAAACTTTTGAGGTTGAAGTTTTTTTAGATAATATAAATTATGGGCATGGTCAAGGAAAAAGCAAAAAAGAAGCTGAACAAATGGCGGCTAAAAATGCGTTAGTTAAGTTGGGAGTAGATGTAGATGATTAGGCATTATATAATACCTATTTTTGTTCCGCATGTTGGTTGTCCTCATGATTGTATATTCTGTAACCAAAAAAAAATTACTGGAAACAACGAGATTATTGATTATAAATATGTGATTGAAAGAGCAGAAGAGTATTTAAAAACTATGCAACGAGAACGTTCTATAATTGAAATTTCGTTTTATGGTGGAAGTTTTACTGGTATTCCTATGAATTACCAAAATGAACTTTTAAGTGCAGCTAATAAATTGTTAAAGGAAGGTAAAATACATTCTATAAGACTATCCACAAGACCAGATTATATAAATGAATTTATACTTGACAATTTAAAAAAACATAATGTTAGAACTATAGAATTAGGAGTACAGTCTTTAGATGATGATGTGTTGGTTGCCGCTGAAAGAGGACATACATCTTATGATGTTTACAATGCTGTAAGTTTAATTAAAAAATATGGTTTTAAATTGGGATTGCAAATGATGATAGGACTTCCAAAGGATAGTGAAGAAAAAGATATACAAACAGCTAGAAAGATCGTAGATTTAAAACCAGATTTTGTCAGAATCTATCCAGCAGTTGTTATAAAAGACACTGAAATGGAACATATGTATAGAAAAGGTAAATATATTCCTTTAACTATTGATGAAGCAATTCATATAACTAAAAAGGTTTATTTAATATTTATTAAGAATGATATTAAGATTATAAGGATAGGTTTACAAGCAAGCGAAGGTATTGCTTTAGGTAAAGATGTTGTTGCAGGTCCTTTTCATCCTGCGTTTAGAGAGTTAGTAGAATCAGCGATAATGTGCGATATGATTGAATATATTTTAAAGCAGAATTTTGAACAACAAAAGGATATTTTGATTAAGGTCAATGGCAAAAGTATTTCAAAACTATATTCTAACAAGAAATTTTATTTTAGTAATATGTTAAAAAAATTAAAGAATAAGAAGCTCGTTGTAAAAATTGATAATACATTAAATGATTTAGAGGTTGTGGTTGAAGGTGATTTAAGTAGAAAAATGTCAATAAAAGATTATGCTAATATAGTAGTTTAAGGAAGGATTTTTTAAATTGTTATAGAATATATAAAAGTAGTTAAGAAAATGAAAAGGAGGAATAGTCATGGAAGTTTTGAAGGTATCATCTCAATCACAACCTAAAGCTGTTGCTGGTGCTCTTGCTGCAGTATTAAGGGAAAGATCGGTAGCTGAAATTCAAGCAATAGGAGCTGGAGCAGTAAATCAAGCTGTTAAAGCTATAGCAATAACAAGAGGATATGTTGCTCCAAATGGAATAGATCTTGTAGTTATTCCGGCCTTTTCTGAAGTGGAAATAAATGGAGAAGAAAGAACAGCAATTAAGTTTATAGTTCAGCCAAGATAAGGACCTGCTTAGCAGGTCTATTTTATTCTATTAACATTGATTTGTATTATAAACAATGCTATACTATATAAAGTGTTATTATGGGATTTATCCTAAAAGGGTAAATCCCTTTAAAATATGCCTGAGGTGATGTAGCTTGTATTTAAAAAGCATCGAGATAAAAGGATTTAAATCTTTTGCTGATAAAGTAGAAGTTGAATTTACGAAAGGAATTACAGCTATTGTTGGTCCAAATGGAAGTGGAAAAAGCAACATATGTGATGCTATAAGGTGGGTATTAGGAGAGCAAAGTGCTAAAACTTTAAGAGGATCAAAAATGGAGGATGTTATTTTTTCTGGAACTGAAAATAGGAGGCCTTTAAATTTTGCAGAGGTTTCTTTGATTATTGATAATAGTGATAATATTTTACCTATAGAATATAACGAAGTTAAAATTACAAGGAGATTATATAGATCTGGTGAAAGTGAATACTTAATAAATAATACTGCATGTAGATTGAAGGATATATATGAATTATTAATGGATACAGGAATAGGTGTAGATGGTTATTCGATAATTGGACAAGGAAAGGTGGAGGAAATTTTAAGTTCAAAGCCTGAGGATAGAAGGTTAGTTTTTGAAGAGGCAACGGGAATTACAAAGTTTAAAAATAGAAAGATTGAAGCGGAAAGAAAATTAGAAAATACAAGACAGAATTTAACAAGAATTAATGATATTATTTCCGAGTTAGAATTACAAATAGAACCATTGGAGACTCAAGCCAGAAAGGCTGAAGAATATTTAAAATTAAAAGATGAGTTAAAATTTATGGAGATAAATTCTATTTTATATAACTATGATATAATAAAACAAAAACTAGATGTAACCTTAAGAGAAATAGAGAATAAGGTGAATGAATTAAATGCATTAGAAATAAATAAAGAAAATTTAAATTCTAGAATTTATCATAAAAAAAATGAATTAGCTTCTATTCAAGAACAATATGATAAAACTACAAACTTAAGTTATGAGCTTGAGAAAAATATACAAAAAGCTTCTTCAGATATAGAGCTTTTTTTAGAGCGAAGGGAAAATTATATAAATGAAAAGAACAGGTTGGAATCTGAGTTAGCTTCCTTAAAATCAACTATTGAAATAGAGAATGACAAGCTTTGTAAGCTTTTAAAAGAAAAGGAACATATTGATAAAAAAATAATAGATCAACAGGAATTGATAAAAAATATAGAAGCACAATTGTCAGAACATATTCAAGAGTTTAAGTCTAAGGAAAAATTGATTGAAGATAAGAAAAATGAATTATTAGAGATTCTAAATAATATTTCGGAATTAAAAAATAAGTTTAGTTCTTTAAATTTTATAAAGGAAAGTTTAAAGAAACAATATGATAATTTAATTCAAATGCTTGAATCCAAAGAAGGTAAAAAAAGTGAAATAATTTCATATTTAACTGACAAAGAAAAAGAACAAAAGGAATTGGTATTAAAAATAGGAAATTTAAAAAATGAAATAAATAATTTAAATAAACTAAAATTATCTATTGAAAAAGAGATTAAAGACTTAGATTTAAAATTGGTTGAAATAAAGCAAACTTTAAGAACTAACGAAGCCAAATTAAATATGTTGTTAGAGATGGAAAAAGAACTTGAAGGTTATAATAAAGCAGTAAAATCGTTAATAAATGAATATAAAAATGAGAAAGGTTTTTTAGGAACTGTTTCAGATATTTTAAATGTTCCTAATGGTTATGAAGTTGCTATTGAATCAGCTTTAGGTTCGGCTTTTCAGAATATAGTTGTTAAGGATGAAGAGCTAGCAAAGGTAATGATAGATTATTTAAAGAACAATAAGCTTGGTAGAGCTACTTTTCTTCCAATAAGCACCGTTAAAGGAAAAGCAGATATAGATAAAAAACAGTTTGAAAAATTTGATGGATTTATAGGAATTGCAGCTGAATTAGTAACTTTTGATCCTATTTATAAAAATATAGTTGCAAACCTTTTAGGAAGAACATTAATTTGTAAAACTATTGACGATGCTATAGAACTTGCTAAAAAAACTGATTTTAATTTTAAAATTGTAACGTTAGATGGAGAAATTGTTAATCCAGGAGGTTCCTTAACTGGAGGATTAAGCAGTAAAAATATAGGTATTTTCAAAAGAAAAAATGAGATTATTAAATTAAAGGATGATATGGAAGCTCTTAATATAAAATTAAAGGATATTGAAAATAACTTGAATAAAAAATATCAAGATAAAAGGGAAATTGAAATTAGCTTAGAGAAATTATCATCTCAAATTAATTTGGCTAATATCAATATGTCAACATTGAATAATGAAATGAAAAATATAAAGAATAAGCTAAAAGAAATAGATATAGAAATTAATGATTCTAAATTAGAGATAGAACATGTACTAAACGAATTAGAAAAGGTAAAAAATGATGAATGTTTATATCTAAGTGAATTAAATAATAAACAAAATAAGAAATTAGAACTAGAAAGACAATTAGAAGAATTAAATAAAATATATTTTGAGTTTGAAGCTTCAAAAGAAAATATAAGTTCAAAATTGACGTCAGAGAAGGTTATTTATGCGGAGTTAAAAAAGGAATGTGATGTTTTAAATTCCAAAATAAAAGAAGCACATCTTCAGCAGGATAAGCTTGAAAATAAAAAGGCCGAGATTGAATCTTACCTTAATGATATAAATAATAAAATTGTTGAAGTAGAAGATAATATAAGCATTAAAAAACAAAAATTAGAATATCTTATAAAAGATTTAGAGAACAACAAAAAGAAAGAAAATGAATATTACAATAAAAAGAATTTATTATCAACAGAAATAATGAGTTTGGAAGATGAAATTAATAAGGTTAATAAAAATATATCTGATTTAACAAGTGTAATTCACAAATTGGAAATGACGCAATCAAAACAAGAATCGGAGATAGGATTATTAAATCAAAAACTTTGGGATGAATATGAGCTTACAATTCCTCAGGCTCAGAAGTATAAAATGGATAATTTTAATAATTCAGATTCTAACAAGAAAATAAACAGTTTAAAGAGTAGAATAAAAGAACTTGGTGATGTTAATTTAGGAGCTATTGAAGAGCTCAAAAAGGTAAAAGAAAGATATGAGTTTCTAAAAGAACAAAGGGAAGATTTAATTAGTGCAGAACAGTCGCTTTTAGATATAATTAAAGATATAACGGAAAAAATGAAAATACAATTTGAAACTAATTTTGCAACTATTCGTAACTATTTTAATGAAACTTTTAAAGAATTGTTTGGCGGAGGATATGCTGACTTAAGAATAGATGGAGAAAATGTATTAGAATCAGGTATAGAGATAATTGTTCAACCACCAGGTAAAAAATTACAAAATATATCTCTCTTATCTGGAGGAGAAAAAGGTTTATCAGCTATAGCTTTGATCTTTGCTTTATTGAAATTTAAACCTACTCCATTTTGTGTTCTAGATGAAATTGAAGCAGCCTTAGATGATGCAAATGTATTTAGATTTGCAAATTATTTAAAAAATTATTCTAGTAAAACTCAATTTATATTAATCACTCATAGAAAAGGTTCTATGAGTGTAGCCGATGTGTTGTATGGTGTTACTATGGAGGAAAAAGGGGTTTCAAAAGTTCTTTCATTAAAATTAAAGGAGGCTTAATTATGGGTTGGTTTGAAAAATTAAAAGAAAGTTTAGCAAAGACTAGAGATAATTTAACTCAAAAAGTTGAGGCTATATTTAGTTTTACAACACAAATAGACGAAGAATTTTATGAAGAGCTTGAAGAAGCGCTTATAATGTCAGATGTAGGAGTAAAGACTACACAACATATAATTGAGACCTTAAGAAAAAATATAAAAGATAAAAAAATTTCTACGCCTGATAAGGCTAAAGAAGAATTAAAAAATATAATATTAGATATTATGAAAAAAGATAAAAATTTATCCATAATTCCTGGTTTTTTACCCGCTGTTTTTATGGTGGTTGGAGTAAATGGTGTAGGAAAAACAACGAGTATTGGAAAATTAGCATATTATTTTAAAAATAAGGGATATAAGGTTTTACTTGCTGCAGGAGATACCTTTAGAGCAGCAGCTATTGATCAGCTTGAAGTATGGTCTCAGAGGGTAGGTGTGGAGATAATAAAGCAATCTGAAGGGTCAGATCCAGCTGCAGTAATTTTTGATGCTATTCAGGCTGCAAAATCAAGAAAAGTAGATATTTTAATATGTGATACTGCTGGAAGATTGCATAATAAGAGAAATCTTATGGAAGAATTAAGAAAAATAAATAGAGTAATAGAAAAGGAAGGAAGTAATTTTTATAAGGAGACTTTGTTAGTTCTTGATGCTACTACAGGACAAAATGCTTTATTTCAAGCAAAGGAGTTTTTAGAAGTAAGTGATGTTAATGGTATAGTATTGACAAAACTTGATGGAACAGCTAAAGGTGGCATAGTAATTGGAATTAGCAATGAGTTAAATATACCTGTAAAGATGATTGGGGTAGGGGAAGGCATTGATGACTTACAAGAATTTGATCCAGAAATGTTTGTAGAAGCTCTTTTTGAAACTGTTAAGTAAAAATACTTGACACCATAAAAAGTTTTTGTTAGTATAATAAAGGATGATAGGTTATGGATAAATTAAGTTTTATTGCTATGCTTTTAGATTTTTATGGTAATTTGCTTACAGAGAAGCAAAGGACTATAATGTCTTATCATTACGAAGAAGATATGTCGTTAAGTGAGATATCTGAGCTTATGAATATTTCAAGGCAAGCAGTTCACGATATTATAAAAAGAAGCGAGAAAATATTATTAGACTATGAAAAGGAATTAGGGTTGGTAGATAAATTTTTAAAACAAAGGCAAAAGCTCATTGAAATA
This sequence comes from Caloramator fervidus, assembly GCF_900108045.1. Lineage (GTDB taxonomy): Bacteria > Bacillota > Clostridia > Clostridiales > Caloramatoraceae > Caloramator > Caloramator fervidus. Next base: position 5,612 of record NZ_FNUK01000007.1, on the reverse strand, counting down.
AAAAATATGTTAATAAAAAAGCAATATAAAGATTTAGATGAAATAATTAAAATGATAGATGAGTTGATTGAAGCATAATTTAGGAGGGCTTTATATGGCTTTTGAGGGTTTAACCCAAAAATTGCAGGAAACTTTTAGAAAGTTAAGAGGTAAAGGCAAGTTAACTGAAAAAGATGTAAAAGAAGCTATGAGAGAAGTGAAATTAGCCCTTCTTGAAGCTGATGTAAACTATAAAGTAGTTAAAGATTTTGTAAATAGTGTTACTGAAAGAGCTATAGGTCAAGAAGTAATGGAAAGTTTAACTCCAGGACAGCATGTTATAAAAATTGTTCATGAAGAGCTTGTTAATTTGATGGGGGCAAAGGAAAGTAAGATAAATATTTCACCTAAGCCTCCAACAGTTATTATGCTTGTAGGTTTACAAGGTGCAGGAAAGACAACTATGGCAGCCAAATTAGCTTTGCATTTTAAAAGAAATAATAAACACCCTCTTTTAGTAGCTGCCGATGTATATAGACCTGCAGCTATTAAACAACTTCAAATATTAGGTGGACAGATTGATATTCCTGTTTTTGCTTTAGGAGATAAAATTAGTCCTATTGATATTGCAAAGGCTTCAATTGAGTATGCTAAAAAGAATGCAAGAGATATAGTTATAATAGATACTGCAGGAAGGCTTCACGTAGATGAAGATTTGATGTTAGAACTTGAGAGTATAAAAAAAGAAGTTGAACCTAATGAGATTTTGCTTGTTGTTGATGCAATGACTGGCCAAGATGCTGTAAATGTGGCAGAAAGTTTTAATCAAAGGCTTGATATTACTGGAGTTATTCTTACAAAGCTAGATGGAGACACAAGAGGAGGGGCTGCTCTTTCAGTTAAAGCTATTACTGGTAAGCCTATAAAGTTTGTAGGTATTGGAGAAAAATTATCAGACCTTGAAATTTTTTATCCAGATAGGATGGCTTCAAGAATTCTAGGAATGGGAGATATTTTAACACTTATTGAGAAAGCTCAGCAAGCAATTGATGAAAAGAAAGCACTAGAAATGCAACAAAAGCTTGAAAAACAAGAGTTTACTTTAGAAGACTTTTTAGAACAAATGCAACAGATGAAGAAGTTAGGGTCTTTGAAGGATTTAATAAGGATGATTCCAGGCATTGATGTAAGTAAACTTAATGATATAGATTTTGAAGAAAATGAGAGAGAAATGGTCAAAATTGAAGCGATTATAAAGTCCATGACAAAAGAAGAAAGAAGGAACCCTTCAATAATAAATTCAAGCAGAAAAAAAAGAATTGCTAAAGGTTCAGGAACTTCTATTCAAGATGTTAATAAGCTTTTAAATAATTTTGAGCAGGCAAGAAAAATGATAAAACAATTTTCAGATATTCAAAAACACATGAAAAAAGGGAAATTTAAATTTCCTTTCTTTAAATAAATTTTGTAATATTCTAAGGAGGTGAAATTATGGCAGTAAAAATCAGATTAAGAAGAATGGGAGCTAAAAAGAATCCTTTTTACAGAATTGTTGTTGCAGATTCAAGATCACCAAGAGATGGTAGATTTATAGAAGAAATTGGATACTACAATCCAACAACAGAACCAGCAGATGTAAAAATTGATGTAGAAAAAGCTAAGAAGTGGCTTTCAAATGGTGCTCAGCCAACAGATACTGTAAGAAGCTTATTAAAGAAGGCAGGCATCATTGAATAAAAGGGGTGCTTTTTATGAAAGAGCTTGTAGAAGTAATAGCCAAAGCTCTTGTAGACAATCCAGATGCCGTTGTAGTTAATGAAATTTGTGGTGAACAGTCAGTTATTATAGAATTAAAAGTTGCACCAGAAGATATGGGAAAAGTTATAGGAAAACAAGGTAGAATTGCAAGAGCTATTAGGACTGTAGTAAAAGCTGCAGCAATAAAAGCAAATAAAAGAGTTATTGTGGAAATAATATAAAGAGTTAGGGTATTCCTAACTCTTTTTAACTATATAAAAAAGGGTGATTGACATGGTTCGATATTTAAAAATTGGCCAAATAATTAATACCCATGGTATAAAAGGAGAAGTAAAAGTATATCCTTTAACTGATGATCCAAAAAGATTTGATGATTTAAATTTTGTATTTTTTAAAAAGGGTGAAGAATTTGAAAAAGTAAATGTTGAAGGAGTCAAGTATTTTAAAAATTTAGTTATTTTGAAATTAGAGGGTATTAATGATATGAATACAGCAGAAAAATTAAAAAATATTTTTATTTATATAGATAGAGAAAATGCTGTAAAACTTCCAGAAGATACCTATTTTGTTGCAGACTTAATAGGAATGACGGTTTATGATATAGATTCTAATCAAAAATTAGGAACTATTATTTCTGTTTTTTCTACAGGTAGCAATGATGTATATGAAATAAAACTTGAAAATGGAAAAATTATATTAATTCCTGCTATTAAAGACGTTGTTAAAGAAGTTGATATTGAAAATGCTATAATGAAAATAAAACTTTTAGAGGGATTGATATGAAATTTGATGTATTAACTTTATTTCCAGAAATGTTTAATGTTTTTAATTATAGTATAATTGGAAGAGCTAGAGAACAGAAAATAATAGAAATCAATGTTCATAATATAAGAGATTTTTCAACAGATAAACACAAAAAAGTTGATGATTACCCTTATGGTGGAGGAGCAGGAATGGTAATGCAGGTAGAGCCTATTTATAACTGCGTTGATTATTTAATTAAGTTATATGGATATAAGCCTCATACCATTTTACTTACACCAAGGGGTAAAAGATATGATCAAGAAGATGCTAAAAAGCTTTCTAATATGAAACATATAATGCTAATTTGCGGACATTATGAAGGAATAGATGAGAGGATAATGCCTATTGTTGATTTTGAATATTCTATAGGTGATTTTGTATTAACAGGCGGAGAACTTGCTAGCATGGTAATTATAGATTCAGTTGCAAGATTAGTACCTGGCGTATTATCTACAAACATAAGCTATGAAGAAGAATCGTTTTATAATGGGCTTTTAGAGTATCCTCAATATACAAGACCTAGAGAGTTTAGGGGAATGAAAGTTCCAGATGTTTTACTTTCTGGAAATCATAAAGAGATTGAAAAATGGAGAAGATATCAGTCTTTAAAAATTACATACCTTAAAAGACCAGATTTATTAAATAAAGCTTTATTGACAAAAGAAGATAAAAAAATGTTAGACGAAATTAAAAAAGAGCTTGAAGAAAAGTAGACTACATTTCAATGGTTAAGGCAGGCAAGCCTTTAAATGCCTGCCTTTATTAATTTTTAAGGGATTTTAGTAAGATTCAAATACAAAATGTTGCATTATCATAACAGATAACCATAATTTCAAATAAATGGTATTGATCTTGAATTAATTACTATGTTAAAATTTAACTGGGTGTTTGTGTTAAAAAAATAACAAAGGGGTGAAATTATGTGTTATTGTGATGAGCAAAGTAAATTTGAAGAATTAAGAAAATTCATACAAGAAAAAAGAAATGACAAAGGAGCTTTAATGCCTGTTTTACAAAAAGCTCAGGAGATATTTGGATGTCTAAGCTATGATATTCAGGAGTTTATATCTAAAGAATTAAAGGTTCCTATGGCTGAAGTATATGGTGTTTCTACTTTTTATTCTCAATTTACCCTTGAGCCTAAAGGAGAACATATAATAAGAGTATGTCTGGGGACAGCATGCTATGTCAAAGGTGCCCAAGCTATATTAGATAGATTATCTAAGGAGTTAAATGTAGAGGTAGGAAAAACAACTCAGGATGGAAAATTTACATTAGAAGCTACAAGGTGTCTTGGAGCATGTGGTTTAGCTCCTGTTATGATGATAGGTGAAAAAGTTTATGGAAGATTAATTCCGGATGATATTCCAAATATTTTAAAAGAATATCAAAAGTAATAGGAGGTTTATCATATGAAAACATTAAAAGAATTAGAAGAAATAAGGAAAAGGACGCTTGATAGGGTTAATCAAAGAAAAGATAGAACGACAACGAGGATAGTTGTAGGTATGGCAACATGTGGAATAGCAGCGGGTGCAAGGCCAGTTCTTCTTGCCATAATGGAGGAAGTTGAAAAATTAGGTCTTACTGATATTATAGTTGCTCAAACAGGATGTATCGGACTTTGTAAAATGGAGCCAATCGTAGAAGTTATAAAACCAGGAGAAGAAAAAGTAACATACGTAAAAATGGATGCTGAAAAGGCAAGAAGAGTAGTAAGAGAACATGTTAAAGATGGAAGAGTTGTTGAAGAATACACGTTGCATGTTGTTCAAGGGAAAATATTAAATGACTACAAGGTAGAAAAAGAATGATTGGAGGGAAAAGCATGGCTTTTTATCGTTCACAGGTTTTGGTTTGTGGTGGAACAGGTTGCACATCATCTGATTCTAATAAGATATTAGAAAAGTTTAAAGAAGAAGTAAAAAAGCATGATATAGAAAAAGAAGTAGAAATTGTAAGGACAGGATGTTTTGGATTATGTGAATTGGGTCCTGTAGTTATTGTTTACCCAGAAGGAGCTTTTTATTCAAGAGTAAAAGTTGAGGATGTAGAAGAAATAGTTGCAGAGCATTTGGTAAAAGGTAGAGTTGTAACAAGACTTTTATATAAGGAGTCAATCGATGAAGGAAGGATAAAATCATTAAATGAAATTGATTTTTATAAGAAACAATATAGGGTAGCTCTTAGAAATTGTGGAGTGATTGATCCAGAAAACATAGATGAATATATTGCGTTTGATGGATATAAGGCGCTTGCTAAAGTATTAACTACTATGACACCTCAAGAAGTTATAGAAGAAGTTAAAAAGTCAGGATTAAGGGGTAGAGGAGGTGGAGGATTCCCAACAGGATTGAAATGGGAATTGACAGCGAAATCACAAGCAGATCAAAAATATGTAATTTGTAACGCAGATGAAGGGGACCCAGGGGCATTTATGGATAGATCTATACTTGAAGGGGATCCACATTCAGTTTTAGAAGCCATGGCGATAGCAGGTTATGCAATTGGAGCAAATCAGGGATATATATACGTTAGAGCAGAATATCCAATAGCAGTTCAAAGATTAGAAGTTGCTATAAAGCAGGCAAGGGAATATGGACTTTTAGGAAAGAATATATTTGGGACAGGATTTGATTTTGATATAGAATTAAGACTTGGAGCAGGGGCATTCGTGTGTGGAGAAGAAACTGCTTTAATGAATTCGATAGAAGGGAAAAGAGGAATGCCAAATCCAAAGCCACCATTCCCAGCGCAATCAGGACTTTGGGGTAAGCCAACACTTATTAACAACGTTGAAACATTTGCAAATATACCTGTGATTATATTAAAAGGAGCGGAATGGTTTGCATCAATAGGAACAGAAAAGAGCAAAGGGACGAAGGTATTTGCTCTTGGTGGAAAGATAACAAATACAGGGCTTGTTGAAGTTCCGATGGGAATAACATTAAGGGAAGTTATATATGAAATAGGTGGAGGAATACCAAACGGAAAGAAGTTTAAAGCTGTTCAAACAGGAGGACCATCAGGAGGATGTATACCAGCAGAACATCTGGATACGCCAATTGATT
>NZ_FNUK01000014.1 GCF_900108045.1 Caloramator fervidus | reverse complement strand
CTTTGTATTTATAAAATATTTATCAAAAATGCTTGTAAAAATACTCAAACCCCACTTTTCGTTTTTTGAAAAGTGGGGTTTGTCGACGGTCTGAACTTTCCATCCTCAATGGATGGAAAGTTTTTTTATAGAATTTAATACATCATCTGCAATATCATCTATTTTATCCTCAAGGGCTTTGCCTAGCCCTATTTTAAACTCTATATTTTCTACTTCTATTCCTATTTCAAAAACTTCCTTAGCTTTATTTAAAATAATATGCCAAGGTATATAAGAGTGACAAAAGGATACTTTATTCATCATGGGCTTAAACACGTTAACACTACCTACCTTCCCTTTACTTAAAAGAGCATCAACAATAATTAAAATATCGTTTTCCTCAACAATATCTATTAAAAAATTTATATCAGTTTCAACAATAAAAACTTTTATATTCATATCTTCAAGCCTATCCTTTATTCTTTTTAAAATATAAATAGAAATCCCATCATCTCCCATTAGAATATTGCCTATTCCAACTACCTTAACCCCATTTTTTCATCTCCTTAAAGTTACATGAGTTGCACAGGATATGCAAGGATCAAAACTTCTTACTATTCTTCCTACTTCAACTACATCGTTTATATCATCAATAAAAGTATCTACTAATGCTTTTTCTACTGTTCCTAAAAAATCATCTCTTGGAGAGAAATTCCAAGCAGAGGGAGTTATTATATCATATCCATCAATTTTATCATAATCTAATTTAACATAATGCAAAAGGGCTCCTCTTGTTGTGTCCACCATTCCTAGACCTGATGATACCTTAAAATCATACTTTACCTCTTTTTTAAAAGGCTCTATTCTTTCAACTATAATACTCATTATCCTTAATATGTTTGATGCCTCTTGGCATCTTGCTATTATCCTATCCATTGTGGAGCTTTTTAAATTATATTTTCCACTTAATATCATCCTAGCTAAAGGTCCTACTTCAACCGGCATTTTATCATATCTTGGAGATTTTACAAAAGAATAGGCCCCTTTCTTTTTTATATTCTCAACAACTTGCCCATCATGAACTTCATACCACGAATAATTAATGTTTTCATGTATTTTATTAACATCAAAGTCACTTTTAACACCATTTATAATGACTGAAGGTTTTACATAATAAAAATCTTCATAATCAAAAAGCCCAAAGCTTAAAAAATTATTATATGTTTTCCCCTTTTCAAAATAGTCACCATAATACATAGAAATTATATTTACATCTTCTAACATACAATTATCTACAAAGTCCTTTATTTTGTTTATTATTGATTTTATTTCTTCTATCTTTAACCTATCTAAGGATACACTTACAATCCCAGGCAAAATACCATGATTGTGGGGGGCTTTTCCTCCTAAAAGTGCAACTCCAACATGGGCTAGTTTGCTAAATTCTATACTTTTTAAATAATCCTCTTGTATCTTTCTGCTTAATTTATCTGGAATCCTATAATCTTTATGACATGTTTCATATAAGGGACTTGAAAAATCAAATTCCACATAATCAGGAACCGTAAACAAATAAAAATGCCTTATATGATTTTGTATTATATCAAAAGAATGAAGCAAATCCCTTATATATATTACATTTTCCGTCGGAACCAAATTTAAAGCATTTTCAAGGGCTAAAGTAGCTGCAAGGGCATGGGCTGATGAACAAATACCACATATTCTCTCTGTTAAGTAAACTGCATCTAAAGCATACCTTCCCTTTAATATTTTTTCAAAGCCTCTAAACAAATTCCCTTCTACCTTTGCCTCTACTATTTTATTTTTTTCAATCTCAACTTCTACACCTAAAAAACCACTTATCCTTGTTATAGGATCTATAATGAGCTTAACCATAACTCCCTCCTATAACCTAATAAAGGGCTCCATTCCATCTGGAAAATAAGCATTAGCACACCCTATACATGGAGTGTTGTCTCCTATAGGCCAATTTACTTTATTATTCCACCTTCTTTTAGGACAATCTGTTTTTGTAACCGGACCTCTACAGCCTAATTTAAACATACACCAAGGTTCTCCTATATTTTTAGCAAATATCCTATTATTAAAATAAACTCTCCTTTCACAAAAATCATGAATAGTAAACCCATAAAATAATAAAGGTCTTCCTAAATCATCAACTTCTATTTTTTCATTTGTTATAATATAAGCAAGTGTTCCTATTATCCATTCCGGATGACTTGGACACCCCGGAAGGTTAATAACATCTTTTTGTAAAACTTCTTTAACACTTTTTGCCTCAGAAGGATTAGGATATGCCTTCGATACTCCTCCAAAGGATGCACATGTCCCCACGGCAATTATACTTTTTGCTTTAGCTCCTGCCATCTTTATAGCATCATAAGCGGTTATTTTATTACCCTTATAGTTTGCAATTATATTAAAAAGTCCATCTTCTTTTGTTGAAACAGCTCCTTCTACCACAAGAATAAAATCCTCTTTAAGGGTTTTTAAAAAACTTTCAAAAGCCCTTTCTCCATCACAAACCATAAGGCTATTGCTAAATTTTAAATTTATCATATTATCAAGAAGATAAATTAAATCTGGATAATCAGCATTCATAAGAGAAATAGTATTTCCTGAACATCCTGTAGCTTCTATCCATATTACATTAGGTTTTTTAGTTTTTCCAAATCTTATTTGAACTGCTACTTCTTCTGCTAGTGCTTTAGATAATGAATTCTTATTGTTTATAACTTCCCATAAACAATTTTTCAAACTCCAATCCTCCTAAACATTGCTTTCTTTTATCTTCCCAACTATTTCAAGTTTTAAAAGCTTATTTAGATCATGGCACTTATTAAACTCCTCAGTAAGATCTTTCCCTGCTAAAAGTCCAAAATGGCTTCCCCCTGCCCAAGCTTCATTAAAGGTAACATCATAAACTACCCCATTTATTGCAACATATGCAGGCCTTCCGTCTCTTCCATCAAACTGTGAAAGCTCATCAAGAGTAAATTCTTTTAAGTCTCTCTTTGGATATTCATTTAAAATCTTTAAAATATCATCAATTTTAAAACATGCATCATCAATCATATCCATAATCCTATTTTTATAAAAATCCTTTTCAACAGGACAGTAAGATAAAAATTCTAAGGTCCTTAGACGGTTTATTTTATATAAAATTTTTTCTAAATCCTTCTTTAACTTCAAAATATCTTCCATATAACCTCCAGGTTATTTTTACAATAAAATTATATTAATTTACATCTCCTAAATATACTGTATTTTCAAAACTTCCATCTTCTTTTATAACCTCTGAAAGTTTTTTAGGGTATATCCTTACATTTTTCAAATCCTTTAAATCTATCCATTCTAACCCTATTTGATAATCATCCTTTTCTTTTGCTAAGTTATAATTTATTTCTCCTTTTAAAGAACATATAAACATATATTCCACCTGATGAAAATCTTTATCTAACTCTTTAAATTCATGATTTTTCCCAATGTAGTCCCTTACAAATTTTAAATCCTTTACTTCTATCTCTGCCCCAGTTTCCTCTTTAACTTCCCTTTTTAAAGCATCTATAATGCTTTCTCCTTTATTTTGTCCTCCTCCCGGCAAGAGATAAAAAATACCCAAATCATCTTTGTTTTTTGTACATAAAAGCTTTCCGTCTTTTATTATAATAGCCTTTGCAGAATTTCTAATTGACATAATACTCCCTCCAAAATATATTTTTATTGAGAATTATCATAAATAATTATATAATAACTTCATAGTTATAAAATAATGTTAGGAGGATGCACCTTGAAAAAGGGAGAAATTTATGAAGTTGAAATAAAAGATGTTCTATTTCCTAATAAAGGAATATCCTATGTAAATGAAAAAGCTGTATATATTAAAAATGCTGTGCCCGGCCAAAAGGTTAAAATAAAAATAATAAAAAACAAAAAAGATTATGCTGAAGGAATAATCTTAGAAGTTTTAAAAAAAGCATCTAATGAAATTAATCCTCCTTGTAGTGTATTTGGGCTTTGTGGTGGATGTTCTTATCAAAACCTTCCCTATGAATTCCAACTTAAATTAAAAGAAGAGCAAGTAAAAAAACTCTTAAATGGTGAAAAAATAAAATATGATTTTTTAGGAATTGAAAAAAGCCCATTAGAATTTGGATATAGAAATAAAATGGAATTTACTTTTGGAGAAGATAACAATAAGTTATCCCTTGGACTTCATAAAAAAGGAAAATTTTATGAAGTTATTACAACAAATAACTGCAAAATAGTTCATGAAGATTTCAATAAAATTTTAGATTCTACACTTTTATATTTTTCACAAGAAAATATTCCCTACTATAACAAAAAAAATCATGAAGGTTTCTTAAGACATCTTGTTTTAAGAAGGGCTTTTAGAACTAATCAAATTCTTGTAAATATTGTTACAACATCCCAACTAAATTTTGATTTATCAGAGTATGCCAAAATACTTCTTTCTTTAAACCTACAAAGTAAAATAGTAGGCATACTTCATACAATAAACGATTCTATATCAGATGTTGTTCAAAGCGATAAAACCCAAGTATTATATGGAAACGATTATATAATAGAAGAAATTCTTGGACTTAAATTTAAAATAACTGCCTTCTCATTTTTTCAAACAAATTCCTATGGGGCAGAAAAATTATATTCAATTGTTAGAGACTTTGCAGGAGATACTAAAAACAAAGTTATATTTGATCTTTATTCAGGAACAGGAACAATAGCTCAAATTATGGCACCTGTTGCAAAGAAGGTTATTGGAATTGAAATTGTTGAAGAAGCAGTATACGCCGCTAAAGAAAATGCAAAACTTAATAACCTTGAAAACTGTGAGTTTATTGCAGGAGATGTTCTTAAAAAAGTAGATGAGCTTAAAATAAAACCTGACATAATAATCCTTGATCCTCCAAGAGATGGAATTCATCCTAAAGCTATAAATAAAATAATTAATTTTAAAGCACCAAAAATCGTTTATGTATCCTGCAAACCCACATCCCTTGCAAGAGATTTAAAGATATTCGTAGAAAATGGATATGAGGTAAAAAAAGTAAAATGCGTTGATATGTTCCCACATACACCACATATTGAAACTGTTGCATTGATAGAAAGGTAATAGCTTTTATTCAAGGGTTAGAGCAATCTAACCCCTTTTTTAATGGGCTTTTTTCATGAATATTTACATTTAGAATTTGAAAGTATATTATTAACGCAAAAATATTATAAATCGTTTGTGATAATTACTGTCTTCTTTCTTAGAATATAATTTGAAACATAAATATAAGTTTATAGAGTTTTTCTAACTTGCATATAAATTAAATAAAAACGAGCCAATAGTAATGAATTTGCCTTTTCATTTGTTAACATGTTAATGAATAACAAATCGAACTATTTAGATTAAAAATAAAACATGGTATAATAAATTTATTATAAAAGGGTTGGCACTAGGGAGAAGAACCATGTTAAAAAATGATTTAAAACCAGTAGAAATATATGGAACATTAATCTTTTTTATTTTTTCGATAATTTTTTGTTTGTTAGTTAACATTTCAATGGCATATGGCTTCATGATAAGCATAATATCATATTTTTTATTCTTTACTAAAAAAGGATTTTCATAACTAAAGTCAATCTAAAATACAAAAATAAATCCAAAGATTAATGCTCAGTCTATGCATATTGTAGACAAATTTTGTCTGCTGTTTAAACTTTACAAGAGCCCCGTGATAGGATTTCAAAAAGGCATCTCTCATAAGCTCTAGCAATTAGAATTGCTTAGCGAAATGAGCGAATGCCAGGGAAATCCTTCACGGGGCTTATCAAAAAATAACTTTTTCAACATTCTGCCATAGACTAATGCTTAGTCTACGGATTTTAATATTTCCTTTTTTACTTTAAGAACCGATGGTGCACTCATGCTAAGCTCGTCTATTCCATAATCTATTAAAAGGGGGATCATACTAATGTCAGAGGCCATTTCTCCACACATCCCAACCCATTTACCCTCTTTATGGGCATTATCTATAACCATTTTAATCAATCTTAAAACTGCAGGGTGGGACGGTTCATAAATATTAGAAACTTTCTCATTCATCCTATCCACAGCTAAAGTGTATTGAATCAAATCATTTGTGCCAATAGAGAAAAAATCAACTTCTTTAGCAAGCAAATCCGATATAATAGCAGCTGAAGGAACTTCTATCATAATACCTATCTCAATTTTATCAGAAAACTTTTGTCCTGCCTTTTTCAATTCAGCTTTAACATCCTCTAAAATCTCCTTCGCCCTTTTTATTTCATCCACCTTAGAAATCATAGGGAACATTATTTTTAAATTTCCATAGATTGAAGCCCTTAAAAGCGCTTTAAGCTGCGTTTTAAATAAATCCAGTCTCTCAAAACAAAGCCTAATTGCCCTTAAACCTAAAAATGGATTCATCTCCGTCCCAACATCTATATAAGGTATCTTTTTATCTCCACCAACGTCTAAAGTTCTTATGATTACAGGTCTACCCTCCATCTTTTCTAAAACGTATTTGTAAACCTCAAACTGTTCTTCCTCTGTTGGTGCTGTTTCCCTATTCATGAATAAAAATTCCGTCCTAAATAGTCCAATCCCATCAGCACCATATTTTAAAGCAACATCAACTTCCTCTTTAGAAGAAATATTTGCTGCAACTTCAATTCTTTTGCCGTCCTTTGTCAATACCTTTCTATCTTTATATATTAATAGTTCCCTTTTTTCTTCCATTTCCCTTTGAATTTTATTTTGATATTCATCAATTAGACTTTCATCAGGATTTATATATATAATTCCCTTTACCCCATCTAAAATGATTAAATCCCCAGTTTTTAATATTTCCGTTGCACCCTTTATCCCTGATACTGCAGGGATTTCAAGGGCTCTTGCAATAATTGCTGAATGGGATGTTTTTCCCCCAAGTTCAGTTATAAATCCAAGGACATATTCTCTATTGAGCTGAGCTGTATCTGAAGGCGTTAAATCCTTTGCAACTATAATACATTTATCCTTTATATCGCCAATTGAACTTTTTTCTTCTCCTTTAAGAGCTCTTATTATTCTGCCTCCAATATCCCTTATATCCGCTGCCCTCTCCCTCATATATTCGTCTTCCATGCTCAAAAAAATACCTTCAAACATTTCAACCGTTTCCTTAACTGCATATTCAGCATTAATATTTTGTTTTATTTTTTCTATGACAGAAGCCTTAAACTCTTCATCCTCTAAAATCATAAGATGAGCCTCAAATATTAAAGCCTTTTCTTCTCCAAAGTTTTTAACTGCAGTTTCTTTAATTGATTCTATTTCTTCCTTTGCTTTTAAAATTGCCTCTAGAAATCTTTTTATTTCCTTTTCAGTATCCTTCACTTCATATCTATTAATTGCATTTTCTTCTTCCCTTATTACATACGCTTTTCCTATTGCTATTCCTGATGATGCTGCAATGCCCTTTAGCATAAAAACATCTCCTTCATTCAACAAATGTTTCTATTAAGTTTATTATAGCATCCATTGCTTCCTTTTCATCTTCTCCGTTTGCTTTTATTATTATTTCATCTCCATTTGATACCCCTAATGATAATACGCTCAATATACTTTTTGCATTTACATCTTTTCCGCCTTTATTAATCATGATTTCGCTTTTAAACTTATTGGCTTCTTTTACAAGAAGGCTTGCAGGTCTTGCATGAAGCCCTGTAGGATTTTTTATTATTACTTTTCTTTCTATCATAATATTCCCTCCAATTCTACTACATTATAAAAGGCAGTAGGCGCTGCCTTTTATTAAATTTATCTTTTGGGTTTAAGTACAGCTATCATAAATCCAGTAACTAAGGTTCCTATAATTATTGCTATTGTATAGAGAAATAATCCTCCCACAGCATTTGGAATTGGCAATACGAATATTCCACCATGTGGAACTGCAAGGGTGCACTTAAATGCCATTGAAAGGGCTGCAGTAACTGCAGAACCGACCATTATTGATGGTATTACTCTAAATGGATCTGCTGCTGCAAATGGTATAGCACCTTCTGTTATAAAGGATATTCCAAGGAAAAATGCTGCTTTTCCAGCTTCCCTTTCTTCTTCAGTAAATTTATCCTTTGCAATAAGGGTTGCAAGGGCAACTCCAAGGGGTGGAGTCATACCAGCCGCCATAACTGCAGCCATTATCATAGATGGTTGCCCTGCCGCAAGGGTTGAAACTGCAAAAGTATAGGCTGCTTTGTTTACAGGACCTCCCATGTCAAAGGCCATCATAAGTCCTAAAATTATACCTAAAGTTATAGCACTGCCTCCACTCATATTCTTAAGCCAATTTGCCATAGCGTTATTAATCGCAGCTACCGGCCCACCTATTATATAAATCATACCAAGGCCAACAATAAGTGTAGAAAGAAAAGGTAATATTAAAACCGGCATAAGCCCTTCCATAGTCTTTGGAAGTTTAATAACCTTCTTTAGCCATGCTACAACATATCCTGCAGCAAAACCTGCTATAATACCACCTAAGAAACCTGCTCCAAGTTTTCCAGCAAGAACACCGCCAACCATACCTGGAACAAGACCTGGTCTGTCAGCTATTGAAAAAGCTATAAAACCTGCAAGGATTGGAACCATCAATGAGAAAGCACCGCCACCACCGATATCCATGAGGGCTGCAGCTAAAGTTCCCTTTTGTTCAAAGGCCTTAATACCAAACATAAAGGATAAAGCGATAAGTATACCACCTGCAACAACAAATGGAATCATGTAAGAAACACCAGTCATTAGGTGCTTATAGGCTCCAGTTATCTTTTCCTTAGATTCCTTTTTTGCCTCAAAAACCTTGTCTACATATTCCTTCTTTTCCATAGCCATAGCTTTTTCAATTAATCCCTTTGGGTCCTTTATTGCATCCTTTACACTAACTTTTATAATCGGAAGTCCTCTAAACCTTTCCTCATCAACCTTTGTATCGACAGCTAAAATAACTGCATGGGCTCCTTTAATATCCTCATTTGTTATTTCGTTTTCTGCACCTACAGAACCCCTTGTTTCAACCTTAATGTCCACTCCAAGCTCCTTTGCTGCAATTTGCAATGCCTCCGCCGCCATGTAGGTATGAGCTATACCTGTGGGGCAGGACGTAACTGCTAAAATTTTCATAGAAAAATCCCCCTTTAACATATTTAAATTTAATTGAAGGCATTAATAACATCCTCAAAATCCTTTGCATTAAAAAGCTTTTGTCGAACATCCTCATGCATTAGTTTTCTTGAAATAAAGCTAAGTATATGAAGATGGGTATCAGCTGCATCTTCTGGAACAGAGATTAAAAAGAATATATGTGCAGGCTTTCCATCCATCGAATCAAAATCAATTCCATTTTTTGATATTCCAAAGGTTATGCATGGCTCTACAACGGAAGAATCCTTACCATGGGGTATTGCAATTCCCATTCCTATTCCTGTTGAAAATTCATCTTCTCTTTTTAGGACAGCCCTTTTAAAGGATTCTTTGTCCTTCAATTTACCATCCTTGTAGAGCATCTCAATTAACTCATCAATCACTTCTTCCTTTGTTCTTGCTTTTAAATCAAAGGACATCCTTTCCTTTGAAAACATCATGTTTATATCCAATTTACATCCACCTTTCAATTTTAATTTTTTTCATTAGCTTATTAATATTTTCTAACTTCGGCGATTTTGTTCCTTCCTCAATAATTGAAGCTGTAGCTGAGGATACCGCCAATCTAAAAACTTCCTCATCTTCCATATTTTTAGATTCACCAAAGGCAATAGATGCCACCATAGCATCCCCTGCACCTACAGTGCTTTTAACCTCCACCCTTTCAGGATAAGCATACAATATCTTATCCCTTGTTACATAAAACGCCCCATTATCTCCCATTGAGATAACAGCTTTTTCAATGCCTTGGCTTATCAATTTCTTCCCTACTGAAGCTATGGAATTTAGATCATCTTTAAAATCCATTATCATCCTAAGTTCATTAATATTAGGTTTAACTATGTCTGGCTTTGCTAAAAGTCCATTTTTTAAAGCCTCTCCATCTGCATCTAATATCGTTATAGCACCTATATCCTTTAAAAGTTTAATCAACTCAAAATAGATATTGTTATCAGCTCCTTCAGGAAGGCTTCCCGATAATACAAATATATCTCCTTGCCGTGCATAATACTTTATTTTTTCAAATAATTTATCAATATCCTCTATAGTAATCCCAAACCCTTTTTGATTTATATCAGTAAAAATGCCGAATTTATTCTCTACTAATTTTATATTTGTCCTCGTTTCACCTTCTACATAAATAAAATCATGTTTAATTTCGAGCCTATCAAGCTGTTTAATAAAATTCCCCCTATTTTCTTGTCCTAAAAATCCAAGGACAATACTTTCTCCACCAAGGGATTTAATAACTTTAGAAACATTAATACCTTTTCCCCCTATATCGATTAAACTTTTAATGCTCCTATTAACATCTCCCTTTACAAGTTGATCCAAATATACAGTCATATCAAAAGCAGGATTTAAAGTAACTGTGTAAATCAATTTATCTACCACCTTTATTCTGTTATAACTTCTACACCAAGTTTTTTGTATTTTACTTTTTCTTCATCCTCCATATTATTTGTAATGATATAATTTACCCTCGATACCGGGCATATCAATGAGAATGTTACTTCATTAAATTTTGAACTATCTACACAAAGGTAAACTTCTTTTGCGTTTTCCATCATGGCTCTTTTCACATTTGCCTCCATTGAATTTGGCGTTGTAACTCCATATTTGATTGAGACTCCATTTGCTCCAATAAAAGCCTTATCAACTCTAAATTGCTTTAACGTGTTTTCAGCAATAAATCCTACCATAGCCTTTGTTTTGGGCCTTATAATCCCACCTGTTATAATAACCTCAATGTCTTCCCTGCTTGAAAGATCATTGGCAAGATTTACTGAATTTGTAATTATAGTTACATTTTTTGCGGTAATATATCTTGCAATACATTGGGTTGTAGTTCCGGAGTCAAGAATAATCGTATCACCGTCGTTAATAAATCTTGCTGCAATCTTTCCAATATAGTCCTTTTCATAAAGATACTTGTCCTGTTTTTCAATAAAGGAAGGTTCAAAATTAGTATTAAGGCTACTTACAGCTCCACCATGAGTTCTTACTATTACACCAATAACCTTAAGCTCATTTAAATCTCTTCTTATAGTAGACTCAGACACATTGAACATTTTAGCAAGTTCAGATACCTTTACACTTTGTCCACTTTTAATCAGCTCGATTATCTTATTTTTCCTCTCTTCTGCAAACATATAATCACCTAATCTCATTTTTGATTATTTCTATTATTATTTATGCACATTTGTGCGCGTTTATGACTAATTTAATTTAAATCGTCAGAAAATTAATGTCAAGATAAAGTATAAATTGACGTTGCTAAATTAAATGTTTAGCAAGCTACATAAAATTACGATATAATTAATTAAGGGGGTGAAAAAATGAAGAAAGCTTTGTCAATTTTTTTAATTACATGTATGTTTTTACTATATATACCCGTAAAAGTCTTTGCAAACTTTAGCTTAACCTATTATGAACCCTTTAAAATAGGGCTTGAAAGCATGGCATCTAATCAAATTTTAGTTACTTTAAATGGGGATTATAAAGTAAATGAAATTTTGATGCCTTCTGGCACAAAGCTTACACTCTTACTATCTAACGACTTAATATTATTAAATGAAAACTTATATCAAATAGTTAAAATTACTCCTATAAATAATAATACAACAGTAACTCTAACAATAACTATTCAAACCGAATCAGAATCTAAAACTATATCTAGAAAATACCTTGGAAGTTTAGATTTTGTTGTTAAAAACAATCTAATACTTCCAATAAACACTTTAGATATTGAAGATTACCTAAAGGGAGTTGTTCCATATGAAATGAGCGACTCTTTCCCTTTAGAAGCTTTAAAAGCACAGGCAGTGGCTGCAAGATGCTATGCCCTTTCTAATAAAGGTAAACACAAACAACAAGGCTATGATCTTTGTGATACAATTCACTGTCAAGTTTATGGTGGGTATGATGAAAACAAAAAAAATTCTATAAGGGCTGTCGAAGAAACAAAAGGAATTATTTTAACCTATAATGGAAAAATAATTTCCGCCTACTTTTCTGCAAGTAATGGAGGATTTACTGAAGCATCTAAAAACATTTGGTCTGCTGACCTTCCTTATCTTAAAGTCAAAAAAGATGATTTTGACGATTATAAATGGCTTGAAAATCCTGTTAAACTAACATCTCAAGATATAGATAAAAGATTAAAACAAAACAAAATATTATCGGATAATGAAAAATTCTTAAGGATAGACTTAAATTCTATTCAAAAAAATGAAAGCAATAAAATTTCAAAACTTAATATAGTTTATTTAAATTCTAATGGAATTGAATCTACAAAAACCCTTATAAAAGAACAACCAAGAACAGCATTTAGTCTTAGAAGTACCATGTATGACATAACCTATGATGTTCTAAGGGACGAATATACATTTATAGGACAAGGATATGGTCATGGCGTAGGCTTAAGTCAAATAGGAGCAAAGAATAGGGCTTATAAAGGTCAAAAATTTAATCAAATTCTATTATTTTATTATGATGGAGTTAAAATTGAATCTTTAACTTCAAAATTAAACTCAGTTAATATAAATAAAGATAAAATTTTAATTGGAGAAGAATTAACAGTAAACCCAATTGTAAATTCAGAAAATATAAATGAAATTCTTTTTGGATATGAAATTTTAAAAAATGGACAAGTAATAGAGCCTTTGAGATATTCTAATAATGCTACTTTTAAATACTTATTAAATAGCCCTGGAGAATATATATTAAAAACTTACATTAAAAACATATATTCCACCAAAGAATTCGATGACTGTAAAGAAATTAAATTTACCGTTTTTAGCCCGGCAAAAATCACTAACATAATATTTGATAAAAATGCAATTTATCAAAACAAACCCGTATCTATAACTATTGCAACTAGCGGAGGAAGTGGAGAATTACAATATAAGATAGATATACTTAAAAATAATGTTCTAGTTTATTCTCAAGATTTTACCATAAACAAAACCTTTATATTTACTCCAAAGGATATAGGAGAATATACAGTAAAAACAACTATAAAAGATAATAATGCACCTTATGAGTCAAATTTTGAAACTAAATTTAATGTTATATCAAATGTTGCTACAACAAGAGGATATACGAATCTTCAATCTTTAAACATAAACAGAGTCTTAAAAAAAGGAATGAAAGGACAAGATGTTAAAAATCTTCAAAATATCCTTGTAAGACTTGGATATTTAAAAAGCAACTCTGTAACCGGTTACTTCGGTCCTCAAACAGAAGCTGCTGTTAAAAGTTTTCAAAAAGCAAAAGGATTAAAACCAGATGGCATTGTAGGTAAAAATACTTTACTTAAACTAATAGGGTAGATAAAATCTACCCTATTTTACTTTATTAATAT
The DNA here is from genome assembly GCF_900108045.1 of Caloramator fervidus. Lineage (GTDB taxonomy): Bacteria > Bacillota > Clostridia > Clostridiales > Caloramatoraceae > Caloramator > Caloramator fervidus. The sequence goes on along the minus strand of NZ_FNUK01000014.1, from coordinate 39,815 downwards.
AGTTTTTCACTAACTCTAATCCTTGCTTATAATATTTAGGTGCTTTATGATAAGTCCAACAACAAATTCCAAAACCTATTCTTAATAAATAGTAATTTAACCTTTCAAAAAAACCTTTATCTATTTTCATATACCTTTCATATCCAATTAAAAAATATTTTTCAAAATCTTTGCATTTTAAAAAATATCTAAAGTAAAGCCTTGCAATGTCAATTTCAGCATTTCCCGGGAAACTTTGTTCAAAATCGACAACACCATTTATAAAATACTTCCCATTTTGACATATTACTAATATATTTCTTCCGTCAAAATCATTATGACAAAGCCTTGATTCATTTATGTTCTTAATTAAATCTGCATTTTCCATCAATTTTTCAGCCGCTTTTATTAAAAGCGGTTTATCCTCTATATGCTGAATTAAAAGTTCATTATATTGATATTGTAAACTTTTGGTAAAGTATGTATAGTAATCTTTTATATTATCCAAACTTTCTCCCTTTTCATTCCAACTTCCAAAAAAATCAAAAATTTTTATAGAATGAATTTTCCCAAGCTCTTCTCCTATTGAAATAAATATTTTATATAACTGTTTTTTAGACATCATACAAATTACATTATCAAGAAGATCTCCATTTATATATTCATAAATCATCCATTCTTTACCATCAGGTAGTGTTCCATATTCAAACTCTTTAGGACATTTTACATTACTATTTTTTAGTAAATTAAGAGCAGCAATTTCTCGGCACATCCTATTTTTCTTTCCAAATATTTTAAATATTTTAGGTGGTGAATTTTCAAATTCCAATACATAGACATAATGCCTATTTAACTCATGATGCCCTATAGGTTTAATTTTTATTATTTTTTTATTTGTTAAATTTTCAGCTATATCCTTAATATTATATTTCACCAAACTTCCCCCAAGACATTTTTTACTATAATTATAATTCAAAACAAAAAAATTAAAATCACCATTAAAGGTGATTTACGCAATTTTTTCTTCAGTTTCAGAAGTTATTATATCTAATATCTGTTCCCAATTATAAACCCTTTCAATTCCTTTTATAAGTGGCTTTTTATTATAAGAACAATCAATTAATAAAACTTTAAATCCATTTTTTGCAAGGTCTACAGCATTTTCATATCTATCTTCAATAAATACATCACAATTTAAATCCTTAGCTTTTTGAACCTTATCATGACTTCCTAATAAATATATGTTTCCTTTTGGCATATTATTTATATCAAGCCAAGCTTTTGTTATATCCATAAGTTTAGGATGTCTTGCTGAAACATAGTATATGTTATGATTTTTAGAAAGTTTATTTAAAACATCTACAGCTCCTTTTCTTGGCTTTGCAGTAAAATGAATTACTTCATCGTATACTTCATAAAACTTATTATATTCCTCCTCTGTAATTCCTAAAACCTTGTGTATTTCATATTCTTTAATATCTTCTTCCTTTATATTCTTTTTAAAATAATAATTAGCTAGTTCTAACCAATAAAATGGTTCTGTTATAGTTCCATCTATATCAACACAAATATTCAATCTTTTCATATTCTCACCCCCAGCTTAATATATAATAAAATTTATAAATTAACATTTCTTTAGAAATATGTAAATAAATTGTAAAAAATTAAGACCGCTTTGTGCGGCCTTAATTTTCAAAATACCTTTTTAAAAGCCCTTTAAATGCTGCACCATGCCTTGCTTCATCCTTACACATTTCATGAACAGTATCATGTATAGCATCAAGTCCCATTTCTTTTGCCATTTTTGCAAGTTTAAGCTTTCCTTCACATGCCCCGTATTCAGCTTCAACTCTCATTTCTAAGTTTTTCTTAGTGCTATTAGTTAAAACTTCACCTAAAAGTTCTGCAAACTTTGCTGCATGTTCAGCTTCTTCAAAGGCAATTCTTCTATAAGCTTCAGCAACTTCTGGATATCCTTCTCTATCAGCTTGTCGGCTCATTGCAAGATACATTCCAACTTCTGTGCATTCTCCTAAAAAGTTAGCTTTTAATTCTTCTATTATTTTAGAATCTACTCCCTTTGCAACTCCTATTCTATGTTCATCTGCCCAAACAAGTTCTCCTTCCTGCTTGAGCATGAATTTTTCCTTTGAAGCTTTGCATTGCGGACACATATCTGGATCATTATCTCCCTCATGAACATATCCACAAACTGTGCAAATAAACTTCTTTATACCGTATCCCCCCATAGTAAGTTTTTATATATTCTACCACAAATTTCGAGGAATAACAAGCATTTAAATATTATCCTTTATTTTTTTTATTGAATTCTTAATAACCTTTCCAATATAGCTTACATGAAATCCTAGTTCATCAGCTATCTGCTGCATTGTTTTACCTTCTAAAAAATACTTTTTTATAATCTCCTCTTGCCGTGTTGTAAGGTGTCTAAAAGCATTATAAACTCTTTCTAAATCTTGCTTTTTTGTTATTTCCTCTAAAATCTTATACTCAAATTCTTCCCCTTTTATTAAATCTCCAATCTCTTTATCTGAATCCTCACAAACCTTTTGATTAAGCGAAATATATCCAAAATTTTTTACTGCTTGTCTGTAAAAAGTTCTAATTTCATTTTTTATATACGTATATGCAACTGTTGAAAACTCTAAATCTTTACTAAGATCATAATCTAAAAAAGCCTTATATAATCCTATACTTCCAACTTGAAAAAGATCAGCATATTCAACTTTACGTTGCCACTTTTTACAAAAATCATGTATCATACTTTTATACCTTTTAAATATATCCTCAAAAGTTACAACAATGTATTCTCCATTTATTTTTACAAGCTTTTCTTTAACCATTACTGCACCCCTTACAAGCTTTTCTTTAATTTTAACATATTTTTCTTAATTAAACAAAAAAGCTTAGGTATTTAAACCTAAGCTTTTAAAAACATTTTTAAATCATCTTCAACGTTATTTATTCCACCAATATTAAACTTATCTACTAAAACTTTTATAACATTCTTTGAAAGAAAAGCAGGTAAAGTTGGACCAAGGTGTATGTTTTTAACTCCAAGATAAAGCAAAGCAAGTAATACTGTAACCGCTTTTTGTTCATACCAAGCTATGTTATATGAAATAGGCAATTCATTTATATCTTTTAAACCAAACACTTCCTTAAGCTTTAAAGCAATAACTGCAAGTGAATATGAATCATTACATTGTCCAGCATCAATAACCCTTGGTATTCCATTGATATCTCCAAGATCTAATTTATTATACCTATATTTTGCACATCCTGCTGTTAAAATAACTGTATCCTTAGGAAGAGCTTTTGCAAATTCTGTATAGTATTCTCTTTCTTTCATTCTTCCATCACATCCTGCCATTACAATAAAACGCTTTATTGCTCCTTTTTTTACAGCATCTACTATTTTATCAGAGAGAGCTAAAACTTGGCTATGGGCAAATCCTCCTAATATTTCTCCTTGTTCGATTTCTGTAGGTGGTTTACATTTCTTTGCATGTTCTATTATCTGGGTAAAATCTTTTTTTCCATCTTTACCTAAAGGTATATGTTTTACCCCTTCAAATCCAACAACACCTGTTGTATACAATCTATCTTTATATGATTCTTTTGGAGGAATTAAACAATTAGTTGTCATAAGTATAGGACCATTAAAACTTTCAAATTCTTTATCCTGCTGCCACCATGAATTACCATAATTTCCTACAAAGTGAGAATAATTTTTAAAAGCTGGATAATAATGAGCAGGAAGCATTTCACCATGAGTATATACATCCACGCCTGTTCCCTCTGTTTGTTTTAAAAGTTCTTCAAGATCCTTAAGATCATGTCCACTTACAAGTATTCCAGGATTATTCCTAACCCCTATGTTAACTTTTGTAATTTCTGGATGTCCATATGTTGATGTATTAGCTTTATCTAAAAGAGCCATAGTATCAACTGCATATTTTCCTGTTTCCATTACAAGATTAAATAATTCATCAACCGAAATGTTATCATCTAAAGTCTTAACTAAAGCCCTTTGAATGAATTCAAAAACTTTATTATCTTTAAATCCTAACTGATAAGCATGATATAAATAAGCTGCTATACCTTTAATACCATAAGTTATAAGCTCTTTTAGTGATCTTATGTCTTCATCTTTTTCTGTCAATATACTAACTTCTTCTGCTTTTTTATAAAAATCAATTTCGTTTCCATTCCAGAACGCTGCATCATGATTTATATTATCTAGATTTACTCCTTTTTCTTTTAAAACATACTTAATTTTATCTCTAATCATAAGCGCATCTTTAATTTTATTTATAAAATATTGCTTATCAAAATTTACATTTGTAATTGTTGAAAACAATCCCTCCATTACAAAACTATCAACTTCCTCAAGTTGAATTTGGTTTTCCTTCGCTACAACATTATATAATGAAATTCCTTTTAAAGCATATATTAACAGGTCCTGCATTTTTGCAACATCATCAGTTTTTCCACAAACTCCTTTTAATACACATCCTACACCCTTATAAGCTTCCTGACATTGAAAACAAAACATTAAACAACACCTCCTTAGTTTTTCTGTCTTAATTATAATTTTTGTATTTATGCTAATCTGTGACTTTTATCACATAATGAATTTTTTTTAATTTTAAGTTATAATAAATATTAGCAAAAACTATCGAAGGGATGATTAAAATGAAATGGCTTTATAAGCTTGAAAACAAATATTATAAATATTCTATTAAAAATTTAATGTTATATGTAGTTACTTTAACCTTTTTAACATACATATTTTCTACATTTAACCCTTTCATTATCGAAAAACTTTCCTTTACCCCAAGTCTTATTCTAAAGGGTGAAATATGGCGTCTTGTAACATTTCTTTTTATTCCACCTACATTTAACCCCTTAGGACTTTTAATAACCCTTTATTTTTTCTACATGATAGGAACATCCCTTGAAAACTATTGGGGTTCTTTTAAATTTAATATTTATTACTTTCTAGGCCTTTTAACAACTATAATTGCCATGTTTATAACAAATACCCAAGGAACTTCTTTTTATCTTAATCTTTCATTATTTTTAGCTTTTTCGTATCTATTTCCTAATATGGAAATACTTTTATTTTTTATTTTTCCAATAAAGGTTAAATATATAGGATATTTATATTGGTTATCTCTTTTCTATACTATATTGTTTGGATCTTTGTCATTAAAAATATCTGCTATATCTTCAGTAATTAACTTTTTAATTTTCTTTGGACATGAAATATTTACAAAAATAAAAATAAGAAAGAAATCATATTTAAGAAGAAAACAATTTCAAAGTCAAATCCCCAAAATTAAAAAGTACCATCATAAATGTACAGTTTGTGGTATAACCGATGTAGATGATCCTACCATGGAATTTAGATACTGCACAAAATGTGCTGGTAAACATGCCTATTGCTCTAAACACCTTTATAACCATACTCACATAACCGAGGAAGAAGAACTTAAATCAAAAATAATAGAATTTAAACCTAAAGATAAAAAGTAAAGGAGTGTATAAAATGGAATACCTAAAGATATTAAAAAGAGAAGTTATACCTGCATTAGGATGTACAGAACCTGTAGCAGTAGCTCTATGCTGTGCAAAAGCTAAAGATGAACTTAAAGATTCTCCTGAAAGAGTAGAAGTTTTTGTTAGTAAGAATGTATTTAAAAATGGAATGGGCGTAGGTGTTCCTAATACAGGAATGGTAGGGCTTGATATTGCTGCTTCCATTGGAAGTATTATGGGAAATTCTTTAAAGGATTTAAAACTCCTTGAAGATGTAACACCTAAAATATTAGAAGAAGCTAAAAACTTTCTGCAAAGTGGTAAAGTTAAAGTTAAATTTAAAGAAACAAAGGACAAGCTTTATATTGAAGCCATCCTTTATTCTAAAAATGAATATGTAAAGGTTATTATTAAAGGAAAGCACAATAACATAGTTTATGTAGAGAAAAATGGAAATATAATTTTAAATAACAACACAGAAGAAGTAGCTTTATCTAATAAAAATGAAGTTCTTTCAGTTAAAGGAATATATGATTTTGCAACATCAATTGACTTTAAAGATATAGCTTTCCTTATTGATGGCGCAGAAATGAATAAAAAAATAGCCAATGAAGGTTTAACAAAAGACTATGGTCTTAAAGTTGGAAAAACGATAATGGAAAATATTAAAAAAGGAATTTTAGGAGATGATATAAACAATTACGCTATGGCTTTAACTGCTGCTGCATCTGATGCTAGGATGTCAGGAGCTACTTTACCTGTTATGAGTAGTGCAGGAAGCGGAAATCAAGGTCTTACTGCAATCCTTCCTATAGTTGCAGTTTCAGAAAAAATAGGATATGATAAAGAAAAACTAGCAAGGGCTATAGCTATAAGCCATTTAATAACCTACCATATTAAAAATCATTTAGGAAGGTTATCTTCTGTATGTGGATGCGGTGTTGCCGCAGGAATAGGAGCAAGCTGTGGTATAACCTATCTTCTTGGCGGAGGATATGATAAAATAGTTAAAGCCATAAAAAACATGATAGCAAACCTTACAGGAATGATATGCGACGGTGCTAAGCCAAGCTGTGCTTTAAAACTTGCAACTTCAGCTTCAGCAGCAGTTCAATCTGCCCTCTTAGCTATGTCTGACATTGAAGTTTCAAAACACGATGGAATTATTGAAGAAGATGTAGAAAAGACAATAGCAAACCTTGCAAAAATAGGAACACAAGGAATGTCAATAACTGATGATGTTATATTAAATATAATGATTAGTAAATGTTAGGGTGCTTTGCACCCTTTAAAATTATTCTTGACTTGGAAATATATTTCTGAGATAATAATTTTAGGTTCTTTGTTATATTAATAACAATGGGGGGGATGGCTGTGATTTGGGAATCAAAAATGCCAATAAATGAGGTTAGGGAAATAAGATGTAAAACAACTGTATTCTTTGGAGTTGGGGCTATTAAAAAAATATTTGACATTTGTGCTGACCTTAAAAATAGGGGAATTGATAAGGTAGTTGTAGTTACTGGTAAAGGTGCTTATGAAAAAACAGGTGCATGGAAACATGTTGTAGAAGCTTTTAATGCCCATGGAATCCAATATGTTCTTTATAATAAAGTAACTCCAAATCCAACAACAGACCAAGTTGACGAAGCTACAAAGCTTGGTAAAGAATTAGGAGCAAGAGCAGTTATAGGTATTGGAGGCGGAAGCGCTATTGATGCTGCAAAAAGCGTGGCAATACTTTTAGAATATCATGATAAAAATTGCAGAGATTTATATGAATTTAAATTTACTCCTTCTAAGGCCGTTCCTATCATCGCTATAAATTTAACCCATGGAACAGGAACTGAAGCTGATAGATTTGCAGTTGTAAGCATACCTGAAAAGGAATACAAACCAGCTATAGCATATGACTGCATATATCCACTTTATTCAATAGACGATCCTTCTTTAATGACTATGCTACCAAGAAATCAAACTCTTTATGTTTCCGTTGACGCAATGAATCATATTATCGAAGCTGCAACAACTAAAACAACTAATCCATTCTCAATACTTCTTGCAAAAGAAGCATTTAGACTTATAACAAAATACTTACCACAAGCTCTTATGCATCCTGAAGATTTAACTGCAAGATATTACCTATTATATGCTTCATTAATTGCAGGAATTTCATTTGATAACGGTCTTTTACACTTTACACATGCCCTTGAACATCCTCTAAGTGCTGTAAAACCTGATCTTGCTCATGGATTAGGACTTGGAATGCTTCTTCCCGCAGTTATAAAACAAATATATCCTGTTTGTTCAGAAGTTTTAGCTGATGTTTTATCACCAATAGCACCAGACCTTTTAGGAGTTCCAGGTGAAGCTGAATACGCTGCAGAAGCAATGGAAAATTGGTTGCGCCAAATGGGACTTGTTGAAAAACTTACAGATTTAGGCTTTAGTGAAAATGATATAGATAAATTAACTGACCTTGCCTTAACAACACCAGGCCTTGACATCCTCTTAAGCGTTGCACCTATTCCAGCAACAAGAGAAGTAATAAAGGAAATCTATAAAGATTCACTATAAAAGTTGTTTTATTTTAGGATGGACAATATTCAAATGTCCATCCTTTATTTCTTCTATTATTAAAATTTTTATAAATTGAGGTGGTACTATGCAACTGAAATTAGCTAAAATAATAAGCATTATTACTACTGTTCCTATGTTTGCATTATTTACAATTCTATTTATCCATAAAAATACATTTATTTTCAACGATGTAAAATGGTTATATTTTTGCATCATATTTTTAACTTTAATCCCTATATCCTCCTACTTTATTCAAAATTTCATTCCATCTATCAAAGCACAGGGACGAGAGGGTGAAAGAAAATTAGCTTTTATTTTTGGAGTATTATCTTATATACTAGGAACAATATTAGCTTTTTATCTTAATGCACCTTATAAAATAAAAATTATATTTCTATCTTATCTTTTATCAAGTATTGTCTTGACTTTTATAAACAAAGTTATAAAAATAAAAGCCAGCGGTCATGCATGCGGAGTCTCTGGTCCCTTAACTTTTACCTTTAGATTTATTGGATATAAAACTCTTATATTTTCTATTGCTCTCCCCTTAACATGGTGGGCAAGGCTTAAAATGAACCGCCATACATCCAAGGAGCTTGTAATTGGAACATTTGTTGGCATATTTTCAACTTTAGCTGTATTAATAATATTAAATGGATAGGAAAATCCTATCCATTTATCTTTTTTAATATTTTCTCTACTATAGGCTCAAATATCTTTGAAATGTTATCTTTATTTTCATTGTATAATTCTAAATTATTCATATATTCATTCATTGGAAGTTCTCCAAGAAACTCCACATCTAAATCCTTTATAAACTTTTCAAAATCTCCTTTAAACAATCTAATCTTTTTCCCACAATCTGGGCAAGTGATATAGCTCATATTTTCGATTACACCTAAAACATTTATATTCATCTTTCTTGCCATGTTAATAGCCTTTGCAACAATCATTGAAACCAAATCCTGTGGAACAGAAACCATTATAAGTCCCGTAATCGGAATAGATTGCATTATTGTTATTGCAACATCTCCTGTTCCAGGAGGCATATCGATTATAAGATAATCTAAATCCCCCCATAAAACCTCATTCCAAAACTGCTGAACTACACCTGTTATTATGGGCCCCCTCCAAATTACAGGCTGATTTTCATCCTCCATTAAAAAGTTTAGAGACATTGCCTTTATTCCATCATCAGTTTCCACAGGAAAAATAAATTCTTCGTTACCTGTTGCCCTTTTATCTTTAATCCCTAAAAGTCTTGGAATGCTTGGGCCTGTTATATCGGCATCTAAAATGCCAACCTTGTAACCTTTTTCTCTTAACTTTTTTGCAATAAGAACTGAAATAGTAGATTTTCCAACTCCACCCTTACCGCTCATTACAGCAATAACCTTTTTAATGTTGTTGTTCGGGTTAAATTTAATTGAACATGTTCCAGCATCTTTACTGCTGCAGGTTGCAGCTGAAGGGCATGTATTGCAATTTGACATAATATCACCTCATTTTTAGCATTTGACATTTATATGTTAACTCTTTATATTATTTTTGTCAAATGCCAATATACTTTTCCATAACTCTTTTTATATCATTGCTGCAACATTTCCCCTTTGGATTATTTACTTCACAATTACAATTTTTCATAGCACCTGTCATTATTATCACATCTTTTAAAGTTCTTGCCCCATTTTCTACTGCTGCTTTTATATCTTCTTCTGTAACATTGCTGCAATAGCAAATAATTTTAGGATTAGCATCCTTTTTAAACCATACGGGAACCTTTATACTGTCCTTAGTAAATATTGTTTTATCAGAATAATAAACCACATCACAATCTTCATTAAGGCAAATACTATATTCTTCCTCTGGTATCTCTTCTTCTTTTACTAAATGTTTAACTGTAACTAAGCTAACCCTATCTCCTTCAAAATTACAAACAGGGCATTTAACTTTAGCTTCAACTGAAGCTGCTTTAGGACCTCAGCAAGACCTTGAATAAACCATGTTATCACCTACCTATAGTTTTTTGAAAGCTCTATATAATGCTTTGCAGAATTTTTAAGATATTCTATTTCCTCATCAGTTAACTCCCTTATAATCTTTGCTGGAGACCCCATACATAAAACCCTTGGAGGTATTTTTTTGTTTTGAGTTACTAAAGAACCTGCTCCAATAATCGTATATTCTCCAATTTCTGCGTTATCTAAAATTATAGAACCCATTCCAATAAGCGAATAATCTCCTATTTTACAACCATGAATAATACAATTATGCCCTATTGTAACGTAATCCCCTATTATAGTTGGACTTTGCCCTGTTGAAGCATGAATGGTAGTATTGTCTTGAATATTTGTTCCTTTTCCAATCTTTATGCTGTTTACATCTCCCCTTATTACCGCATTAAACCAAACATTTGACTCCTCTCCAATTTCAACATCTCCAATAATATGAGCCCCTTCAGCAATAAAAACAGTTTCATGAATTTTAGGCAAAAAATTCAAATATTTGTGCTTCATGCAAACTCCCCCTAAGTATTAGTATAAAAAAGCCGCTTTTAGCGGCTTTTTTTAGTCCAAAATTCTTTTAATTCATTTATTATACTCAATATAGCACCTATTATAGATATAAAATCTGCACCATCTTTGGTTGTAGCTACTTCATTAAAATTTAAAAATTTATCAATATATTCTACTTTTTGTTTTGCTGAACTTGTTATTTGACTTATATTTTCAAGGGAATCCTCTATACTTTTTTTATTTTCTTGTAAAATAACATTTATGTTTTCAATAAGTTGGCTTAAATTTTTTAAAGTTTTAACAAGATATACTGTTATTATTATAAACAAAACTAAAATTAAAGTAAAAAACAAACCCTGAGCTGTTATCGTTAGTGTCATATATCCACCTCTTATTCATCTAAATTTTGTTGTGAATTTTGAGATGAATCTTGATAAATTACAATTTCCTTTGGATTATCCTTAAACTTATGTTTTACCGTTTGAGCTGTTTCCTTTACCTTTAAAGCAGCTTTTTGGGATACATCCTTAACTGACTCTTTTAATTCCTTCCTTGTTTCTTTACCTGACTTTGGAGCTGTTAAAATTCCTGAAACAATGCCTATAAAACCTCCTGCTAAAGTTCCAATTGTTAATCCCTTTTTTAGTCCTCTCATCTCCTTATTTTTTCCTTTAAAATCCAATTCGATTGTAAATCTTGGCATACCCACCCCTCCTTTTGGTTAATTATATCACTGTATGAATAAATTAGCAATTGTTTAATGACATATTTATTTTATTCAACCGATAAAAAAAGGTTACAAAATTTATATTTATGTCAATTTTTACAATTCTTAATATAATAATATAAAAAGCCCTTGAGGTTGGTTTATATGAATTTTAGAAACCTAGTAGTAGGAGTTAACACATTAGTTCCCTTAAAAAATGGGAAATTAACTAGGTATATAAATTTTGACAATGCTGCAACAACTCCTCCTTTTTATAGCGTTATGCAAAGCATAAACCAATTTGCTCCATGGTACTCGTCAATCCACAGGGGCAACGGTTATAAATCAGTCCTATCAACCGAAATATACGAAACATCTAGAAAAAAGGTCATGGAATTTGTTGGAGCAGACCCTATGATGGATACTGTAATTTATGTTAAAAACACAACAGAAGCTATAAATAAACTAGCAAACAGACTTTGTAAAGATGATAAGTGCGTTATACTTTCTACTCTTATGGAACACCACTCAAACGACCTTCCTTGGAGAGAAAAATTTTTCGTTGACTATGTAGAAACAGATAACTGTGGGAAACTTTCCCTCGAAGATTTAGAAATGAAACTAAAAAAATATGAAGGTAAAGTTAAGCTTGTTACAGTAACAGGAGCTTCAAATGTAACTGGATATGTAAATCCATATTATAAAATTGCAAAACTTGCCCACAAATACGGAGCCATGATTCTAGTAGATGGTGCTCAACTTATTCCCCATAAAAAATTTGACATGAAACCCCATTTTTCAAATGAACACATAGACTTTGTTGCTTTTTCAGGCCATAAAATGTATGCTCCCTTTGGAATTGGTGCACTGGTTGGACACAAAAAAGTATTTGAAAAAGGAGAACCTGACTATAAAGGCGGTGGTACTGTAAAATTAGTTTCCCAAGAATTTGTTATATGGGAGGATCCTCCTTACAAAGAAGAAGCAGGAACTCCAAATCTTATGGGAGTGATAGCTTTAGTTTCTGCAATTGAAACTTTACAAAAAATAGGAATGGATAAAATAGAAGAATATGAAAACTCTTTATTGGAATATGCTAATCAAAGATTATCTCAAATCCCTGAGGTGGAACTTTACTGCAGTAAAACTTATGATAGAGTATCAATTATTCCATTTAACATTAAAAACCTTCATCATTCAAAGGTAGCCCAAATCTTATCAGAATATTTTGGTATAGCAGTAAGAAGTGGTTGTTTTTGTGCACAACCTTATATACAAAGACTTTTAAAAATAAACAAAGAAAAAATTTTAGAATTTGCAAAAAATCCCAACCTTGAAAGACCAGGAATGGTAAGATTAAGCTTTGGACTTTATAATACCTTTGATGAAATAGATACATTAATAAAAGCCATTAAAATAATTATAAAAAATTATTGAAGGTGATATTATGACTTGGTTTAGCACAAAAAAAATTATAGCCATAATGCTTACAACGGTTTTTTGCTACCTTAGCATAAAAGGAGTAGTAAGTTCAACGGAATTTCTAACTGTATTCACAATGATAGTATCTTTTTACTTCGGACAATCAACAGCAAGGGATACTTTGAAAGATAGCAGCACACTTAAAGTAGAAAATCATGTAAATGAAGAAAATAATAGCCAAATTAAAGAATAGGAGCTTATTGCTCCTATTCTTTATATACTACTTTATATTCAAAATCATCTTTTATGAAAATTCCCTCAACTTCTTCTATTATAAATCCTTGTATATTACCTTCATACTTAAAAGTTGCTGCTATACCACAGCTTGAACTTAAAACTCTAGGAGTTGGCATAAGCATAACTTCTATACCTTTTTCCTTTAAAAATCTTTGAAACTTAAAAGCACCATTTTGAGTATAAAAAGTTACTACGTATTCCATTTACTCACCTACTTAAAGTCAAAAGTATTCCTTCATCGTTTTCTAAAATATCAATTTTATATCCATTATTCTTTGCAAATCTTTTTATATTTTCCCTTGCAGTAACATTATCAACCAAAACCTTAACACAAGAATAAGATTCCATGGCTTTTTTAGTCATAAGAACTGGTTCAGGACATGCCCTTCCTCTTGCATCTATTATATTATCCTTCAATTTTAATTCCCCCTTTTATTTTAACATTTAAATCCTTTTCAATGTTAAAATATCCTATTAAAGTTACTACAATAAATCCTATAACAACAGCTATCTTTCCATTTAATGTAGGACCATCTGGGGAAGAAGCAAGCTTAAAATTATGAGCAAATGCTGCTCCAAGAAGCATTCCAATTACAGTTATAACTGAATCTATGTTTCCTTCTGCCGCTAAAATAAGTTGTCTTAATGGACAGCCTCCAAGTAAAACTGAGCCAAAACCTGCAAGTGTCATTCCTAGAAAATTCCACAAAGCATCATTATGGGCTACAGGCTGTTTTACAAAACCTAAGTTAAACTTTCCTATTAACATATTACCAACTAAGGCTGCAACAAAAATTGATATAAATCCCGATATTAAGTACCAATCTTTAAATAAGATAAGATCTCTTATACCACCTACCATACATAACCTAGTTCTTTGTGCAAAAGCTCCTACTATAAGCCCTACAATTAAGGATAATAAAATAGGTGCATGCATAGAACCTGGACCCTTTTGGCTAAAAAATATAAACGTTGGAGATAAAATCAAAATTATAAAAAGAACTAAATTAATCAAAGGAAATAAAAATCCCTCAGCTTTATTTAAATTATATGTTCTTTTTAATGTAAATCCCTTATTTAAGAAAATTATACCTATGTATATCCCTACAACAAATCCTATAAGTCCAACAACAGCATTTAAATCTCCTCCAGCTATTCTTAATACCATTCTTAAAGGACAACCAAGGAACATTAATGCGCCTATCATTACTATAAAACCAAGAACAAATCTTACAAAGGGCGAAGAGCCTCCCCTTGAATAAAATTCCTTCTTGCCATAAGACATTAAAAACGCACCTATAACAATGCCTATTATCTCTGGTCTTATATATTGAACAACTTCTGCCCTATGTAATCCAAGTCCTCCTGCTATATCCCTTATAAAGCAAGCAATACAAATCCCCATATTAACTGGATTTCCAAATTTCACAAGTAAGACTGATAAAATTCCCACTATAAGTCCATTAATTATTATATGTTTTTTATCCTGCATATCCATCCCCCTCATCTTTTGTTTTCAAGTTAAATTGTATAACAAAATCATAAATATTAAAAATAGTTAATTTTTATAAATATTTTGAATGTTATTTATTTTTTATATCAAAAAAAAGTAGGCGCAAAGCACCTACTTTTACATTGCAATTTTTTGTATTTTTTTATCATACAACTCTTCATTTAATATAGAATATAATTTTTCTAACCTTTCCTTATCAAGAGGAGGAACTTCCTTTAACCTATATTCAATGTTCATACTTTCATATTTATTAACTCCATGAACATGATAAGGCAAAAGCTCAACTCTTTCAACATTAGGTATTGAGTTTATAAACCTTGCAAGTTTTCTTATATGATCTTCTCCATCGGTTATTTTAGGAACCACAACATGTCTTATCCAAAGCTTATTTTGATTTCTTTTTACAGAATTTAAAAACTCAAAAAAGCCGTGTCTGTTAAATCCTGTAAGTTTTTTATGTTCTATATCATTTATATGCTTAATATCAAGTAAAACTAAGTCTGTCCATTTTAAGATTTCGTCATATTTTCCTATTCCATAGCCTGATGTATCTAATGCTGTATGAATACCTTCTTGTTTACATCTTTTAAAAAATTCTATAACAAAATCTGGCTGTAAAAGAGGCTCTCCTCCAGATAAAGTAACCCCTCCATTTGAACGTTGAAAATAAACTTTATACCTTTTAACTTTATTTAAAAGCTCTTCAACTGTAACTTCAAATCCTCCTTTTAAATCCCAAGTATCGGGATTATGACAATATAAACACCTTAGTCTACATCCTTGCATAAATACAACAACTCTTATTCCCGGTCCATCTACAAGTCCCATAGTTTCTATAGAGTGAACTTTTGCCGTTATCATTTCAAACATCCTTTCTTATATTCTTTCATGGAAGGTTCTTTTTATTACCTCAAGTTGTTGCTCTCTTGTAAGCCTTGCAAAATTTACAGCATACCCTGAAACTCTTATTGTAAGGGATGGATACTTTTCAGGATGCTCCATAGCATCTTCAAGCATTTCTCTATTTAAAACATTTACATTTAAATGATGAGCTCCTTGGCTAAAATATCCATCGAGTATTGCAACAAGATTGCTTATCCTATCATCTAAATTCTTTCCTAAAGCCTCAGGAATAATTGAAAAAGTATTTGAAATACCATCCATACAGCAGGAATATGGTATCTTAGCAACAGAATTTAAGGAAGCTAATGCACCATTTATATCTCTTCCATGCATTGGATTTGCTCCTGGAGCAAAAGGTTCTCCTTTTTTTCTTCCATCTGGAGTTGATCCTGTTTTCTTTCCATATACTACATTGGAAGTAATAGTTAAAACAGATAATGTATGGATAGCATTTCTATATGTCTTATGCTTCTTAAGCTCATTTATAAATTTCTCAACTATTTCAACAGCTATCTTATCTACCCTATCATCGTCGTTTCCAAACTTTGGATAATCCCCCTCTATTTCAAAATCAACAGCTATACCATCTTCCCTTATTGGTTTTACTTTTGCATACTTTATAGCACTTAAAGAATCAACAGTAACAGAAAGTCCTGCAATTCCAAAGGCCATTAGTCTTTCAACATCTGTATCATGTAAAGCAAGTTGTAATGATTCATAAGCATATTTATCATGCATATAATGAATTACATTCATTGTATTAACATAAAGTTCGGCAAGCCATGCCATAGTTTTTTCAAATCTTTTCATAACGTCATCATAATCTAAATACTCTCCTTGAGGTAAATCCATCTTAGGTCCTACTTGAACTTTTAAAACCTCGTCAACTCCACCATTTATAGCATATAAAAGGGCCTTTGCAAGGTTTGCTCTTGCACCAAAGAACTGCATCTGCTTTCCAACCTTCATAGCAGATACACAACAAGCTATAGCATAGTCATCTCCAAATATTGGTCTCATAACATCATCATTTTCATATTGAACTGAATCAGTTTTTATAGAAATTTCGGCACAGAATTTTTTAAAGTTTTCTGGAAGATTAACTGACCATAAAACTGTCATATTAGGCTCTGGTGCTGGTCCTAAATTAATTAAAGTGTGTAAAAATCTATAACTTGTTTTTGTAACTAATGTTCTTCCATCTTCCCCCATTCCACCTATAGCTTCTGTAACCCAAGTAGGGTCTCCTGCAAACAATTCATTATACTCTGGAGTTCTAAGATGTCTTGCGAGTCTAAGTTTTATAACAAATTGGTCTATAAGCTCTTGTGCTTCCTCTTCTGTTATAATTCCCCTTTGTAAATCCCTTTCAATATAAATATCAAGGAAAGTGCTAACCCTTCCTAAAGACATTGCTGCTCCGTTTTGCTGTTTTATTGCTGCAAGGTATGCAAAATATAACCATTGAACAGCCTCTTTTGCATCTTTTGCAGGTCTTGATACATCATAACCATAAGACGCTGCCATTTCCTTTAATTCCTCTAAAGCCTTTATCTGTTCTGTAAGCTCTTCTCTAAGCCTTATTACTTCATCTGTCATAGTTTTATTAAGTTTTTGTCTATCTTCTTTTTTCTTTTCTATTAAAAAGTCAGCGCCATATAAAGGAAGCCTTCTATAATCTCCAATTATCCTTCCTCTTCCATAAGCATCTGGAAGACCTGTAATAACTCCTGACTTTCTTGCAAGCCTCATCTCATCTGTATATGCATCAAATACCCCTTGATTGTGGGTTTTTCTATATTTTGTAAATATCTCTACTATCTTAGGATTTACTTCATATCCATAAGCTTTTGCAGCATTAACTGCCATCCTAATGCCGCCCCAAGGATTTACAATTCTTTTTAAAGGAGCATCTGTTTGAAATCCTACTATTACCTCGTTTTCTCTATCTAAATATCCTGGCTTATAAGCATTTATTCCTGATATAGTATCTGTATCTACATCTAAAACTCCTTTTTTTATTTCTTCTAAAAGCAAACCTTTTGCCTTTTCCCAAACCTTTTTTGTTCTCTCTGAAGGCCCAGCTAAAAAGGAAGAATCTCCATAATAGGGGGTATAATTTTTTTGAATAAAATCTCTAACATCAATATCTTCCATCCAACGTCCTTCTTTAAATCCTTCCCATTCTAAAAACCTCATATTATAACCTCCCGGAATAATCTCTAATATTATTATATAATATTTTAAGTTCTGTATCAATGGATTTTTTCAGTTATTTTCTTAACTTTTGAAACTGTTATATTCAATTTTGAATACTGTTTTAAAATAAAATAGGTATAACCATAAATGGTTATACCTACTCATATCTTAATGCTTCTATAGGATCAAGTTTTGAAGCCTTATTAGCAGGATAAATTCCAAAGAATATTCCAACTGCACTTGAGAATAAAAATGCAATTAAAATAGTTGAAATACTAATCTTTGGCGCAAAATTTAAAATGCTTCCTATTAAATAAGCTGCAAGTATTCCAAGCATCATTCCAATTATTCCACCTATTAAAGATATTATAAGG
Organism: Caloramator fervidus; assembly: GCF_900108045.1. GTDB lineage: Bacteria > Bacillota > Clostridia > Clostridiales > Caloramatoraceae > Caloramator > Caloramator fervidus. Next base: position 21,761 of record NZ_FNUK01000014.1, on the reverse strand, counting down.
GATTCTATTAAAAATTGAATTAAAATATCTCGTCTTCTTGCACCTATTGCTTTTCTTATTCCTATTTCTTTTGTCCTTTCTGTTACTGAAACAAGCATTATATTCATAACCCCTATACCACCAACTATAAGAGATATACCTGCTATAGCTCCTATTACAGCTGTAAAAATTGAAAGAATTCTATTTACCTGATCAAGCTGTTTTACTAAATTTTCAGCCTTATATTTATTTTTATTATGGTGAATAGATTCTAAAAGCCTTATTATGCTGTTTGCAATCGCTTCACTATCTTTTGTATTTTCCAAAAGTACTTCTATTTGATTTATATTAAAAGTTTTATCAAAAATAAATTCTGAAACTGATATAGGAATATATGCAAATATAGGCATGTTATCTGCAAAACTTGCTGCAAGAGCTCCATTTTCATTTTTATAAACTCCAATAATTAAAGCCCTTATCATTTTTTCATTATTGCCTATCTTTACAGTTTTACCAACACAATCCTCATATCCAAACAATTTTTTAGCACTTATATTATCTATTAATAAAACCGGCCTTTTAGTTAAAACATCCTTTTCCGAAAGAAATCTTCCATATAATATATCAAGCTTATATATTTTATTAAAATCACTATTAGTTGCCATAAACAAAGCTCTTTTTTGAGCCTTTTCAGTTTTTAAAATCCCTATCTGTTGAAAAAAAGGGGCAGCATTTTGAACTTCCTTTATTCTTGATTTAATAACATTTACATCTTTTAAAGTAAAATAATCTTTCTTGCTTAAACTTGCATTGTTATCAACTTTAATCTCTATAATGTTTACACCTATCTTTTCAAATTCTCCGGTTATAGCTTTTTGCCCTCCTTGGCCTATAGAAACAATAGTTATAACGCTGGATATACCAATTATTATTCCAAGCATAGTCAAAAACGACCTTAACTTGTTGGCAAATATTGAAGATATAGCTATTTTAAAACTTTCATATAAATTCATTCAAACCACCACCTAATAAACTATCCTATTTTCAACGCTTTTATCATATATAATGCATCCATCCTTTATTCTAATTTCCCTTTTAGTATGTTTTGCAATATCCATCTCATGGGTCACCATTATAATGGTAGCCCCCTCTTCATTTAAAGCTTGAAATATCTTCATAACTTCTATGCTAGATTGGGTATCTAAATTGCCAGTTGGTTCATCTGCCATAATAATAGAAGGATTCATAACAATGGCCCTTGCTATAGCAACCCTTTGTTTTTGTCCTCCGGATAACTCATTAGGTTTATGGTAAAATCTATCTGAAAGACCAACCTTTTCTAAAGACTCCTTTGCAAGCTTTAATCTCTTTGAATAAGGCACTCCAGCATAAATCAAAGGCAGCTCTACATTCTCTAAAGCTGTAAGCCTTGGCAGAAGGTTAAAAGCTTGAAATACAAAACCAATTTCTCTATTTCTTATTCTTGCAAGTTCATCGTCTGAAAGAGAAGATATATCTACATCCTTTAAATAATACTTTCCTTCAGTTGGTCTATCAAGACATCCTAATATATTCATAAGAGTTGATTTCCCTGAGCCTGAAGGTCCTACTATAGAAATGTATTCACCCTTTTTAACTTCAAGATTTATTCCTTTTAAAGCAGTATATTCTACTTTGCCTGTAGAATAAACCTTTATTATATTTTCAAGCTTTATCATTCTCTCACTTCCTTTTCAAAAACCCTTGCTCCGTCATAAAGGGTTGATGGAGGATTTAATACTACTTTTTGCCCTTCATGAAGCCCCTGAACCTCAGATTCTACGTCTGATGAAAATCCTGTTTTTATCTTTACTTTCTTAGCTATATTATTTTCAACAATATATACATACTCATTGCCATGTTTGTCTGTTATAATAGCTTCAACAGGTATCTTTAAAACATTTTGCTTTTTACCCTTTACTATATCAACATCAACATCAAATCCAGGTTTTAAATCGCCAAAATCTAGAATCTTTACATAAGCTTTAATAACCGTATCTGTTCCTTGAATAGATTGGCTTTTAGTTGCAACAGGACTTATGTAATCTAAAACTCCTTTATACTCTTTATCATAAAACTTTATTATAACATCCTGGCCTTTTTTAAGATTTATAACATCATACTGATTTATATTTAAAGCCACATTTAAATTGTTTACATCTTCAACGGTAATTAAAATTCCTTGAGCTACTGCTCCTTCCTTTGCATTTAAAAATGTAACAACTCCATCTATATCGCTTGTAATATACCTTTGTTGCTTACTGATATTATCTTTTATGCTTAAAACATTAAGCCTTGCAATTTCAACTTGTTTTTCTTGAATTTTTATTTGATTGTCTAAATTTTGTCCCTGCTGCAACCTAGCATCTAAACTCAACCTTTCCTTTTGCTCCTTTAAAGCTTGAAGCTGAAGTTTGGCAATCTCATATTGATTTTGGGCAATCTTAAGCTGATTTGAAAGATCCTGAACCTCAAATTCTATAAGTTTTTGCCCCTTTTTTACTTTATCCCCCTCTTTAACATACACTTTAACTATTTTACTCCCAAAACCAAAATACTCTTTTTTATTTTTTGATTCAACAACACCATTAGTAGAATATACAGAAACAATTTCTCCCTTTTTTACAACATCCGTTGAAACTTCTATTCCCTTTTTTATTTTTTTATTTAAAGTTACTATAGCCAAAGAAAATAACGCTAATATAATTGTTATAGTCAAAAAAACTTTTGATTTTTTCATAATATCACCCCTTTTATTAAATTTATTTTTATTTTAATCATTTTTCAAAATTATGGCAACTAAAAATAAAATGCCCCAAAAGGGGCAAATCATTTTATTATTAACTTTATAACTTCAATGAAGATATCTAAAAGCAATATGATAATAAAAAAATATCTGGTATTAAAAGTCTTACAAAGCAAAAGTAAAATCAAGGCAAGATTTAAAATTATAAGAAATATAGCTTTTTTCTTTAACTTATAAAAAACAATTAATGAAAGCAATAAAAAAAACATTGATAAAATAAGATAAAACTTAATAAATTCTGCTTTAAATACGGTATTTTCAAATAGGCTATTTTTAAATATTAAATATCTTGCAACCCCCATTCTTTTTTTAGAAAAAAATTGTAAAACACCAACTAAAGCTATTAAAAACATTTGAATTAAAAATAAAATATTTCTTAAAACTTTCATTCTATCACCTTCTAAAAAAATAAGGATGCCTTTGCATCCTCATTTTACCTTTTTGGCTCCCCAACTTCAATAGGAAGACCTTTTGTATTACACCATTCATTCCATCCACCATCATAAAGACAAATCCTTTCAAGTCCCATAACATCAGCATACCATAAAACCTCAGCAGCTCTCCATCCGGTTCCACAGTAAAAAGCAAGCCTTTTATCTGGAGTTATACCCCACTCTTTCCAAAATTCTAAAATTTCCTTTGCATTTCTCATTGTATTATCTATATTTCTAAAATCTTGCAAATTATTTGGATCTGTTCCTGCATGTCCCCATACCGCTCCTTGAGGACGTCCTTTACCTTTTATATAATCATAGCCAGATGTTTTTCCAATATATTCATCCCAGCTTCTAATATCAACAAGGCAACTTCCTTCTTTATCCTTTAATATCTCTTTAGCCTCAGGAAGATCTATAATATAATCTTTATTAACTGGGATCTTGGCTCCAAAGGATTTAACAGGAGTTTTCTGATTTTTTTTAGTCTCAAGTTCATATCCTTCTCTTTTCCATGCTTGAAGTCCTCCGTTTAAAACTCTAACATCCTTAACCCCCATATACTTTAGTATAACAGCAACTCTAAAGGCAGCCATTGAATCAGTTCCATAAAGCACAACCGTTGTATCCGTAGTAATACCATTTCTTAATGCAAACTTTTCAAGCCTATCATCAGATAGCCTATTCCACATAGGCCCTTCTTCTACTTCATCTGTATTTATGTGGACAGCCCCTGGAATGTGCCCTTCATTATGATCCTTTGATTCTTCTCCCCAACTTACTTCAAATATTTTAAAAGGCCCTCCTTTATAAGTTTCTGGCTTTTTACCATCTATTAAATCCTTTACCCACTTTGCAGGAACTAACATATAATAATTTTTATAGCTTTCCATTGGAAGATTTTTATCCTTTGCCCACTGTTTTACGTCATATATATAAATATTTTTAAAACCATTTTTGCTTAAAAATTCTGCTACTTTTAACGCATCTTTGCCATTAGCATCATATAAAACAACATTTTTATCAGGAGTTATTCCTTTATTCTTTGCAATTTCTAAAAGTTTTGCTTCTTTATCCTTTATGTCTACATCAAGCCAATAAGATGAAAAATCTGTTGCTCCTTTTATGTGGCCTCCTCTTTCTATACCATCTAATTTCCAGCCATTAAATGCATCGTTAATTCTTGTATCCACAATTATGTAATTACTATTGTTTAAATTATCCTTAAGCTCCTGAGTTGTAATAGTTTTAAAATTTGAAATGCTTTGGTTTTCAACTTGTTGTGAACAAGATGAAAACAAAGAAATACTAAAAAATAAAGCTATTATCATTGAAAATAGTTTCTTCAAGATAACCCCCTCCTAAGTTTGAAAATTCAAGGTTATTTTAACATGGAGGAGGCATCAAAATAAAATAGATAAAATCTATTACAATATATTGCTCAATCTATAAATTCTATTTTATTCTTTTATACTTCCTATAGTTAAACCTCCAATCAAATATTTAGAAAGATATGAAAATATTATCATAACAGGAATAGAAGTTAATATTGCACAGGCTGAATATACTCCCCACTCCGTATTATACTGACCTTGTAAAGTTACAAGCCCTAAAGGAAGAGTATATAATCTTTCATCGTGAATCAAAACCCTTGCAACTATGTACTCTGACCATGAATTCATAAAACAAAATATAGAAGCTACCGCAAGGGCAGGTTTTGAAAGAGGAAGAACTATTTTATAAAATGTAGTTAGAACAGATGCCCCATCAACATAAGCACTTTCTTCTATTGAAGTTGGAATAGTATCAAAATATCCCTTTAAAAGCCATATGCTAAAAGGAACAGAACTTGAAATATAAGGAATAGTCAAGGCCCATAACTTTTCTGAAAGTCCCATATTTGTAAGAAGGATATTTAAAGGCAGTAAAAGCATTGCTGCAGGAAACATTTGGGTTACTAAAAGAATTATCATTCCACTTTTTTTCCCTAAAAATTTGTATCTTGAAAAAGCATAAGCAGAAGTTGCAGAAAAAACTATACTTATAAACATAGATATAAAAGAAACAATCATACTATTTAAAATCCACCTTACTAAAGGCTTTTTAAATATAGCAGTTTTAAAATTCATTAAACTTGCATTTTCAGGTATAATCTTTAAAGACGTTGAAAAAAGCTGGTTTGAAGGTCTTAAAGATGAAGACAATATATTTAAAACTGGATATATGGCTAATAAAGACATAATTATAAGAGTAATGTAAATAAATAAAATCTTTATTTTAGAATCCGTTCTTTCAAAATAATCGCTTTTTCTCATAATATCACTCCTCATTTTGATTTGCCTTTAGATATGCTATACTAAACAAAGTTAAAATGATAAATATTATAACAGACAAAGCTGCAGCATATCCATACCTATATAAATCAAACCCATCCCTATACATTTTAGTTATAAGTATGTTAACATCATCTCCAGGAAGCCCATCCTTCATTATGTATATTATATTTAACATATTAAAAGTCCAAACAGTTCCTAATATTATAGCTGGAACCATTACAGGTTTTAACATGGGTATAGTAATATTTTTAAATTTTTGCCATGAAGAAGCCCCATCAATATCAGCAGATTCATAAAGATCACTAGGTATGCTTTGAAGTCCTCCCAAAGCCACCATCATCATAAACGGAACTCCAAGCCATATATTTGTAATTATAGCTGCCATTAAAGTATATGTAGGATCTCCAAGCCAGTTTATTTTTTCAATACCAAGTTTATTTAAAATTAGATTAACTGCTCCAAACTCATAGTTAAACATTCCTTTCCAAGTAATTGCTGCAATATATTGAGGCATCGCCCACGGAAGAATAAGCAATACTCTAAAAACGGATTTTCCAGGAAGTTTTCTATTTAAAAGAATAGCAAGCCATACGCCTATTACCACATGAAAAAACACATTTGTAAATGTCCATATAACAGTTCTTAAAAAAGTCCTGTAAAATAACTTGTCCTTTAGTATTTCAGCATAATTCCCAAAACCAAGAAATTGATTTTTCATTATCTTAGGAAAACTAAATATGTTAATTCCCACATCCCTTAAAAGTCTAATGTTTTGAAGCCTTATATCAAACAAAGCTATCATAAACTCAAAAATCAAAGGAATAAATATTATAAACAGCACAACCAAAAATGCCGGAAATATAAAAGCATAAGGCGTCCACCATTTTTGATATATCCCTCTATTCGTTTGTTTAAATTTCATACATCCCCCTCCTTAAAATTAAGGTCTGGATAAAATCCAGACCTTAACAATTATTGCTTTGTTAAACTCTTTGCAAGTTCTTCTGCCTTTGTTTGCATATCCTTTGCAGCAACTTCTGGAGTTTTTTTGCCCGCCATAACATTTTCAAGCTCTGGCCTTATAGCATCCCAAACTGCCCTCATTTCAGCTCTTATAGGCATTGCAACTCCATGTCTCATCTGTTCCATAGACATTTTTATAAATTTATCGGCTTTAATTTCAGGATCTTCTAACGCTTCTTTTGTTGCTGGCATTTGTGCAAATGCCTTTGAAAGCTTAACCTGAACATCTTTTTGAGCTATATAATCAAAGAACCTTTTAATAGCATCCTTTACTACTTCGTCTTTAACATTTGCCGAAACTGAAAATCCCTTTGAACCATAGTATGGTAAACAGTAGTTGCCTGTTTCATCTATCTTTGGGAAAAGCGCTACATCAAAATCAAGACCATTAACTTGAGTATATGACGTAAAGGACCATGCACCATTTAAAAGAACTGCAGCTTTTCCTTCCTTAAATAGAGTATCAGCAACATTATAATCTGCATCCTTTGGAACGGCTTTATATTTAAATTTTAAATCTTGAACAAACTTTAAAGCTTTAATCATTTCTGGAGTGTTTAAAGTTATATTTCCTTTATCATCAAATACCTTTCCCCCAAATCCTCCAAGAAAAGGAACAAACCAATAGGGTTCATTTAAGAAATATACAAGAGCAAACGTTTTACCATCGTTATATTTTTTAGCAAGCTCTATTATTTCTGAAAACTTTTCTGGGGCTCTTGAAACCAATTTTTTATTATAAAGCATGCTTATATTATTCCCATTTACTAAAGGAACAGCCCATATTTTCCCATCAAGTTTTACAGTATCAAGAACTTGAGAATCATACTTTTGAAAATACTCTGATCCAAGTAAATCATCAAGGGGGAAAATTAAGTTACCAAGAGACATAGGCCCTATATTATCATTTGGTCCAAAAATTAATTCCGGTCCCTGTCCAGATAAAACTGCTGTTTGAAATTGATTTCTTAAATCTTCTGTTTTATAGTGAACTCTCTTTATCTTTATATTTGGATTTTGCTCCTCAAATTTTTTAACAAGTTCGTCAAAAGTCTTATCTACATTCTCCTCCATCTGCTCCCAAATATTGATTGTAACCTGCTGTTGAGTAGACTTTTGAGAAGTGGAGCTACAACCTGTAAAAAGTGAAACTAAAAAAGTAAAACAAAGCAAAAAAGTTAAAAATTTTTTCATTTCCCCATCCCCCTTTTTATGTATCTATAACTTATATATTTTTACATCTAAAGTTTTATGACAAAAAAATAAAGCCACTATATAGTGGCCAAAAGCTCAAGGATTAGAATATCCTTTGGAGTTGTTACCTTTATATTGTCATAACTACCTTCTATGATTTTTACTTTATGTCCTAACATTTCAACAAGTGTAGCATCGTCTGTTGCTTTTATACCGTTTTTTATTGCATTTTCATGGGCCTTTAGTATAAGATCATATCTAAAAGTCTGTGGAGTTTGAATGGCATATAGTTTATTTCTATTTAAGGTTTCAACCGAAAAACCATCTTCAACAATTTTTATAGTATCAATAACAGGAACAGCTAAAGTCGTAGCACCATATTTTAACGCTCCATCAATTGACCTTTTTATCATATCATCCTTTATATTAGGCCTTGCACCATCATGAATTAAAACTATATCAGAAGAAGAACACGCTAAAAGTCCATTGTATACAGAAAATTGCCTTTCTTCTCCTCCTTTTGCTATTTTTACATTATTAAAATTATATCTTTTTAGTATATTTTCCTTAAAAAATTCTACTTCATCCTCTGAAACTACCACGACTATCTCATTAACATATGAAGAAGCATAAAACTTTTCAATGGTCAAAGCAATTATTTCCTTACCCTTTACTTTAGCAAAAACTTTATTAAATCCAAGCCCCATCCTTTTCCCTTTTCCTGCAGCAACTATAACAGCCGAAACCAAAGTATCACCTCTTATGACACATTTTTCAACTTTGCAAAAATCATTCTTCCAGCAGCTGTTTGTAGGACAGATGTTACAACAACATTTACAGCTTCTCCTACATGCTTTTTACCACCTTCAACTACTATCATAGTTCCATCATCAAGATATGCAACACCTTGGCCTGCTTCCTTTCCATCTTTTATAATGTGTATGTGCATCTCTTCTCCAGGAATTACTATAGGCTTTACTGCATTTGCAAGCTCATTTATATTAAGAACAGGAACCCCCTGAACTTCAGCAACTTTATTAAGATTAAAATCATTAGTAATTATTTTACCATTATAAAGTTGACAAAGCTTTAAAAGCTTACTATCAACTTCCTGAATGTTATCAAAATCTTTTTCTATTATCTCCACCTTTAAAGAAACTTCTTTTTGAATTGAATTTAAAATATCAAGCCCCCTTCTTCCTCTTGCCCTTTTTAAATTATCAGAGGAATCAGCTATATGCCTTAATTCTTCCAATACAAAGGAAGGTATCAATATTGGCCCTTCTAAAAATCCCGTTTTTAAAATATCAAGAATTCTTCCATCTATAATAACGCTTGTATCCAATATTTTGGGTTGGGAAATTCCTATCTTGCTTTCTGACTTTCCCTTTTTATCCTTGCTAAACCTTTTTAAAAATGTAAATACATTGTAAAGTTCCTCTTTCTTTTTTAAAGTAATGTCTATACCTAAAATAGCAAAAACTATATTTAATATTAAAGTTACAGCACTTGCTATTACTGATAAAATAGTGCTTCCTGTTAAAAACTTAGAAAAAGGCGAAACAAGAAGATTTGCTATGATAAGCCCTATAATAAGCCCTAAAACTGCAAGGATTACATCATTCGTAGGTATTTTTTGAATAGGAACCTCAAGCATCTCTATAACTTTAAATATTAGCCTAATTATATAAGGAGATATAACATAAAATATTATTCCTAAAAAAATCATTAACAAAGCTATAAATCCTAAATGATACACACCTGATACTATAAATCTATTTACAGCATCAAGCTTAATTAATATCTCAGCAACAGCATAACCTAAAACCAACCCAACTAGTGTTAAAATCCATCTAAATACCTTTTCTACCATCAATTCACCTCCATTAGTATATTTCAAGTATATTATACATTAATATACATCACCAAATGAAGTTTTTCAACAACAAAAATATTGACAAAATTCTATATTTTAAAAAACTAGATGTTTAAAATTTCATAAATTTTTTTCTTAACATCAGAATAATCTTCACAAAGGGCAAGGCTTATTTCACTACATAAAAGGTTTAATAATTCATCAAAACTATTTTTATCAAGCTTTGAGATTTTTTTATGCTTATAGGTTAAATAAAACCTTTTAATTAGTTTTGCAATTTCAAGTATATCTCCCTTCTCTAAAACATATTTATAAAGCTTATATCTTTCAATACATTTATAAGGCATTTTTTCATAAGTTTTAGATAAAACATCAAAGACCTTTTGGACTTCTTTTTTATCTATAATCCTTCTAATTTTATTTTCTTCATCAAAAGGCACACAAATACATATACCTGAAATTATTAAATTAATTTCATAATATTTCTTAATAATTCCGTTAAATTCTTTTTCCTGTATATTTTTTATAACGCCTGCTCCAAATCTTTTTACAAAAACCTTTTCATTAATTTCAAACATAATATCACCCTTTATTTTACATTTTTGTTAAACTTATAGGAATTAAAAAAATAAAAATATAACTAGATTTTTTGTAAATTATTAAAGTGCCTAATATTATTGTATTTTACTTTAACAAAATTGCCTCATAAAGGTTTAAATTTAGTATAATATGTTTGACATAGCATTGTCTGAATATTTATAATATTATTAAACACTACACAACAAGGAGTGGAATCAAATGAAGGATATAATAGTAGATGAATTCCAAACCTCAGTCCAAGATTCTCTAATAAGACACAGAAGCATTTTAGATATAATGACAAAACTTGCTGAATCAAATGCTAGAATAAATAGAGCCCTTGCAAAGGCAGTAACATACCACGGTTGTATAAAGATAAATGCTCAAAAACAACATATACCCGAAGATGCATCCCTTGATAACATAACAGAATTTTTAAGCTATCAAATCGAAGGGAAACTTTGTGATAATTGCAGAGAAGTACTTGAAGAGGAAATTGGAAATAACCTTTTTTACTTAGCTGCCCTTTGCAACGCATTAGATCTAAATTTATTTGATATTATACTAAAGCAAAACGCAAAACTCGAGACTCTTGGAAAATTCAGCATGTTATAAAGACCCGGAATAACCGGGTCCTTATATTTTTCTATTTAACAGAACCTGTTCCTGAAGTTTTCTAAGCCATTCTTTTATAGTTCTTGCTCTTGCTTCTCCTATTCCTTCAACAGCATCCAATTCCTCTATACTTGCATTTAATATTCTTTTAAAATACCCAAAGGTTTTAATCATATTTTCAACAACTATTTGAGGTAACTTAGGTATTTTATTTAAAATCCTATATCCCCTCGATGATAACATTGTATCAAGCATATTATCAGGGTTATATCCTAGCAGTTTACAAATGACAGATAATTCCACTATTTCTTCTGATGATAAATTTTTAATAGCCTTGTATACTTCATTATAGTCTTTAGTGTCAACAACATAATCCCTAATTATTCTTATCTCATCTTCTTCGACTTCATCTATAAGGTCATCAAGCTGCAAAGAAATTAATCTGCCTTCATTTCCAAGTTCTATAACATATCTTTCTATCTCATTAACTATACGCATAACCATTTCGCTTCTTTGAATTGCCAACACTACATCATATATTGTAACTAAATCTTCAAATTCTAATGCCGATAAATTAGTTACTGCTTCATCAAATACAGATTTATATCTTTCAAGAGTTTGTATAGCTTGGTTTGCTTTTGTTAAAATTATGTTTGTATCCTTTAAAACATATTTTATATTTCCTTTAAACACAGTAATAACATTTCTTCTTTGAGAAATTGCTATTGCTATATTCCCTGTCTGTTTTGCAAATCTGTCTGCAGTTCTATGCCTAGTTCCAGTTTCTGAAGTCGGTATACTAGAATCTGGAAGAATCTGTGTATTGGCATAAAGTATTCTTTTTAAATCTGCGCTTAAAACTATAGCTCCATCCATTTTAGCAAGCTCATAAAGATAAGCTGGAGAATATTCACTATTTATATAAAACCCGCCATCTAAAAGCTTACTTATCTCCTGCTCATCTCCAATAACAATAAGTCCACCTGTTTTAGCTTTTAAAATATTCTCAAGCCCTTCCCTTAAAGGCGTTCCTGGAGCTAAAAGTTTTAAAACACTTAGTAATTCAACTTCCTTAGCATCTTTCATAACTATCCCCCTAGAACTTCTTCTAATGCTTCATAAACATTTTCAACAGGAACGATTTTAATTCCTTCTATACTGTCTAATCCTTTTATATTTTCCTTTGGAATTATGCATCTTTTAAATCCAAGCTTTTTTGCCTCTAATATTCTTTTTTCAATCATGCTAACTCCTCTTATTTCCCCTGTAAGTCCAACCTCTCCAATTATTACTGTCTGGTTATCTATTGGAATATTTTTGAAGCTTGATGCAATACAACAAAGAACTCCAAGATCTATAGCCGGCTCTTCTATTTTTATTCCTCCAGCTAGATTAACATATACATCATAAGTTTGAATATACATTCCAACTCTTTTTTCTAAAACTGCTATTAAAAGAATTACTCTATTATAATCAAGACCGGTTGTCATTCTTCTTGGCATTCCAAAATTAGTTTGAGAAGTCAATGCCTGAACTTCAATAAGGATAGGTCTTGTTCCTTCCATGGAACATACAACACAAGACCCTGGAACATCCTTAGGCCTTCCTGACAAAAGTATTTCTGAAGGGTTTTTAACTTCTTCTAAACCACTTTGCTTCATCTCAAAAACACCTATTTCATTTGTAGAACCAAACCTGTTTTTTACAGCCCTTAAAACTCTATAGGTGTTATGTCTTTCCCCTTCAAAATATAAAACCGTATCTACCATATGCTCTAAAACTCTTGGTCCTGCTATAGAACCTTCCTTTGTAACATGTCCTACTATAAAGGTAGCTATATTTAAATTTTTAGCTATATTCATAAAAGCAGAAGTTGCTTCTCTAACCTGACTTACACTCCCTGGGGCAGATTGAAGTTCAGGTTTATACATAGTTTGAATAGAATCTATAACTACCACACTAGGTTTTAGATTTGATATAACATCTTCAATGTTGTTTAGATTAGTCTCTGCTAAAACATACAAGTTGCTGCTTAAAACATTTAATCTTTCTGCTCTAAGCTTTATTTGTTTAGCAGATTCTTCTCCTGAAACATATAAAACCAAATGACCATTAGAAGCTACATTATTAGCCATTTGCAACAAAAGAGTTGATTTTCCTATCCCAGGGTCTCCTCCAACTAAAACTAATGAACCTTTTACAATTCCTCCACCCAAGACTCTATCAAGTTCTTCCATAGAGGTTGAGTATCTTATTTCATTAGTAACTTCAATTTCATCTATTTTTAAAGGGGAAACCTTTAAAATAGGCGTTAATACCTTTTCTCCCTTTATTTCCTCAACAAAGGTATTCCAACTTTCACAGGCAGGACATTTTCCCATCCATTTTGGAGATTCATACCCACATTCTTGGCATATAAAAACAGCTTTTACCTTTCCCATTCTATCACTTCCTAAATTAGTTAGCAATTACATTATATTTAATATTAATTTATATGTAAAGAAATATATATAAAAAAGGCATAGAAAACTCTATGCCTTTTCAAATACTATTTCATTATCTACAACCTTCATTCTAACTTTATCTCCTTTTTGGATGTTTCCTTTTAACATTTCCTCTGAAAGTTTATCTTCAACAGCTCTAGTTATAGCTCTTCTTAAAGGTCTCGCACCATAAGTTGGGTCAAATCCTTGCTTTGCAAGATGTTTTACAACATCCTCATCATAAGTTATTTCAACATCTAATTCCTTTAATCTCTTTATAACATTCTTTAACATAAGGTCTGCTATCTTTTCTATATCCTTATCTTCAAGTGGATGGAATACTATTATTTCATCTATTCTGTTTAAAAACTCTGGTCTGAAAGTCTTTTTCAAATCCTCCATAACGTTTTGCTTCATCTTTTCATAAGAATCTGCCTTTTCCTTTTCAGTTGTTGCTGTAAAGCCTAATGTTTGTTGTTTTTTAATAGTTTGAGCACCAACGTTTGAAGTCATAATTATTATAGTATTTTTAAAGTCAACTATTCTACCTTTACCATCAGTCAACCTACCATCTTCAAGGATTTGTAGTAGTATGTTAAATACATCCGGATGAGCTTTTTCGATCTCATCAAATAAAACTACTGAATATGGCTTTCTTCTTACCTTTTCAGTTAGCTGACCTCCTTCTTCATATCCAACATATCCTGGAGGTGATCCTATAAGCCTTGATACTGCATGTTTTTCCATATATTCAGACATATCTATTCTTATCATTGCATTTTCATCGCCAAACATAGCCTCAGCTAAAGCCTTTGAAAGCTCTGTCTTACCAACCCCTGTAGGTCCAAGGAATATAAATGAACCTATAGGTCTCTTTGGATCCTTTATTCCAACCCTTGCACGTCTTACAGCCCTTGCAACAGCTTTAACTGCTTCCTCCTGACCTACAACTCTTTGATGCAATATTTCTTCTAGCTTTAAAAGTCTTTCTGATTCTGATTCTGTAAGCTTATTTACAGGTATTCCAGTCCATCTTGAAACAACAGCTGCAATATCTTCAACCGTCACAACTGGAACTTCACTATCCTTTTGATTTTGCCATTCATTTTTGATTCTTTCAAGTTCATTTTTAATTTCATTTTCTCTATCCCTTAATTGAGCTGCTTTTTCAAATTCTTGAGTGTTTATAGCTTCTTCCTTTTCTTTTCTTATTCTTTCAAGCTCTTCTTCAAGATTTTTTACATTTGGTGGAGCAGTTAAGTTCTTAAGTCTTACCTTAGCTGCAGCTTCATCCATAAGATCTATGGCTTTGTCTGGTAAGAACCTGTCTGTTATATATCTGTGGGATAAATTAACCGCTGCTTCTAAAGCCTCATCAGTTATTTTTACTTTATGATGAGCTTCATATTTATCCCTTAATCCTTTTAATATTTTTATTGATTCTTCAACGGAAGGTTCTCCAACTAAAACAGGTTGAAATCTTCTTTCAAGGGCAGCATCCTTTTCAATATATTTTCTATATTCATCTATTGTAGTTGCTCCTATAACCTGTATCTCTCCTCTTGCAAGGGCAGGTTTTAATATGTTAGATGCATCAATAGCTCCTTCAGCAGCACCTGCTCCTACAATCGTATGAATTTCATCTATGAAAAGTATCACATTACCTGCTCTTCTTATTTCATCCATAACCCTTTTTATTCTTTCTTCAAATTCTCCTCTATACTTAGATCCTGCAACCATTCCAGATAAATCTAAAGTAACTACTCTTTTATTCTTTAGTATTTCTGGAACGTTTCCTTCAACTATCCTTTGAGCAAGCCCTTCAGCAATAGCTGTTTTACCAACTCCAGGTTCACCTATAAGACATGGATTATTTTTTGTTCTTCTTGATAATATTTCAATAACCCTTTCAGTTTCATTTTCACGACCTATAACAGGGTCTAGCTTTCCTTCCCTTGCAAGTTCAGTCAAATCTCTTCCAAACTGGTCAAGGGTTGGAGTATTAGTCTGTCTATGTTTTGTTCCACCTTGTTTTCCTTTATATCCTGGATTTAAATCTCCAACGTTTAAGCTATTTAAAATTTCGCTTCTAAGCTTAGAAATGTCAACGCCTAATTTGGATAATATAGCTATTGCAACTCCTTCGCCTTCTCTTAAAAGTGCAAGCATTATATGTTCTGGAGCTATAAAATTATGATTTAAACCTCTTGCTTCGTTTCTTGCAAGTTCTATTATTCTTTTAGTCCTTGGAGTTAAAGGTATCTCATGGAAACTAAAGTATTCTTGACCTTTTCCTTCAATCTCAATTATTAAGTCTCTAACTTTGTTTTCCTCTACACCAAAATCCTTTAATATCTTTGAAACTTGGCCCCCCTCTTTTATTATTCCAAGAAGAAGATGTTCTGTTCCAATGTAATTATGATTTAATCTTCTAGCTTCCTCTGCTGAAAGTTGTAAAACTCTTTGGCTTCTTTCTGTAAATCCATTAAACATAGCCATCCCTCCTTATCTTAAAGTTTCTCTAACTATTTTAGCTCTTATTATGTCTCTTTCTTTGACGTCTAATTCTCTACCTTCTATAAGCTGTAAGGTAGCAGGCTGAACATTGGTTAAAAGGTCATTTAATTTTTTAACATCTATGTCTTTTATTATTCCCATTTCTATTCCTAATCTTACCTTAGATAAAAGCTCTAAGCATTCCTGAGTTGAAAGTATCCTTGAATATTTTAGTATTCCTAAAGATCTATAAATATCGTCTTCTATTTCAACCGACTTTTTCTCAAATAACATTTCTCTTGTTTTCAATTCTTGATCAATTATTTTCTTTGTCACTGCAATAAGATTGTTTATTATTTCTTCCTCCGTAAGACCTAATGTTACTTGGTTTGATATTTGATATATATTACCCATAGCATTACTTCCTTCACCATAAATTCCTCTTATGGTCATTCCAACTTGAACGACGGTGTTAAATATATTATTTATATTTCCAGTCATAGTAAGGGCAGGTAAGTGAAGCATAACTGATGCTCTAATTCCTGTTCCTACATTGGTTGGACAACTTGTTAAGTACCCAAATTTAGAATCATATGCATACTGTATTTTTTCCTCAATCAAATCATCAAGTTTACTTGCAAAATCATATGCATCTTTTATTTTAAAACCAGGATATATTACCTGAAGCCTTATATGGTCCTCTTCATTTATCATTATTGATACATTTTCATCCCTGTTTAAAATCACCGCGCCTTTTTGATATTCATTTATAAGATCTCTACTTATAAGATGCTTTTCAACCATCGAAATTCTTTCTAAAGGCCTAAGTTCTTTAAGCCTTATAAGCCTAAATTCATGGGCTATTGCTGAGTTACTATTTAATATAGAGTCTGCAACCTGATCTATAACTTTATTGGCTTCCTTTTCACTTAACTTTTGTGGAAAAGGAATGCCATCTATATTCCTTGCTAACCTAACTCTGCTGGTTAAAACTATATCATTATTGTTATTTTTAAAGAACATTTTACCACCTCCTACTTATCAAGCTTTGACTCAAGCTCTTTAATTTGATCCCTTAGTTTTGCTGCCTTTTCATATTCTTCATTCATTACAGCTATTCTAAGTTCCTCCTTTAACCTTTCTATATCCCTTTTGATTTTAAGTATTCCTCCCGTTCTTTTTGGAACTTTGCCAGTATGCTGTATGTTTCCATGAACCCTTTTTATTATAGGGGTAATTTCATTGTTAAAGGTTCTATAACAGCTTGCACATCCCATTTTTCCTGTCCTTTTAAAATCATCAAAGCTTTGATGACAAACAGGACAGGTTACAGGCTCTGGTATTTTATTTGCATAGTTCATCATTTCAAAAAATCCTTCTAATATGTTTTGGAAAGACATTGGAGAATCAAAGCTAAAAGGATTTATAATGTTTATATTAAACTCATTTTGTTGTCTTGCGCATTCTTCACAAAGATGTAATTCTTGTTTTACACCATTTATTATTTTAGTTATATGAACATTTGCTTCCCTTTGATTGCAATTTTGACACAACATACGCATCCCTCCTTTGGGAATTAAATTATTGAAATAAGAACTGTTTTTAAAATACCCGCCCTTATTTTATCTTTAAATTCAGGGGGGCTATTTAAAACTTTGTCATTTACCACAATTTTTAAAATCAACGCCTCTCTTTCTGTTAAGTATCCTCTTTCTTTAAAATGCTCTATATATGCTTCAGCCTGTTGCTGAGTTATTTCATCACCTATATTATTCCATATTGCATCCTTTATATAATTATTTTCATTAAGTTTTATTTTGGTTATTTTTATATATCCACCGCCACCTCTTTTGCTTTCTATATAGTAACCCTTATCTATGGTAAACCTTGTTTCTAAAACATAATTTATTTGAGATGGCGCACAATTAAAAAGATTTGCAAGTTCATTTCTTTGTATTTCAAGAAAATCTTTTTCACTTTTTTCTAGCATATTCTTTATAAAATTCTCTATTATGTCCGATAGCCTTGCCATAGCACCACCTCGTGTTTCTTACTTTGACTTTGACTTTCTTTGACCTTTCAATTACTATTTTATACCATACAATATACTATGCAACACCAATATTTAACCTTTAATAACCAAAAAATATCATTATAATAAAATAGATTAAAATTTTGGCTTTTTTCTAATAATTTTATGTATTTTTAAAAAAATAGACTACCCTATCAGGTAGCCTATTCATCCACCACTAATTGTGCTTCATCATTAAAATATGTTTTATATCCAAAGTAAAGAAATATCATTACAGTTATAGCAACAGATCCTAAAACCCCAAGCATTATAGATATTTGATATTTAATAGCCACTAAAGGCCACGTTCCAGATAAAATTTGACCTGTCATAGTCCCTGGCAAAAACACAATTCCCATCCCAACCATAGAATTTACTGTAGGAAGTATAGATGAATCAAAAGCACTATCAATTATATTTTTTACAGCCATCTTAGGTGTAGCTCCAAGCATTAAAGCAGCCTCTATCTCGTCTTTTCTTTTTCTTATATCATCAACAAGCCTATTTACTCCAAGGGAAACTCCCGTCATAGAATTGCCTATAAACATTCCTGCAATGGGTATAAAATATCTTGGATTAAACCAAGGATATATGTTTATAATAACAAATAAAAAATAAGCTATACTTAAAACAGTTCCTATAATCATAGAAATAGCAATCGCTATCTTTAGTTTAAATTTAATGTTTACCTTAGCCCTTTTATAAATGTTATATATACTAAATCCCTCCATAAAAATTAATATTAAAAGTGTAAGTAAAGGACTTGGATTCTCTATTATATATACAAGTATATATCCCATAATCATAAGCTGAAGACTCATTCTAATGGAAGCTATTAATATTTCCTTCTCCCTTTCTATTCCTCTTTTTCTTACAATAAACAATAAAATTATAACAAATAAATAAGATGAAATAAGTTGGTAAATGCTTATGTCCTTCATCATATCACTCCTTTATTTTTCCTTTAGATACTTCAATTACTCTTTCTCCATAATTTATAGCTATCTTTTTAGAATGGGTAACCATTATTAAATTCCTGTTGTTTTTCTTTACATAATCAATAATCGCTTTTATAACCTCATCCTCCGTTTTTTCATCTAATGCAGAAGTAGGCTCATCTAAAATATAAACATAGGATGGTAATAGCAAAATTCTTCCTAATGCTACCCTTTGTTTTTCTCCACCAGATAGGTTATAAATATTTTCATCAAGGTCCTTATCAAGTTTTACTATATTTAAAATTTCCTTTAAAACTTCATCTTCCACTAAAGGCCTTTGTGAAAATTTCAAACCAATTAAAAGATTATCCCTTATATTTCCTTTAAACATAACTGGGTTTTGAGAAAGCATTGAAACTTTTCTCCTTAATTCTATAGAATCCCAATCTTTAAGGGATCTTTCTTTAAAGTAAATTTCTCCTTGATCATAGGATATCATTTTATTTAAAAGTCTAACTAATGTAGTCTTTCCACTTCCACTCTCTCCAATAATACAAGTTATCTTATTTTTTTCTATCTCTAAGTAATCAATATTTAATATATTTTTATATTTTACGTTTGTTAATTTAAACATCTTTCCACCATCCTTTTTAAAACTTCTATTAAATGATAGCAAAACTTTTTTGGCTTTACAATAAAATAAAAGGGTTTGAAGAAAACCTTCAAACCCTATCCTTCAAGATCTTTATTTATCTTTTCAACTCTTTTTCTTTGCTCCTCTGGAGTCATCCAGCTATTGAAGCTTGGAATAAACTCACCATATTTTTCTAGGTTATAATTAAATTTAAATCTCTTTCCAACCATTTTTTTACTTAACCTCATTTTATCACCTTCTTTTCGCATGAATATGGTATTTATTGTCATCATGTCCTCCCTTTTGCGTCACATAAAATCCATTCATCTCAAGTATTCTTCTAACTTCCTCGGTTTGATGACCATCTGACCCATCAAGGGTTATAACAAGCTCATCATCCTTGTTAACTATAGAAAGCATGTCTATAAGCTTATTTGTATCATAAGGACCTATTATTTTTCCAAAATTAATTCTATAATCAGACAACATTATCCCTCCTTATTTTTATTCTATGCATTTTTAAAAGCCTAATTCGACATTTTAAAATTATTTTATTGCAATTGTTATATTTTTAAAACATTTGTGGATTTAATATTTCCTTTATGATACTATATTATTATAAAATTATCTGAATAAGGAGGTCGTAAAAATTGAATAAAAGAAATTTAAATTTTGCAAACAAGATCTTAATTGCCCTTATATTAGGTATTGTGTTTGGTATAATAGGTAATGTAATTTTTCCAAAAAGCTTTAATGAAATTTTAAGCAAATGGATTTTAACTCCTGTAGGCAACGTATTTTTAAGAGCAATTAAAATGCTGGTTGCTCCTTTAGTTTTAACATCTTTAATAGTAGGAACTGCAAACATTAAAGATGTTAAAAAACTGGGTCGTGTTGGTATAAAAATATTTATATACTATATTTTAACCACAACCCTTGCAATAACATTATCATTAATATTTGCCAATATAATAAAACCAGGTATAGGAATAAACATACCAACGCCTAAGGAATTTAAACAAACCGAAACTCCATTTGTTATGGATATCTTTGTAAATATGATTCCTACAAATCCCTTTGAAGCATTAACAAAAGGAGAAATGCTTCAGATAATAGTATTTTCAATATTATTTGGAATTTCACTTTCTCTTTTAGGTGAAAAAGGAAAGCCTCTTTTTAACATATTAAATTGCACAAATGAAGTTTTACTAAAAATAATAAATATAATTATGCAATTTGCTCCATATGGAGTATTTGCCTTAATATCTAATGTAATAATATTCCAAGGACTAGATGTTCTTCTTCCTTTATTAAAATATACTTTAACAATAATTTTAGTTTTAATTATTCAATTAATTTTCATATATGGTTTACTTTTAAAGGTAATTGGTAAAATCAACCCAGTGAATTTTTATAAAAAATTCTGGCCTGTTATGGTTGTTGCCTTCTCTACTTCAAGCAGTAATGCAACTATACCAGTAAATCTTGAAACTTGTGAAAAAAAATTAGGAATTCCTGAATCCATAGCAAGCTTTACAATCCCCCTTGGAGCAACAATAAACATGGATGGTACTGCTATAATGCAGGGAGTTGCAGCAATATTTATAGCTCAAATTTATGGTATTAACCTTTCTATATCCCAGCAGCTGATGATTATATTAACAGCTACCTTATCATCCATAGGAACCGCTGGAGTTCCAGGAGTAGGAGTGATTATGTTAACAATGGTTTTACAATCTGTAGGTCTTCCAGTTGAAGGAATAGGAATAATCCTTGGAGTTGATAGAATAATCGACATGGCAAGAACCGTCGTTAATGTAACTGGAGATGCAGTTGGAACTTTAATTGTATCAAATTCTGAAAAGGAACTTAACTTAAACACTTATAATTCAATCTCAATATAATAAAATTCCGGCATATGCCGGAATTTTCAGACCGTCGACAAACCCCACTTTTCAAAAAACGAAAAGTGGGGTTTGAGTATTTTTACAAGCATTTTTGATAAATATTTTATAAATACAAAGAAATTTTTGCCCTTTCCAGGGCCGTTTTGTCCCTTCTTCCACATCCAATTTGCCATCTTCTTTAAGTTAAAGCAAGCACAAACAAGCATCGCTTGCATGGACACTTTTTCTATCCCTCTTAGTGTTGTCCATCGCAAACCATGCTTCTCCTTCAAGTCAGCAAATACCCTCTCTATGGTTTTGCTTCTATCTTTATATAGTTCTTTGCATTCGTATGTATGTCTCAAATGTTCT
>NZ_FNUK01000044.1 GCF_900108045.1 Caloramator fervidus | reverse complement strand
AGTTTTCAAAGGTCAAACAGCATTACTTATATTATCATGCTACTCTTACTTTGTCAATACCTTTTTTTCGTCGCCTCGCAACGACAGTGTATATAATATCATGAGATATGTATAACTTCCTTTTACTTAGAGTCAATTATTTGAATTTATATTAATATAAATTTATTTTTCTTTGTAAATCTTTAAATTTCTAATATGGACACTCCCGGTTTAGTTGGATGCAAATATTATTTTACCAGTTTTAAAAGTGTTTTTCATCTTACCCATTTTTAATTGTATATAACTTTACATATTTTAGGAACTACAATTATAATTTGATTAACATCATTTAAGTCAGGAGGATAATCATGAGAATAGGATATGCTTGTATCCCTTTAGGAGTTGATTGGTCTACCAATAGAAAAATATCCCTAAAAAACTTTTCAAATGAAAAGTTTTTAAAAATAACAAAACTTAATCTTGAAGATCTTAAAAAAATTTTAGAATATAACGTAAAAAATAATATATATCTTTTCAGAATAAGTTCAGACATTATTCCCTTTGGAAGTCATAGCGTTAACAATATCCTATGGCAAAAAATATTTAAAAATGAATTAGAGAATATTGGAGTTTTCATTAAAAAAAATAAAATTAGAGTTTCCATGCATCCCGGGCAATATACAGTTTTAAATTCTCCCTCCCAAGAAATAGTTAAAAGAGCAATTAAAGACATAGAATACCACACCCAATTTTTAGATTCTCTCTCTGTAGATTATTCCCATAAAATCGTTATTCATTTAGGTGGAAGATATAATGATAAGATCGAGTCAATCAAAAGATTTATTAAAAATTTTAAGATGTTATCAGAATCAGCGAAAAAAAGACTTGTAATAGAAAATGATGAGAAAATTTTTAACTTCGATGATGTGCTCTATGTATCTTATGTTTTAAATATTCCCATCATATTTGATTATTTTCATCATCTTATAAATCCAGTAGATAGAAATCTAAGAGAAATTTTATCGTTAGCAAAAGAAACATGGAAAAAAGAAGACGGAAATATTAAAATCCATTACTCTGAACAATCTCATATTAGAAAATTAGGCTCCCACTCTGAATTTATTCAAACAGCTAAATTTTTAGAATTTTATAATACAATAAAAAGATTTGATCCTGACATAATGTTAGAAACTAAAGATAAAAATATATCAGCAATAAAATGTATATGTTTAATCTCAAATAACAAAAACAAACTTTACAATGAATGGGAAAAGTATAAATATCTTGTTATGGAAAAAAGCTATAATTTGTATGAAGAATGCAGTCAAATTTTAAACACAACCCATGATGCAAAAAAGTTTTATAATAAAATCGATACCGCCCTTGTATCACCATTTAATGAAGAAAACTTTAAAAACACGCTATTTCACGTTTGGGATTATTTGGTTCTATAATAAATGTTGGGGTGGTAAATAAACCTCAACATTTTTTCTTTAAATACAAAAAAGCACTTTATTCAGATGCCAGCTTTGCTAA
>NZ_FNUK01000004.1 GCF_900108045.1 Caloramator fervidus | reverse complement strand
CAAACATATATTGAATTAAAACTATTTTAATTAATACAACAGGATCTATGCTTGGTCTCCCATTATTTAAGCAATACATGTCCTTTACAAGATCATATATGAAATCAAAATTGATAGCTTTTTCTATTTTTCTAACTAAATGATCTTCTGGAACCAATTGGTCAACAGAGATAAATTCAACTTGTTCTCTACGAATTTTATCTTTGTTGATTGTTAGCATACTTATCCTCCTTTATTACTTCGTATATTATTATATTTCGACATAAAAAAAGAGAATCCTTTTTTTGTGATGGATTCTCTTTTTAAAATTATACTTTGTCAACAATCTGAAATCCCCTTAAAAAGGGGATTAAAATCTTTTAAGAATTTCTTCATCAAAGGGTTTTTTGCCTAAGTTACTTAAGGAGAAACCAATAGGTCCAAGATTTACAAGATTATTCATTTCTTTTGGCATAATATTTCTAGAGGTTTTATCATAAAGGGAGTTTAAATATTTGTCTTCGGGTAAAATGCTTATTGGGTTTAAAAGGTCAGGATTTTTATCCATAAAACCACCTCATTTTAAGTATTAAAAATATAATTTAAATATATTCGTGGAAAATGCTATAATCTAAAGTAAGAATATCCTTTAGGGGTGGTATTATGTCAAAGGAGCTTGTTTACGTAACTCGAGGCAATTTAGTTGAAAGCATTCACAGGGGGGACTTAGTTATAGTTAATTCTAAGGGCGAAGTATTAGCTTATGTTGGAGATCCTTTTAAAGTTACTTATGTAAGATCATCTGCAAAACCAATTCAAGCTATTAATGTATTTTTAAGTGGAGCATATGAAAAATTTAATTTTACGTATGATGAGATAGCTATAATGTGTGCTTCGCATTTTGGAGAAGATTATCACATTGAAACTATAATAAAAATTCTAAAAAAGATAGGTGTAAGTGAAGATAGTCTTTTATGTGGTGGAGGATATTCTATAAATAAAGATATAGCTTTAAAGCAGGCAAGGGACAATATAAAAATTACTCCTGTTTATTCTGATTGTTCAGGAAAGCATGCTGGTATTATAGCAAGCTGTATTGCTAAAGGGTATGATATTAAAGGTTATAATCTTATCTCTCATCCTGTTCAAAGGGATATATTAAAAGTAGTTTCAAAAATGTGTGAAATAAAAGAAGAAGATATAATTATAGGAATAGATGGATGTACTGTCCCTGTGTTTGGTATGCCTATCTTTAATTTAGCTTTAGCTTTTGCAAAAATAGCAAATCCTGATAAATTGGATAATAATTATAGATTTGCTGCAAGTGTTATTTTTAATTCTATGAATTCTTATCCACAAATGGTATCAGGAACAGGAGGATTTTGTACCGAGCTTATGAAAAATACAAAAGGAAAACTTATAGGAAAACTTGGAGCAGAAGCTGTGTATGCTGTTGGAATAAAGGACTTAGATATAGGAATTGCAGTGAAGATTGAGGATGGAAATTTTAGAGCTTTGTATCCTGTTGTTATTAAAATACTAGAAAGCCTTAATATATTAGATGATGAAGAAAAAAATACATTAAAGGAGTTCACTGTTATGGATAATAAAAACAGTATAGGAGAAAAAGTAGGAGAAATAAAGCCTATATTCACAATATAAAACCACATAGGAGTTGATGGTATGAAATTTAGATATTTTATTTTTATTGTTTTGATTGCTTTTTTAGTAGCTTTTTTATTCTGTTTTAAGACCTTTACAAAAACTTATAATAAAAATCAAGTTTATTTGATTATAAAGCCAGGTGATAGTATTAATAAAGTAGCAGATTTTTTGTCTAACAAGAAGGTTATAAAATCAAAAAAGTTTTTCTTATATTTTGCTAAAGTAAAGGGATATGATAAAGGCATAAAAGTAGGAAATTATATAATTCCTGAGAATAAAGATATAGATTTTATTTTAAAAAAAATAACTTCAGGGAAATCAGATTTTGCTATAGTTACCATTCCAGAAGGTTTTAATCTGTATCAAATTGCTAAAAGACTTGAAGATTTAAAACTTATGAAAAAGGAAGATTTGCTTTTAGCTAGAGTTTCTGATTTTGATAAAGAACACCTTATTAGGGTAAAGGATAACGTGTTTTATGAACTTGAAGGGTATATATATCCTGATACTTATTATATTCCTTATAGTCTTAACAAACGGGAAATAATAAAAATTATGTTTGATAGATTTTTAGATAAATATAAGCCTTATTTAGAAAGACAAAAGGAACTTAATTTATCTTTAGATGAAGTGATTACCATAGCTTCTTTAATTGAAAAGGAGGCTTATGATGATAAAGAAAAAAAGACTATATCAGGGGTTATATACAATAGGTTAAAAAGAAAAATGCCTCTTCAAATAGATGCTACTGTTATATATTCCATAACCAAAGGTGAAAGGCATATAAATAGGCTTTACTATAAAGATTATAAATTTGAATCACCTTATAATACCTATAAAATTATAGGACTTCCTCCAGGTCCTATAGCATCTCCTAGTATAAAATCCATTGAAGCTGCCCTTTATCCTGAAGAACATGATTATTTATATTATGTATTTACAGGTAAAGGGCATGTATTTAGTAAAACCTATGAAGAACATTTAAAAAATGTATCAAAATATATCCAGTAGGGTTAACCCTACTGGATATCTGAAAATTCAATTTGAATATTTTCTAGATAGTTTTCATTTTTTGTTATGGCTACTTCATCTTCGATTTCATATTTAGGAAGCTTTATTATAAATTCTGTTCCTTTGTTTTCTTCGCTATTTATAAAAATTTCTCCTTTGTGCATTTTAATAAATTCTTTTACAAGGGATAGTCCTATTCCACATCCTTCGTTTTTTCTTGTCATACATGGGTCAAGTTGCTTAAATCTATTAAATATCACGTCATGAAATTTTTTTGGAATACCAATTCCATCATCCTTAATCTTTATAATTAAATCATTATTTTCTTCTAGAATACATACGGAAATATTTACCTTTTCGTTTTTTGAAAATTTAACGGCATTTGATAAAATATTTAAAATAACTTTTTTTATTTTTTCAGGATCACAGGCTATATATTTTTCTTTAAAAGGGGAGCTAAATATTATGTTAATGTTTTTATTTTTTAAATAACTGTTTACAGATGAACAAATATTTTTAACTAAATCTATAATATCTGTATTTTTAATATTTAACTTCATAAATCCTGCATCTATGCTTGTGATATCTACTATATTATTAACTATTTTTATCAATCTATATACATTCTGCTTTAGAATAGGGAAAAAGTCATTAAAGCTTTGAATAAATGTATCCTTTTCCTTAAGTATTTCAATAAGTTGAATAGTTCCATAAATTACATTTACAGGAGTCCTAAGTTCATGGGAAACTCTAAGCAAAAAATCGCTTTTTAATTTTTCATATTCAAGTTTGTTTTGAAGTCTGGTATTTTCGTTAATAAATTTATTTATAATAGCCTCATCATTTTGAATTTTTTGAGACATTACTATTGATTCAGTAATATTACTTAGTATAACTGCAAAATAATTTTTTATAGAGAAAAAGTTTAGCTTATACCAAAGACTATTGTTATTCTCATCTATAAAGTTAATTTTTTCGATAGCATATTTGCAGTTTGTTTTAAGTTCCTGTATTATGAGATTTTTATCTAGATTAAAGGTATTAAATATGTCTGATTTTGAAGTTTTTATGAATTCCTCATACATATTGTTTTTCATTATTATATTTCCATTTAAGTCGAATATAGCAATTGCATTAGGACTTTTTAAAAATATTTCATTGAGGATGCATTTCAATTCTTTACATTCAATATCAACATTTTCCATACTATCACCTACTATTAAAAATTCAAGCATATAAGTATTTCAACATAATTTACATTTTTCCTGCAAATAAAATATCGCAACTTTTGACAAAAGTTGAGTTAAACATAGGTATTTTTTGGTTGTTTTAATTTGATTTATTCTTTAAAATATTAATAAATACTTTACAAGGGGTGTTAAAGTTGAATTTTTTAGCTTTAAAGATTGCATGGGATGTACATAAAGAACAGTTAAGAAAGGGTTCAAGGGACCCTTATATTATACATCCAATAGAGGTTGCAGTTATTCTTTATGAAAATGGAGCAGATGAGGATATTTTAAATGCAGCTTTGCTGCATGATACTATTGAAGATACAAAAGGAGATAAAAAGGAGCTTATAAATATAATAAAGCAAAATTTTAATAAAAGAACTTTAGATCTTATACTTGCAGTTTCAGAGCCTTTAAAGATAAGCGGAAGCTTAAGCCAAGAGGAAGAAATTAAAACATGGAAATACAGGAAAGAGCATACCATAGAATTTGTAAAAAATTCTTCAAGGGATGTTAAGATGCTAATATGTGCAGATAAGTTAAGCAATATAAGAAGCACATATAAAGAATATAAAAAGGTTGGAAAAAAAGTTTGGGAAAACTTTAATGCAGGATATAGGGAGCAGAAATGGTATTATTTAAGTTTAGTAGAGGCCTTATCTGAGCTTCAAGGTTTTAAAATGTATGATGAGTTTAAATGCTTGGTAAACGAAATATTTAATGATTAATTTTAGGTTATATTTACAAATATTTAAACATAGGGTAAATAATGTATAAAATTTGTTGGGGATGAGGGATATGGAAAGAAAATATACGATATATTTATCTGATATAAAAAGATATTTAAAAGGTGAGCATTTTGAAGCTTATAATTTTTTAGGAAGTAAGGTTACACAGTTTAAAGGGAAAAAAGGGGTTGTCTTTATAACCTTTGCTCCTTCTGCAAAGGAAGTTAGAGTGGTTGGAGATTTTAATAACTGGAAAGGTGAAAAACATAGAATGTTTAAAGTTTTAGATTCAGGCTTTTGGTGGTTATTTATAGAGGGATTAAAAGAAGGAGACTTGTATAAATATGAAATAGTAAAATATGATGGAACTAAAGTATTAAAGGCGGATCCTTATGCAAGGTTTTCAGAGATAAGACCTAATACGGCATCGATTGTATATGAAGGTTTAGAATATGAATGGAAGGATCAAGAGTGGATGGAGAAAAGAAAGAAGACAAATTATTTTGAAAGCCCTATAAATATATACGAAGTTCATCTTGGATCTTGGAAAAAAGATGGTCAGCATTTTTTAAATTATAGGCAAATAGCTGATCAACTTTCAAAATATGTAAGGGATATGGGGTATACTCATGTAGAAATTATGCCTATAATGGAACATCCTTTAGATGCTTCATGGGGATATCAAGTTACAGGGTATTATTCTCCAACAAGTAGATATGGAAGGCCAGAGGATTTTAAATATTTTGTAGATAAAATGCACAATGAAGGAATAGGGGTTATCTTAGATTGGGTACCAGGGCATTTTTGTAGAGATGAACATGGCCTTTATAATTTTGATGGAAATCATCTTTATGAAAGTGAAAATCCTCTTTTAGCAGATAATTACGATTGGGGAACTGCAAATTTTGATTATTCAAAGGGGCATGTTCAAAGCTTTTTAATCTCAAATGCCCTTTATTGGTTTAAGGAATTTCATGTAGATGGACTTAGAGTTGACGCAGTTGCTTCAATGCTTTATTTGAATTTTGGAAAGCCTAATTTTTACATAAGAAATAAAAAAGGTGGGATAGAAAATTTAGATGCCGTAGAATTTTTAAAAAAGCTTAATAAGGTTGTTTTTGAAAATATTGATAATCCTTTAATGATAGCAGAAGAATCTACAGCATGGCCTTTGGTTACTTATCCAACCTATGATGGAGGTCTTGGATTTAATTATAAATGGAACATGGGATGGATGAATGATACCTTAAGATATATGTCTATGGGTGAAAACTTAAGAAAAAATAATCATAATCTTTTGACTTTTTCCATGATGTATAATTACTCAGAAAATTTTATTTTACCCCTTTCCCATGATGAAGTAGTTCATGGGAAAAAATCTCTTGTTGATAAAATGCCCGGAAGTTACGAAGAAAAGTTTGCAAACCTTAGACTTTTATATGGATATATGATGTCTCACCCAGGAAAAAAGCTTTTATTTATGGGGGGAGAGATAGCTCAATTTATAGAATGGAGGTTTTATGAAGAAATTGAATGGTTTCTTTTAAAGTATCCTATCCATGATTCCTTAAAAAGATATGTAAGAGATCTTAACATATTTTATTTACAAAATAAAGCATTATGGGAACTTGATTATAAAAGGGAAGGATTTGAATGGATAGATGCAGATAATAGTCATCAAAGTGTTTTATCTTTCATAAGAAGGTCAAAAAATGAGGAGGATTTTTTAGTTATAATCTGTAATTTTGGAAGTGGGAAATATGAGAATTATAAGATAGGAGTTCCAAAAGGTTGTGAATATGTAGAAGTTTTTAATAGTGATAAAGATATTTATTCAGGTAGTAATTTTATAAACATCGGTTGCATAAAATCGCTAGAGGATACATGGCATGGTAGAGATTATTCAGTAAATATAAAAATAGCACCGTATTCATTTATAGTTTTAAAACCTAAAAAGGAGTGATTTTTGTGCGTAAAAAAGAAATAATTGCTATGATTCTTGCGGGGGGACAGGGGACAAGATTAAAGGCTCTTACAAAAAATAATGCAAAGCCTGCTGTTCCATTTGGAGGTAAATATAGAATAATTGATTTTGTTTTAAGCAATTGTGCAAATTCATCAATAGATACCGTTGGAGTTTTAACACAGTATCAGCCGCTTATTTTAAATGCCCATATTGGAATTGGTATGACGTGGGATCTTGATAGAAAGTTTGGAGGGGTTAGGATACTCCCGCCTTATCAACATGAAGCGGGAGGGAATTGGTACAAAGGAACTGCAGATGCTATATATCAAAATATAAATTACATAGATTATTACAATCCTGAATATGTTCTTGTTTTATCTGGTGATCACATATACAAAATGGATTACAATCCTATGCTTGAATATCACAAAGAAAAAAAAGCTGATTGTACAATAGCAGTTATTGAAGTTCCAATGGAGGAGGCAAGTCGTTTTGGAATAATGAATACCCATGAGGATGGAAGAATATATGAATTTGAAGAAAAGCCCAAAAAGCCAAAGAGCAACTTAGCATCTATGGGGATATATATATTTAATTGGAATAAGTTAAAGCATTTTCTAAAGGAGGATCAAAAAGATCCCACATCTTCAAATGATTTTGGAAAAAATATAATTCCTAAAATGCTTCAGGCTGGTGCAAAGCTTTATGCATATAGATTTTATGGATATTGGAAGGATGTTGGAACTGTTGAAAGTTATTGGGAAGCTAATATGGATCTTTTAAAGGAAGACTGTCCAATTGACCTTTATGAAAGTGTAAATAAAATATATGCCTTTGATTATTCTCTTCCACCTCAGTATATAGGGCCTGAAGCCTCTGTTAAAAATTCTATGATAGTTGATGGATGTATTATTTATGGAGAAGTTGAAAATTCAGTTATTTCAAGGGGAGTTTATATAGGGAAAAACGCAAAGGTTAAAGATTCAGTTATACTACCCAACGTAAGAATTGAAGATGGAGCAGTTGTTATAAAAAGCGTTGTCGGGAATGGGGTAAGAATAAGAGAAGGCATAAGAGTAGGTGATGGAAGCGAAATAGTATTAATACCTGAAAATAAAGATGTTAAGGAAAATATAATAAAAGGTTGATGGGGGGATAATATGCTAAGGGATTATATGGGGGTTATATTGTTAAATGAAGATGAAAGTAATATAAGAAGTCTTACATTAAATAGACCTTTAGCTAGCATCCCTATTTTTGCAAGATATAGAGTAATAGATTTTATTCTTTCTAATATGGTAAATAGTGGAATAACAAATGTAGGGATTTTTGTAAAAACAAATTCGAGATCTTTGGTGGATCATATAGGTTCAGGAAAACCTTGGGATTTAAATAGAAAAATTGATGGGCTTTTTATATTTAATTATACATTAAAACAGCTTGTTCAAGAGGATATCAATTCCTTTAAATATAACATGGAATATTTTTTTAGAAGCAAAAAAGAAAAAGTAGTTTTATCACGGTCAAGGATGATATGTAATATAGATCTTGAAAAAATTGCAATGGAACATGAAAAAAGCGGAGCAGATGTAACTATAGTTTATAAAAAAGTTGAAAATAGTGATATGTTTTTAAGCTGTGATGTTTTAAATATAAAAGATGGAAAGGTTATATCTGTTGGTAAAAACCTTGGAATGGGAGAGAAGATAAATGTTTCTATGGAAATTTTCTTTATGAGCAAAGAGTTTTTAATTCAAGCTATTTACAAGTGTATACAGGAAGGAAATTGTTCAAGCGTCATAGATTATGTATATAGACATGTAAGGGATCATGATGTTAGAGCTTATGAATTTGATGGTTATTTAGGATGTATAAATTCCATAGCTTCATATTATAAAGTTTCTATGGATTTTTTAGATCAAGATATTATGAAAGAACTTTGTAGTAAAAATGGATACATATATACAAAGTCCTATGATTCACCGCCAACAAAATATTTAAATGGATCTTTAGTTACAAATTCAGTTATAGCAAATGGAAGTATTATAAAAGGACTAGTTTCAAACAGTATAATAGGAAGAAGGGTGATTATAGAAGAAGGGGCAGAAGTAATTAATTCCATTATATTTTCAAGATGCATTATAGGGAAAAATGTAAAATTAAAAAATGTTATAATTGATAAAAATACAATAATTGAAGAGGATAAGGTTTTAATAGGGGATGATAAATATCCTATTGTAATAGAAAAGGGAAGTAGAATTTACTTATAGTGGGGGGATTATATGAAAGTTTTATTTGCAACTTCAGAAGTTTATCCTTTCTTAAAAACGGGAGGGCTTGCCGATGTATCTTTAGCCCTTCCTAAAGTTTTAAGAAAAAACGGTGTAGATGTAAGGGTTATAATGCCTAAGTATAAGGATATAAAATATGAATATAAAATGGCCATGAAACATTTATGTCATTTTAATGTTCAGTTGGGATGGCGAAATCAATACTGTGGGATAGAGTATTTAGAGTATCAGGGTGTTCCTTTTTATTTTGTAGATAATGAATATTATTTTAAAAGAGATGGAGCCTATGGGTATGGAGATGATGATGAAAGGTTTATATTTTTTAGTAGGTCAGTAGTTGAGGCTATAAATTATTTAGATTTTAATCCTGATATAATTCATTGCAATGACTGGCATACGGCAGCTATTCCTTTAGTTTTAAAAGCTCACTATTCTCAAAGTTTTAAACATAAAGATATAAAAACTATATATACAATTCATAACTTAAAATATCAAGGAATCTTTAAAAAGGATATACTTTGGGACCTTTTGAATCTTGATGATTATTATTTTACAGAGGATAGATTAAAATATTATGATGCAGTTAATTTAATGAAAGCAGGAATAATTTATTCTGATAAGGTAACTACCGTAAGTAAAACTTATGCAGATGAGATAAAAACCTCATTTTATGGAGAAGGGCTTCATGGGCTTTTAAGTGCATACTCTAATAAGCTTATTGGAATAATAAATGGAATAGATTATGATGAATATAATCCTAAAACGGACAAGTTTTTATACAAAAATTATGATGAAAATTCTTTTTACATAAAAAGAGAAAATAAAATAGAGCTTCAAAAAGAACTTAACCTGCCAGTAAATCCATATACTATTATGATTGGTATGGTTACAAGACTTACAAAGCAAAAGGGGCTTGATTTAATTGCAGAAGTCATTCAGGATATTTTGGCATTGGATGTTCAATTTGTTATTTTAGGGGCAGGGGATACGGTTTATGAAGATATGTTCCGTTATTATGCTTCTGTTTATCCATCAAAGATATCTTCTAATATAAAATACAGCGAAGAACTTGCAAGAAAGATTTATGCTGCATCCGATTTATTTTTAATGCCATCTTTGTTTGAGCCCTGTGGAATTGGACAGCTTATTGCTTTAAGATATGGAAGTTTACCTATAGTAAGGGAAACGGGAGGTTTAAAGGATACGGTAAAGCCTTATAATAGATTTACAGGAGAGGGAAACGGATTTTCCTTTGCACATTATAGTTCAAAGGAGATGCTTGATATAATAAAATATGCTATTTGGGTTTATAATAATGAGAAGGATTCTTTTGATAAACTTATATACAGGGCTATGACCTCTGATAATAGTTGGTGTGAATCAGCAAAAGTTTATGTAGATGTGTATAAAGCTTTATTACAGTAGGGGGAACTATGATGCAGCTTAGTAAGGAACAATTTAAAAAGGATTTTGAAAGAAAGCTTATAAGTCTTTTTGCAGAGGATGTAAAAGAAGCTTCAAGGTCTCATAAATTTATTGCCCTTGCAGAACTTGTAAAGGAATATGCTTTTGAAAGGTGGTTAAAGACCAATAAAAAATACTCAACTGAAGATAAAAAGCAGGTTTACTATTTTTCTATGGAGTTTTTAATAGGAAGGCTTCTTGAAAACAATTTGATAAATTTAGGAATTATAGATATAGTTAAAGAAGGGTTGGAAGAGTTTGGGATATCCTTTGAAGATATTAAACTTGAAGAGAAGGATGCAGGGCTTGGCAATGGAGGACTTGGCCGTCTTGCAGCCTGTTTTTTGGACTCAATGGCAACTCTTGGAATAGCTGGCCATGGCAACGGGATAAGATATAAATATGGGCTGTTTGAACAAAAAATAGTTAATGGATATCAAGTGGAAGTTCCTGATAACTGGTTAAAGGATGGATATGTTTGGGAAGTTAGAAGAAGAGATAAGGCATGTATTGTAAATTTTGGAGGTAATGTAAGATTTACTGTGGAAGACGGAAGGCTTAAGGCCATTCATGAGAATTATGAATCTGTTCTTGCAGTTCCTTATGATATTCCTATAATAGGTTTTAAAAATGGTGTTGTAAATACTTTAAGACTTTGGAGTGCTGAACCTATTGGTGAAGATTTTGATTTTTTTAGTTTTTCAATGGGAGATTATTCAAAGGCTATGGAATATAAATATTCTGTAGAGTCTATAACTTCCGTTCTTTATCCTGATGATAGGACTGAAAAAGGAAGGCTTTTAAGATTAAAGCAGGAATACTTTTTTGTAAGTGCAGGAATTCAAAGTATAATAAGAACTTTTAAGAAGAAGGGAAAGCCAATAACAGAGTTAGATAAATACGTTGCAATTCAAATAAATGATACCCACCCTGCCCTTGCTATTCCAGAACTTTTAAGAATTCTAATAGATGAGGAAAATTTGTCTTGGGAAGAAGCTTTTAAGATAACTGTAAATACAATATCTTATACAAATCATACTATAATGGCAGAAGCCCTTGAAAAATGGCCTATTGATATGTTTAAAAGTCTTCTTCCAAGGATTTTTACAATAGTTGAAGAAATAAATAGAAGATTTTGTTTAGATCTTATTGACAAATATGGGCATGATTTAGATAAAATAAACAAAATGGCTATTATAAGAGATGGATATATAAATATGGCTCATCTTGCTATAGTTGGAAGTCATTCTGTAAATGGAGTTGCAAAACTTCATACAAAGATATTAAAGGAAAAAGAACTTAAGCTTTTTAATGAATATTTTGAAGGCAAGTTTAATAATAAAACAAATGGAATTACCCACAGAAGATGGCTTTTACAAGCAAACCCAAGGCTTACTAAGCTTTTAAAAGAAACTATAGGAGAAGAGTGGATTAAAGATCCTAACAAGCTTATAGAATTAAAAAAATTTGCAAAAGACAGTTCAGTTAAAGAAAAATTTTATAAAATAAAACAGCAAAACAAAACTGACTTAGCAAAATTTATAAAGAACAAGTATGATATAACTGTAGATCCAAATTCTATATTTGACATTCAAGCAAAAAGACTCCATGGATATAAAAGGCAGCTTTTAAATGCTCTTTATATTTTGGATTTATATAATAGATTAAAAGAAGATAAAGGTATTGATATTTATCCAAGAACCTTTATATTTAGTGCAAAAGCCTTTCCAGGATATATTTTAGCAAAAGAGATAATAAAGTTTATAAATACGCTAGCAAATAAAATAAATTCAGATGACGATGTTAATGATAAAATTAAAGTAGTTTTTATTGAAAACTATGGAGTAAGCCTTGCAGAAAAAATAATTCCCTCTGCCAATGTAAGTCAGCAGATTTCAACAGCCTCTAAAGAGGCCTCTGGAACTGGAAATATGAAATTTATGATGAATGGAGCTATAACTTTAGGAACTTTAGATGGAGCTAATATTGAAATAAAAGATGCCGTTGGAGAAGAGAATATAATAATTTTTGGTTTGACGGCTGATGAAGTTATAAATTATTCTAAAAATGGAGGATATAGATCTTTAGATCTTTATAATAACAATCCTAGAATAAAAAGAGTTATAGATCAGCTTTTAAATGGATTTTTAGATGTTAGTCCTTCGGAGTTTATGAATATTTATAATCATTTGATTACCTATAACGATGAGTTTTTTGTATTAAAGGATTTTGAGGACTATTCAAAAGCACAGGATAAGATAGATAAGTTATATAGAGATAGAGATAAATGGAATGAGATGGCTATAATAAATGTTGCTGCTTCAGGACAATTTTCAAGTGATAATACTATAATTAGATATGCAAGGGAAATTTGGAAGGTTTTATAGTTTGAAAGGAGAGATTGCATGAAATATAGCATAGTTGCAACATGTGCCTTTGGAATAGAAGGTATATTAAAGGAAGAAATAATTAATCTAGGGTATAAAGATATAAAGGTTGATAACGGAAAGGTAGTTTTTGAAGGAGAAGAAAGAGATATTGCGAGGTGCAACATTTGGCTTAGAACTGCAGATAGGATTTTTATTAAAATTACGGAATTTAAAGCAGAAACCTTTGAAGAGCTTTTTCAAGGAACTAAAGCAGTAAATTGGGGGGATATTCTTCCAAAGGATGCAAAAATACATGTTGTTGGAAAGTCTGTAAAGTCTAAGCTTTTTAGTGTTTCTGACTGTCAGGCCATAGTTAAAAAGGCAATAATAGAGTCTATGAAAAACAAGTATAATATAGAGTGGTTTGAAGAGACAGGGGCTGAATATAAAATAGAAGTGTCCCTTTTAAAGGATATGGCCACTATATCTCTAGACACATCAGGAATTGGACTCCATAAAAGAGGTTATAGGCAACTTTCAGGAGATGCGCCTTTAAGAGAAACACTAGCTTCAGCCCTTGTTTATATAAGTAAGTGGGATCCAAAAAGAGTTCTTGCAGATCCTTTATGTGGTTCAGGAACTATTTTGATAGAGGCTGCTATGATAGGAAAAAATATTGCCCCAGGGATTAATAGACAGTTTGCTATGGAAAATTGGCCAAATTTTAATAAAAATGTTTGGATTGAGGAAAGGGAATTGGCAAAATCTAAGATGAATGAAGAAGAATTTCTACTTTTAGGTTCAGATATTGATGGAAAGATTTTAAAGGTTGCAAGGGAAAACGCTAAAAAGGCAGGGGTTGATAAGTATATAGCTTTTCAAAAACTTCCTGTTGAGGAGTTTAGATCTAGAAAAAAGTATGGGGTTATAATAACTAATCCTCCCTATGGGGAAAGACTTATGGAAAAAAGGGAAGTTGAAAAACTTTATAGAAAAATGGGGGAAGTTTTTTCAAAGCTTGACACCTGGTCATTTTTCGTTTTAACAGCTCATCCTGAGTTTCAAAGGTATTTTGGAAAAAAAGCTGATAAGAATAGAAAGCTTTATAATGGAAAACTTCTTTGTTACTATTATCAATATTTTGGACCTTTACCTAAAAAATAGGAGTGGAACCCACTCCTAAAAAGCTCCAAGTTCTGATTTAACCTGCTGAATATCCTGTAAAGATGCTTGTTGAGCAGCTTTATAATACCCTTTTTGTTCAGCTATTTTATAAAGATCGTATTGAAATTGTTCCTCTTGATTTCTAATTTGTTGAAAAATATTTCTAAGTTGTACATTTGAACATTGAGATATTGCATTTGCATAGATTAGTAAATTGTTATTTAGCATTGAAAGGGCATCGTTTACTATTACCTTTTCGTTAAACATTTTTCTACCTCCTTATTGTAAAAATGAAAGAAGTTTTTGCTTTGTGTTTCTTGCAGTTTGTGCAGCTTGGATAAACATCTGTTTTATTTGAGGGTCTGTTGCCATTTGGGCATAGGAGTCAAACTTTTGGGCTTCGATATCGTAAAGGTTTATAAGATGTCTTAAATTTTGAAGTTCTAATTGGTTAAGTTGAGACATAATTATTCTCCTTTCTTAATTTTTTATTTATATTTATTTTTTTCGACAAATTTTAAACTCATACAAAAAGGGGGATTTATGTGTTAAAAGCTTTGTTTACATATGATTATGGAAGTGAAAAAATTGATAAAATAAAAAGCTTAGGATATGAAGTAATATTAAAAAAAGAAAATGGTTTGGTTTATAGCGATGACTTAGCAGACGTTGAAGTTTTAGTTTGTTATGATCCCTTTTCAACTTTAGATATAACTAAAATGAAAAATTTAAAATGGATTCAGCTTTCAAGCATAGGAGTTGACCAAGCTCCTATTGATTATATTAAAGAAAAAGGAATTTTGCTTACTAACAATAAAGGTGGATATAGTATTCCAATTGGTGAATGGATAGTTATGAGCATACTTTTACTTGCTAAAAATAGCATGAATTTTTATGAAAATAAAAAGAATAAAAAATGGCAATTAGATACTTCTATTATAGAAATATATGGAAAAACGGTAGGTTTTATAGGAACTGGAAGCTTAGCAAAAGAGGCTGTAAAGCGTTTAAAGGGATTTGAAGTAAAGATATTAGGTGTAAATTCAAATGGAAGATACATAGAAGGTTTTGATATGTGTTTTTCAAAGGATAATGTAAATGAAATGTTAAAGTTTTGTGATTTTGTAGTTGTTACAATGCCATACACAAAGGAGACCCATCATTTTATAAATAAGGAAAGGTTTAAAGCCATGAAGGATGGGGTATATTTTATAAATGTTGCAAGGGGAAGTGTGGTGGATGAAAAGGAGCTTATTTTAAACTTAAAAAATGGGAAGATAAAGGCAGCAGCCCTTGACGTTTTTGAAAAGGAACCTTTAGATGAAAAAAGCCCCCTTTGGGATATGGAAAATGTTTATATAACTCCCCATAATTCTTGGGTTTCAGAGAAGAGAAATGAAAGAAGGTTTAATTTAATATACGAAAACATGAGAAGATATATAAAGGGAGAAAAACTATTGAATATTGTTGATTTGGAAAAAGGATACTGAAAATTTAAAAGATTTTAAATTTTATTGCAATTTTTATATTTGAAATGTTAAAATAAAAGAAAAAGCTTTGTGGGGGGTATCTTAATGGAAAGTGGACATTTAAAGAGAAAGCCTAAAATGTGGGAGGCTTTAATTCCTGTTGTTTCTCTTGTTGTTATCCTATCCATTTCAATTATAAAGTTTCAAGCTAGCCCACACATTCCTCTTGTTATTTCTGCTATTATAGCAGCTTTTATGGCATTAAAGGTTGGCTTAAAATGGGAGGATATTGAAAAGGGAATTATAGATACAATTGGAATGTCTATGCAGGCTATAATAATTCTTATGATAATAGGAACAGTTATAGGTGCATGGATTTTATCAGGAACAGTTCCTGCAATGATTTATTATGGTCTTAAAGTTTTATCTCCTGGAATATTTCTTGCAGCAACTTTAATTATCTGTAGTATAGTATCTCTTGCAACAGGAAGTTCTTGGACTACTGCAGGAACAGTAGGTATTGCTCTTATCGGTGTAGGTCAAGGTCTTGGAATTCCATCTCCTATGGTAGCTGGAGCAGTCATCTCAGGAGCATATTTTGGCGATAAAATGTCCCCGCTGTCAGATACAACAAATCTTGCCCCTGCTATGGCTGGTGCAACTTTGTTTGATCATGTAAGACATATGATATATACAACAGGCCCAAGTTATATAATATCTTTAATAGTTTATCTTATATTAGGTTCAAAATTTTCAGGAAGACAGCTTGATGTTCAAAGAATAAATGAGATTTTAAACGCATTAAGTAGCCAATTTAACATAAATCTTTGGCTTTTAATTCCACCTGTTGTTGTTATAATAATGGTTGTTAAAAAAGTTCCTGCAATTCCAGGTCTTTTATCAGGGACAGTATTAGGTTGTATATTTGCAGTTATATTCCAAAATAAAGGTTTTGGGGATATACTATCAGTTTTAAACGATGGATATGTTTCAGAGACAGGATTTAAATTAGTGGATGATCTTTTAACAAGAGGCGGACTTCAAAGCATGATGTATACAGTATCTTTGATTTTATGTGCTATGGCCTTTGGAGGTATAATGGAAAAAGCAGGATTCTTAGAAGTTTTAGCTGAAAAGTTATTAAGTTTTTCTGATAGCACAGGAGCCCTTGTTACAGCAACTATTTTTTCAAGTATATTTACAAACATAGTTGCAGGGGATCAATATCTTTCAATAGTTATACCAGGAAGAATGTTTAAAAAGGCTTTTGATAAAAAAGGTCTTCATCCAAAGAATTTGTCAAGGTGTTTAGAGGATGCAGGAACTTTAACTTCTCCTCTTGTTCCATGGAATACCTGTGGTGCTTTTATGATGGGAGCTTTAGGAGTTCATCCTTTTGCATATCTTCCATATGCTGTTTTAAATTTAGTTAATCCATTAGTTTCTATATTCTACGGATTTACAGGAATTACAATGGAAAAAGTAAAAGTGGAGCCTAAAAAAGAGTCTTCTCCTGTAAACGTATAATTTAAAAGCCCTAAAAGGTAATCCTTTTAGGGCTTTATTCATATATTGAAACAAATTTAATTGAATAAAGGTCGCACATAACTTTAAAGTTTGTTGAAAGTTCTCTTATAACCACATAGCTTATTCCAACTTCCAATAATATTCCTTCCTTGTCAATAAACAAATCTGTTCCAATTAAAAAGTCTATTTTTACCTTTTTTCCAATTTGAGTTCTTAGATAGGCTTGTGTATATCCTATATCTTTTAAAGTTGGTTCCATTTGTGCATCTACTTCACTTACTGGTTCAAAGGGCTGTTGTCTAAAGCATTCGTATGGACAAAACATGTAAGGAACAAAATAAGGGGATGGTGAAAAGTTCATTTCTTTTGTTTCGTTTACATGATTTTCTTTTTTAGACATAAGAAACCTCCTTATAAAATTGATTAAGTTTGAGCATACAAAGGGGTTGGAACATAAAAACAATGTTGAGCTATTCTTGTTATATATCTTCCAGTTTTGTTTGGTGGGAAATAATAGGCACATGTGGGCTTATACGGATTGTAATACCAAAGGGCAAAACCTATACCGGGATATTTGTTTCCAGCAAGAGCCCAATCGGCTATCCAATAATGATACTTATCAGGAGGTTTTGCCCATATATTTTGATAATTAGGTTTTCCATATACTTTTGTTAAACAGCAGGTGAATTGATAGGGTTGAAGGATGACTTTTCTTAAGTCTCCTTGGCATACTCTTCTATATTCCCCGTAAGGTACATTAACCCTATTTATAACAACCGTTGCTACTGCCTTCATTCCAATTTCTCCTTCTCCTTCAGCCTCGCACCTTACAAGTCTTGCAAGAAGTTCCCTTGGAGAGAAGGACATAAAAATCAACCTAAGAAGTGCTTTGATAATAATATATTCTTTAAATAATTTTTTTGTTACTTTTTTATTAAATTATATGATTTGTTTTTTTTAAAATTGTATATTTTGGTAATTTAAAGTAAAAAATATATAAGTGTAGGTTGGAGGTGATGTTTTTGAAGGTAGGTATTCCAAAGGGACTTTTATATTATAAATATAAACCTTTTTTTAATACTTTTTTTGAAGAACTAGGTGCTGAAATTATAGAATCTCCTGATACAAATAAAGATATACTGGATCTTGGATCTACATTATGCACAGATGAAGCTTGCCTTCCTATTAAAGTCTTTCACGGACATGTTGAAAAAATAAAGGATAAGTGTGATTTGATTTTGATTCCAAGAATAATGCAGATTTATAAACGAGAATTTATATGTCCTAAATTTTGTGGCATACCAGAAATGATTGAAAATAACATAGAAGATCTTCCTATTATTACAAAGGCACCTATTTATTTGTTTTCTAGTGATAAATTTTTTAAATGGGCTTATGAAACAGGAAAAATTTTAACTAAAAATTTTTTTAAGATACAAAAGGCCTTTGAAAGAGCTCAAAATGAACAAAAAAAATTTAAAGAAGGCATAAATGATAAAGGATATGCTTTAAAAGTTGCTCTTATAGGACATACATACAATATATATGATACTTTTATAAACATGAATGTAAAAAACAAATTAAATAAATTAGGTGTTGGAGTTATAACCCATGAAGTTGTGGATGATAATGTAAAATATTTAGAAATTAAGAAGCTTTTTAAAAGACCTTTTTGGACTTTTGCAAGGGAATATTATGGATTTATATCCTATGCCCTTAAAGAAAGTCTTATTGATGGAATAGTTTATTTATCTTCCTTTGCCTGTGGAATAGATTCAGTTATAGTTGAGCTTATAAAACTTGACTTTGAAAATGTTCCTTTTTTGCTTTTAAAAATAGATGAACATACAGGAGAGGCTGGTTTTGATACAAGAATTGAGGCTTTTGTTGACATGCTTTCAAGAAGGAAAAGGGGGAATCTTGCTTGAAAATTACCTTTCCTCATATGGGAAATGTTTATATAGCAGCTAAATTTTTAATGGATGGACTTGGTATAGATTATGTAATTCCTCCTCTTAATAGCAAAAGGGCTTTAGAAATAGGAACTTTATATTCTCCAGAGGAGATTTGTCTTCCCTTTAAGATTATGATGGGAAATTATATAGAAAGCATAGAAAAAGGAGCAGATACCGTTATTTTAACGGGAAGCTGTGGACCTTGTAGATTTGGAGAATATGCAGAGCTTCAAATGAAGATTTTAAAAAAGCTTGGGAAAAACTTAGATTTTATAGTTTTTGATCTTCCTTCGGATATAGGTTTTGATGAGCTTAAAAGAAGAATAGACAAAATAGCTTTAAAAAGTCCAAAAAATAAAAAGGAAAAAGTATTAGCTCTTTTAGATGCCTATAAGATAATTAACCTTATTGACAGCCTTGAGGCAAAGGCTAAATATAAAGCAGGCTATGAAAAGGAAAAGGGTGAATGTAAAAGATTATTAAATGAGTGTAAAAAAGAAGTTTTAAAAACAAATAATCCTAAAGAAGCCATAAGTATTTTAAAGGAATACCACAGAAGAATTGATAATTTAAAAATAGATAAAAGTAAGAATCCTATAAAGGTTGCAATAATTGGAGAAATTTATACAATAATAGAACCTTTTTCTAACTTATATATAGAGGATAAGCTTATGGATATGGGAGTTTCAACAAAGAGAACTTTAAGTCCAAGCTGGTGGGTTTATAATACTGTGCTTTTAAGCCCTTTAAAACTTACGGCAAGAAAAATTAGAAAATCTGCAAAAGAATATCTTCCAATAGGAATTGGTGGTCATGGTCAAGAATGTGTTGGAGAAGCTATATTATCCTATAAAGAAGGCTTTGATGGTGCCATTCAAATATTTCCATTGGGGTGTATGCCAGAGATAGTATCAAAGTCTATATTGCCATCTATATCTAAAGATAAGGATTTTCCAATATTAAGTCTTGTTGTTGATGAGATGACAGGAGAAGCAGGATATCAAACAAGAATTGAAGCATTTATAGACCTTTTAGAAAGGAGAAGGAGATATGTATTATCTAGGAGTTGATGTTGGTTCTGTTAGTACTGATATTGTTGTTATTGATGAAAATTATAATGTAATTGAGAGCATTTACTTAAGAACAAAGGGAAGACCTATTAAAGCTATTCAGGAAGGATTTAAAAGGCTTGAAGGTAAATTTAAAAATTCTGATATTTTAGGAGTTGGAACAACAGGAAGCGGAAGACATATTGCAGCTTTTTTAATAGGTGCTGATATTGTAAAAAATGAAATAACCTCCCATGCTGTTGCAGCTTTAAGTCTTGATAAGGATGTTAGAACTATTATAGAAATAGGAGGTCAGGATTCAAAGATTATTACTCTAGAAAATGGAATGATAACTGATTTTGCTATGAACACGGTATGTGCTGCAGGAACAGGCTCTTTTTTAGATAGGCAGGCAGAAAGGCTTGAAATACCAATTGAAGAGTTTGGAGATTATGCTTTAAAATCTAAAAATCCTGTAAGAATAGCAGGAAGATGTGCGGTTTTTGCAGAATCAGATATGATACATAAACAACAGCTTGGATTTGCAGTTGAAGATATTATAAAGGGGCTTTGTGAAGCTTTAGTTAGAAATTATCTTAATAACGTTGCAAAAGGAAAGGAAATTAAAAGCAAGGTGTTTTTTCAAGGAGGAGTTGCTGCAAATAAGGGTATGAAAAAGGCCTTTGAAGAAGCTCTGGGAATGGAGGTCATTGTACCAAAACATTATAATATGATGGGGGCAATTGGAGCTGCAATACTTGCAGCAGAAAGAAAAGAGAAAAGGACAAATTTTAAAGGTTTTGAAGTTGCTGATATAAATTATGCTACTGCAAGTTTTGAATGTAAAGGGTGCTCTAACCTTTGTGAAGTTGCAGTTATAAAATGTGAAGAAAAGGTAATTGGATATTTTGGTGACAGATGTGGAAGGTATAGTGGAAAAGTTGCTGTATAATTCTAGTTTAAATCTCCTTGTTTTAGATAAAAATAATATTGAAAAACAAGGAGGTGATTTTATGAATCTTATTCCTTTTGGTCCTTTTACTGAAATTGAAAGATTAAGAAGGGATATAGATGAAATTTTTAATCTTACTTATTTTGAAAGACCAAGGGTAGATGTATTTGAAGATGAAAAGGAAGTTAGGGTTGTTGCTGAAATACCTGGAATTTCAAAGGATGATATAGATATTACAGTGTTTGATGATTCTATAAAAATAAGTGGAGAAATAAAAAGGTCTAGTGAGTATAAAGAAGAACATGTAAGAAGAAGTGAAAGATTTTATGGAAAGTTTACAAGAACAATTCCTCTTCCTTGCGAAGTAAAATCTGAAGAAGCAAAGGCAGATTATAAAGATGGAGTTTTAAGCATATCAATACCAAAGAAAGTTGAATCAAAAAATGTGGGAAGAAAAATAAAGTTATCATAAAGGAGCTTAATGCTCCTTTTTAAATTTTCAAAAAATTAACATTTTGTTATTTGAATTTTGCATATTATGTATGGTATACAGTTTATATATTTAATACTTGGGGGGATGAGAAGTGTCAAAGATAACAGAGTTTTTTGGGGTAAATGTGTTTAATGATGTAGTTATGAGGGAGAGACTTCCAAAGAGCATATATTTAAAATTAAGAAAAACTATAGATGAAGGACTTCCTCTAGAGGCTGAGGTTGCAGAGGTTGTTGCAAATG
The DNA here is from genome assembly GCF_900108045.1 of Caloramator fervidus. GTDB lineage: Bacteria > Bacillota > Clostridia > Clostridiales > Caloramatoraceae > Caloramator > Caloramator fervidus. The sequence goes on along the minus strand of NZ_FNUK01000004.1, from coordinate 72,071 downwards.
TTATGAAGGATTGGGCAATTGAAAAGGGGGCTACCCACTTTACCCACTGGTTTCAACCTATGAATGGAAGAACAGCGGGGAAGTTAGAATCTTTTATTTCTCCTAAAAAAGATGGGACTGCTATAACTGAGTTTTCAGGAAAAGAACTTATAAAAGGTGAACCAGATGCATCAAGCTTTCCAAATGGAGGACTTAGAACCACCTTTGAAGCTAGAGGTTACACAGTTTGGGATTGTACATCATATGCTTTTATAGTTGAAGATGAGGGAGGAGCAGTTTTATATATTCCTACAGCTTTTTGTTCTTATACAGGAGAGGCCCTTGATAAAAAGACACCTCTTTTAAGGTCTATGGAGGCTTTATCAAGGGAAGCTTTAAGAGTTTTAAGAATTTTAGGCAACAATACATCAACAAGAGTTATTCCAATGATAGGGGCAGAACAGGAGTATTTTTTAATAGATAAGGAGCTTTTTAAAAAAAGAAAAGATCTTTTGTATACAGGAAGAACTTTATTTGGCGCAAAACCTCCGAAGGGTCAGGAGATGGAGGAACACTACTTTGGAAGCATAAATGAGAAGGTAGCAGCTTTTATGAAGGAAATAGATGAAGAACTTTGGAGGGTTGGGGTGTCAGCAAGGACAAAACATAAGGAGGTTGCTCCAAATCAATATGAGATAGCCCCGATATTTACCAATGCAAATATAGCTGCGGACCAAAATCAAATAATAATGGAGATGCTTTTAAAAGTAGCAAACCGACATGGGCTTGTTTGTTTGCTTAATGAAAAACCCTTTAAAGGAGTAAATGGTTCAGGAAAACATATTAATTTTTCTTTAATGACAAATGATGGAATAAACTTATTTGACCCCGGAAAAACTCCCCATGATAATCTTCAGTTTTTATTGTTTGTTTCAGCTGTTATAAAGGGAGTTGATGAATATCAGGATCTTATAAGAGTTTCAGCGGCAACCCCTGGAAATGACCATAGATTAGGAGCAAGTGAAGCACCTCCGGCTATTGTTTCCATATTTTTAGGGGAGCAGCTTACAGAAATTTTCGAACAAATTGAAAAGGGAGAAATAATTGGCATAAAGGGAAGAGAAAAGCTTGAAACTGGTGTTATAACTCTTCCAGTTTTAAAAAAGGATTCCACTGATAGAAATAGAACTTCGCCTTTTGCTTTTACTGGTAATAAATTTGAGTTTAGAATGGTTCCATCTTCAGCTTCTATATCTGATGCGGTTACTATTTTAAATACTATTTTGGCTGATAAATTAAAAGAAATTGCAGATAGGTTGGAAAAAGCTTCAGATATAGATAAAGAAGCTAAAAATGTTATAAGGGAAATAATAAAAAATCATAAAAGGATTATATTTAATGGTGATGGATATTCAAAGGAATGGGTTGAAGAGGCACAAAGACGAGGACTTTTAAATTTAAAAACAGCAATTGATGCTATAAAGTATTTTATAGATGAGAAAAATATACTGCTTTTTGAAAGACATAAGGTATTAACAAGGAGCGAGATTTATTCAAGATATGAAGTTATGTTAGAAGGATATATTAAACAGGTTCTAGTAGAAGCAAAAACTATGTTAGATATAGTATCAAAGGATATTTTGCCTTGTGCTTTAAAATATGTAAAAGAATTATCTAAAACTTTAAAGGAACTTTTAAGTTTAGGTATAGAATGTGAAAATGAAAAGGAATTTCTAATTAAAATAAACAATTTGGTGGAAACTATTATAAAAAATAACAAAAAACTTGATGACCTTGTAAAAGAAGTTGAAGACTGTGGTGAAAATTCGTATAAAAAAGCAAAGTTTATAAGAGATAACGTGTTCTCTCAAATGGAGATGTTAAGGGAATACGTAGATGAATTAGAAAATTATGTTGATAGGTCCCTATGGCCAATGCCAAGTTATGGGGAAATAATGTTTGATGGATTTGAAAGAAAATAACCTGCTGTAAATACTTTGCAGCAGGTTTTATTTTTTATAAAATTATTATTAAGTAAAAATTTAGGGGGTTGTTTTTATGGAAAAAGTTGTAAGTAGCAATTGCAGAAGGTGTCCTTATTATAAAAATAAAAAATGTGATGGGGAGGATAAAAATTGCATTTGCAAGTTTTGTCCAAGAAATCTTGGTGTTTGTATATCCACACGTTGGTGTAAGGAGACAGAATCTGCCCTTATCTTTGATTAAGCATTTTTTAAATAATTTTTTATTTCTTCGTCGTAAAGATTTATTATTTTTCTTAAAGTTTTATTATTTACATCATATTCTATGTTATTTACTTTTGCTATTGGTAAAACTTTAGGGGATGTTCCTGTTAAAAAGCAGGAATTAAAGTTTTTAATTTCAGAAAGCTTTAAGGGGGTTTCAATTACTTCTATATTATTTTCTTTGCATATCTTTAAAATTTTTTGTCTTGTAATTCCAAGAAGTACATCCTTAGATGGGGAAGTATATACCTTGTCATCTTTTATAAAGAATATATTTGACCTACTTCCTTCAGTTATTTCATCCCTTTCATTTAATAAAAGCGCCTCATAACATTCTGTCTCTTTAAGTTTTTTATTTATATCTTCCCTTAATTCTTTATATATTATCTTAGCATGGGGATTTTTTCTTTCAGCTTTGTAAATTAAAGTTTTTACGCCATTTTTATACATCTCTTCTGTCGGGTACTGAGATTTTATAAAGTATAAGTATATGTTATAATTGTCAAAATTGTTTATTACTATTTTTACATTTATATCTTTTATATTGTTTATTTTAGCAAGTTTTTCTATATTTTCTTTAATAACAGAAAGCTCTAAATTTAATTTTTGGCCTAAGAGATTGGCTGAATTTTTAAGCCTTTCATAGTGTTCTTCTAAAAACAATGGTTTTCCATTTATAAGCCTTATTACTTCATAGATTGAAGGATTTAGCTCTTTATAAATTTTATTAAAATCGGTTGTTTTATAAACTTTTTCATTATAAATAAAGAAATCAAATATAGCTTCCATTTTATCACCTCGTATATATTTTATAACTTTTTTTATAAAAAGTATATTTTTGAAATTAAAAAAATTTTGCGAAAATTTTATTGGTTTGTTAGAATATAATTGTAATGGAAGGAGGGGTTTTATGATAAAAAATTTTGATGAGCTTTTAGAGGCTGTTAAAGGTAGAAAAAAAATGAAGCTTTCTGTTGCAGCAGCAAATGATTTAGAGGTTTTGCTTGCAGTGGAGAATGCAAGGAATTTAGGATTAATAGATGCAGTATTGGTAGGGGATTATGATGATATAAAAAAAATAGCTGATGAAAATAACATAGATTTATCAAATTATGAAATTGTAGATGTTAAAGATTTAAAGGAAAGTGCAAGGGTTGCAGTGTCATTGGTATCAAAAGGACAAGCTGACTTTTTAATGAAGGGGCTTATAGGAACTGCAGAGCTTTTAAAAGCTGTTTTGGACAAAGATATTGGTTTAAGAACTGATAAACTTTTAAGCCATGTTATGGTTTATAGCGTTGAAACATATCATAAGTTCTTGCTTTTAACCGATGGTGGGATGGTTACATATCCTGATATTACACAAAAGGTTCAGATAATCCAAAATGCGGTAAAGGTTGCAAAGGCCCTTGGAATAAATCCAGTTCATGTCGCTCCCTTGTGTGCCGTTGAGGTTGTAAATCCTGATATGCAATCTACAATAGATGCTGCAATTCTTTCAAAGATGAATCAAAGAGGACAGATAAAAGATTGTATAATAGATGGCCCCTTAGCTTTAGATAATGCTATTTCCATTGAAGCTGCAAAGCATAAAGGAATAAAAAGTCCCGTTGCAGGAGAGGCAGATATACTTTTAGTTCCTAACATAGAAGCAGGAAATATACTTGGAAAGAGTTTAACGTATTTTGCAAAGGCAAAATCAGCAGGAGTAATTGTAGGGGCAAAATGTCCAATAGTTTTAGTATCAAGGGCAGACTCTCATGAATCTAAGCTTTATTCTATAGCCCTTGGAAGTTTAATTGCTAATTCATAAGTAAAAAAGGGGGGAACTAAGATGAAAAAAATAATGACTGGAAATGAGGCGATAGCAAGGGGAGCTTATGAGGCAGGATGCACCGTTGCAGCGGCGTATCCTGGGACTCCAAGTACAGAGATATTAGAAAACATAGCTTTATATAAAGACATTTACGCAGAATGGGCACCTAATGAAAAGGTAGCTGTTGAAGTTGCAGCAGGGGCATCTATTGCAGGTGCAAGGGCATTATCAGCAATGAAGCATGTTGGGCTAAATGTTGCTGCAGACCCTTTATTTACTATGGCCTATGAAGGAGTAAACGGAGGTTTTGTTATAGTGACGGCAGATGATCCTGGTATGCACAGCTCTCAAAACGAACAGGATAACAGGCTCTATGCTCCCCATGCAAAGGTTGCTATGTTAGAGCCTTCCGACAGTCAAGAATGTAAAGATTTTATAAAGGAAGCTTTTGATATAAGCGAAAGGTTTGATACAGTTGTCTTATTTAGAATAACTACAAGAATAGCCCATTCTAAATCCATAGTTGAGCTTGGAGAAAGAAAAGAAGTTAAAGTTAAAGAATACAAAAAAGATGTTAAAAAATACGTTATGATTCCTGCCCATGCAAGAGAAAAGCATGTTGAGGTGGAAGAAAGATTAAAAAGGCTTCAAGAATATTCAAATACTACTCATTTAAATAGAATAGAGTGGGGAGATACTAAAATAGGAATTATAACAAGTGGAATTTCTTATCAATACGCAAAGGAGGTTTTTAAAGATAAAGCCTCTTACCTAAAACTTGGATTTACATATCCTCTTCCTGATAGACTTATAAGGGAGTTTGCATCAAAAGTAGAAAAACTTTATATAATAGAAGAAAACGAGCCTTATATTGAAACTTTTGTAAAGTCATTAGGAATAGATTGTATAGGTAAGGAATTAATACCTATATGTGGGGAGTTAAATCCAGATATTATAAGAAAAGCGCTGCTTAAGGATTCTAAAAAAGAGATTTATAAAATAGATGTTAAAATTCCAAACAGACCTCCAGTTCTTTGTCCTGGATGTCCCCACAGAGGAATATTCTATGCTATGAGCAAATATAAGGATATAATCGCAACAGGGGATATAGGATGTTATACCCTTGGAATGATGCCACCTTTAAATGTGACTGATACAGTAATTGATATGGGAGCTGGTTTTTCAGCAGCTATTGGTTTCGAAAAAGCTTTTAAAATGGCAAATAAAAAGGGTAAAATATTTGGTATTGTAGGGGATTCAACTTTCTTCCATTCAGGAATTACAGGTCTTATAGATGCAGTTTACAACAAAAGCAACGTGGTTTTAGTTGTTCTTGATAACAGTATAACTGCTATGACAGGACATCAGGAAAACCCGGGAACAGGAAGGACTCTAAAGGGAGATATATCACCTGTTATAGACATAAAAGAAATTGTAAAGGCTTGTGGTGTTAAAGAGGAAAACATAAGGGTTGTTGACCCATATAAATTGGATGAAACAGAAAAAGCAGTAAAGGATGCATATAATTCTGAAGAAACTTTTGTAATAATAACCAAGAGAGAATGTGCACTTTTAAAGGATGTAATTAAAAAGAGGGCAGGAAGATATGTAAGAGTTAATCATGAAAAGTGTAGAAAATGTAAGTTATGTCTAAAAGTAGGATGTCCTGCTGTTTTTGTAAAAGATGATAATTTAGTTATAAATAAAGATATGTGTAATGGCTGTACATTGTGTTTGCAAGTTTGTCCATTCAATGCGATAGAAAAGGTTGGTGAGTGGAATGACTAAAAGTTTGTTATTTGTTGGGGTTGGAGGACAGGGAATTATTTTAGCATCGAAGATTTTAACAGAAGGCCTTGTAAAATTTGGGTATGATGTTAAGATGAGTGAAGTTCATGGTATGGCTCAAAGAGGAGGAAGCGTAACAACACAAGTAAGATTTGGAGAAAAAGTTTATTCTCCACTTATTGGAGAAGGAGAAGCAGATGTTATTGTTGCATTTGAAAAAATTGAAGCAGCAAGATGGATAAATTATTTAAAAAAGGGTGGAATACTTGTTATTAATGATTATGAAATATATCCTCAGCCTGTTTTAATTGGACAAGAAACTTATCCCCATGATATTATTGAAAAAATTAAGGAGAAGGTTGAAAATGTAGTTGTGTTTAATGCCGCAGAGGTTGCAGAAAGGCTTGGGAATATAAAAACTCAAAATATTGTTTTGTTAGGGGCTTTAATAAAGGCCCTTGGAATTGAAAGCTTAGATTGGGAATCTGTAATAAGGGAAAATTTACCTGAAAAAATGCATGATATAAACATAAAGGCTTTGAAGGAGGGAATGAATTTAGGGGCAGTTTAAAACTGCCCTTTTTACTTTTTTGGACAAGTTGTATAATTACAGTATAGATGCATAAATTAAAAGTAAGTTAATTTTTTGAGGTGATTCAATGTATTTAGAAACCCTTTTAAAGCTTTTTTTAGCCTTTATACTTGGAGGAATAGTTGGATATGAGAGGGAACATAAAAACAGGCCTGCAGGCCTTAGGACCCATGTTTTGGTTGCAATAGGTTCAACTTTGGTTCAGATAATTTCTTTAGATTATGTTAACTTAAAAAATGCTTCCATAGATCCTTTTAGGCTTGGATCACAGGTAATAAGTGGCATTGGATTTTTAGGGGCAGGAACTATTCTTAAAGAAGGGGTTAATGTAAAGGGACTTACGACTGCTGCAAGTTTATGGACTGTTGCTTGTATTGGTCTTGCTGTTGGTTGTGGGCTTTACTTTGAAGCCTTTATTACCACTTTATTTGTATTTTTATCCTTAAGGGGGCTAAAGGTTATAGAACAGAGGATTTCAAAGGAAGATAGATATTATAATCTTCAAATTTTAGCAGAAAATGTTCCTGGAGTTATAGGCAACATAGGCAAAGAGCTTGAAAAGCTTAATATTAATATAATTGGAATTGAAATTTCAGGGGGAGAAGATGATGAGGCGGTAGTTTTTTTAAATTTAAAAACACCAAATTATATATGTATTAACAAAATAGTAGAAGTTTTAGTTAAAATAAAAAATATAAAGGAAGTAAAAGTAATATAAATGGAGGGTGCCTATGGGGGTTTATACAAAAGATCTTGGAAGATATAAAAACATAGCAGAAAAATATAAAAGAGCCAAAGAAACAATAAAAATATCTATGCCTATTGAATTTGAAAAAAATATTTATAGAGTTTTGGAGTACTTTAAGCCATCTTTTTTTGAAAAAACAACTACAGGCATTTTAGTAATTACAAATGATGGTTTTTTAGTTAAAGATAAAAAAATTCAAAGGGAGGTTTTAAGAATTTATTACTACTTAGATATTTTATTAGAGGATGAAAGTATAAATAGGCTAAAAAGCGCTATAGCTTCTGAAAAGGAAATTAAAAAGGAGATTTTAAATTACAACGATGCGATTGATGTTTTAAATACTTCAGGTTCTAATATAAAAGGAATTGATAAAGTTATAGATCTTTTAAAAAAGCTTCCTGATATAAAAAGGGAAAATAATAAAGCTATTGAAGAATATTTATGTTTTGTTGAGAAATATAGAAACTGTGATGTTATTAATTCTAATATAATTGATGAACTTTTAAAGGTTTATAGAAATGTTCTTCTTATTAATTTTAAGAGGGTAAAGGAAATAAATAAAGCAAGGATGTTATATGATTCTTTAAAGGAGTTTTCAAGCAAAAATAAAAAAAGAATATCTAACAGATTAAATGGAATGTCTTTAAGATTTGCAAGGCTTGAAATGATAGTAGATAGGCTAAAAAACATATTAGTAATATATGATAAAATACTTGACATGGATGATGAAAGATATATTGAATATTTAAAGCTTCAGGAAAATATAAATATAAATAATAAATTGAAACTAATAAGAGAATAAGGCTGCTTTTGTGCAGCCTTATTAAATATCAACAACTTTTATAAAGTTTACATCTGGGTCTTCTGTTCCTTGAACATATAGGTTAGCATCCTTTAGAGCTTGAACATAGTCAACTATTTCTTGAGTTATTACCTCACCAGGGCAGACAATTGGAATTCCTGGTGGATATGCAAGGAGGAATTCTCCAGAAACTTTTCCAACACTTTCTTTTAAAGGTAAAGACCATTTTTTAGAATTAAATGCTTGTCTTGGAGTTAAAACTTGTTTTGGAATTGCAGGGATATCTAAAACTTCTCCTTTAACCTCTCTTGTTCCATAGTATCTTTGGCTAATTTCCTTTAAAGCGTTTATAAATTTATCCATCTTTTCCTTTGTATCTCCAAAGGAGCCAACTGCAAGTATATTATAAAGATCGCTAAGCTCCATTTGAATGTGATATTCATCGGCTAATATCTGGTCAACCTCATATCCTGTAAGTCCAAGACCTCTTACTGTAACTGTAATCTTTGTAGGATCAAGGGCATAAACTCCAGGTTTACCAAGTATATCTTTTCCAAAGCAATATAAACCTGGTATTTTATTTATTTCTTCCCTTGCGTATTCTGCAAGTTCTATAGCTTTATCTAAAAGTTCTTTACCCTTTGTAGCTATTTGCATTCTTGCAACATCTAGTGAAGCCATAAGTGGGTATGATGGGCTTGTAGTTTGTAAAAGGTTCATAACCTGTTGAACTCTATTTATATCAACCCTTCCAGCTCTAACCTGTAAGAAGGAGCATTGCGTCATAGCTCCAATAATTTTATGGGTGCTTTGGGCACACATGTCAGCTCCAGCCTGTATAGCTGATATAGGGAGTTTGTCGTTAAATCCTAAATGCGGACCGTGAGCTTCGTCAACTATTAAAATCTTATCATAAGAGTGGACAATCTCAGCGATTTTTTTAATGTCTGTTGCAACACCATAATAAGTAGGATTTATTATTAAAACTGCCTTTGCATCAGGATGCATTTTTATAGTTTTTTCAACTGTTTCAGGAGTAACCCCATGGGCAATTCCTATATTTTTATCAATTTCTGGTTGCATGTAAACAGGAACTGCACCGCTTAGAATAATACCTGCTGTAACTGATTTATGAACGTTTCTTGGGATTATAATTTTTTCGCCTTCTCCCACTACGCTCATTACCATGGCTTGAATGGCTCCAGAAGTTCCATGGATTGATATAAAAGCCATGTCTGAGCCATAAGCGTCTGCGGCAAGTTGCATAGCTTTTTTAATAGGTCCAGTTGGATGATGAAGGCTATCTACTAGTTTAAATACAGTAACGTCGATGGATAAAATGTTTGAACCTACAAATTCTTTAAATTTGTTGTCCATTCCGTCTCCCCTTTTGTGCCCGGGAACGTGGAAGGGAACAGTATCTCTATTATGGTATTCCATTAAAGCGTCGAAAATTGGTGTTTGAGTTTGATCCATCTTATACAATGTGATATGCACCCTCTTTCATCAATTTTTTAAACGAGTTATATTATAGTTCAATTAAATTGCAAATTCAATCATTTTTATATTAAGTTTATGTTATTTTTTTTATTTTATTAAGGAATAACGTATCAAAAAATGGAAATACTGCTTAAAGGATAAAACTTTAGGGAGGGATTTTATGATTCTACACGGAGAGTTAAGAAATCACAATACAAAGGGAGATAATAATAAGCTAAGAAGAAATGGTAAAATTCCAGGAAATATTTATGGAAAAAACTTGAAAAATATGTTGGTTGAATTTGCCGAACTTGAGGTTTTTAACGTTTTAAGAAAAAATGGAGAACATGGAATTTTAGATGTTGATGTTGATGGGAAAACTTATAAGGCTATCATAAAAGAAGTTCAAAAGGATCCTTTGACAAAAAAAATAATTCATTTAGATTTATATAAGGTGGATGATAAGGAAAAAATCCATGCAAAAGTTCCAGTAGTAATCAAGGGAGAAGAATACTTAAAGGGCATGAATGCAGTAGTTCAAAAGATTCAAGATGAAGTTGAGGTAGAATGCAGCGCAGATAAAGTACCTAAATTTATAGTTGCAGATATTACAAAAATTAACAAAGACAAAATTACAGTATCAGATCTTGAAATTGCCGAGGAAATATCAGTTATTGCTCCGCCTAATGCATTAATTGCAACGATTGTAAAGGCTAATCAAATAGTCGAAGAAGATAAAGAGGAGGCTTGAAAAGTCTCCTCTTGAATTTTTTTGTAGGTAGGATAAAATAATTAGAGATGAGCATAATTGATTAAAAAACAAAATTATTTATGTTAAATTGTTCTAACTTTTATGAAGTGAAGCTCAATTATTTTAAATTAAACTTAAATTAACACCAAAAAAGCAAAAAAAGGGTAGACTACTCCCTTGGTAAAATTGATGTTCAAAAAATTTAATATAATTTATTTAGGCTGTTCTTCTAAATCCCGATAGGGATTTGTATTTATCAACGCAGCCAGATTTTATGGCAGCAATTGCAACAGTTAAGAGGCAAATGTGACCGATTGTATTCAAATTAGTAACAGAGTTAATATTTCTAACATAAGCTTGTTCTGTATTGAGATTTTTCCATCTAGAATTGTATCTTTCGGATTCAGTTCTTAGACTATATATTTTTTTAAAAAATATAGAATCACGATTTATAGAGGACCTATAATCAGTGCTAATAGTTATATATTTTACACAACTTCTGTTTTTCTTACCATTAAAGTATTTTTTATGGTTACATGGGCATAAAGAGTCATCTTTAGAAGTTCTAAAAGGACAGCAAAACTTTTGCTTGATATATGAATCAAAATATTGTTTACCATCTTTATGCATTACTAAACCAGCATCACAAATGACATTACCAGTTGATGTTAAGTTCTTTTTCTTAGTGCCACGCTTATTTAAGGGGATGAAGGCATGACCTTTAAGGGTATTACGAATGAAATCATGATTTTGTTTTGAATCATAGCCTTTATCAGCAATAATGTAACTGCCTTCAAGAGAAAACCACTCATTTGTGGTAGCAAGGATTTCTATAAGATTAGATATAGCATCACTAACATGATTTTTGTAACCCCAGTAGAATTCATATTTTTTCTTTGAGTTATTAGGCTTATCCTCAGAAGCTTTAACATTGATGGAGTTATTGGCAGTATGAACTCCTAACTTACAATCTTTATCAGAAGAAGGAGGATTATTTTTAGAAAATTTGTTTTTTGAAAAGGACTTAGGATTATTAAATTTAGTATTAGCCTTAACGGGAGTAGCATCAACAGAAATAAATTTGTTATCAATAAAACCTAACTCTTTAAGAATATTAACTTGATTTTTCATGATTTCTTTAAGATAAGAGTTAGACAAATTTTTAATGAATCTTTGAAAAACTGAGTAAGAAGGTAAAGGCTTAAGGATATCGAACCCACACAGTTTAGCAATGATTAAATTATTTTCTAAGAAATCTTTAAGTTCAGTAACTTGAGCAAATTTTTCACATTTCATGACAATAAAGGCTCTGAAAAGAGCATTACGAGAAAACCCAGTAGGGCCGTATTTAGAGGGGACCTTATCTGGTAATGGAGATAAATCAAGATTTTCAAAGAGGGTTGTATAAAAATTAATAAGTTTTTGAGAAGTAAAAAATTCAATAATGTTAAAAATTTCTTGACGTTGATACATAGAGATTTCTTCCATTTTGTTGTTAGATTGAATGGGATTATATAAATATAATTCGATAAAAATGGTGGAAATCTTATGAAATATATTTGTGAGTGATAAAAAAGATTTAGCCATAGCAGATTAATAATTTCAAGGCTTTAAAATTATGCTCAAGGCTTAATTAAAAAGGGAGGGTTAAAAGTGAAAAAATTTTTAGCTATATCGATTGCCGTTTTGGTTTTAATTTTAGGAGGATTTATGTTTTATGTTAACAATATGTTGAATAAAATTAAACCTAAAGAGCGGGTCAATATTCAAAAACCAAATCAAAATATTAACACTAAAACCATAAATGTTATATTATTTGGAATAGATGCAAGGGATTTAAATGCTCCATCAAGATCCGATACAATAATCATAGTTTCTATTAATCCTCAAAATAAAAAAGTTAAGTTAATATCATTAATGAGGGATATGTATATTAAAATACCCGGAAAGGGAGAAAATAGGATAAATGCAGCATATGCTTTTGGAGGGCCAGAGCTTGCATTAAAAACAATAAATGAAAATTTTGATTTAAACATAACAGATTATGCGACTGTAAATTTTTATGGTTTTGAAAAGATAATAGATCAAGTTGGTGGGGTTGAAATTAATGTTAAAGAGGATGAAATAAAGTATATTAATTCATATATGAAAGAAACTGCAAAATTGTTTGGAGGAGAATATAGGGAGGTAAAAACTGCTGGGCTTCAAACTTTAAATGGAAGACAAGCATTAGGTTATTCAAGGATAAGATATGTTGGACATGGAGACTATGAAAGAACTGAAAGACAAAGAAGAGTATTAACAGAAGTTTTCAACAAAGTTAAGAATCAAAGTATTCCAAAGAAAATCGGACTTATAAATAACATGCTTCCATACATAGAGACAAATTTATCAAGAAGTCAGATTATAAATTTGGTTACAATGTTTTCTAATTTAGATGAATATCAAATTGAACAATTAAGGATTCCTATTGATAATTCATATAAAAGTCAAAAAATATATGGTATGGCAGTTTTAGTTCCGGATATTGAAAAAAACAAAAATGCAATACATGAATTTCTAAAATAAGAGGTGGAAGTATGGATTATAAAGAACACTTTAAAAAGGAGGTTCAAAACTTTATATTTGTAGAACTTGAAAAACCTCTTGTAATATCTTTAAATAACGTAGTAATAAACCTTCCTAAAGGAGATTATCCTGTAGATTTTAAGGAACTAATAAACGTTGCTAAAGAAAATAAAGATTTTACTGCACAAAGCATAATAAATGGTATGATATTTGTTTTAGGTGCGGACAGTAGTTTCCCTTATTTAGAAAATTATATTAACATTCTCAAAAAAATTCCTAATATAGAGAGCTATATAATATTTCAAATAGAAGAAAACAAAAATAAAGATATTAAAAAAGCTATAATTTATACAAGTGCCTTAATAAAGCTAAATCCTAAAAAGGAATTTCAAATGAATAGAATATATCTTCTTATGGATTATTATCAAAAGACAAATTTAAGCTTTTTAGAAGCTGAAATAATAGAAAGCCTTAAAAATCTTTTAAAACAGTATCCAGAATATGAACCTGCCAACTTTTATATTGCTGAATATTATCTTGATAAAGACATTGATCTTGCAAAATACCACTTAAGATATTGTTTGAGTAGTGAAAAATATAGACAGAAAGCTGAGGAATATCTTAAAAAAATAGAAGCTGTTGAAAATTATGATAAAGCTGTATCTTTATTAAAGGAAGGATATCCTAAGGAAGCTTTAAAAATACTTATTCCTTATATTGAGTCAAATCCTCAAAATTTAGATGCAAAATATTATATAGCCGTAGCTTACAGAGAAATAGGAAATTATCAAAAGGCACTTTTGTATCTTAATGAGCTTTTAAATATCCTTGAAACTCCAGAGGTTGATAATGAAATAGGACTTAATCTTGCATTTTTAGGGTATTTTGAAAAAGCAATAGAATATTTTAAAAAAGCCTTAAAGTTTAAGCCCTCGGAAGTTAGCATTCTTTCTAATATAGGTGTTTGTTATTTTAACCTTAATGATTTTGAAAATGCAAAAAAATACTTTAAGTTAGCTTTAGATAAAAAACCTGATGATGAAGTTTGTAAAGAATGGATTAGAAGATTGTCGTAAAAAGTAAAAAAAAGAAAAAATTTTGTTTTGAAATTTTTAAATTTTTGTTATATAATAAACGTTGAATGTAAAAAGGAGGAAATAAAATGGAGCAAGAAGTTACTTTAGATCTTCATGAATTATTTAATGTGCTTCGAAAAAGGGCTAAACTAATATTTGGAACAATATTATTTTTTGTAATTTTTAGTATAATTTTAAGCTTTTTTGTTTTAAAACCTGTATATGAAGCGAAAGTTACAGTTATCATTGGAAAAGAAGAGCAAAACACTGAAAAAAGGATAGACTATAACGATATTATGATGTATCAAAAGCTTGTAAAAACTTATGCAGGAATTGCAAAGTCGAGGACGGTTGTAGAAAAGACAATAAAGGATTTAAATATGAATATAGATTATGAAAAGTTTTTGGACAAACTTAGCGTAACGCCTCAGCCGGATACTCAAATAATGGATATAAAGTTTCAAAGTAAAGATCCTCATGAGGCTATGCTTACAGCAAATAAGCTTACGGATATATTTTTAGAAGAATCTAAAAGAATATATCCAACTAATACAATACAGGTTATGGATTATGCAGTTTTACCTGAAAAACCTGTAAAACCCAAGAAGTTGCTAAATATTGCTATAGCCTTTGTTATTGGTGTTATGGTATCTTTAGGCTTAGTATTTATGTTAGAATATATGGATAACACTATAAAAACGGAAAATGATGTGGAAAAAGTATTAGAGCTTCCTGTAATAGGAATCATTCCAAAATATAAAGAATAATGGGAAGTGGTTTTATGTTAGATATTCATTCTCACATAATCCCTAAAATGGACGATGGGGCGGATTCGTTAGAAACTTTTTTAGAAATGGCTAAAATAGCACAGGATGATGGAATAAAAATGATTGTTGCAACTCCCCATTTTTTAGAAGGAAAGTATGAAAATAGTTTTGATGATATACAAAAAAGTGTTTTAGATTTAAATAATTATATTAAGAGAAAAAACATAAATATTGAAATTATTGCAGGTCAGGAAGTCATGATTTCAAAGAATTTAATATCTTATTTAGAGGAAGGTCTTATTTCTCCAATTAAAGATACTAATTACATCCTTATAGAACTTCCTTTTGATAAAATTCCAAGTTATACTTTTGACGTTTTATATGAACTTAAGATAAGAAATATAATTCCTATAATAGCACATCCAGAAAGATATTTGGAAATTATAAAAAATCCTGAAAAAATTAATGATTTTATAGATGAAGGATATTTATTTCAACTTAATTCTTCTAGTTTTATAGGATTGTTTGGGAAAGATGTTAAAAATACTGCAGAAAAGCTTTTAAGGTACAATGTAATAGATTTTTTAGGTTCAGATAGCCATGATGCAAAGTATAGAAAACCTAAGATAAAAAATGCCCTTGAAAGGATAAAAGAGATTAACAAAGATGCTTATGAAAGAATAATTTTAAACAGTAGGCTTTTCAAAACAGGAGAAGTAAAATCAAGGCCGGAAAAAGTTAAAAATAAAAAGAGCATTTTCAGTTTCCTTTTAAGAAAGAGGGGGTAATTTTATGAGGGTCAGAAAAGCTGTTATTCCCGCTGCAGGACTTGGAACAAGGTTTTTACCTGCTACAAAGGCTCAGCCAAAAGAGATGCTTCCTATAGTAGATACTCCAACTATACAATACATAATTGAAGAGGCTGTAAATTCAGGAATAGAAGAGATACTTATAATAACTGGAAGAAACAAAAGAGCTATAGAGGATCATTTTGATAGATCTATTGAGTTGGAGTTTGAGTTAAAAGAAAAAAATAAACATGATATGCTTAATATGATAAATAATATAACAAATATGGCTCAAATTCATTATATAAGGCAAAAAGAACCTAAGGGGCTAGGACATGCAATTCTTTGTGCAAAATCATTTGTAGGAAATGAACCTTTTGCAGTTTTACTTGGTGATGATGTAGTTGATAGCAAAGTCCCATGCTTAAAACAACTTATTGATGCCTACAACATGTATAAAACAACAATACTTGGGGTTCAAGAAGTAAAAGAGGATGATGTTGATAAATATGGAATAATAAGTGGAGTAAAAATTGAAGATAGGATATATAAAGTAACTGATCTTGTAGAAAAGCCTAAAAAAGAAGAAGCGCCGAGCAATATTGCAATTCTTGGAAGGTATATAATAACTCCAGAGATATTTAATATATTAGAAAATACAAAGCCTGGCAAAAACGGTGAGATTCAGCTTACAGATGCTTTAAAGGAACTCCTAAACAAAGAAGCTATATATGCTTATAATTTTGAAGGAAAAAGATATGATGTAGGGAACAAGCTAGGTTTTTTGCAAGCAACTATTGAGTTTGCACTAAAGAGGGAAGATATAAAAGATGAATTTTTAAACTACTTAAAAGAAATTGCAGCAACTTTAAATTAAAAGGAGTTGTTATGAATGAAGTTAATAACAATAAAAGATCAAAAATCTCCAATATCTGAGGCTTACAGAACTTTGAGAACAAATATTAACTTTTCTCTTCCGGATACTAAGGTAAAAACAATTTTAATAACAAGTTCTGGACCAGGTGAGGGGAAATCTACAACATCAGCAAATCTTGCTGTTGTGTTTGCACAAAATGGATATAAGACAATAATAGTAGATTGTGATCTTAGGAAAAATACTGTTCATAAAAAATTTGGAATTTCTAATATAGTTGGTTTAACTAATATTTTAATAGGAGAACAGGAATTTGACGAAAAGTTATTTAAATATGAATCTGTAGAAAATCTTTATGTATTACCAGCTGGAACAAGACCGCCAAATCCTGTGGAACTTTTATCATCAAGGAAAATGGAAAGGTTTATTGAATATCTTAAACAAAATTTTGATGTAATAATAATAGATGCTCCTCCGGTTTTAGTGGTGACGGATGCACAAATTTTATCCCAGTATGTAGATGGTGTAGTTTTTGTTGTAGCATCAGAAGAAGCAGATAAACATGCAGCAAAAAGAGCAAAAGAACTTCTTGAGAAGGCAAATACTAAAATCTTAGGGGTTGTATTAAATAAACTTGATACAACTAAAAAAGGTTATTATGGATACTATTACTATTATTATTATGGTCATGAAAAAATTGAGCAAAGAAAAGCAAGGTTTTTAGGTAGGTAATTTTTAAGATAAATTAATAAGGAGGTGATATAATGCAGTCTCAAGTCAATATGAATTTTGAGAATGAGTATAAAAAAAGTTTTATTTATGAATTTTTAAAAAGGATGATAGATATAATAGGGGCAATTTTAGGACTCATAATTTTATCACCGTTATTTTTGCTAACAGCGATAGCTATTAAATTAGACTCAGAAGGGCCTGTGTTTTTTGTTCAAGAAAGGTGTGGAAAAAACGGTAAAGTATTTAAAATGTATAAATTTCGTTCAATGTATGTAGATGCAGAAGAAAGACTTAAGGAGCTTTTAGACAAAAATGAAATGTCAGGACCAGTTTTTAAAATTAAAAATGATCCTAGAGTAACGAGAGTTGGAAGGTTTATAAGAAAAACCAGCATAGATGAACTTCCACAGCTTATAAATGTTTTAAGAGGAGACATGAGCCTTGTAGGTCCAAGACCACCTATAGTTAGGGAAGTTAAGCAATATAATGCATATCAAATGCAACGCCTATTAGTTAAACCAGGTCTTACCTGTTATTGGCAAGTCTATGGAAGAAATAAAATAAATAATTTTGATGATTGGGTTGAACTTGATTTGAAGTATATAAGAGAAAGAAATCTATGGATAGATTTAAAGCTAATATTTAAAACTTTCTTTGTATTGTTTGGCGATGAGAAAGCGTGTTAAAGAAAGGAGTTGATACAATGCTTTGTGCACTTATAATGGCGGGGGGAAAAGGGGAAAGATTTTGGCCACTTTCAACTGATGAAAAGCCAAAGCAGTTTTTAAATCTCATTAATGAAGATACAATGATTCAAATGACAGTTAAAAGAATAGAAAAGCTCATTCCAATTGAAAGAATATTTGTTGTAACTGCTAAGAGATATGTAAATCTTGTAAAAGAACAGCTTCCATATCTTCCAGAGAAAAATATAATAATAGAACCAGTTGGAAGAAATACAGCACCATGCATAGCATTATCGGCATTTTACATAAACAAAATTTATCCCGATGCGATATTAGCAGTTTTACCATCAGATCACCTTATAAAAGACGTAGAAACATTTATAAGAACAATTGATGCTGCAAATAAATTTATAGAAGAAAACAAAGATGCAATAGTAACTTTAGGCATAAAGCCAGATAGGCCCGAAACTGGCTATGGATATATAAAATTTAAAGAAACCAAAACAATAATAGATAATTTTGAAATCAAAGAAGTTGAAAAATTTGTTGAAAAACCAGATAAACAAACAGCTCAAAATTACATTGATGAAGGAACATATCTTTGGAATGCAGGAATGTTTATATGGAAGGCAACAACTATACTTAAATATACTTACAAATTCTTACCACAAACCTTTGAAGTTTTAAGTGAAGTTGCAGCAACAAATGAAGAAGACTTTGAAGAGGTCCTCAATGAAAAATACCCAACAGTTGATAATATCTCAGTAGACTATGCAATAATGGAAAAGGCAGATAAAATATATGTTATCCCGAGCGACTTTGGTTGGGATGATGTTGGAACATGGACAAGTCTTGAAAGATATAGGGAAAAGGATGAAATGGGAAATATAGTTAAAGGAAATGTAATTTATGTTGATTCAAGTAACAATACTATTATTTCAAATACAAAAAAGATAATTTTGTTAGGCTTAAAGGATTGTATTATAGTAGAGAACAATGATGTTATATTAATATCAAGCAAAGAGAAGGTAAATCAAATTAAAGATTTGAAATATATTTGTGTAGGTGATAAAGTTGTTTAATAGAATTAAGTTTTTGAATACTTTTATAGATAATGTTACATTTGAAGAAGCAATAGCTATAATTGATAAGTTTATTAATGATGGAAAGTATCATTATGTTGTTACTCCTAATGTTGATCATATAGTGAAACTTGAAAAAGATGAAGAGTTTAAAAAAGTATATGAAAGTGCAGATTTAATATTGACTGATGGGATGCCGTTGATTTGGATTTCTAAATTATTAAAAAAACCAATAAAAGAAAAAATATCCGGTTCTGATTTATTTCCTGAAGTATGTAAAATGGCTGCAGAAAAAGGATATTCGGTTTTTCTCTTAGGAGCAGGTCCTGGAGTTGCTCAGAAAGCGGCAGAAAAATTAATGGCAAAATATAAAGGGTTGAAAATTGCTGGAGTATATTCACCGCCTTATGGATTTGAAAATGATGAAAAAGAAATAAGAAAAATAATTGAAATGATAAATCAATCTAAGCCGGATATACTTGCAGTTGGATTAGGAGCGCCAAAGCAAGAAAAATTTATATATAAGTATCTTAGTGAATTAAAAGTTCCAGTTAGCTTAGGTATAGGTGCAGCGATTGATTTTGAAGCGGGTAATATTAAGCGTGCTCCGAAATGGATGCAAAGATGTGGACTTGAGTGGTTTTATAGGTTTTTAAAGGAACCTAAAAGAATGTTTAAACGTTATTTTATAGATGACATGCAAATATTTAGAATATTTTTAAAATATAAGGGTGAAAACTATGATTAATAAAAAGAAAGCATTATTTTTAACAACAGAAATTCCTTATCCGTTAGATAATGGGGGAAAAATTAGATCATATAATTTGATTAAAGGATTGAGTAAGAATTACTTAATTGATTTAGTATGTTTTGCAGAATTTGATGTAAATATAGATGATATTAATGAATTGAAAAAGTTATGTAATGATATAAGAGTAGTCAATAAGGTATTTACTAGTAGTTTAAGCAAGGCAAATACTTTTGTTAATGTAGTAAAGAGTATATTTAGAAATAGGCCGTTTATAATTGAGAAATTTAATGACATTAGATTTGCAGAACATATAAAACATTTCATGTTGAATAATTTTTACAATATAATTATTTTTGATCATTTAAATATAACTTCGTATATTAATTTAGTTAAAAATTTAAGTGATAGGCCGATGGTTCTTAGTCAGCATAATGCAGAGTATTTAATAATTAAGAGACGCTATGAGAATGAAAAAAATATTTTAAAGAAGATTTATTTAAAATATGAGTATGAAAAAACAAAGAGGTTTGAAATGAAGGTATGTAAAGAATTTAAAAAGGTTATTGTTTTGAGTGAAGAAGATAAATTGAGTCTAGTAAGTGAAGATTACAAAGGGGATAACATAGAGATTTTACCAATTTCTATAGAAATGGGTTATAGAAAGAGGCAATATAATTCTAAGATAAAAAATTTATTGTTTTTAGGAACAATGTCTTGGTATCCAAATGAACATGGTATTTTATGGTTTTTAGACAATGTTTTTCCTAAGTTAATTCAATATGATAAAGATATAAAATTGTATATAGTAGGTAAGAATCCTAGTGAGAAAATTTTAAAATACAATAGTGATAATATAATTGTTACAGGATATGTAAAAGATGTTAATGAATATATAGAAAAATGTGATATATGTATAGTTCCTATATTTATAGGTGGAGGTATGAGGGTGAAAATTTTAGAATGTATGACAAAAGGGTTGCCATGCATATCAACAAGTATAGGTGCGGAAGGTATTAAAGCTGTTGACGGTGAAAGTATAATAATTGCTAATAGTGAAAGTGAATTTATTGAGAAATTATTAAATTTAAATCATAAATTTCTCATGAAAATTGCAGATAATGCTTATAAATTGGTTTGTGAGTATTATTCAGTAGATGCAGTTAATAATAAGTTAATTTCTATATTAGATAATGTTGATAAAGATTAGTGTTTTCTTTTTAATTTATAGTTAATATTGTATTTGTTAAAGTTAAAAAATATAGATAATTTTTATTTTGAAAAGTAAAATTTTTGTTTAGTTATGTGAATTTTAATAGATTAAGAAATTCTATAGCTAATTAAGTGTGAAGTAAGGTTTTGTATTATAAGTGATAAATTATATTTTTATTAAATTATATGTGTAATACATAATATTATATGATTTTAGTAAAATTTGGGTGTTAAGTAAGGGGTAAAGATATATGAAGAATTTGTTACATATAAGCACAAGAGATTTATTAAATTTTATTATCATTATTTACCCTATTTTTGATATTATTTTTACTATAAATAATAAAATATTAAATATAAACTTACCAGTAAATCAGATAGCTAGATTTTTGATTATGTTATTGTTTTATACAAAAATTTCAGATAAAAGAAAAAAATTTTTAGTTATAGTATTGTTTTTTTTATTTTTAATTGGTGAAATTAGTTATAAGTATTTTAATGATTTTGGGTTTATATTAGAAGATTTTAAATATATTTTTAAAATGTGTTTTTTAGTTATAACGATTTTTGCCTTTGAGGATATGATTAAAAATAATATTTTACGCATAATGGATGTAATAAAGTATATAGTTTTGTCTTCGTGGTGGATTATATTTAGTATATTTTTGAGTTTAATAGGTTTTGGATTTAAGTCCTGGGGGGATTATAGATATGGATACAAAGGGTTATTCTTAGTTCAAAATACTATAACAGCAAGTTTGCTTATTATATTACCATTAAGTCTGTATGTATATATTGAAACAAAGAAAAAAAAGTATCTTATTAACTATGTTTGTATGATATTATCTTTATTTATGATTGGAACAAAAGCAGGAATTATAGGAGCTATTTTTATATTTATTATTCAACAAATTTATTTATTATTTAGAACTAAAACAAATTATTATAAATTAATAATTTTGTCATTTTTACCAATTATTTTGGGAATAGTTTTATTTCTTTCAAAAGGATTTTTTAAAAATTTTATAGAGCAACAAAAATATTTGTTGTTAGCAATGTATAATAATGATTTTAAAAGCTTTATATTATCTAATCGTAATTTACAAATAATGTATATAAAGTCCTATATTAATGCTATGTATAGTTTCAAACCTACTTTATTATTTGGTATTGGATACTCAATAGCAAATAAAATAGTAAATATGGGTAAGTCGAATTTTTTAGCAATTGAAATGGACTTTTATGGTATATACTATTATTCAGGGGTTTGGATATTAAGTATATATATTATTATCATTTTAAAGAGGATTTTTTTAAATCTCAAATTATTGTTTAAATCAAAATTTAATTTAAGATATTTTTGTTTATTTTTAAGCATAATTGTTGGAGTAGTGCATTCATATTATGGAGGACATGTTTTATATGAAGCATTAACAATTTTGTATTTTGGTAGCGTTTTAGCAATTGCAAGTTTGAATTATTAGTTGATTAAATCGCATGCTTTTTTAAATTTTGGAGATATATAAATTTATTTCTTATTTGGGATGTAATAAGGTGCACTAATAAAGTTGAGAGTTTTACTTATATACTTAAAAATGATTATTTTCTTAAAAAAGTATTTAAATCGAAATTATAATTCTGTTTTGATAAAGTCTGTATTTTTTGTATATTTTAATGTTTAACAGTTTTTAGTCTAAAGTATTATTTATTCTTGGAATTGAAGATAAATTTAAAAGATTTATAATTAAAGCTAATTACGTTGATCTACGAGGGTTGTGAGACTTAACTACAGTTTTAGAGGTGAAAATAAAGAAGTTTAAGAATTTGTGGTAAAAAATAAATATCAAAGTATTAGCACTATTAAAGGAATTTAAAATTTCTTTTTTTCTTATACAAATCTTTCGAAGTATTATTGAAGTCCTCAATAACATTGAAATATAATCATTAAACGAAAAAAATTAAGTGTTTAACATTAGTAAAGATAACTTTAATAAGGATGTTACAAGCAGGGAATTTATCAGTAACAATTGAAAAGGGATAGCTAAACTTACTAGCAGAATTTAAAAGAGAGAAAGTATTGTAAATTTTTTGAGACAAATTAAATCCATTACTTATTTTTACTAAAATTATAAAGATTTTTACTAGTACATCTAGAACATGAATTTTTATTCATGTTTTTGCATGTGCTTTTACTTCTTCGTTGGAGTTAGTTTTATTTGGTCTATATTAGAGATAACTCTTTAAGAAGAGATAAAATTAAAATTTTATATAACTTTATGAACTACTTAATTTATGGGGGGATGTATATATATATGAAACAAAATATTTTAAATCTTAGGCAAAATAAAATTAGTTATTGGGTTATTAATGCAATTTTAAATTATATAATAAGACTAGTTCCTAGAAATAAAAAAATATGGATTTATGGTTCGTGGTTAGGATATAAGTATCAAGATAATTCAAAGTATATGTTTGAATATGTAAATAAAACGAATTCAGGTATTAAGCACATATGGATTACCAAAAATAAAAATATAGTTAATTATTTGCAAAGAAAAGGATATGAAGCTTATTATTATTTAAGTTTAAAAGGCTTATATTATCAAATTAGGGCAGGTGTAGTATTTTTTACAAATTCTCACCATGATATTAATGATTTAAATTTAATATCAGGAGCATATAAAGTTTCTTTATGGCATGGTATGCCGTTAAAAAGATTATATTGGGATGATAGAGTTGATTTACCCAGTAATAAATTGTTTAAGCATATAAAGTTATGTTTAAAAATGATAAAATGGAATATTTATTCAAATGTTAGCAGAGATTTAACAATAGCATCTTCAAATTTTTGTTTAAATAGCTTTAGATCTGCCTTTAGATTGAAAAATACGGATGATGTTTTATTGGTTGGACAACCTAGAAATTATATTTTGTTAACTTCTAAATACGATTATGATAAGAAGAAATTTTTAAGTAGTTTAAATATAAATATAGGTAATAACAACTTTAAAATAATAACTTATATGCCTACATATAGAAGAAGTGATAGGTTAATTGAGAGACAAAATAATTTAATTAAAGAATTATTAAGTAATTATAAATTACAAACTATTTTAAAAGAATTTAATTGTATTCTTCTAGTTAAGTTTCATGAGTTAGCTAATAATGATATTAAATTAATTGATAATGTGTATTTCCTTAATAATGACCAAATAGATGTCCAAGAGTTATTGAAAATGACAGATATTTTAGTTACTGATTATTCAAGTTGTTTTATTGATTATGCTCTTGTTAATAGGCCAATAATATTTTTAGCTAATGATATTAAAGAGTATGAAAGATTTGAAAATGGTTTTTATGTTGATTATTATTTGTTAGCAGGTAAATTACTAGCTCAATCTGTAGATGAATTTGTTTTTATTTTAAAAGATATCTTAACTAAAAATTTAGATTATTATGAAAATATTAAATATATAAATAGCCTCTTTAATGAATTTGAGTCTTCAAATTCATGTAGTATAATTGTTGATTATATAAAATCTAAATTAAAAATAAAGGAGGATTAAATGAAAAAGTTTATTATTAAAATATCCTTTAGCTTTAGTTAAAATTGTTTATTTAAACATAAGGGGGAAGTATTGTGGTAAGGGTAATAACTTATGGAACTTTTGATCTTTTACATTATGGACACATTAATTTATTAAGAAGAGCAAAAGAATTAGGGAATTATTTAATAGTTGGATTATCAACAGATGAATTTAATTTATTGAAAGGTAAAAAGTCTTATTTTTCTTTTGAAGAAAGAAAAATGATGCTTGAAGCTATAAGATATGTTGATTTAGTAATTCCCGAAACCTGTTGGGAACAAAAAGTAGAAGATATAAAAAAATATAATGTAGATATATTTGTTATGGGAGATGATTGGAAAGGAAAATTTGATTATTTATCTCAGTTTTGCAAAGTTATATATTTACCTAGGACACCTGAAATATCAACAACAAAAATAAAGTATGATTTAAAAGAAATTGCTTTGACTAAAGAAAAATAAATAATGGAGTGATACCATGTCAAAAAAAAGCATTATAAAAGGTTCTGCTATTATAATAGTATTTACAATCCTCAGCAAATTCCTAGGGTTTCTTCGTGAAACCCTTCTTGCTTTTAGGTTTGGTGCATCGTATGATACGGATATATATACTTTTGCTATGGGACTTGTTATGTTGATATTTGCAAGTATAGGAAGTGGAATTGGAACAACTTTTATTCCAATTTTTACGGAGTTTATTGAAAAGAAAAGTAAAGAGGATAGGATAAGGTTTGTTAATAATGTTATTAATATTATTGGGATAATAGCTATTGGATTTATTTTATTTGGAATTATTTTTTCAAAATATATTGTAATGTTGTTTGCACCTGGGTTTAGACAGGATTTTGCTGTTTTTAATAAGGCTGTTGTTGTATCAAGGATGATGTTTATTTCGATAATTTTTATTGCAATGCAATTTATTTTTACAGGAATTTTGCAGTCTCATAAGGAGTTTATAGCTCCTTCCTTTGTTGGAGTTTTGATGAATATTGTTATAATTTCATATTTAGCACTTTTATCACAAAAGTTTGGCATTTACGGTTTGACTTTAGCAACTATATTGGCTTATTTTGTTCAGTTTGTATTTTTGGTTCCAAAGTTTAAAAAATTAGGTTATAAGTATGAGTTTTATTTGAATTTTAAAGATGAGAATATTATTCGAATGATTAAACTCATGGTTCCTGTTATAATCGGTGTTTCTGTTTCACAGGTTAACTTTTTAGTTGATAGAATGCTTGCAACAACAGTCGGGGAAGGTTCTATTGCTGTATTAAATTTTGCAAATAAATTAAATACTTTTGTTTATGGTATATTTGCAGTTACAATAACAACGGTTATATATCCAACTCTTTCTGAGTATTCTGCAAAAGAAAATTTAAAGGCATATAGGGATGTGCTTATTAAGGGGATAAACGTGATTTTGGTAATAATGTTTCCTGCAAGCATAGGGATGATGGTTTTAAGACAGCCTATAGTTGATATTGTTTTTAAGAGAGGAGCATTTGATAGCAAAGCTGCATATTTAACATCTCTTGCACTTTTATTTTACTCTCCGGGAATGATATTTATAGGGGTAAGGGATGTTGTAGGAAGAGCATTTTATTCTATTAAGGATACGAAAACACCAATGATAAATAGTGTAATAGGGGTTGTTTTAAATATAGTTCTTAATATTATTTTAGTAAAATTTATGGGAGTTTTAGGGCTTGCACTTGCAACGTCAATTTCAACAGTTATTGTTACGTTGCTTTTAATAAGAAGTTTAAATACAAAAGTAAATGATATAGGTATGAAAGTAATAGTAAATTCTTTTAATAAAATTTTTATATCTTCATTAGTTATGGGAATAGTTGTATTTTTATTAAATAAGTTTATCCAGCTTAAATTTGGGATAGGATTTAAAGGAGATATTGTTTCTGTATTTATTTGCACTTTTGTTGGAGCACTAGTTTATTTTGGTATGATATATATTTTAAGGCTTGATGAATTTGAATATTTCATAAATATAGTAAAGAAAAAATTATTAAATAAAGCTGCCTAATGCTTAGGAGGTGTTGTATGCTCTATCCATTGTTTTTTAAGCCTGTTTATAAGGAGACAATATGGGGAGGACAAAATTTAAGAAAAATTTTAAATAGGGATCTACCTTTTGAAAAAACTGCAGAAAGTTGGGAAGTCTGTTGTCATAAAAATGGAATGAGTATAATTGAAAATGGAGTATTGAAGGGGAAAACTCTTCGGGAAGTTATTGATTTGTATAAGCAGGATTTAATTGGTTATAAAACTTTAGAGTATGATAGGTTTCCTATTTTAATAAAGTATATAGATGCTAATGATAAATTGTCTGTTCAAGTTCATCCAGATGATGATTATGCATTAAAAAATGAAGGCGATTTTGGAAAAACGGAAATGTGGTATGTATTAGATGCAAAAAAAGATGCAAAATTAATTTATGGTGTAAAAAAAGGAGTAACAAAAGAGGAATTTAAAAAAGCCTTACAAGAAAAGCGTTTAGAAGATTGTTTAAATTATGTTTCTGTAAAAAAAGGAGATATAATATTTATCCCAGCTGGGACGGTTCATGCTA
This sequence comes from Caloramator fervidus, assembly GCF_900108045.1. GTDB lineage: Bacteria > Bacillota > Clostridia > Clostridiales > Caloramatoraceae > Caloramator > Caloramator fervidus. The sequence continues at coordinate 45,164 of NZ_FNUK01000004.1, read as the reverse complement.
TATTAGATGGCATAGTAATTGCAGAGATACAGCAAAACAGTGATACAACATACAGAGTTTATGATTGGAATAGAGTTGATAAAACTGGAAAACCACGGGAGCTTCATATAGAAAAAGCCCTTGATGTAATTGATTTTAGTATGAATGGTAGTGTAACCTTTTCTAATCCTGTTAAAATGAACGGTTATTGTGTTGCAAATATATCAAGATGTAAATATTTTAATGTAGATGAAATTTCAGTTGAGTATGAATATAAGGATAAAACAAATGGACAAACTTTTTTCATCTATATGTGTATTGAAGGAAACGGAAAGCTTATATATAAAAATGGAGCCTATGAGATTGAAATGGGAAAAACATTTATGTTACCGGCAAAAGAAGAACAATTTAGTATACATGGAAGATTAAAATTGTTAAAAGTCTATCTTTAATGGGTAATATGTGTTTTATTGAAAAATTATGTAATATGGTATAAAATAATAAAGTGACTGTGTTTTTGGGAGGGATTCTGGTGAATTACATGGATATGTATAAAAGGTGGCTAAATTTTGATGAAGATACTAAAAATGAGCTTTTAAATCTTGATGAAAAGGAGATAAAGGAAAGGTTTTATAAAGAACTAGAATTTGGAACGGGAGGACTTAGGGGAATAATAGGTGCTGGAACCAATAGAATGAATGTATACACAGTAAGAAAGGTAACACAAGGGCTTGCAAATTACATAAAAAATAAAGGGATTGAAAATGCTTCTGTTGCAATTGCCTATGATTCAAGAAAATTTAGCGATAGATTTGCAAAGGAAGCTGCCCTTGTTTTAAATGCAAATGGAATAAAAACATATATGTATAAAGAATTGAGGCCAACTCCTATGCTTTCTTTTGCGGTAAGATATTTAAAGACTACAGCAGGTATAGTTATAACTGCAAGTCACAATCCAAAGGAATATAATGGTTATAAGGTTTACTGGTCTGATGGTGGACAGATAACAGAGGAGCATGCAGAGGGAATATTAAAAGAGATAAGTAAGGTTGATTATGATGATATTTTAACTATGGATTTTGAAAAAGCTGTAGACTTAGGGCTTTTTAATTACATAGATGATGAAGTTGAAACGGCTTATATTAATCTTGTAAAGGGGCTTACTGTCAACAAAGATATTGTTGAAAAAGCAAAAAATGATCTAAAGATTATTTATACCCCATTACATGGAACAGGAAATAAACCTGTAAGAAGGGTTTTAGAAGAAATAGGTTATAAAAATGTTTATATTGTAAAAGAACAGGAAAATCCAGATCCAAATTTTTCAACAGTAAAATATCCAAATCCAGAGGAACACGAAGTTTTTAAAAGGGCAATTGAAATGGCAAAAGAATTAGAGGCAGATCTTATAATAGGAACAGACCCGGATTGTGATAGAGTGGGGGTTGTTGTTAAAAATAAGGAAGGAGAATATATTGTTTTAACAGGAAATCAAACAGGAGCTTTGCTTACTCATTATATATTAGAAAATTTAAAGACAACAGGAAGGATGCCTAAAAATCCGGTGGTTATAAAAACAATAGTAACTACAGAAATGGCAAGAAGGATAGCAAAAAGTTATGAAGTTGAAGTTATAGATGTTTTAACTGGATTTAAATATATTGGAGAAAAGATTAAAGAATTTGAAGAAAAACAAAGCAAGGATTTTGTATTTGGTTTTGAAGAAAGCTATGGTTATCTTTCTGGAACATTTGTAAGGGATAAGGATGGAGTTATAGCATCAATGCTTATTTGTGAGATGGCAGCCTTTTATAAATTAAAGGGTATGACCTTATATGAAGGTTTAATAAGTCTTTATGAAAAATATGGATATTTTAAAGAAGATTTAAAATCAATAACTTTAGAGGGAATTGAAGGAAGTCAAAGGATAAAAGAGATTATGGATATGTTAAGGAATAATCCTCCAAAGGAGATTGCAGAAATTAAAGTAAGAGAAGTAAAAGATTACTTGAAAGGAATAAATGATCTTCCAAAGTCTAATGTTATTCAATTAGTTCTTGATGATGATTCAATAATTACAGCAAGACCATCAGGAACAGAACCAAAGATTAAGTTTTATTTTGCAGCAAGAGGAAAAAGCTATAAAGATACAGAGGAGAGACTAGAAAAGATTAAAATGGAATTTTTAAGACTTACTATTTAAACCTCAAAGCATAAAGCTTTGAGGCATTTTTATTATTAATAAAAAATTTAAGAATAAGCTATTTTACTACCCATCATATTTGAAGTATAATTATCTTTGGTGTTAAAATGATTGTATTTGGAAATATTATTAATTGAAAATAACTAAAGAGGTGGAAAGATGAGTTACTTGGTTATGTTTGTATCATCAGCCATTTTAAGTTTAATATTAACACCACATGTAATAAAACTTGCATATAAGCTAAATGCCATAGATGTTCCAAAGGATTCAAGGCGTGTTCATAAAAGGCCTATTCCTAGAATGGGCGGTTTAGCTGTTTTTATATCGTTTTGTATAGTTTCAATTTTTTCACTAAAATTAGATTTGACGCTAGTTGGTTTGCTTTTAAGTTCTTTAATTATAGTTTTTATGGGAATGGTAGATGATATAAAAACTTTAAGGCCTGTATCTAAGCTAATTATTCAATTGTTTGCCTCCATTTTGCTTATATTGTTTGGAATAAAAATAAAAAGTTTATCTATACCATTTATGGGGGTAGATAAATACATTAATTTGGGGTTTTTTAGCGTTCCTTTAACAATATTTTGGGTTGTGGGAATGACTAATGCCTTTAATCTTATTGATGGTTTAGATGGCCTTGCTTCAGGAATAGGTTTTATATCTTCCATAACTTTATTTATTATTTCTATTTTAACTTCTAGATATTTATCTTCTGTATTGACTATAATTTTAGCAGGTTCTTGTCTTGGATTTTTATATTATAATTTTAATCCGGCAAAGGTTTTTTTAGGTGATACAGGTTCTCAATTTATAGGTTTTATTCTTGCAAGCATTTCGATTATAAGTGCAATAAAGTATTATACTGCTTTTTCAATTTTAGCATCTGTATTAGCTTTTGGAGTTCCAATATATGATACTTTATCAGCAATAATTAGAAGAAAGCTTAATAACAGGCCAATAATGGAAGCAGATAGAGGACATTTACATCATAGACTTTTAGATAAGGGATTTTCCCATAAAAATGTGGTTATTATAATTTATTTGATTTCAATGGTTTTAGGTATTATTTCTATTTTTACCATTGTTTTGCCTAGTAGTATTTCAGTATTTTTATTTATATCAGCAGCTACTTTGTTAGTTTTTTGGAAAGTATTAAATAAAAACTACAGAGATCAACTTTATAATAAATGAGGTTTTAATGGGACTTAAAATTAGGAGGAATGATAAATGCTAGAGAATAAGCACAAATTGAAAAAAATTGTTTTTTTTATTTTAATATTAAATCCTTTTATAGATGTTGCAACAAGTTTGTATTTAAGAGTATTTAAAGGCAATAATATGTTTACTCCGGGAATTATTATAAGGAATGTTATATTGTTGTATTTAATTTTTTATTTTATAAGACATAAAAATAAAATTAAAAATTTAATATTATTAGCTATGACGTTAATTTTGACAATGGTAGTTCAAATTTTTTATGGCGTTAATTATAATGTATTTTTGGAAATTCAATATTATTTTAGATTTTTATTAAATTTTTTATTTTTAATTTTTATTGAAGATATATTAAAGCTTTTTAAGTATGAAAATAAAATTGCAAAACAAATTCTTAGGTATATAAATTATTCAGGTGCTATATTTGCTTTGATAATTGTTTTATCCTTTATTTTTGGAGTGGATTTTAAAACTTATAGAAGTTCTTTTTCAAGCAAAGGACTTTTTTATGCAGGAAATGAAGTTGCTGCAGTGCTTTCTGTAGTTTACCCTATAAGTATATATTTTTTAGTTTCAGGTGAAAATGTAATTTTAAATTATTTTCTTTATATAGCAACTCTTTTATCAATGGTGTTAGTTGGGACAAGAGTTGCCTTAGGGTCTATAATTGTAACTTTAATAGCTTTTATAATATTCTCATTGTATAGTTATAACAAAAATCTTTTAAATAAGATTGTAAAAATAATTTTATTATCAATGATATGTGTTTTTGTTTTTATAAAAGGAGTTTTATATTTTAAAAATATTAACTTAGTTCAACATAACATTGAAAGACAAATTGAAAACTATGAGAAAACCCAAAAAGATACAACGACATATGTATTAAGTTCAAGAAATATAAAACTTAAACAGGCTTATAAGGAATATAAAGAAAGTCCTTTGATAAGAAAGGTATTTGGGATAGGTAGAGGAAGTCAAAAGCTTACGATAGAGATGGATTTTGCAGAAGTTGTTATTTATTATGGAATTTTTGGTACGATAACTATGTTACTTCCTGTAATTACAAGAGGGGTAAGGTACATCTTAAAAATATTGAGCTTTAATAAAGATGTTTTATATATATCAATATTTTTATCTTTAGCTTTAGGTTTTGGATCTTCATTTTTGGCAGGTCATGTTTTGTTTAGTGCGGCAGGCATTTATTCCTTTATGATTTTAGGAATAGCAAGTTGTTTTACTGAAAAGGAGTGAAGTATTTTGGATATAATCTGCTTTTCGGCGGTTAATTGGGAACCACTTATGACGAGAATACAAAGTTTGATGCTTCGCATTCCAAAGCATAATAGAATTTTTTATATTGAACCCCCCAGCACTTTAATATCTCCATTAAAAGATAGTAAAAGATGGGAAGATTATATAAAATGGCTTAATAATCCTATTAAAGTTATTGATAACGTATATGTTTTCAAGTTGCCTCCAATACTACCTTTTTATAACAAAAATATTATGGTTAATAAAGTAAATCAATATTTTATAGCTAAATACTTAAATTTATTATTTAAAAAGTACAAGGTATCTAAACCTATTCTTTGGATTTATAATCCATTTAATGTTGATATATTAAAATATGTTGATTATTCTTGCGTTATATATGATTGTGTTGATAAGCATTCAGAATTTAAAGGTTTAATAAATAAAGAAATTGTAGAAGGATATGAAAAAAAGTTGTGTAAACTTAGTAATGTTGTGTTTGCTACAGCAGAAGCGTTATATGATAATGTAAAGTTATATAATGATAACACTTATTTAGTTCCTAATGGAGTAGATTTTGATTTATTTAATTCTGTAGATTTAATGAATTATGAAAGACCTTTAGAACTTAAAAACTTAAAAGGAAAAATATTAGGATTTATAGGTGCCGTTAAAGAATGGGTAGATCTTGAGCTGGTATATAAAGTAGCTTGTAAAAAGCATGACTGGAATTTTGTGTTTATAGGGCCTTTAGCTAGTTTAGAAATTATATCTAGACTAAAAAGTTTGAACAATGTTTGTTTCATTGAGCCTAAACCACAAAAAGATCTTCCAAGATATATAAAACATTTTGACGTTTGCTTAAACTTATTTAAAAAATCAGAGCTTACAAAAAACGTAAGCCCCCTTAAGTTTTATGAGTACTTAGCAACGGGAAAACCAATAATATCAACGGATATGCCTCATATAAGAAAATTTAGTGATTTAATATATATTGTGGAAGATGAAGAAGATTTTATAAAAAAGTGTGAAGATATTTTTAATGGTGAAGATGATATAAAGAAACAAAAAAGGATTGAAATTGCTAAAAAGGCTTCTTGGGATAATAGGATGAATGATATATTAGAATATATAAAAAATGTTTGTAAGATAAACTTAAGAGAAGGTGATAAACCTTGAAGAATAAATTAAAGTATTATTTGGATAGATTTGTTGATAAGTTAATCTTTGCATTTAGAAATTTTTTTAAAACTAAAAAAGGAAAAATTGTTCTTTTAGATTATACTCCTTATAGTGGTTCTAATACTTATGCTTTATATCAATATATAAAAAGTATTGGATATAATGATGTTGAACTTGTGGAGTTTAAAGATGTTAGATTTTCTAAATTAGGATTTAAAAAATACTTTGAAAAAGTAAAAAAAATATTAAGTGCGGAGGTTGTTATAACTACTCATGATGTTATTTTTTATAAAGATAATCAGCATTTAATTCAGCTTTGGCATGGGATTCCACTAAAAGCTATGGGGCTTTTAGATAAAACTTTAAACTTAAAAAGAAAAAGATATACTTTTGATAGTTTTAATAAGTATGATTATGTTATTTCAACGTCTGATACTTATAATACGTTATTAAACGCTTGCACGGGATATGTTAAAGGCAATTATTGTATAACTGGTCTTCCAAGGAATGATTATCTTTTTAAAAAGGGAAAATTAGAAAAACTATATGATGTTAAAAAATATAAAAAAATTATAATGTTTATACCAACCTTTAGAAAGGGTTATGCTCAAAAGGAAGAAGGTAATAATAGAAATAACAATATTTTTGGGTTTGACAGCTTTAATTTTAAAAAGTTTTGCGATTTTTTAAAACATAATGAGTTTTTATTTATTGCAAAGCTTCATCCTTTTGAAGAAAATTATTATAAAGAGCTTTATAAGGGTATAGAAAGTGAAAACTTTGTATTTTTATCTATAGACGAACTTTCAAAAAATAAAATTGATTTATATGAGATATTGAAGGATGCAGATTTATTAATTACGGATTATTCAAGTGTATATTTTGATTTTCTGCTTACAGACAAACCTATTATATTTATAAACAATGATATAGAAAAATATGAACAAAATAGAGGTTTTTTGCTCTATCCCTATGATTTTTGGACTCCTGGACCAAAGGTAAAGATGCAGGATGAATTAGAAAATATGATAAAGTTTATATTTGAAAAGGATGATTATAAAGAACATAGAAGAGTTATAAGGGATATTGTATTTAAATATAAAGATGATAAAGCAAGTCAAAGAATATGGAGTTTAATAAAAGATATATTGGGGGTATAATATGAAAAGGGTTATAACTTACGGAACTTTTGATATGCTTCATTATGGACATATCAATTTATTAAGAAGGGCTAAAGAGTTAGGAGATTATTTGATTGTTGGTCTTTCAACAGATGAGTTTAATAGACAAAAAAATAAAATTTCATATTTTAATTATGAAGAGAGAAAAAAATATTTAGAGGCTATTAAATATGTAGATGAAATAATTCCAGAAGATAGTTGGGATCAGAAAATAGATGATATAATTAAATACAAAATAGATGTATTTGTTATGGGAGATGATTGGAAGGGTAAGTTTGACTTTTTAAAGGAATATTGTGAGGTTATATATCTTCCAAGAACTCCCGTAATTTCAACAACTTTATTAAAACAAAATATTCTAGGTGGTGAAAAGGATAAACATGGAGAAAGAAAGTAGAATAAAAAAGCAGGCATTTTTAGTAACCCTTATTTTTTTTATGTCAAGGGTTGTTGGATTTATAAGAGAAATGATAATTGCTAAAATTTTTGGAAGGAATTCTTTAACAGATGCTTTTTTTGCTGCTTTTACAATTCCGGATGTTATGTACGATCTTTTAGTTACTGGCGCGTTAAGTTCAGGTTTTATGCCGGTTTTTAATGAGCATCTTGCAAAAGATGATGAAGAAGGTGCTTGGAAGGCGGCAAATACTTTTATAACAGTTGCACTCTTATTTATATTAGCCTTTAATATATTGTATTTTGCTTTAGCAAAGTACATAATACCTTTTGTAGCAATAGGGAATGTAAAAAACCCAGATACATATAACCTTACGGTTAAACTTACAAGGATAATGACAATTTCTGTAAGCTTTACAGTATGTGCAGGCCTAACTATGGGGATTTTAAATTCATATAAGATTTTTATTGCACCAGCGTTAGGGCCTGTTTTATATAATGTTGGTATAATAATTGGAGCTATTGCATTGGGAAAAAAGTTTGGCATATATGGCCTTGCCTTTGGAGTTATATTAGGATCTATGTTTAATTTATCAGTTCAGATTCCTAATTTTTTAAAGGTAGGTAAAAGGTTTAGATTAGAGCTTAACTTGCAAAATAAAAGCTTTAGAAGAATGCTAAAGCTTATGATTCCTGCATGGATTGGGCTTGGAGTTTTAAGAATTAATTTGGTTGTAAATCAAAATATAGCCTCTATTCTTGATGAGGGAAGCATTACAGGTTTAAGATATGCGCAAAGAATAATGCTTCTTCCAGCTATTTTTGGTTCAGGAATATCTACGACTATATTTCCTCTTTTAAATACTTATGTAGCTAGGCAAGAATATAAAGAATATAAAGAAGCTATTTTATATGGAATAAGGATATTGCTTTTTATTATAATCCCTTCTACATTTGGCTTGATTGTATTAAATTATCCAATAGTTAGACTATTATTTAAATCAGGTAAATTTACCAATCATGATGTTGCTGTTACAGCATTTGCACTTGCTTTTTACAGTATAGGAATTATTGGACAGTGTGTTTCACCGATTTTAACAAGATCCTTTTATGCTTTGCAGGATACTGAAACACCTGTAAAAATAGGAATAGTTATTGTTATATTTAATATCACATTGAACTTAATATTTGTAAAGTTTAGCAAACTTGCAATAGGTGGTATTGCTCTAACAAGCTCTTTGGGTTCTATTTTTCAATGTATGATAGCTTATACCATTCTTCAAAAAAGAGTTGGAAAGTTTAATAATAAGAGATTGTTAACTACTTTTGTAAAGGTCATGGTTTCTTCTATAGTTATGGCTTTAATAGTTAAGCTTTCTTATGGATATATATCAAATATTTTAACTTTTAGTGAAAAAATAAACGATTTAATTTCAGTTTCAATATGCGTATTTATAGGAGTTTTGGTTTATTTTTTCATGACCCTTATTTTAAAAGTAGAAGAAGTAAATGCGTTTGTTGACATTATAAAAAGAAAATTAAGTAAAAAATAAAAGATGTGGTAAATATGTTTGTTAAAATTTATAATGTTTTTCTTTATGTTTTATGCTTTTTAATTCCTTTATTTGATTATAAGCTTTTGAAAATAAATTTTGATAAATTTATTGTTATTGTTATGTTTATTATTTCATTTAAATATTTTAATTTAAAATTTTTAAAGAATAACAAGCTTTTGTTTAATTTTCTTTTTATTATTTCTTTTTTATTGTATTGTGTTTTTTCAATTTTATTTGTTAAAAATAAATATGAAGCCATAAAACAGCTTATTGATTTTATGGAATGTTTTGTTTTATTTTATTCAATTATGTTATTTGCTGATAAAAGGGCAATTAAAATAAGTTTTTTGTTCTTTTTATCTTCTATTTTCCTGAGCTTGTTCTATGGCCTTATACAGCTTATTTTTAGATTATCACCTTATACTCAAGAGGGTGTTATTAGGGTTTATTCAACATATGTAAATCCTAATTATTGGGGTGCTATATTAAATTTTGTTATATTTTTGCCAATTGTGGAGATGATTTATAAAAGAAACATAATGCTTTCTAGGGTTATATTGTTATTGTTAATTTTGATTAATTTAATGTTTACTTTAAATAGAAGTTCATGGATTGCATTTGTTTTAGGATTAACATTTGTTTTTTTAAATTTTAATAAAAAGTTTTGGTTTGTTTCTTTATTTTACATTCTTATTTTGTTGATGTTTCCTTATACTAGATCGAGATTGTTATCATTATTATATATTAATAAATGGATAGATAATTCGAGATTAAAACTTTGGAAGATGGCCCTTATAATTTTTAAGGAGTACTTTTGGTTTGGAGTTGGTTTGGGAAATTATAAGGATTATTATTTAGATTATATAAAAAAATATCCCTATTTAATTGTTAGTAAAAATTATTGGAGTCCTCACAATTCCTACTTAAGGGTTTTTGCTGAAATGGGAGTTATAGGTGGAATTATGTTGATTTTAATATATTTAAGTTTGCTTTATTTAGTGATAAAAAATAATAATAACAAGATTTTTTATTTAAGTTTACTTGGAGCATGGATAGCTTATCTTTTCCAAAATAATTTTAATAGCTTAATTTATGTTCATAGGGTTAATATTTTGATTTGGATTTTTACAGCATTTTATTTAAAATATACAAGGGAGGTTTAAGAAGATGGAACAAATAAAAGAAATGTATAAAAATGTTGCAGTGTTTGGTCAGGGGTTTGTAGGTCTTCCACTAGCTTTAAGTTTTGCTATGAGGGGTTGCAATGTTTATGGAGTAGATGTTGTAGAAGGGCTTGTTGAAGATATTAATAAAGGAATTACATATCATAAAGAAAGTTTTGAAGGAAAAACTATACAACAAATTTTAAATGAACAACTTAAAGCTGGAAGATATAGAGCAACAACTGATGGAGTTTTGGCTGTAAGAGAATGTAATAATATAGTTGTAACAGTTGGAATACCTATAAAAAATGGAGAACATGACCTTTCTGACCTTATAGAATGTTGTACATTGATAGGAAGAAATCTTAAAAAGAATGATTTAGTTTTGATAAGAAGTACAGTAATTCCAGGAACAACTGAAGAAGTTTTACTTCCAATTTTAGAAAAAGAATCAGGAATGAAGGCTGGAGTTGATTTTTATCTTGCTTATTCATCAGAAAGAATTGCTGAAGGAAAAGCTTTTGAAGAATTTGCTTATATGCCAACAATAGTAGCTGGTATAAATGAGGAAAGTGCCAAAAGGGCAAAGGAGCTTTTAGAGATAGTATGTAAAACAGATGTTATTGTTGCAAGTTCTATAAAAGTTGTTGAAACTTCAAAAGTTTTTGAAAATGTTCAAAGAGATGTGAATATAGCAATGGTTCAGGAGTTTGCAAGATTTACTGAAGCTCTTGGAATAAGCATTTTTGAGGTTATAAAGGTTGCTAATACTCACAAGAGAGTAAATCTTTTAATTCCAGGACCAGGGGTTGGAGGATACTGCATACCCAATGCATACCATTATTTAGAACCAAAGGCTAAAGAGCTTGGAGTAAACCTTGATATATTGAAACTTTCAAGGGAGAAAAATGCAAATCTTCCTAAAGTTATGGTTGAAATTTTTGAAAAATTACTTAAAGATGTTGGAAAGGATTTAAATGGAGCAAGGGTTGGAGTTTTAGGACTTGCAATGAAAGATTATTCTAATGATGATAGAATTAGTCCAGCAGTTGAAATTGTAAAGATTTTAAGACAAAGAGGAGCTGAAGTTTTAGCTTTTGACCCTGCTGTTGTTACAGAATATAGTTTTAAAGTAAATACCCTTGAGGAAGCTCTAAAGGATGTAGATGGAGTGATGATTTTAGCAAAGCAAAAGGAATTTGAAAATATTAATGCAGATGATATTTTAAAATATGTAAAGCCTGATGTGGTAATATTTGATACTAAAAATCTATTTGAAGGTTTTAAAAAGTTTTTTGAAGATAGAGGAATTATATATAAGACTATATAGGAGGATTTTCCCTCCTTTGTTGTAAGGAGAGAAATATATGAAGGTTTTACATATTATAAGCGGAGGAGAAGTTGGAGGTTCTAAAAAGCATCTTTTAAGCCTTGCTTTAAATGCTGATTTTAAAAATATAATTGTGTGTCTTATTGAGGGAGAGCTTTATAAAGAGGCTGTTAAATTGGGACTTGATGTTCGTTTAATCAAGCAAAAGGGTAGGTTTGATTTAAGCGTTTTAAAACAAATACAAAGGATTGTTATGGATGAAAAAGTTGATATTATAAATTGTCATGGGGGAAGAGCAAACTTTTTAGGTTTGTTTTTAAAAAAGTCTTTAAAAAAACCTTTTGTGTCTACAATTCACAGTGATTATTTAAGGGATTATGAAGGAAATTTTTTAAAATCTTTAATATTTTCAAATATTAATGCTTATGCATTAAAAAAATTTGATTATTATATTGCTGTTTCAGATGAGTTTAAAAAAATGTTAGTTGAAAGAGGATTTCCAAAGAATAGAATTTTTGTTGTTTATAATGGAATTGACTTTGATAAAGTTTATTCTTTTGAACTTGAGGATGTTGTAAAAAAATATAATTTACCTAAAGATAAAAAATTTGTTTCGATGGTGGCAAGACTTCATCCTATAAAAGGGCATAAATTTTTATTTGATGCAGCTAAAAAAGTTTTAAAAGAATATAAAGATGTTCATTTTCTAATAATAGGAGATGGTTCAATTAAAGAGCATCTTATAAATTATGTAAAAAAACTTAATATAGAGGATAATGTAAGATTTTTAGGCTTTCAAAGGCCTGATGAATTTTTAGCTATATCAAGTTTTAGCGTTTTAACATCTATGAGTGAAAGTTTCCCTCTTAGTATATTAGAGGCGGCAAAATATAAGAAAACTGTTGTTTCTACTTTAGTTGGAGGAATTTCAGATCTTATTGAAGATGGTTATAACGGATATTTAGTTAAATATGGGGATGTAGATGCCCTTTGTCAAAAAATATTGGATCTTTTAAAGGACGATTTAAAAGCCAAAGAGTTTGGAGAAAGATTGTATGATAAGGCAAAGGATATGTTTTCTTTAGAAAAATTTGTTGATGGTTATTCTAAAATATATAAAAAAATTATGGGGGAATGATATGATAAAGGAAAATTATTTAGGAGTAGATGTTTGTGCGCTTAACATGGAAGAAGTTTTAGATGAAGTGGATAATATAATTTTACAAAAAAAACCTTCTTTTATTGTAGCAATAAACCCTGAAAAGATAATGAAGGCGCAAAAGGATGAGAATTTAAGAAATCTTTTAAATAGTGCAAGTATTCAAATTCCTGATGGTGTTGGAGTTGTTATAGCTTCTATTTTAAATGGTGGAAGGATAAGATCAAGGGTTACCGGAATTGACCTTATGATAAATATTTGCGAGAGGGCTTCTAAAAAAGGATATAAGGTTTATATACTTGGAGCAAAACCTGGAGTTGCTGAAAAAGCGGCAAAGGTTTTAAAGAATAAATTTTTAGGACTTAATATTGTTGGAATTAAAGATGGATACTTTAAAGATGAAGAAGAGGTTATAAATGATATAAAAGAAAAAAGTCCTGACATTTTGTTTGTTGCAATGGGAAGTCCAAAGCAGGAATATTGGATAACAAGAAATATGGAAAAGCTTAATGTTCCACTTTTAATGGGAATTGGAGGAAGCCTTGATGTTATATCAGGAAATATTAAAAGAGCTCCTAAATTGATGAGAAATTTAGGACTTGAATGGCTTTATAGGCTTATTAAAGAGCCTTGGAGATATAAAAGGATGGCGGTTTTACCTGTGTTTTTATGTAAAGTTTTAAAGGAAAGGTTTGTAAGGTAAGGTAGGATTGAAAGAGTTTTTTAAAAGTGATAGAATAACTAATAAATTAAGTATATTATAAGGGGGATTTTTATGGATTTAAATCAAAAAATAGACAGCATGAGGGAAGAGATAATAAAATCTACTCAAGAAATATTAAAAATTAAAAGTGTAGAGGACACTCCAAAGGAAGGAATGCCTTTTGGTGAAGGAGTGGCAAAGGCGCTAGATTATGCATTAAATCTTTCAAATCAGCTTGGATTTAAGACTGTAAATTTGGATGGCTATGTAGGATATGCAGAATATGGTGAGGGAGAAGATTACATAGCAGTTTTAGGACATCTTGATGTTGTTCCAGAAGGAGATGGTTGGATATATCCACCCTATGGTGCAGAAATTCATGATGGGAAAATATATGCAAGAGGTGCCCTTGATGATAAAGGACCAATAATTGCTGCATTATATGGTCTTAAGGCTATAAAGGATTTAAATTTACCTATCTCAAAAAGAATAAGAATTATATTTGGAACTAACGAGGAAACAGGTTCAAACGATATACCATATTATTTAAAATATGAAAAGCCTCCAGTTGCTGGTTTTACTCCTGACGCAGAATTTCCATTAATTCATGCGGAAAAAGGATTAACAGTATTTAATATAGTAAAAGATTTACAAAGAAAACCTTCAGGAGATATAGAGATTAAGTATATAAAAGGTGGACAAAGAGCTAACATGGTTCCTGATTATTGTGAGGCAGGTTTAAGGGTTAAAAATAAAGAATTAATTGAAAATAAATTAAAGGAATTTAATGATAAAGGATTTGACTTAAAACTAGAAGAAAAGGATGATTTATTGGCAGTAAAAGCTTATGGAATTTCTGCTCATGGTAGCACTCCAGAGCTTGGAAAAAATGCTATTATGATATTATTTGCTTTTCTTGGAGAACTTGATTTACCAGAAAGTGATATAAAGGATTTTATTAATTTTATGAATAAGTATGTGGGATTTGAAACTAAAGGTGAATCTTTTGGATGTTATCTAAAGGATGAAACAGGAGAACTTTCTTTTAATGTTGGAGTTATTGATATGAATGAAGACAAGGTTACAGTATCTTTAAATTTAAGATATCCTTGCACATATAAACTTGAAGATATGATGAATCCATTTAATAAGAGAATAGAGGAATTAGGAATAAAAGTAGAAGATTTTTCACATCAAGAGCCTCTTTATTTTGCTAAAGACCATGAGCTTGTTCAAAAGCTTATGAAGGTTTATAGAGAGTTTGTTAATGATGATAGTGAACCTTTAGCAATAGGCGGAGGAACTTATGCAAAGGAAATGCCAAACACTTTAGCTTTTGGTCCACTTTTCCCAGGAAAACCAGATGTAATTCATAAACCAAATGAATATATAGAAATAGAAGATTTAATTATGATAACAAAAATTTATGCAAAAGCAATGTTAGAATTAGCAAAATAAGCAGGGGTAATCCCTGCTTATTTATTAATAGGGGGGATACTATGTTTGATGTTCATTCTGATATTTTAGTGGATATTACAGTAAGAAGGCAAAGTGGGGAAAGGGATGTTTTTAAAAAGTATCACTACGAAAAATTAAAAAAAGGGGGAATTGATGGGTTTATTGCTGCTGTTTGGGTTGATAGAGATGATATTGACCCTTTAGATAGGATGATGCAGATATTAAAAGAAGGTTTGAAAGAGCTTGAAGATATAAAGGATATTGCTCAGTTAGTTTTAAAATATGAGGATTTTGATGAAATAAAGAATAAAGGTAAGATGCAAATTATTTTAGGATGTGAAGGTTTATCTGGAATAAAAGGCAATCTTGATTATTTAGAGTTGCTTTATAAAATGGGAGTAAGATGTGCAAGTTTAACATGGAATGAGGAAAATGAACTAGCAACAGGAGTTAAAGGAGATAAAAATAGAGGATTAACAAAGCTTGGTAAAGAATGTGTTAAAAAGTTAGAGAAACTTGGAATTTTAATTGATGTTTCCCATGCAAATGAAAAAACCTTTTGGGATATATGCGAAGTTTCCGAAAAGCCAATAATAGCTTCCCATTCAAATGTTTATTCTCTTTGTAGACATGTAAGGAATTTAAAGGACGAACAGATAAAAGCTATATTTGAAAAGAATGGAGTTATTGGAATAAATGCCTATCCGGATTTTTTAGACGAAGTAAATCCAACTATATATAAGTTTGTAGAGCATATAGATTATGTTGTTGAAAAAATAGGAATAGATTATGTAGCATTAGGTTTTGATTACTGTGATTTTTTAGGCGAAAAAGTTACATCAGGCCTTGAAGATGCTTCAAAGTCGGAAAAAGTTATAGAGCTTCTTATAAAAAAAGGCTATAAAGAAGAGGATATTGAAAAAATTATGTATAAAAATATTAAAAGGGTTTTTAAGCATACATTAAATTTTGATATTTCAAAAAATTAACACAAATGTTATAATAATTATAGGTTATGGCTTACATAAGGGGGGAACAAGATGAATAAAGTTATAATTGATGGGAACAGTTTAACTATTGAGGATGTTGTTAATGTTGCAAGAAATGGGTATTTTGTTGAACTTAGTGATGAGGCAAAGGAGAGGGTAAAAAAGGCTAGAAATTTAGTGGATAAGTTTGTTGAGGATGAAAAGGTAGAGTATGGAATAACTACTGGGTTTGGGAAATTTGCAGATGTTGTTATATCAAAGGAGGATGCCAAAAAGCTTCAAAGGAATTTAATAGTTTCCCACGCTTGTGCAGTTGGAAATGAATTTGATACTGAAATAGTAAGGGCTATAATGCTTCTTAGGGCAAATGCCCTTGCTAAGGGTTATTCGGGAGTTAGATTGTCAACCCTTCAAATGTTAGTTGATATGTTAAACAGAAAGGTTCATCCTGTTATATACGAAAAGGGGTCTTTAGGTGCTAGTGGAGATCTTGCACCACTATCCCATATGGTTCTTGTTATGATAGGAGAAGGAGAGGCTTATTATAATGGAGAAAGGTTAAGTGGAAAAGAGGCTTTACATAAAGCAGGAATGGAACCTATTGAGCTTGTTGAGAAGGAAGGACTTGCACTTATAAATGGAACTCAAGTTATGACTGCAATTGGAGCTTTAGCTGTATATGATGCAATGAATTTATTAAAGGCATCAGATATAATAGCAGCTATGACTGTTGAGGCTCTAAGAGGAATTACCGATGCTTATTATCATAGAGTTCATGAGGTAAGACCTCAAAAAGGTCAGTTAAAGTGCGCAAAAAATCTTTTAAAACTTCTTGAAGGAAGTAGCTTAACTACTAGGCAAGGTCAATTAAGGGTTCAGGATGCATATACTTTAAGGTGTATCCCTCAAATACATGGGGCTAGCAAAGATGCTTTAGAATATGTAAAAAAGGTAATAGAAATTGAAATAAATTCAGCAACTGATAATCCACTTATTTTTGAAGATGAAATGAAGGTAGTGTCAGGTGGAAATTTTCATGGACAACCTGTTGCTCTTGCTATGGATTTTTTAGGTATTGCTATGTCTGAGATTGCAAATGTATCTGAAAGAAGGATAGAAAGATTAGTTAATTACCAGTTAAATGACCTTCCAGCTTTTTTAACTAAAAATGGAGGATTAAATTCAGGATTTATGATAGCACAGTATACAGCAGCTTCTTTGGTTTCTGAAAATAAGGTTCTTGCGCATCCTGCCTCTGTTGATTCTATTCCATCTTCTGCAAACCAAGAAGACCACGTAAGCATGGGAACTATTGCTGCAAGAAAAGCAAGAAATATTATATATAATGTATCTAGGGTTTTAGGAATAGAATATCTTGCAGCAGCGCAGGCTATTGATTTTAGAGGAAATGCTAAGCTTGGAAATGGAACGGAGGTTGCATATAAGCTTATAAGAAAAGAGGTTGAGCATCTTGATGAAGATAGGATTATGTATATTGATATAAATAAAGCAAGCAAAATAGTAGATAGTGGCCTTTTAGTAAAAGAAGTTGAAAAAGCAATTGGAAAGTTAGAATAAAAAGGTTCGGGATTCCGAACCTTTTTGTGTTGAAGCAAGGTTCATATAGTGTTATAATAATAAAAAATTTAGGGGGGATTTTATGTTAAACAATGAAAAGATTTTAGCTGATAACAAAGAAAATTTTTATAAAATGCTTATTTATAGAATAGAAAGTTACTTATCTTCTGAAAAGGATGTTTTAGCAAATCTTTGTAATACAGCTGCTTTGCTATACCAAAATTTAGAAGATATAAACTGGGCTGGATTTTATATTATGAAAAATGGAGAGTTAGTTTTAGGGCCCTTTGGTGGAAAAGCAGCCTGCACGAGGATTAAAATTGGAAAAGGAGTTTGTGGTAGTGCTGCAAGAGATAAAAAAACATATATTGTTCCAAACGTTCATGAGTTTGAAGGTCATATAGCTTGTGACAGTGCTTCTAATTCAGAGATAGTAGTTCCAATAATTAAAGATGAAGTTTTATATGGAGTTTTAGATGTAGATAGTCCTATATTTAATAGGTTTGATGAAGTTGATAAATATTACCTAGAAAAGTTAGTTGAAAAGTTAAATAAATATATAGATTGGAATGAAATTGCTAAAGTATAAGGAGGATTTATGTTAAAGGAATTTTTAAAGGATTTAAACGATGCATATAATAAGCTATTAAATGGAGAAGAAGATTTATATATATTTCAAAAATGGGGATCTTTAGGAGAGGCATATCAAAATTTAACAAAAAAAGAGGATAAAAAAAGATCAGGAAGCGTTTATACCCCTTTTGAAATAGTAAAATATATGATAGATACTTCTATAAACTTTGAGGACTATAAAAAAAATCCATTTATCAAGATACTTGATCCCTCTTGTGGAGGAGGATTTTTTTTAATTTATGTATATCAAAAGCTTTTGGATTACGCTAAAATACTAAATATTGAAAATCCACAGGAGCATATAATTAAGAATAATATATATGGAATTGATCTTGATGATTCGGCTGTAAAAATAACTATTTTAGAGCTTTTTAAACTAAGCAAAATAGTATCCAAAAATATTTTAAATAAGGATTTTTTATTTGAATTAAAGGATAAGTTTGATGTTATAATAGGAAATCCCCCATATATGGGGCATAAGATGTTGGAGCATGGTTATAGGGAAAAATTAAAAAGTTATTATTCAGATGTTTTTTATAATAAAGGGGATTTATCTTATTGTTTTATAAAAAAATCTATAGATCTACTAAATAATAATGGAAGGCTTGTTTTTTTTACTTCAAGATATTTGCTAGAGGCTCAAAATTCAGAGGGGATAAGAAACTATATTATAAAAAATGCTTCTTTAGAAAAAATTGTTGATTTTTATGGAGTAAGGGTTTTTAAAAATGTTGGAGTGGATAATATAATCTTATATGTTTTAAAGGATAATAAGAAAGAAGTTGAATATTTTAAAGTTTTACCTAATGTTAAAGCTAACATTAATGAAATTTTTGATGATGTAAATAATAGATTAAATGTTTTTACAAAAAGGGTTACTGTTTTAAAAAATGAGCTAGAAGAGGGTGGATGGAATTTTTTAAATAGTTTAGAAAAAAATATAATAAATAAAATAACAGGTATAAGATTAGGTGAGATTGCTAAATGTTATCAAGGGGTAATAACAGGATGTGATAAGGCTTTTGTATTAACTTATGAAGAGGCAGAGCGTTTAAAAATTGAAAAGAATTTGTTAAAGCCTTTTATAAAAAGCAGTGAAGTTGAAAGGTTTAAAGTAAGAAAAGGAAATAGGGTTTTAATTTATTCTAATCTAATTGATGATTATGGAAAATATTTATATGCTTTAAATCATATTGGAAAGTTTAAGGATAAATTATTAAAAAGGCGAGAATGTAAAAAGGGAATTAGAAAATGGTATGAGCTTCAATGGGGAAGAAGCTTAGAACTCTTTGAATCTAAAAAAATAATATTTCCCTATAAATCCTCAAACAATAGATTTGCAATAGATAAAGGAAATTTTTTTAGTGCGGATGTATATGCTTTAAAATTATTCGGATTATATGAATCTTTATATTCTTATGAATTCTTAGTAGGAGTTTTAAATAGCTCTATATATGAATTTTATTTAAAAACCCTGTTAAAAAAGTTGGGAGATAATCTGTATGAATATTATCCTTATAATCTACTAAAAATAAGGATACCAGAATATATAAAAGAAATTGAAATGGAAGTTTTAAAAGAAAAAGAAGTTAATGTTAAGGTAATAGATGAAATTTTAATTGATAAATTTAAAATTACAAAAAAGGAATTTGAACAAGTAAAATTTTGGGTAAGGCATTGATTTTTTGAAACTAATGTTTTATAATTTATTTAGGATACCCCATATAGGTATAAAGGAGGAGTTAAATATGGCAGTTATAGTTTATACAACACCAACTTGTCCATGGTGCACAAGGGTTAAGGAATATTTAAGAGAAAAGAATGTTCCTTTTACAGAAAAGAATGTAGCAGCAGATAAAGCTGCAGCTATGGAAATGGTAAGAAAATCAGGACAGATGGGAGTTCCAGTTATAGATATAAATGGTAAGATAATAGTTGGTTTTGATAAAGAAGCTATAGATAGGGCTTTGTAAAGGACTGTCGGTTTAGACAGTCCTTTATTTTATATCATTTTTTCTGTATCCAAAGGTTTCCCTAAATTTTTCATCTATAAGGTCAATCCCGGGGCCTATTTTATATCTTTTAGATGCAGTTGGAAGTTCTTTACCAACAATATACTTTTTGCTTTTTCTTACCATATGCTCACCTCCATCTTTTTCTAATTAAATTATGTGTAAATTATAAATTTTTATTAAAAGTCTGGTATAATATTACCTAGATACTTATTAAAAGGTGGGAAAACATGATAGATAAAAAGGGATTAAAAAGCATGTTAATATTTTTTAGTATAATAATTTTGTTATTAATTTTTTCAAACCAATTAAACTTTCTACCTTACAACATTAGAAGTGTTATACTTATTTTATTTATATTAATTTTTGTTTTTTACGAATCAACAAGGCCAATTAAAGACTTAAAGGATATAAATAGAGTTTATCAAAGAAAAAGTCTTTTTAGCAAAAAGAAGGCATTGGAAACATTAAAGGAAGGGCTAAAATTAGAGAATTTAAATTATAATGAAAGATTATTATTACATATTAAAATAGCTGTTGAGTATTATAACATGAAGGATTATGCAAATGCCTATAAAAGTTTTAAAAAAGTTGTAGAGGAAATTTTAAAAAATGATAATTTAAAAATTGAAGAGAAGTTTTTAATAAAACTTATTGGAACCTATATTTTAAATGATAAAAAGGAAGAGGCAAAAAAAATTTATTACAGGCTTTTAAGTTTAGGAAGATGTGAAAAAAGTAAGCTTGTTGAAGATATGATAAAAAGTTAAGGCCTAAGCTGTATCACTTAGGCCTATTTTATTAATTCTTGAATATATTTTGGTAATACAAAGCAAGCTTTGTGAATTTCTGGAGTATAATATTTTGTATCTAAATCTGGTATTTTGGTTATATCAACTTCTGTTGGGTCGTACTTTTTAGAACCTATTGTAAAGCTCCAATATCCTCCTGGATATGTAGGAATTGCAGCCATGAACAATTTAGTTATTGGGAATATGTTTCTAGCATCATTAAATACTTTCTTTACTGTTTCTGGTAAGTAGAATGGAGTTTCAGTTTGAGCAACAAATATACCATCTTCAGTTAATGCGTTGTATATATCTTTATAGAAGTTTCCTCCGAATAATCCTTCAGCAATGCTAAAGGGGTCTGTTGAGTCAACTATTATAACATCGAATTCGTTTTTATGTTCTTTTACGTATTGTATTCCATCTCCAACGAATATTTCACATCTTGGATCATCAAGAGCACAGCTTATTTCTGGAAGATATTTCTTGCATTCTTCAATAACATCTCCGTCAATTTCACAAAGAACAGCTTTTTCAACGCTCTTATGCTTTAATATTTCTCTTATTGCACCGCCATCTCCGCCACCTACAACTAGTACCTTCTTTGGATTTGGGTGTGTAAAGAGAGGAATGTGTGTTATCATTTCATGATAAACGAACTCATCCTTAACTGTTGTTTGAACTATTCCGTCAAGAACAAGCATTCTTCCAAAGATTTCAGTATCAACTATTGCAAGGTCTTGGTACTGAGTTTTTTTTCTTACGAGAGTTTCTTTTACTTTGTAAGTCATAGCTGCGCCTTCAATTTGCATTTCTTTAAGCCACATTTCCATAGCGTTTTCCTCCCTCTGTTATACTATACAATATAGGATTTTAACATTTATTTTAGTTATTATCAAGAGAAATATAAAAACATCATATTTACAAACGTTTATAACTTTATTATAATTTATTGTAGATGTTAAAGGGGAGTAGCTGCCCAAATGGGTGATAAAGTCAACATGCTGGCCTTTGGCCTGGCTTTATCTGCTTTAAAGCAAGCGAGACCTTTAACACAATGCTTTTGCATTGTGTTAAAGGTTTTTTAATTTGTAAAAACTAATTATAAGGAGGGATATTATGGCTTTTATCAAAACATTGTTTTTAGTGTTAATTGCTGAAATGGGAGATAAAACACAGCTTCTTGCAGCAGCCCTTGCAAGTAAATATAAAGTAAGGGATGCCGCGATAGGCATATTTATAGCAACAATTTTACTTAACGTTATTGCAGTTTTACTAGGAAGCAGTATAGGGAATTTAATTCCTATGAAACTTATTCAAATAATTGCTGGAGTTTTATTTATAGCTTTTGGTATAATGACCTTAAAGGAAGATGATGAAGATGAAGAAGAGGTAAAGGAAACAAAACTTAAACTTCCTAATTTTGTTACAGTGGCTTTGGCTTTCTTTCTAGCAGAGCTTGGAGATAAAACTCAAATAATGGCTTTTACTTTAGCAGCACAACTTAAAAGTCCTGTATCGGTTTTAATAGGAGCAGTTATTGGTATGTTTATAGCAGATAGTTTAGGATTTTTATTTGGAAGTTATATAGGAAGTAAAATACCTGAAAATTATATAAAGCTTGTAGCAGGATTTGTTTTTATAATTTTTGGTTTATCAACTTTGTATTCTTTATTAAATATTGCTGTTTTTTTGCTTATAACTATTACAGTTGGAATTATGGTTTATTTTGTTAAGTTTAAAAAAGATAGTTAAGTGGTATTACTACTTAATTATCTTTTTTTTTATACTTAGAAGGAATTTTATGGTTTTTATAGAATATATATACTGTGATTTTTTTAAGGGGGGATTATGATGCAACTAGTTTTTGATAAAAAAGACGATGTTCTTATAGTTAAAATGATTGGAGAACTAGATCATCATTCAGCGGAGGAAGTTAGAATAAAGCTTGATAACAAGATAGATGAGACAGGATTAAATAAAATTATTTTTGACTTTGCAGGAGTTAACTTTATGGACAGTTCTGGAATAGGAGTTGTAATTGGAAGATATAAAAAGGTTAAAGAGTTTAACGGAAAAGTTGCTTTAATAAATTTAAAACCGCATGTAAAAAAGGTTTTTGAGCTTGGAGGACTTTTTAAGATAATAAAAGAATATGATAGTTTACAAAAAGCTTTAGTGGAATTCTAAAAGGGGGATGTAATATGTTTGAAAATGAAATGAAATTGGAATTTCCAAGTAAATCCCAAAATGAAGCTTTTGCAAGGGTAGTTGTTGCTGCTTTTGCATCTCAACTTGATCCTACAATAGAAGAACTTTCAGATGTAAAAACTGCAGTTTCAGAGGCGGTAACAAATGCCATAATACATGGGTATGAAAATACTCAAGGGACTATAGTTTTAAAGTGTAAAATTGAAGGAAGAAAGTTAACTGTTGAAGTTATAGATTATGGGAAAGGAATTGAAGATATAGAGCTTGCAAGACAACCCCTTTATACGTCAAGACCTGAACTTGAAAGATCAGGTATGGGATTTACTGTTATGGAAACTTTTATGGATACTTTAGAAGTTGAATCAGAGCCAGGAAAAGGGACAAGGGTTATTATGACAAAGGAGTTTAAATCAGTATGATGGGGGAATTTTTATGTGTAATGACTCGCCCACAAAATTTTTGGATAGTCAAGATGTTTATGACTTAATTATAAAAAGCCAAAATGGAGATAAGGAGGCCCAGGAGATATTAGTAAAAAGCAATTTAGGGTTAGTAAATCTTGTAATAAGAAGATTTGTAAATATGGGTTTTGATTATGAAGAGCTTTTTCAAATAGGTTGTATAGGGCTTATAAAAGCTATAAGGAATTTTAAGGTAGATCAAAATGTGAAATTTTCTACATATGCTGTTCCTATGATTTTAGGAGAAGTTAGACGATTTTTAAGGGATGATGGACTTATAAAGGTTAGTAGAAATATGAAAGAAACTGCAAAAAAAGTAAAACAAGCAAAAGAAAAACTTGCAAAACAGCTAGGAAGAGAGGCAACTATTGAAGAAATTGCACAGGAACTTTGTATCACTTCTGAAGATGTGGTTTTAAGTTTAGAAAGCCTTAATGGTCCTGAATATCTTTACGATACAATACATCAGGATGATGGATCCCCTGTTCTTCTTATAGATAAGATAAGTGAAAGAGAAACCTCTGAAGGAGATACTATAGATAAACTTGCTATTAAAGAGATTATAAACAAACTTGAGCCTAAACAAAGGCAAATTATATTTTTAAGATATTTTAAAGATTTAACCCAAAGCGAAGTTGCTAAAATGCTTGGAATATCTCAGGTTCAGGTTTCAAGAATAGAAAAAAAGGTTTTAAATTTAATAAAACAAGCTTTAGAGTAATCCGGATAATTCCGGATTTTTTGTATTTTTTTTTTGTATTTAGGGAAAAATAATGGTAGCCGGAGGTGCAGGTATGTATTATGAACATAAGAAGATAGAGGTGTCAACCATAAAGCAAAAAGAGGATAAGCTTTTAAGATTTGATTATGATAAATGTAAAGTGAATTTAGAGTCTTTTATTATAGGAGAAAATGAAAAAATAAAGGAAGCAAGGTGATAGAATGGAAAAACGTAAAGAGAATGAAATTAAAAATACCTATCAACAAATAGTTCAGAAAAAAGTTCCTCAATCTTCTATTTTAAAGGATGCAGTATTTGCTTTTGTAGTTGGAGGGTTGATATGTGATGTAGGTCAGTTTTTTATGAATTTATTTTTATCCCTTGGAGTTTCTAAGGATGATGTTGGTTATTATGTAGCTACGGTTATGGTTTTTCTAGGGGCGTTTTTAACAGGAATAGGTGTTTATGATAACATAGGCAAATATGCAGGAGCAGGCTCTATAGTTCCTATTACTGGCTTTGCAAATTCTATAGTTTCACCTGCTATGGAATACAAAAGAGAAGGTTATATTTTTGGAGTTGGATCTAAGATGTTTGTTATAGCAGGTCCTATTTTAGTTTACGGAATATCATCTTCTATATTGGTTGGAATAATATATTACATTATCAAAATACTTGCGAGGTGAAAATATGGCTGAAAAGAAAATAGGGCTTCATACTGTTAAACTAAAAAATCCTCCATCTATCTTATCTACTGCCACTATAGTTGGACCAAAGGAAGGTCAAGGACCTTTAAAGGATTATTTTGATATAATTCTTGAAGATGATTTGTTTGGAGAAAAGTCTTGGGAAAAGGCTGAATCAAAGATGTTAAGGGAAGCAGTAAGGCTTGCCATGAATAAAATTAATTTAACTCCAGATAAAGTGGATTATTTTTTTGCTGGTGACCTTTTAAACCAGATAATTTCATCGAGTTTTGCTGCAAGGGAACTTGGTATTCCTTTCTTTGGATTATACGGTGCTTGTTCTACATTAACTGAATCTATGAGTCTTGCAGCTATGATGATAGATGGAGGATTTGCGGACATAACTATTGCTGCTACATCAAGCCATTTTTCTTCAGCAGAAAGACAATTTAGATTTCCTCTAGAGCATGGAAATCAAAGACCGCCTACATCTCAGTGGACGGTTACTGGTGCAGGAGCAGTTATTCTTGGAAAAGAAGGAAATGGGCCCTATGTAACATATATAACAACAGGTAGGGTAGTTGATTTTGGTATAACTGATGCAAACAATATGGGAGCAGCAATGGCACCTGCTGCAGCTGATACTATTTTAAGACATCTTAAAGATACAGGATTTAATGCTGCGGATTATGATTTAATAATGACAGGGGATTTAGCTAAGATAGGAATGGAAATAGCAGTAGATATAATTAAGCAAAATGGATATGATATAAGCAGTAAGTTTACCGATGCAGGCATTGAAATATTTGACCTTTCTACTCAGGATGTTCATGCAGGAGGTAGCGGGTGTGGATGTTCGGCAGCAGTTTTTGCAGGATATTTATATTCTCAATTTATGAGTGGAAATTTAAATAGGATAATGATAGTTTCAACTGGAGCTTTATTAAGTCCTACAAGCACACAGCAAGGAGAATCTATACCAGGTATAGCCCACGCTATTACCATTGAAAGGAGTGTGGGAATATGATGGATTATGTTTGGGCCTTTATTGTAGGAGGAAGCATATGTGTAGTTGCACAAATATTAATGGATAAAACTAACCTAACTCCTGCAAGAATATTAGTTTACTTTGTAACTGCTGGAGTTATTTTAGGGGCTTTAGGTCTTTATGAGCCTTTAGTGAAAATAGGGAAAGCAGGAGCCACAGTTCCACTTCCAGGTTTTGGATATAGTTTAGCAAAAGGAGCTATTAAGGAAGTTGAAAAGTATGGTATAATAGGAGCTTTTACAGGTGGAGTTAAAGCAACTGCAGCAGGTATAGCAGCGGCTATATTCTTTGGATATATAATGGCTCTTCTTTTTAATCCTAAGACCAAGAATTAGGAGTTGATTAAATGAAAAAGAAAGTTATAATTGTCACCGATGGAGATTTAATGGCCCAAAGGGCCGTTGAAACAGCGGCTAAAAACATTGGTGCAAGGTGTATTTCAAGGTCTGCAGGTAATCCAACTGTTTTATCTGGAGAGGAGATAGTAGAGCTTATAAAGCAAACTCCCTATGATCCTGTAGTGGTTATGGTAGATGATAGGGGAAATACCCATAAAGGAGATGGAGAAACTGCCATGGAATATATTTTAAACTCTAATGAAGTTGAGGTAATGGGAGTTATAGCTGTTGCTTCTAATACAAACCAAGTTAGAGGAGTTAAAGTGGATATTTCTATAGATAAGGATGGAAATGTAACTTATCAAGCTGTTGATAAAGATGGAATTCCAAAGCATAATAAAGTATTAAAAGGAGATACAGTTGATGTATTAAATGACTATGATGTATTGGTGGTTGGAGTTGGAGATCCTGGAAAGATGAATGGATGCGATGATGTAGAATTTGGAGCACCTATTATGACAAAGGCAATGGAAGAGATTATAAAGCTTTATGAGGAAAAGAAAAAAAATTAGGGCCCATATGGCCCTTTTATTGTGAAGTTATATTTGTATTTTGTTGTGTATTTTGAGGATTATCTTGTTGAGGAGTATTATTCTGAGTATTATCTTGCTGAGTATTATTTTGCTGATTGTTGTTTTGAGCATTATCCTGTTGGTTAATTTGTGTATTATCTTGGTTTGGAGTTGTTTCATTAGGTAAAGAAGGAGCAGAATGATAATCACAAATCTCAACGGGTTGAGTTCCTTCTATAAATATTTCTGTAATCGTTTTAGGACAATATTCATTTGGATACTTTCCAGATATAGGACAAACTTTTTCATATATTAATCCTGCTGGCCTTGGGAAGTCCTTAACTTTTAATCCTTCATGGGCATGCTTCATTATATCTCCCCATATTTTAGCTGCAAGGGAGCTTTTAAGTCCTGGAATTGATTTGTTTGGTTTATCATGTCCTATCCATACAACTCCTGAATAATATGGGGTTACCCCACAGAACCATACGTTAGTATAATCTGAAGTCGTTCCTGTTTTTCCTGCAACAGGCATAGAGCCAAAACGAGCTCTTGACCCTGTTCCATAAGGTTTTCTTACAACATCTTTCATCATGTCAAGCATTATATAAGCTGCCTGACTTGATATAGCTTTTGTTTGATTTGGTTTTTTTTCTAGTATAATATTGTTATATCTATCAGTAACTAATGTATATAATATAGGTTCTGAGTATATTCCTTTATTTGCAAAAACTCCATATGCTGCAGCCATTTCTATTGGATAAACTCCTTCTGTAAGTCCACCAAGGGATAAAGGAGCTACATATTTGTCTGAGTTTGTAATTGTTGATATATGGAATTTATTTTGTAAATAATTAAGAGAGTTTGATATACCAATTTCTAACAAAAGTTTAGATGCAACTACGTTAATAGAACGTGTAATTGCTTCTCTTACAGTTACTTTTCCTCGATATGAGAAGTCGTAGTTTTTAGGTTGCCACCCTCCAGTTAATGCTAAAAGATCTTTAGAAAATGGTGTATCATCTATTACTGTTGCTGCAGTTGCTATTTTTAAATCAATAGCTGGAGCATAAACTGCAAGAGGTTTTATAGCAGAACCTGGTTGCCTTTTAACTTCAGTTGCTCTGTTTATAGATCTTAAAGGATGAGGACCTCTACCTCCAACTAATGCCCTAACTTCTCCTGTAAAGGGATCCATTATTACAGCAGCAGCTTGAGGCTGAATAATCTCTGGAGATTTTTCATCTGGTGAATATGGTTGCAATTTAAATTGTTTAAAATAACTATCATTATTCAATATATCTTCAGCTGCTTTTTGAATTTTAGTATCAAGGGTAAGATATATATTATATCCTCCTGTCCTAAGCTTTTGTTTTGCTTCTCCTTCAGATATATTAAGCTTATTTGCCATATCTTTTGCAATCTGATCTATTGCAGCTTCTATAAACCATTGATATTTCATTGTGTTTGATGATTCTTTGCTTTTAAAAACAAGTTTTTGATTTATAGCTTCATTATATTCAGATTGTGTTATATATCCTTGTTCCAGCATTTTTTTAAGAACTGTCCTTTGCCTGTCCAAATATACCTTAGGATTTTCCTTATTTTTTTTGCTGTAAGGATAATACTTATATGGGCTTTGTGTAAGTCCGGCAATTAATGCGGCTTCTGCAACGGTAAGTTCACTTACGTCTTTTCCAAAGTAATACATTGATGCAGCTTGAATTCCATAGGCATTTCCACCAAGATATATTGTGTTAAGGTATGCCTCAAGTATTTGTTCTTTGCTAAGCTTTCTTTCAAGTTGAAGGGCAAGATACATTTCTTGAATTTTTCTTGAAAAGTCTTTTTTAGGAGATAAAGCTATGTTTTTAATAAGCTGTTGAGTTATGGTTGAGGCACCTTGAGCTTTTGACATTGTTTTTATATCATACCATATAGCTCCTAATATTCTTTTTGGGTCTATCCCGTGGTGTTTCCAAAATCTTTCATCCTCAATGGCTATAAATGCATTTTGGACGTGTCTAGGTATTTTGTTTAAAGGCACTATAGTTCTATTTTGAATATCTGAAAAGTCTTCTATAAAATTTCCATCCTTGTCATATATTTTGCTGCTTTGTTTTAAGTTATCCAAAATGTTTGCATCTATTTCTGGAGCAGATTTTATTATAGCTAAAGTTATTCCAATTCCTGCAGCAATTGTAAATAAAAATATAGAGAGTAGTATTATAAGAAGTATATTTAAAACTCCTCTTTTTTTACTTTTTCTTTTTTTGACCATAATAATCCCCCTTAGTGTATAGGATGCATAAGTTTATTATAACAAATCTCAATACCATTATCTATATATATTAATTTGTATTATTTTTTTCGGTTTTGTAAATAAATTTTTAACTTTAAGATAGTTTACTTTTGAAGGGATAAATGTGGATGTATAATAAATGTGAAAGTAGGTTTTTGGTATACTTATTTTAAACTTAAACAAATAATATTTATGGAGGAATTGACATGAAGGGATTAGTTTATAATATTACTTTTTTCTTTCAAATGGGCGTGTTTATAATTATGTTGTATTATTTAGTTATATCTTTTTTTGGGCTTTATAAAAAGAAGGAAAATTCAAAGGATGTAGCTCCTGAAAAATCTTTTGCTTTAGTAGTTGCTGCCCACAACGAAGAGATGGTGATTGGTAACATAATAGATAGTTTAAAGCTAATGGACTATCCTAAAGAACTATATGACATATATGTAATTGCTGATAATTGTTCTGATAATACAGCAAAAATCGCAAGAGAGCATGGAGCTATAGTTTATGAAAGGTTTGATGATGTAAAAAAAGGTAAAGGATATGCTCTTGAATGGATGTTTAATATTCTATTTAATATGGATAAAAAATATGATGCTGTAGTGGTATTTGATGCTGATAATTTAGCTTCAAGGAATTTTCTAAAGGAGTTAAATAAAAAGTTAAAGGAAGGTTATAAGGTTGTTCAAGGATATATAGATAGTAAAAATCCACATGATTCTTGGATATCAGAATCTTATTCGATCTCCTTTTGGACTGCTAATAGGCTTTTCCAATTATCAAGGTCAAACTTAGGGCTTTCAAATCAAATAGGTGGAACTGGTTTTTGCATTGATATGGAGGTATTAAAAGAAATAGGGTGGGGAGCAACTTGCCTTACAGAAGATTTAGAGTTTACCTGCAAGTTGGTGTTAAATGGACAAAAGGTTGGTTGGGCTCATAACGCGGTTGTATATGATGAAAAACCTTTAACTTTAAAACAGTCTTGGAGACAAAGAAAAAGATGGATGCAGGGGTTTGCTGATGTTGCTTCAAGGTTTTTCTTTAAACTTATGAAAAAAGCTATTAAAGATAGAGATTTTGTTGCTTTTGACTGTGCTTTATATACAATTCAGCCATTTATAATAGTTGCTTTTGGTTTATCTACTATATTAACGATGCTTCAAGGTTATAGTGCTGATGGAATGAATATTTTTATAATAAGTTACTTGTTTTCTCCAATAGTTTGGAAGATTTTAAGTGTATTCCAGTTTTTATTTACTCCTTTTGTTATGTATCTGGAAAATAAATTGTCTAAAAAGCTTCTTGTATATTTTTCACTGTATTCTTTAAATATTTTTATTTTTGATTATATGTTTGATCCAGATTCAAAGCTTATTTATATTGTTTTAGCCCATGCTATATTTTTAGGGTCATTTATGTTAGTTATTAAAAACTTTGAAGGTAAGCTTGCCTTTAAGATGTTTATTTGGTATTTATTATATGGAATATATACTTTAACTTGGCTTCCAATAACTATTCAAGGAATTTTAGATAAAGATAATAAAGAGTGGGCTCATACTAAACATACAAGACAAATTAGCATAAGTGAAATTGAAAACTTAGATGAATCTATAGCATAAGGCAGGTTTATCCTGCCTTAATATTTTTTGTAAAGGTTTCATATAATTTATAATAGCAATATAAAGGCTGAGTTTTATGAAAGGGAAAAAGAGAAATTTTAAGATGATTATTTTTATTTATGTTATAATGTTTATTTTTATGTCTGTTTTACTTTTAATTTATTTAAATTATTTTTTAAGGCCAACTCTTATTGCTTACTGTGATCAAGAGGCAAGGATAACAGCAGCAGAAACTATAAATAATACGGTTAAATTTGAATTTGCTAATAAAATATCGTATGATGATATAATGACTGTCAAGACAGATAAGGATGGAAATATTGTGATGATACAGGCTAATACAGTTGAACTTAACGTCATAGGTTCACAAATTGCTCTTGAAGTGCAAAAAAGGATTGCAGATATAAAGGAAAAAACTGTAGAGATTCCTCTTGCTGTTCTTACAGGTATAGAAATTTTATCAAATTATGGTCCTAAAATTCCTTTTAAAATGAGGCCTATAGGTTCAGTTTTAACATCTTATAGATCTGAATTTATTTCAGCAGGAATAAATCAAACAAGGCATATAGTGTATCTTGATGTTTCGGCTACGGTTCAAGTTATTGTTCCACTTGCAAGAAATAGTGTGACGGTAACTTCAAGTATACCTATTGCAGAAAGTATAATTGTTGGAAAGGTTCCAGAAACCTATGCGGAAATAAAAACTGAAAATGTAAGCAAAGATGTAAAGAAGTATAACATAAAAAAATAAAAGGGGATTTGCCCCTTTTATTTTAATTGATCTAGATATTCTACTGCATTTAAAGCTGCTATTTGACCTTCTCCTATTGCTTTTGCAATTTGATATGGTTTACCCGCTACGTCTCCTGCTGCATATAATCCTTTTATATTTGTTTCCATTTTTCTATTTACAACAACATGGGGACCGTCAACTTCAAGTCCAGGAACTAAACTTGTTAAAGGTAAACTGTCTTTTAATACGAAAAATCCATCGGCTTCAATGGTTGTATTTTTTAAAATTAATTTTTCAGCTTTTAGAGAACCTTCAAATTTTATAGGAATATCGTTTATTATTTCAACGTTGTCTTTAAATTTAAATTCTCCCTTTATTATTGGAACAAAATAAACTTTGCTACAGATTTCTGCAAGGAAATTTGTTTCTTCAATTGATTCATGGTTGTATCCAATAACTACTACTGTTTTGCCTTTATAAAGAGGAGCATCACATGTAGCACAGTAACTTACTCCGTTTCCTAAAAATACATCTTCGTTTTCTATGGATTTTTTAAAATCTACTCCTGTTGTGAGTATAACAGCTTTTGCTTCATAAAAGTCGTTTTCAGCTTGAATTGAAAAGTGTTTTCCCATTGCGTATACAGCAAGAACAGTTTTATTTATGATTTTAGCGTTTGTTTTATTTAAATGGTCATTTAATTTTTCCATAAGTTCAGAACCTTTAATATCTGGCAAACCAGGGTAATTAGGAATATGGGGGCTAAGCAAAACTTTTTTGCTGTCGCCCCCAAAAATCACAACGCTTTTGTTTCTTGCAAAGGCATTTATAGCTGCTGAAATGCCAGCAGGGCCTTTGCCAATTACCGCTATATCAAACATTATAGTCCTAGCGCTCCTTTTATAGCGTTTTCAATTTGTTCAGCAGGCCTAAATCCTACAAGTTTACCCAATGGTTTGCCATCTTTAAATAGAACAAGAGTTGGTATGCTGGAAATACCATAAAGTGAAGCTGTCATTGGATTTTCATCTACGTTAAGTTTTGCAACTATTAAATGTTCGCTAAGGTTATTTGCAACCTCTTCAAGAACAGGAGCTAACATTCTACATGGTCCACACCATTCAGCCCAAAAATCAACTAAAACTGGCTTATCTGAATTTAATACTTTTTCATTAAAATCAGCGTCAGTAACGTGTATTATCATAGTTATTCCTCCTTTAATTCTATTAACATACCCCTAGGGGGTGTTCTATTATTATCATATTACTTTATTTTTATTTTGTCAACTATTTCTATAAAATATTAAAAAAATAAGCACCATTTTAGGTGCTTTATTCCCAATTAAATATATATGGCTTATTTCTATAGTAATCTCCATAATTTAAACCGTATCCTACTACAAATACATCAGGGATTGTAAAGCAGCAATAATCAGGAGTTATTTCAACTTTTCTTCTTTCAGGTTTATCTAAAAGAACACAGGATTTAACGCTTGCAGGATTTTTAGATTTGATATATTCCATAACAAATTTCATAGTAATGCCTGTGTCGATAATATCATCAACTATCAAAACATCATATCCTTCAATGTTATCAGTTATATCTTGAACTATTTTTACTTGACCGCTGCTTACTTCGCCATGACCATAGCTTGAAGTAGCCATAAATCCTATTTTAACAGGAACATCGATATGTCTTACAAGATCAGCAGTGAATATGAAACTTCCTCTTAAGAGTGATAAAACATAAAGTTTTTTATCCTTGTAATCTTCAGAAATTTTTTTGCCAAGCTCTGCAACTTTCTTAGCAATTTCTTCTGAGCTTATTAGTATATTTTCTTTTTTATTACTAACCTCCATCTTTTTCCCTCCATATTTGTTTTTATATTGGAAGTTTGTTAAGAATTAATATAAGTTAAAGTTATAGTTTTGTCAAGGTTTCTATAGCAATTGTTTAATATAAATTTATTATGTATAATATTTTTGTGGGGTGATTATATGATAAGAGGAAATTTAGAAGGAATAAAAAAAGCATTTATTAATGAGCTTGAAGCTTTACTTGATATTGAAATTGATAAGAATATAATAATTTCTAAAGAAGTTTTAAATGTTATATCAAGAATCTCATGGGAGTTAAAAAGAGAAATTGCAATATATGTAAATAGAAGAGGTAGAATAATTGATGTTGCTGTTGGAGATAGTGCAACTGTAAGCCTTGAGGAAATATATGAAAAAAGAAAAGAAGGGGGCCTTTCGGGGATAAGGTGTATTCATACTCATCCTTCTGGAAGAGGAGATCTTTCAGCAGTTGATATTACAGCTCTTGTGAGCTTAAAATTTGACATGATGATAGCTGTTGGAGTAGATGAAGGCAAACCTATTGATTTTTCTATAGGACTTATAAGTGTAATTGATGGAAGGCTTTCTAAAAGGGCAGATGTTTTAGGGCCTTATGATGTTAATATGATAGAAACATTTGATGTTTTAAAGCTTATAAAGGAATTAGAAGATAAATTGGAAGATAGAATATTTGTATTAGAGGAGAATAAAAAGGAAAGGGTTATTTTAGTTGCTGCAGGTAATGATGATTTATACACCATTGAGGAATCTTTAGAAGAGCTTAAAGAACTTGCAGAGACAGCTGGAGCAGAGGTTGTTTATAAAGTTTTTCAAAAAAAGAATAGGATAGATCCTGCAACTTATATAGGAAGTGGAAAAGCTAAGGAGATAAGCCTTATAAGACAAAGCCTTATGGCAGATGCCGTTATATTTGATGATCAGTTAAGTCCGGCGCAAATTAGAAATCTTGAAGAAATTTTAGGATGTAAAGTTATCGATAGAACTGCTTTAATACTTGATATTTTTGCTCAAAGGGCAAAGTCAAAAGAAGGAAAACTTCAAGTGGAACTTGCTCAGCTAAAGTATAGGCTTCCAAGACTTACAGGTTTTGGAGCTATGCTGTCAAGAACAGGTGGAGGAATAGGAACAAGAGGACCTGGAGAAAAGAAGCTTGAAATAGACAAAAGGCATATAATGAGACGCATTAATGATCTTGAAAAGGAATTAGAGGCTGTAAGAAATACAAGGCAGGTTCAAAGGGAAAGAAGAATTTCAAATGAGATTCCTGTTGTGTCAATTGTTGGTTATACTAATGCAGGAAAATCTACTTTAAGAAATAAGCTTTGTGAAATTGCAGGAGTTGACAAAGAAAAAGTTTTAGAAGCTAATATGCTTTTTGCAACGTTAGATACAACAACAAGGCTTATAAATTTACCCAATGGAAAGGAAGTTCTTGTATCTGATACGGTAGGTTTTATAAGGAAGCTACCTCATGAACTTGTTGAGGCTTTTAAATCAACTCTTGAGGAGATAGTATATAGTGATCTTATTCTGCATGTTGTAGATGCATCTAATAAGAATGCAGAGGCTCAAATTAAAGTTGTAAATTCTGTATTAAATGAAATTGGAGCAGCATCTAAGAAGACTATATTAGTTTTAAATAAGATTGACGTTGCTCCAGTTGAAAATGTTGAGCTTTTAAGGAGCAAGTTTAATGATAATGATATTGTTGAGATTTCTGCCCTTGAAGGAGTAAATTTAGATTTATTGCTTGATGTTATACAGCAAAATGTGTATAAAAATATGATAAAGGCAAAACTTTTAATACCTTATTCACAAACAAAATTAGTTTCTTATTTACATGGAAATAATTGTGTTGAAAAAGAAGAGTATACTCAGGATGGTATTATTGTTTATATAAATACTACGTTAGATGTGTTTGGAAAGGTTAAGGATTTTGTTATTGAATAACCCTAAGGGATTTACCTTTGGGAGCTTTAAAGTTTGTTTAAATCATATATTGAAATCTTGGGAAGATATGCTATAATAATAAGTGATGATGCCGAGTAGCCAAGTTGGTAAGGCACCTGACTCTGGATCAGGCAGTCGTAGGTTCGAGTCCTACCTCGGCAGCCATAATGGGGTGGAGTATCCACCCCATTATTTTTTATGACTATATTATTGAAAATTTTAAATGTTTTGAATATAATATATAAAAATGCTTTAGGAGGATTAATATGGATAAACTTCTTATTGAAAATGTGGGAATTATTACTATGGAAGAAAATAATTTTATAGATGAAGGATACATATATATAGAAGATGGAATAATAAAAGAGGTTAAAAGTGGAAGCTTTAAAGGTGAAAAAGAAAATTTAAAGAAAATAAATGGAATAGGATGTATTGCTTTACCAGGTTTTATTAACTGTCATACACATGTTCCTATGACTTTGCTTAGAGGATATGGAGAGGGTTTACCCCTTATGAGGTGGTTGAAGGAGAAAATCTGGCCTTTTGAAGCAAAATTGGAGGAAGAAGATATATATAATGGTGCTCTTTTAGGAATAATTGAAATGATAAAAAGCGGGACTACATCTTTTGTAGATATGTATTTTAAAGAAGATGTTATTGCAAAGGCCTGCAAAGAAGCTAACATAAGGGGATTTTTAGGAAATCCTATTATAGGTGATGGATGGCAAGGACAGGTGGAGGATACTATAAGCTTATTTGAAAAATTTAAACATGATGAAATGGTAAAAATATTTATTGCACCTCATTCTCCCTATACATGTTCCTTTGAATGTTTAAAGGAAGTAGGAGAGGTTGCAAGAAAATTAAATATTCCTATACATATACATATTGCAGAAACAAAGGATGAGGTTTATATTACAAAAGATAAATATAGTCTTTCTCCAGCTTTTGTTTGTTATGAAACTGGATTATTTGACAAAAATAAGACCTTGGCAGCCCATTGTGTTTATTTAAATGATGCTGATATGGAGATGCTTTTAAATTACGATTTTACAGCTGTATATAATCCTCAGAGCAACATGAAATTGGCAAGTGGAGTAGCTCCTGTTGTAAAAATGATTAGAAAAGGAATAAATGTTGCTTTAGGAACCGATGGGGCATCTAGTAATAATAATTTAAATATGATAGAAGAAATGCAGACTGCATCCCTTCTTCAAAAGTTAAACTGTAGTGATGCAACTGCATTAAATGCTTTTGAAACTTTACAGTTAGCGACAGTTAATGCAGCAAAGGCGATAGGAATGGAAAACAATTTAGGATATATAAAGGAAGGTTTTTATGCTGATATAATTCTTATAGATTTTAATAAGGCTCATTTAAATCCTAAAACTGATGTATACTCTAATATTGTGTTTTCAGCTCAGGGATCTGATGTAAAAACCGTTATTATAAACGGTAAAGTCGTTATGGAAAATTATGAAATAAAAGTGCTTGATGAAGAAAAAGTAATATTTAAGGCTAATAAATCTTTTAAAGATGTTTTGAGTAGGTTGTAATTATTTTCTAAAAATAATTTTAGTAGCTAAATAACTAACATAGGAAGATATTAAAATTAAAGCTACTGGTACCTTGTTTATGTTTTTAAATTTCTTATTTTGAAAGGTCATATTGTTGCATATAACTAATGATTTGCCTTCCATATAAGGGGTTTTAGGAAGGTTTAATATATCACATATTGTAGGTGAAATATCAAGTTGTGTTGTTGATACTTTTTCATAAAACTTTATATCTTTTAAATTACCTAAAAATATAATTGGTATTTCAAGACATTTTAAGTTATCATCACCATGCCCACCTTTATCTTTATGACCATGGTCCGAGGTTATGATTATGGTATAATTTTTAATTTTTTCATAAAGTTTCTGAATATCGTTATCTATTTCTATACAGGCTTTTTTATAATTTAAGGATATTCCTCCGTATTTATGTCCAGCTTTATCTACTTTCATGGGGTGAATTAAGATAAGGTCGGGTTTATGTTTATCTATGATATTTAAAGCCTTTGTAAAAATGTTTGAGTCATCATTAAAGTATATATATTTGTAATTAAAGGAAAAAGGATAAAGTTCGTAAATCCAGTAATATCCACAAAGGGCTGTCTTAAGCCCTTTTTTTCTTGATAGTAAAAATATATCTGGAATAGTTGACGGAATAGGATAAAAATTTTTTGAAACTCCGTTTATTTTTGTTGAAGAGCCTGAAAATATTCTTACATATCCTGGTCTTGACAGTGAAGGAATAAAACAAGAGGACTTATAAAATAGGGCTTTTTTTTCATTTATTTGTTTTTTTATAAAAGGCATATATTTTATAGCATCCAATCTAAGCCCGTCAATTAAAATTATACATACCTTTTTATTATTTTTTTGATTATCAATAAAAGTAAACTTGCTAAGTTGAAAATTTAAAAACATATTATAGGATGTTAAAAATAAAAATATAAAAATAAAAATTTGAGCTAATATCTTCATATTATCACCTAATATTAGTTTTCCAAAAAGTATTAAGTTAAAGCGGGAAGGGAAAATTATTTTTAGAAATAATCTAAAGAGGTGAATTTTATGCTTATTTGTCCTGTATGTAATGGATTGGTTGAATATAAAAGGGTTTGTCCATCCTGTGGAAGTTATATGGAAATTTTAGACAGGATAGAAAATTATTATGATAGTTATTCAGCTGATTTACCGTATGAAATAACAGATCTTAGCGATGGCGATCCAAGTTATATATGCAGGCATGTGTTATTTTGTCAAAATTGTGGTTATAGAACAATTGAGGGATTTTATAATATAAAAAAGTGACTATACTTTACAATGTTTTAGTTAAAATTATATAATAAATTAAGCATATTTTAAAAACGGGGGAGGGAAGACGTGAGTAATATAGTAAAAATATATCAAGAAGCTTATGAAAAGGCTTTTAATAAGTTAAAAAATAATAGTAATGTTATAGCTATTATTGTTTACGGAAGTATTGTTTCAGGAGATTTATGGGAAGAGTCTGATATAGACTTTTTTGTTATAACTAAGGAGCAAAATAAAATGATTAATATTTACAGTAAAATAAATAATGTTCCTGTTCAGGTAAATTATGTTTCTAAAGATATATTTATAGAATCTTATAAAAATTTACTTAAAGGTGGAACATTTCATAAGGCATTTTTCACTGGAAAGCTTGTTTATTGTTTAGATGATGATATAAAAGATATTTATAATTCCATAAGATTTTATTATGATAGGGATAGGAGCATAAGGAATATAGAGATATTATGTAATATTTTAAATTGCTTACACTATTCTAGGAAATATTATGTAACTGGTAAATATGAAACCTCATTTCAGTGGATAGTTGATTTAATAACAAATTTTGCAAGGCTTCAGCTTAACATGATGGGACATATAACGGATAAAGATATTTTATCATTTGCAGTTAACATGGATGAAAATATAGAAAGGTTATTTGATGTTATTAATTCTGGTATTACATTGAAAGAAAAAATAAGCATTATTATTGAGTCGGTTTGCAAATATTTAGATCAGAATATAGAGGATATATCTTATCCTATAATAGAGTTTTTAAAAGAGAAAAAGGATTTCGTATCTGTTAATGATATAAAAAGTGCTGATGAATTTAGACAAATAGATGGAAATTTAAACTTGCTTTTAGAATTTTTAGCTAAAAAAGGTTTTATAAATCAAACATTAAGGAGTTTGAAAACTCGTGGTGATGAAGAACTCATAGAAGAAATAGTTTATTATGTTTGCTAATTTTGGAGGTGGATTATGAATAAGATAAAAATAATTGCAGATAGTGGGTGCGATCTTAAAAGGGATTATGCACAGGAGCTTGGTGTTCATATAATTCCTATGATGGTTTTTTTTGATGAAGAAGCCTACTATGATAGAGTTACTATTACTCCACAAGAATTTTATGAAAAGCTAAAAAATTTTAAAGGTCTTCCCAAAACTTCTCAAATTACTCCGAATAGATTTATAGAAGAGTTTAAAAAATTTCTAGAGGAAGGTTATCATGTAATTTACATTAGCTTATCCTCTGGTATTAGTGGAACCTATCAATCGGCTTTAATTGCAAAGGAAGAGTTAGGAAGTGATAAAATAGATGTTATAGATTCAAAGGGTGCTTCTGTTGGGTATGGACTTATAGTTAGAGAAGCTGCGTTTATGGTAAAGGAAGGAAAGACAAGGGAAGAAATTTTAAATAGAGTAATTTATATGAGGGATAGAATGGAATATATTTTTACTGTTGGTAATCTTGAAATGCTAAAAAGGGGAGGAAGAATTTCAAGCTCTAAAGCTTTGATAGGTAACTTATTAAATATAAAGCCTGTTCTTCAATTTGATGATGGTAAGATTGTTCCATATGATAAAGTAAGGGGAGAAAAGGCAGTCATAAAGAAAATGATTCAGACCATTGAGGAGAGGGGATATGAAATAGAAAATCAAGTTATAGGTTTATCTTTTTCAGGAAATGATGATTTTTGCATGCAGCTAAAAAATGAGATTGAAAAGAATTTTAAAATTAGAGAATTTTTCATATCAGAAATAGGTCCTACTATAGGTAGTCATGTTGGAGAAGGAACGGTAGCACTATTTTTTATGAGAAAATAGGTGGTTTTATGAAATTTTATGATGGCATAAAACTTGATGATTATTCAAACGAGCCAAAGTATGTTCAGCTTTATGAAAAACTTAAAAATTTAATAGAAGATGGTGCTATAAAACCAAATGAAAAGCTTCCTACTATAAGGGAACTTTCTAAAAAATTAGGGGTTAATGCAAGTACAGTTGTTAATGCTTATAGACTTTTAGAACAAAAAGGTTATATTTATACAAAAGTCGGAAGTGGAACTTATGTTTTAAAAAAAAGTGAAGAAAAGATTGAATTTTTTTCAGAAAATATAACGGTATTACACAAAAAAGATGAATTTAGCATAAATGAAGGAATTAATTTTTCAACCTTAACTCCCCATTCAAATCTCTTTCCCGTTGATGAATTTAAACTTGTTATTAATAAAGTATTAGATAGGGATGGAGCCCATGCGTTTACTTATGCTGATCCTCAAGGATATTATTTTTTAAGGGAATCTATAACAGATTATCTTAAAGAATGTGGTATTGAAACGCAAATAGAAAACGTAAGCATAATATCTGGAGCACAGCAGGGCATAGATTTGGTTGCAAAAGCGTTAATTAATTTTAATGATACTATTGTTGTTGAAAGCCCTACATATACAGGTGCGGTTGCTGTATTTAAAAATAGAGGGGCTAATATAATAGAGGTTCCTATTTTGGAGGATGGAATTGATATAGATGAGCTTGAGGAGGTTTTAAAAAGACATAGGGTAAAATTAATATATGTAATGCCTAATTTTCAAAATCCTACATCTATAACATATAGCTTTGAAAAAAAACTTGCTCTTTTAAATCTTGCTCAGAAATATAATGTATTTATTCTTGAAGATGATTTTTTAACGGAAGTAAATTTTGGAAATAAAGATGCTCAACCTTTAAAGTCTTTAGACTTTTGTGATAGGGTTATTTTTATAAAAAGTTTTTCTAAAATATTTATGCCTGGATTGCGGATTGCAGTTTTAGTTTCACCTTTAAATATGTCTAAGAATTTAATCTTTTTAAAACAAAACTCTGATATTTCTACGTCTAGCTTAATTCAAAGAGCTTTTGATTTATATATTAGGGAAGGTTTTTGGACAAGTCATTTAAAAAAGTTAAAAGATATTTATTTTGAAAGATATATGATTATGAAAGAAAATCTTAGTAAGCTTTATTTTGTAGATTTTAAAGAACCCTATGGAGGAATTCATTTTTGGATTAAAACAGATATAGATTCTTCTATTTTAGCTTATTTTGCTAAAAAAAATGGGGTAATTTTAGCACCAGGAAATGTATTTTATTTAGATTCACGAAGCAGTAACAATATAAGGCTTAGCTTTGCTCAAACTAAAATAGACGAAATTAAAGAGGGTATAAGAATATTAAAGGAATGCTATGAGAAAAATAAATTGCCAGGTTAAAACCTGGCAATTTATTAGCCTTTTATTGCTTCGTTTAAGTCTTTTAGCATAGCATCTAGATTAATTCCATGTGCAAGAGCACCTTGTTCTAATGTTTCATATCTAGCTGCTATGCAACCTAAACAGCCCATTCCATATTTTGCAAAAACTTGAGCTGTTTGAGGGTATTTTTGAACTATATCGATAATGTTCATATCTTTTGTTATCATAAAGTTACCTCCTTATGCAATATTTTAAGCTTAATTTATCTTAACATAATTTAAACAAAAATACAACTATATTAGTCAGAATTTTGTTAAAAACTGTTATTTAGAGGGTGATTATAATGTTAAAGGAAGATTGGACTGTTCTTAATCAAGTAGAGGTTTCCTTTGAAGAAAAAAAATCACTATTTATATGCAATATAAAAAGAGTTAAAAATGAAGAAGAAGCAATTGAATTTATAAACTCAATAAAGGAAAAATATAAAGATGCTACCCATAATGTTTATGCTTATATTACTAATAATGGAATTTCTATGCGTTATTCTGATGATGGTGAACCTCAAGGAACGGCAGGACCCCCAGTTTTGGAAGTTCTAAAAAGAGAAGGACTTAATGATGTTGCGGTTGTTGTTACAAGATATTTTGGAGGAATTTTATTAGGAGCAGGAGGACTAGTTAGAGCGTATAGCGCATCTTGTAAACAAGGGGTAGATGCTGCTAAGAAGGTAAAAAGAAAAAAGGGAGTGGAATTTAAAATAGTTTTAGATTATGAAAAGTATGGAAAAATAAATCATTATCTACAAAATAAAAATGTAAAAATATTAAATACAGAGTATTTAGAAAATATAAAAATGAATGTGGTATGTCTTGAAGAAAATTTTGAAAAGATTCATTCAGACATAATTGAACTTATGAATGGAAATGATATTATAAAGGTTGTTGGACATAGGCTTGTATTTATTGATGAAAATGATCAAATAATAAAGGTGCAGGACTGATAAGGATAAAAAAGCGTTGTTCTAGATTTCAACCTTTAGTTTAAATGTAAGAGTTTATTAAAAAGGTATGGAATTTGAAGCTCACCTTTGTTTAGGGTGAGCTTTTTCTTTTTTGCTTAAGTATATTTCATAAGCTCCCATTATAAGAAGAAATATTCCAAACATTTTTTTTAACATATCTGATTTTATGCTAACTGCCAAAAAAGAACCTATTATAGATCCTATTATCCCAAAAATTATAAGATTTTTTAAAACATCTTTTACAACATTGCCTTGTTTTGTGTGAAAATAAAGAGCTACGATGGAAGTTGGAATAAATATTATTAAGTTAGTACTTTGAGCTATATGTTGCTTTATGTTAAAAAATATTATAAGGGCTGGAATTAAAATAGTTCCTCCTCCAATTCCCATACCGCTTATTATACCTGAAATTAAACTAACAATAAAAATTATCACTTAAAAAACACCATCCTTATTCCAGCTATTATCATAAATATTCCAAATATCAATTTTAAAGTTCCATCAGTAAATTTGTTTAGTATTTTTGCTCCTATAAAACCTCCAATTGAATTTGATATTACTACTTTTAATGTTAAATTCCAGTCAACCATGTTTTTTGAAATATAAAATATGGAGCTTATAATTGATAAAGGCAGTATTATGGCAATTGCTGTTGCGTGGGATTTGTGCTGTTCTATTTTTAGTATATGATTCATAGAAGGCACTAACAAAGTTCCTCCTCCAGCTCCAAATAATCCATTACACATACCTGTTAATATACCTATTAATGCAACTTTAAAACTTTTTTTCATAATATCACCTATAAATTATTTTTAAATTTAATTGCTTTTTTTATACCTTTTGAAGCTTGAAAGTTAATTATTATTATGCTAATATCTTAAAAGAAAGTTCTAGGAGGTATTTGAAAATGTTTGACGTAGAAAGGGTTGCTAACGAACTTGTTGAATGGTTAAAAGAAAGAGTATATGAAGCTGCAGCTAAAGGAATCGTAGTTGGAATAAGTGGTGGAGTTGATTCAGCTGTTGTTGCTGCTGCTTCTAAAAAGGCTTTTCCAAATGATACTTTAGGAATTATTATGCCTTGTTACAGCAATCTTCAGGATGAAAAAGATGCGATGCTTTTAGTAAACAAATTAGGTATAAAATACAAAAAAGTAGTTTTAGATGAAGTTTATGATGCTATTTTAAAAGCCGTTGGGGCAACGGGAAATGAAAATAGGTTGGTTCTTGCTAACATAAAGCCAAGACTTAGAATGACTACTTTGTATTATCATGCAGCCCTTTATAATTACCTTGTTGCAGGCACAGGAAATAGAAGTGAACTTACGGTAGGATATTTTACTAAATATGGAGATAGTGGAGTCGACATAATGCCTCTTGCATCTTTTGTAAAACATGAAGTTTGGGAACTTGCAAGATATTTTAATGTTCCAGAGGAAATTATAAACAAGGCTCCAAGTGCTGGGCTTTGGGAAAATCAAACGGATGAAAAGGAAATGGGTATAACATATAAAGAGCTTGATGAATATATTCTTACAGGAAATGCAACAGAAAAAGTTAAAAGAATTGTTGATGAACTTAATAGAAAAAGTCAACATAAAAGGGAAATGCCTAAAATTTTTGTGCCAAGCAGTAGATAATGCAACAAACTTTTAAGGGGGAATGATTATGGCAGGACATTCAAAATGGGCGAATATTAAACATAGAAAAAGCAAACAAGATGCTTTAAGAGGAAAGTTATTTACTAAAATAGGAAAAGAAATTCAAGTTGCAGTTAAAGAGGGTGGACCAAATCCAGATGCAAATCCAAAACTTAGAGATGTTATTGCAAAGGCTAAAGCAAACAACATGCCTATGGAGAATATACAAAGGGCAATAAAAAGAGCATCCGGTGAACTTAAAGATGTTAATTATGAAGAAATAATTTATGAAGGATATGGTCCAAATGGTGTTGCTGTAATAGTTCAAGCTTTAACTGATAACAGAAACAGAACAGCAGGAGATATAAGACATATATTTGAAAAATATGGCGGAAACCTTGGAGCAACTGGA
Source organism: Caloramator fervidus (assembly GCF_900108045.1). Taxonomy (GTDB): domain Bacteria; phylum Bacillota; class Clostridia; order Clostridiales; family Caloramatoraceae; genus Caloramator; species Caloramator fervidus. The sequence goes on along the minus strand of NZ_FNUK01000004.1, from coordinate 716 downwards.
TGTGTATCCTTCTTATTTGAAAAGAAGGGATTAATTATAGTTGAAAAAGAAGATGGAATTGATGAAGATTCTCTTATGATGATGGCACTTGATGCAGGAGCTGAAGATTTTTCAGCTGAAGAGGATTCATATGAAATAATAACTTTACCTGAAGATTTTTCAAAAGTTAGAGAGGTATTAGAAAACAATGGAATAAAATTAGCCTCAGCAGAAATTTCAATGATACCAAGCACATATGTTTCTTTAGATAACGAAGCTGCTGAAAAGTTTGAAAAGCTCCTTGATAAATTAGAAGAAAATGATGATGTTCAAAACGTTTGGCATAACGCTGAATTCCCAGAAGGATGGGGAGAGTAAAGCTACATTCCTTTTAAGGAAGGTTCTATGTCAATAGTTGGGGTGGGCAAATTATTCAGATGCCCGCCCTTGCTAATTTCCAAGGAGTTTTTATGTAATTGAGATTAATTTAAGCAAAAGCTTTAAAAATGGGCATGACAAAAAGGCCAATCAAAGGTTGGCTTTTATAAAAGCTCAGCGTATTGTTTATTTTTGCACGTAGTTTGGTATAGGTTTAAGAAGAAAACCTTTAAAGACTGACTTAGGTCGACTAAGGTTTTCTTCTTAAATTTTTTGCGCGAGGCCGTTAAAAATTGTTGTAGATTTAATAGTTTAACAAGTTTATACACAACAATGAAGAATTCGATTTCTAAACCTTT